>CAZUQX010000004.1:0-124801 GCA_964623205.1 uncultured Candidatus Bathyarchaeia archaeon | reverse complement strand
AAATCGCCATCGGAACCGAAGAGATGCCGCCTAGGGAAGGAGAAAGCAACTCGAGGATGATTTCAACAATCGAAATCACCTTGAAACGCTAGCTAGCCAACAACCGCTAGTCCTTATCTCTACGTATTTCGGGCAACTGACAGCGTCGTCAGCAAATGTCGCAAGCGCCCTTCAAGTAAGCGCTGTTCACTGCTGAAACTTGGCTGGTTGCTGCTAGCCTGTAATCTAGTGCCGAATTTTTTTCTTTTTTGTTTTTGTGATTTTGGATTTGTTGTTTGCTGTAATGTATTATGATGCCGTAATACTTAAGAAATAATACATCCCAATAGAGTAACGGGGAAAACATTTGGGAAAAGCCGCCATACTAACACCTCTATACATCTCCGTAGCTTGGGTCCTGATAACCAGCTACCAGTTTTTCACCAAACAACAGTGACAACTGTCACGGCGCACATCACAACATACTTACCTACAATCGGCGCTTGGTTGGCTTCCAGGTTGGACATAATTACATTCATTCTTTTGCATGGATCTTCCTTTTGTCATCAGTTATTCCTTCGTTGATTCTGGGAAAGGAGAGAGGCGTCCTAGTCCAATTCGGCGTGTGCCTAACATTATCTGTTTTGGCATTCGTAATTCAAGATGCCCTTATCGGATTCAGCGGAGCCATGGACCAGATCCTCGGCTTAGCGCCATTGTTCCAAAATCCAGCATTAGCCGCGGCTTATTTGTCAATACCCTATCTTCTGATGATGGGATTCGACATTCGTGGTAAACGTAAAAGAGAAAAATGGTTAAAAGTTGAAAGGGAAAGCAATAATTCTCCTGAAGAGGATTTCTTTACGGAAGACGACTTCGAAGAAGAGGAAAAAGCACAAGAAGAAGAATGGATATATGCAACCTAAATGCACGCCCGCAAGAGAAACCCAAGTGTCGTCTACTGGCTTGGCAACAGCTTATACCTAAACATAACCAACAGATGCTCCAACCGCTGCTATTTCTGTTTCCGAAAATTCAAGAACGGTGTTCAAGAATTCAACCTGAAACTGGAAAAGGAACCAACCTCAGAAGAGGTAATCGAAGAATTGCGAAAGGTAATAAATAGAAAGAGTTGGGAGGAGGTTGTCTTCTGCGGCTTCGGAGAACCTTTGGAAAGGCTGGATCTTGTTTTGGAAGTAACTGGATGGGTGAAGAAGAATTATTGGAAGACTGTTAGGGTTGACACCAATGGCCAAGGATACTTACTGAACAAAGGAAGAAATGTGGTGCGGGAGTTGAAGGAGGCAGGTGTGGACAAGGTGAGCATAAGCTTGAATGCACACGACAAGGCAACATACAACGAAATCTGCAACCCTGTATTCGGAGATGCCTATGAAAACGTCTTGGAGTTCATCAAAAAGGCTAAAGAAGAAGGCTTAGAAACAGAAGCAACAGCCGTAACCATTCCTGAGGTGGACCTTGCAAAGGTCAAGGAGTTGGCAGAAAGAATGGGCGTCAAATTTTCAGTGAGAAAATATATCCCGTGCTTCTGGTAGAACACCCACCATCTTTCGATTTCCCAACTGTTCTAAAACATAGTATTATTTATAACCTAAATTATTGCTTCATGAGGAGTTACCTAAATGAGACTGGGTCTCAAATTAGGCGTTATCGGGATCCTAATCGTGATCAGCGCTCTGGCTGGATGGTATTTTTGTCCTAAACAGGTCATATACAATGAAAGCTTTGAAGAGGATTTCGGCGAATGGGAGGGGGACGCTGATGTTCCTCAAGACCCGAACAATCCGGGTTCCGCTGTTGACTGGAACGTTTCCCGATTGACTTCTCCTGTGAAATCTGGACAATATTCTTTGGAGCTATACATTGATGGGAGGCAAGACGACGGCACAGTCTGGATTGAAAGAGAGCTGCCTGTGAAAAAAAACTCGCAGATTCAAGTTGAGATTTCTTTTGAATTTTACAGTGAAACCGAAAGCTTCAATGTGATAGCGGACGTTGTCGGGTTCGCCGGAACCATCAATCCCGAAGTTGAAGCAGACTTTACGGTCCTTGGGCAAGCTAACGAAGTTGCTGGATGGAAACGTTACAGCCATACAGCAACTATGAATACGGGTTCGAGCGAAGAAGTTTGGGTCGCCGTGGGAATTACTGTACGTTGGGAGACCGAAATGACCTACAACTTAGACGATGTAAAAATCACGATGAGCTAGAAACTTAAAAACCAATCTTTGCGAGGCTGCAGAAGCTTCCCCTAAAGATCGCCTATTTCAGGAACATTGAACCCGACCAAGCGAATATTGCTTTTACACTTTTTGCACTGAATAACCAATTCTTCTAGGTCTTGACCATTAACCTTAGTATTGATTATTCGGTAAGTGTCTTCAGTTTCGTCTTCAGGAGATATGACGACTCCGCAACCGGGGCATGGGAAGTCCCCTTCTCCTTGAATTTCGGTCAGGTTCACTTGGTACACAAGAGGTGAGTCCATTCTTTTTCATTTCCCTTTTCAGTGTTGATTCTCCTGTGTCTTCATTTAGTAAATAAAATTTATGAACTCTTTATCCATCTTCGATTTATGTATCCGACTTAATGTTGTTTCATCTGTATTATTCCTTCAAAATCTGAATATGAACAGGGTTTTAGGGTTGGAAGAACAAAACATATAAGATATGACTAACGACATATTGAATATGACAGGGAGGAGAAAAATTGTCTCCAAAGGAGCGTTCAGTTAAGAGGACTACCATCATTTTGGATGAAGAAGAACGGGAATACATTGATTCTCTCATAAAGAAAGGAAGAGAACCGGGAATAAAACCTCTCATATCAAAGATGCTTGATGTTTACCGAAGCATGCGAATCTACGACTGGAAATACCCCGGAGGGGAATATTATATCGGTATCAGCCGCGTCGCCTTCTTGAACGTTGAATTCATCAACATTCTCCTCCAATACATCCCTGAAGAGAAGTGGAGAGAAGTTGGACGAAAGGTTGGGGATGCTGCTAAAGTTTCTATGGAAACAAGCATTGATATCGAAACCACCAACAGGGAAAAGTGGCCTGATGTGTTTAAGAGACTACGCGTCCAAGGTTTCGGTGACTTTTACTTGAAAGACAAATTTATAATACTTAGGACGCCTTTCATCAACAATTCGGAGTTTTGGGGCGGATTCCTAGAAAGCTTACTGGGAGTTAGCTTGGAAACGAGAACAGAGACGCCCCCCCTTGTCTTCGAGGCCACAAGCTGAATTCATCATGAGGCATGTGTTCTTTGATTCTTGCTTTTGAAACAGCGAGATTGATGAGAAAGCAGTTACAGTTAATTGATACTGCATATGCTTTTTCCACCTGAATTTTTTAAAAAAGATTCACTATGCTTGTATTCTTTGCACTCTTTTGTCGTGATTGGATTCTGAATTGAATATTTACATGTAATATATATTGCGGTTTCATATGTGTTAAATATCATAACTTCAGAGTTTCTGGGCATAGGAGAAGTTGAATGATGAAAAACATATTGAAAACAAAAAGGGGAATTTCACCGATCCTCGCTACACTCCTCTTGATAGTCATCGCAGTCGCAGCTGTCATAGTTACCTACGCCTGGGTCATGACCTTCACAGGGTCCACAACAAGCCAAGCAGGAGCTATTCTAACCCATGAAAACGTAAGATTCTACAACTCTTCAGGACTCAAAGTTGACATCACCATAAGAAATTCTGGAACAGCAGATGGAAAGGTTGTGGAAGTTTACCAAGGTACATCGACCTCAGATCTACAGACTGTCAGTTCAGTAACATACGATCCGACGTCACAAGTCGTCACTGCAGGTTCGTCATTAAAAATCACTTTCGCCCTTTCGTGGACTAGTGGAACACGATACTACTTCAAAGTGGTCACCGAAGAAGGAATGAACATTCCCTTCAGTGAAGAGGCTTAAACCCAAAAATCCTCTTTTTCCACTTTGTCTGAAAAAACAATCCCCAGAGTTTTTATACTCTCTCTTTTTACAGGATACTCTGGTAGATGATTTAGCGTGAACCAGATACTTGATGGTGCCCGAACCATTATATGTCTCAGTTTCCTGATTTACGCCTCTTGGAGCGACTACAAAACCAGAGAAGTAAGCGATAAAGTTTGGATTATATTAGGACCTTTAGCTCTCGTCCTAACAGCCTTCCAGTTTTTAGTGTTTGATCCCGAACTGCTATTAACTTATGTCCTTTCCTTTGCAGTAACCTCAGCCCTAGCCCTAATCATCTTCTATGCAGGCGGCTTCGGGGGAGCAGACGCCAAAGCCTTGATGTGTATCTCCCTAGCTTTGCCGGTCTACCCCAATTATTTTCTTCCACAACCTTCAGGATTATTTTCTCCTCTATTCCCTCTAACTATCTTTACCAACAGCGTTCTGTTAGGTGCACTCAGCGTGTTCTATGCACTCTTACGTAATCTCCTTTGGACGGCTAGAAACCGTGGGGGTCTCTTTGAGGGATTGGAGACAGAGTCTTTTGGTCGCAAAATTGTGGCACTTTTCAGCGGCTACAAGGTCAAAGTTTCTAAGCTGGAAAAAGGGCACATGTATCCTCTTGAAGACGTCTATGTTAATGGGGAAGGAGAGATGAAGAGGAAGTTGCTGGTGTTTCCGAAGGATGAGGAGCGCGAAGAGATTGTTGCAAGAATTCTGGAAAACGTAAAGGAAGAAAAAGTTGATGGTGGGGTTTGGGTTACTCCCGGTTTACCCCTCCTCATCTTTATCACAGCAGGCTTAATTATTGCATTAGCCTACGGAGACCTCGTGTGGATTCTGCTTAGCTCCTTCCTACGATAAATTTTGAACTTGCAGACGAATTTCACAAGAAACCAAATGTTCTCAAGTGCAGATTTTTCGTTCGCAACGATGATTGATAAAAGCGGATTGTTAGCTTCCACGTTTGCCATAATTGGAAAGAGGTTAGACCAAGTTTAATCCCAAAGGTGCAATAGTGTTGCATCTATTGCCCAGAAGTCTTGGGTCATATCGCCGGCTTCGTCTGCTCCCTTAAATCGAACGGTAAATGTTGAAGATGTCAAATACGCTGAAACCGTTACATTGTTCCATCCACTGTTAAGGTCTGTGAAGACGTTTACCCAAGATGAACCATTCCAAACATCTACCATGATATCTTCTGAACCCATTGTTCCTCCATATATGCAGAGTTCTTCATTATCCTCATCATAATCAACGCCAGTCCACTGAACCTCGAGGTCAAGATCATAAAATTCTCCTTGTACGTTCCAAACATGAATCAGGGCAACGTCTATCTGCCAAGTGTCTGCACTTGCATCTCCAACTTCAGTTCCATCCCTAAACCTGATTGTGAAATTAGAGGTGGTCAGCCACTCTGTAATCGACACATTATTCCATCCTGAAGACAAGTCTGTGAAAACGGTTTCCCAGCCAGTGCCATTCCAAACATCGACTAGTATATCTTCAGCTCCCATAGTACCACCATAAATTGAAAGTTCTTCATTCGGCAGTGAGTATGGAACGCCGGTCCACTGAACTTCCTGGTCGAGTCGGAAACCTGTAGGAGCGGGTTTAAGCGCATATTGCTGACCAGAATTCTCTTCACTATTATCTAAAGTCCAATCTCTGTTACCAGTAGCTCCGGCTGATGCCTGAACAAAATAAGCTGTTGAAATGCCGATGCCATTCCCTGGAGTGCTTATTTCTGTTTGGTCGATCCATGATGTACCACCTGGTGCACCGCCAGAACCCGGCACATCATCATCGTCACACATGTCGTAAAGCCAAATCACACAATTATCTTCGGTTGTGGTTACGCTTGGGCTCATGGGCGAACTGCTACTTTCTTGATTTACCGCTCCTTCTACATGAATTGGAGAGTTGGTGTCTACTCCTCTAAAGGTGGTTATTTGAGCTACCCAACCGCAAGAGCTTGTCCATGTCCAAGTGTAGCTTGAAGGTTCTGAGGCTCCTGCGATCTTCCAGTAAATATGGACGTGCTGACCCGAAGTTGCACTTTGAGTGTAATCATGTTCAAGTGTCCAACCTGGAGGCGCAGAAGACATGGTGGAACCATCATTATCACTGTCTCTTGTTGACACGAGCAAAGCCATCATGAAGTCATTTTCTGCCGTATCAGTTGGTTTATTGACTTGAGCAGACGTCCCAGTGGTATAACTCGCCTCGGCAACGTTGACAAAAGTTATGCCACCTCCAGAAACTAATTCCGTTAGACTAGCATAAGTTGAATCGGCTGATGTCATGTTATCAAAATTAACTAAATTCCCTAAATCCGAAGAAGAGTCAACATCAGACGTGTCATTGCCCACTGCATCTTCCTTGCTTCCAGTCCCTTCGCTCCTTAAGAGAACCGTGTCAATCTCCCATTGGTCCTCAGTTGTATCTGCCGTCTCTGTCCCACCATTGAATCTAACGGTGAATGTTGTTGATGTTAGTGAAACTGTAAAGTTGTTCCAACTGTTCGCAGTTAAGTCTGTGGCAATGTTTTGCCAAACAGAGCCGCTCCAATAATCCACTCTCAAGTCTTCACTACCAAGCGTGCCAGCGTATATGCAGAGTTCTTCAGTGGGTAAGAAGTCAACTAGGCCAGTGAATTGAACTTCTAAGTCGAGTTCATAATTGATTGGGCCTGCTATCTCCTTATTGACCGTAACCAAATCAACATAAACGATGTCGTTGCCATAATTGGTATTTGTGGACCAACGCATTTTGAAATCTGACTTGAAATATTGCCCATCGGTAACCTTTTCTTGATAGTGGTGCCATTGACCCTCAGAGGTTGTCGCTCCCAAATCATAAACTGTGTCCCAAGAAGCCCCATCATAATATTGAAGAACAAATTCGTTTACCTCGGAACCATCGTCCCGATACCAAAAGTCCACGTAAATTGCGTCTGCATCAGAACAATCAATATCAAGAGTAGTCAGGTATCCCGATAGACCACTTCCACCATCAAAATCTGCTGAATAAGTACCATCATGTGCTTGATCACTCTCCTTATCCCAATTACCTGTTTCAGTCCACCCTGATGGAGGCCAAGTGCCCTCAAAGGATTCTGCGGCGATTAAGGTTGTATTGGCTGAACCTCCAGCGTTCTCCTCAGTCAACGTATCGTAAACCGAGTCTGGACCATATTGCTGAGCAGTGAAGTTTGAGTGTGTGCCTTTGTCTACACTAGAATCTACATCAGAAAGGTTGTTGTCTACATAATCCTCTATTCTTTCGCCGTCCATATTTTCTGCGAGTGTGTCAAAAATTGAGTCTGGACCATGTTTTTGTGCTAGGAAGTAAGAGTGTGTACCCTTGTCATCACTGAAATCTACGTTTGATATGTTGTTATCCACATAATCGTAATCATAACCGTCCATCGTAATCAGTGGAGGATTCTCCACCATCACCCAGAGGCCAACGTCATCCACACTGCGGTAGATGGGTTCACCCTCAAAAGTGACGACAGCCCCCGTCCAAGTCACATCTAAAGGATAAGTGAAAGAGGCATCGTACCGCTCTACTGGATTCAACTCGATATCAGAACTTACATTTAGGGCTCCCGTCTTGTCGCCCGCTATGGAGTCGAAAATGTAGAGGTTCTGGTTGTCGGTGTCCGTGAACATGAGTCCTGCTCCAGAGTCTCCTGACACGAATTGGCTCCAATGGTGCTCCCAATTTGTACCATTGTAGAAGAGACCCGTGGAAGTGGAAGCTTCAGGGTAGCCTCCATCTGTCCCATCCTCGGTTAGTTGTGATCCAGAGAGACTTGAGAGCTGGATGGCACTGAGATCAGAAACGGTTCTGCTCATGGAAGAGTTCACGAAAATTGTTCTTGCTGCATACGTATAGTAAGTTGCATTTGCTGGGAAGGTTAAAACTACCTGCACATAAAAGTTAGGACTACCTAAAACTCCTCCACTATATTCAGGTTCCTGTTGAACTATATCTCGAACTACACCATTGTAGACTACATATGCCGGTTCAGCCCCATACACAGGGGGCTCATCGTTGACGCGCAGGAAATCTGCCCTACAGCTGGTTGACCCCCCAACAACATTTGAAACTACATAGAAGTTGTACACGTCTAGCCTTACCAATCCGTTGTTTAAGGTCCCAGAAGACGGATTGTCATTGAAGTATATGTTTTGCCAAGCATAATCTGTCTGGATTGCTGTGTCGCTACCATCCCACCACAACGTAGCCTTCTCGACATTGTCATTAACCAAAAACACTAACATATTATTGTTGTTTAAGAGGCTGGCATTGCTAGTGAGACCCAAAGGAATTCGATAGTCTGATGCCCAATCCTCCACTTGAAAAGGTACCTCCCGGCCCACTCCATTTATCGTCTGATTAAGATGGAGAGCCTTGACAGGGAGAGGTGGAATAGGCCTCGATTTAGGCAATAACTGCAAGTTTTGGCCAAGCCATTGCAAGGTACCATTCTGGAGTACCTCTATGATCATAGTATCTGTCGTTAAAGTTTCGTAGATGGGTCCCAATCCAGTAGAATCCCAATCAAAGTTGTAAGTGAACTGGGAAAATCCTGACTCAAGTGAGGCTTCAGAATAGAAGGCTGGCGCAATAAGGCCTCTTTGATCTTCAACTTGAATTGAGTAAGCGTCTTTATCTACTCCTGGGGGTATGTCTAGGACGTAAGTTCCATTGAAAGAGATCACAGGATCGTTTTCCGGGTTAATCAGCTCCCAAATTGAATCATCGTAGTTGTACTTGTAAAACCAGAAATTTTCTTTTCTTAATCCTAGTTCAGGTTTGTTATTCCCAGTGGTGATCTGAATTCTGGCCTCATTTGTGCTGATGGGTTCTAACGCGGTGACTTTCAAGACGGAAGATACTTCATATGCCACTCCCTCTATTCCGAGACCTGTCAATGAATAGGTTACTGAGAGGTTTCCCATACTGTAGCTCTCTGGCATATACCAGCGGGTGGAGACCTGTTCAAAATTGATCATGAAGGATGGGTTCCATTCCGGATGTGAACGAGCAATATTAACTAATCCGCTTGAAAGATAGCGCGTCGTGAGTCCCTTGGCATATGTTGAGTTTCCCGTGACTTGCAGGATTGAACAGTAGTATCCAACAGTAAAGTCCAACATTCTTTTGATGTCCGCGTTCATTTCTCCCATAGCCGTCAAAACTTTAGGTGCGTCTTGTAGTGGAGCGTGGCGGACCATGCTGTAAGTGGATATGACAGCAGCTACTAAAATCACGGACACCAGTAATGCCGCGATTATGGAGAACTGACCCTTATTCGCTCTACTTTTTTTCACGATTCTAGGTTCCTCCTTGTTGACCAAGTTGGAGAGTAACAAGCATTGATGTACCGCTGGCTCCGAATTCACTTCTGTAGACTGTTGGGCGATAGTACATAAGGAGCGCAAGAGCAGCAACTCGTATGTCCATAATCCTTGTCAGCCCTATTGCTGTAAGCGCCCCTCCTCCATTATGGTCATATGTTGCAGCAGGAATGAAAGTCGGGGCTGAAGGCGGACGATTAAAAAGCTCTGTGGCAGTTAACTGGTAATCCGTTAAAATTGAGTCGGGAAGTGCACGCGTGGATGTCTGGGTGATATAAGGGTAAACACCATAATAATTTAGGTTCTCAAGAGCGTCACTGTTAAACGTGACGTCTCCGGGGCTTGAATGAATGGCTGTACCAATGACTTGGTAACCATACCCATCCAAACCTCTGAGAAAGGCATTTAGTCCTGCGGGTCCAACGTGCTTCATTCCATAAATGCCCCAGGTGTTATCTTCAGTAGCAAAGATTTCCGTGTTAGAAACATAATACAGGGGATAGCCCACGATGCTGACCCAAGTCCAATTGTATTGCAGCGTTAAACTGCCAAGAGTATAAGAATATTTGGCGTATGAACCTCCCTCGTAGCCTTCAGATCCATGTGAACCTCCTTGGCAGTAGGCATCTGGAATGGGAACAGATTCCCCAAACGTGTTTACAACAACAGCATCTTGGATATTTCCCTCTAGCGATGTAGAGTTTTCCAAGAGAAGCCCAAGCTGATCTGTCGTGTTTATGAGAACAGTGCTTGTGAAGTATGGTGAAAGAAGATCATGAAAGTCTGAGGCAAGACTCTGACCCGTGTAGCCTGTGATCCACCAACCATTCGCGTCGCTACAATTCAGAATGTAAAGGGTGATGTTTTGGTTTGTGCTTTCCCCCACTTTCTTCGGATCTTGAGTGAAGGTGACATCTGGAGATATTACCATAACAGAGGCAGAGTCAGAATCGATTCCGAAGCTGGCGTCTGAGATCGAGTTTTCTAATTCATAGGTTATGGCTCCTCCAGAGCTTGAAATGTTGTAAATGCTGAGGTTATAGACTACGTTGGGTGGGAGAGAAGCTGAGAGAGCTTTCTGCAGGTCTCCCCAAGCAGGGTCAGAGGAATCTTTGAAGACTGTCTCGGTTAACATGCCTTTGCCATCCAAGGTTTCGATTGTGGATTGAGATAGCTCCCGCAGATTGGTTCCGAAGGCTTGATTTGGCGAAGGTAAAACAGCAAACTGAGTTGTGATGATAAAGGCTCCTAGTATAATAATAATCACGAAGAGGGCCTCAACAGTTCTCATCAACGCCTATCACCTACCATTTAGCTCCCCAACCTCCATGCAGACAACTTCACCTGATACGAAACCTGGTTGATTGTTACCTGCCTAAGTTCGGTTGCAACAAAACTGTAACCAGTCGGATTACCACCAAAAGTGACTGAGACGCCGAGAGTGCCGATTCCCCAGGGCATAACTACAGAACCGATGCTCTCCCCCTGCCTATATGAAATCAATAGGATTCCTGTCTCAGATGCTGGAACTTCCGTTGTATTGTAAGTACCGTATTCTAGATGATCCGTGGAATTCTCTATCTGGACCTGCTGTAACTGAAATCCCTGACTGAGAATAAAAAATGTGGCGTTATAATAGACGGAATCAGCTGGGCTATTATTGGCGATTATGACTGTTCCAGTCTCAAAATCTTGGGCAAATGGCAGAACGAGCGCAGGAGAACTGCCAGGGGCATCACGCGAATAGTATCCAACACCATAAAGTCCGCTGAGATGAACGTAGACCAAGAAAGAGTATGCCTCGTCCGAAGCGTCTAAAGAAAATTTTATTGATGATGAACCGTTTTGTATGATGCCTGAATGCGTTACAATCGAAGGATGTTGCCCGCCTTCAGAATCTAGATGAAAAAGGTAGTAATTCAAAATAGCGTTAGTTAAAGGTAATCCCGGTCCTCTTGTTTCAACTTTGAACTCTAAGGGATTCAAGGAGACCTCCGAGATGCTGACGTTCAGCGTTGGCGCAATATCGATTTTAAATCCATAGGTCCCGTTGATGCCCAAGAGTTCCGCAGTTCTTGTGTAATTGACACAATCACTTGCTGGAACAAGTAGATGCCCCCCATAACCGAAACTGATGTTATTGTAGAAAGTTGAATCGTATTGGACAAGTTGACTATCCTGAGAGGTCTTGAGCCTCATTGGGGAATAGGGACTAATAGAATAACCGCCAGAATCAGGGTTTTGAAGACCGAAACCTAATATGGTCTTGTTGGTCTGTCCCCAATCTGCCGGGTTTCCTGAAGATAAACACGAAGTGTCTATGAGATCGACGGCTTTCATGGTGACCTGCCGGTTACGTTCATAAGCAACAGCAGATGCGAACATATTACTAAAGGTGACCATAGCTAACAGCATCGCCGTTATTAAAATTGTAACTGAAATCATGTGATCTATGGTAGCACCCGGCATCTAATTAGCCTCCAAAAGAAAAAACTACGGTACTGTTAGAAAACTTCTGAATTTCAAGAGAAGTGTTAGCAGAGTTACTCTGAAGAATAGATTCCTCGGTCCATATCACATTAGAACCCATCACAGCCGTCGCTGTAACCTCATTCCCACTTTCCATCGTTAAGGTAAGCGTGAGAATTCCAGTAGAATCAGGGTAGGGGCTACTCAGTGAACCCACAGCGGTATACGGATAAGAATAAATGGTTGCTGGGATACGCAAAGCATGCGTTATATTACTAGCTAAAGTTTCCTCCCGATTCAAATTTAGATAAAGTTGCTGAACCGTACTCGCCAGATGGTCTGCAGTTTCCTGTAGTGCTGTGGTTCTTTGGGTTTCTTGCCAACTGGAGGTAATTGTACTAGCTACCAAAGGAAATACGATAATTTGAGTGAAGAGCAACGGAATCAGTATGACATACTCCATCGTTATATTCGGCACCTATGATAGTCTCCTTTCCCTATTTTCAGTATGTAATTCCAAATTCAACAGACACCTCGCTTAGGTAAAGCTCAAAAACTACATTGTCGTATCCAGAAGTAGGAACAGGAATCTCTTCCGAGTCAAATGGAAAATTGAAAAAAGCGGAATCGAAATTCTCTGGTGAAGCGTCTCTAGGAAAACTAACAGAAACGTTGATGCTCATAACGTTATCTAGGGTGTAGGGATCCACCGACTTTCCAGTTAACGTAATAGATTGAGATAATCTAGGGGCTTCTCCAGCGGTGAGAACCGGAAGGTACATCTTAACATAAAATATTGAACTGATGGAAGTGTTAATCGAAGAGAAGAGAACCCTGACGGCTGGGGCTACAACCACTCGTATATACGATCCGTCATACATAGGAATCCTTTCGACGGCAAATACTCGTGCGACTGGAGCAGAGGTACCCTGTAAAGTAAGAGATTCGTCCTGAGATGGAGAGATCCTTTCCCAGTAACCGTTGGTAATCGAATATCTCGAAGTTGGAAGATTGAAAAGGAGAACTCCGGTCTCATTTGAAAATTCATGTGTCCCTTCATTGGTTTCGACGGACACTGTGTAATTTAGTAATGAGGGTTCTAGGACAACCGCTCCATATTGGCTTGCATAACGAATAGTCCCTGTACGCCCCATGGTCCAAGCTACATCGTCTATTTGAAGCCCAGCTGTCTGCATCAACTGTTTGGAAGAGTTGAAGTCTCCCTCTGCAACTCGAGACCAGAGAAAATTGTTTGCGAAGACTAAGGCGACGCTCACTATGGCAATCATAGCACCAGTAATAATAACTGTTGAGATAACGGGGCTTATTCCGTCTTTACTTGACCTTTTCTTATGAAACTTGCTAATCACTACCAAACTTTCCTCCCGTTTTCCCCTAAATTATCAATGGAACAACTTTCGATGCAACGATAGCGAGCAGAACGAGCAAAGCGGAATGTTTGAAGCCAGCGGCCAAAGATTCCTCACTGATCTTGCCTGCCACCAGTCCAATCAGGTAACAATGGGTGATTACTGAAACTGTGAAGATTAACGTAAGGAAATCTACGTCGACCGAGCCTACCCCTTGCGTAGTCCCTGCCATGTTAACTGTCTGAGTGGTGAAAATGAGAGTCATAAGAGTTGTTGCTACCAGCAATACCGCAGCGAAGTAGGGGATGAGTATATAGGGCCGAACGCTCATCTTCTTCTCTTTCTCCACTTCCTGAGTCATATTGTTGAATCTTGCGAGAGATTCAATCATAGATATGGTTCCACCACCTACATCCACAGCTTCTAAGAGAAGAAACATCACTATCTGGGACATCCAACTCCTAGTTTTCTTCACGAAACCCATGATTACATTTCGCATCGGACGCCCCCAAGAAATATCAGACGACATCTTCTTCAATTCCTTAGAGAATGCCCCGTAGTTCCGTCCTGAAAGATTCTCTATACACTTTTCTGGGGAAAGCCCTGTCTTTCTGGTTTCCGTCAGATCCCTGAGAAAGTTGGCAATCCCAGTCTCGAGGCTCGATTGTCTACCTGCGATCTTGCCGTGAACAATGGCTGGAGGCACAGCTGAAATTATCAGAGTGATAGCCACTGCAATTGGCATGTCAACAAGATTTTGGGTAGGTAGTGGTACCATACCAAAGAATCCTGTGAGCAGCATGAGCACTAAAACAGCCACGGCTGAGGAGATGCCCCATACTTTGTAGGGTCTATAATCGCTCATGGGAGATTTTGGTTGCATGCCGTGGGCAAGATACAGGAAGACAACAGAGAGTAGAGGAGTAAAAACGTACGTATACATGATCACTCCAGTACCCATGTCCATGCCTGAGCTGTATATTGACTCGACACTGAAGAGAATGTAGAAACAGAGCGACATGAGAACCATTATAATTATAAAGGACTCCAGAAGCATTCCCAAACGCTCGGCAGCAGCCTTAACCCTCATTGACCCCGTCTTGAAGATATCCTGCGCCTTTGTTTCTAGGAAGTGGATAACGTCACCACCTATAATAACCGTGGAAGCATAACCCGAAACGAAGTCTCTGAACATATCCAGCGGATGGTACTTCGCTGAGCCCTCCAGAGCGCTAAGGGGGTCAATCCCAAAGATTTCTACATCTCTGATTAGACCTCTAGCTTCTCTCCGCGTTGCAGGTAACAATTCAACATCTGCAAGTCGCTTAAAGCTCATGTAAGGCGGTATACCTCCTGACGCCATAACAGTGACATAGGTTGCTGCAAAAGGCATCTCCCTCTCCACGGCACTTTTCCTTTCGCTGGCTCTCGACATCGGGGCAATCATGAAGCCGATCATGATGAATAGGGGTAGGGGCACCAAGAAGATCAGGAATATGATTTTCGTGAAATATAGAAGTACTATTGCTATGACAGATACTGGTATAGTCAGCATAGCAACTAAAAACATTAGGGATATGTAGGTTTCAGGATAGATTTTGATTCCTGCTTTTGCTAAATGTTCCTTGAACTCGAAGACGCTACCTAGGAACTTGGGAGCAAACCCTCCGAAAAGGCGATATGAGACCCCTTCAAGAGTTTTTAGCAGGGGCACTAGCTAAAACCTCCTTCTCGTAGAAACTTTCAGGTTTGGCGTTGTATTCCGTTATGACCCCTGCGACATCTTTGTAGCTTCTGATGTTGCGTTCGCGCATCCAGCGCAACACGTTTTCCCGACGCTTCATCTCTTCCATCAATTCTTGCCAAGAGATACCTCTGCTAGAAGTTACGGAATTAAGCATTATGCTGTTTTTAAGCATGGAAATGTGATTGTCATCAGCAGCGTTCCATTTGAAAAGGTTTTTATAATCTTCATAATCTGCAATTTCATCCACTGAAAGTATTCGTCGGTAAGCTGTCATTTCACCCGTCTTCGACTGCGGCAAGTGTACTCTTTGAATGGATGCTACAATGTTCATGAGAGGCATGTATGCAGGTGCAATGTCCATGGGTTTTTGGATTAAACGCTTGACAGCTGAATCGATGGAGTCTGCGTGCATAGTAGCCATGCCGCCGTGACCCGTTGCCAAGGCTTGGAACAGGGTATATGCTTCGCTTCCTCGAATCTCGCCGACCACTATTAGATCTGGACGGTGTCTCATGGATGTCTTGACTAGATCAAAGAGGGTTACTTCTCCGGTGAGGTTTTCTCCTAGACCATAACTTCTCCTAGCAATCAGGGACACCCAGTTTTCGTGAGGCAGGTTAAGTTCTGCGGTTTCCTCAATTGTTATTATCTTGCTGCCGGGTTTGATTAAACAGGCTACTGCATTGAGGAATGTTGTTTTTCCTGATGCTGTTCCACCTAGCACCATTAGGGAGGCTCTGTTCTCCAGACAGGTCCATAAATATGCTGCCAGCTCTTCGGATAGGGTTCCTAGGTTTATTAGATCGATAATTGAGTAGGGATCGTCTCGAAACTTTCTTATTGTGAAGGCTGTCCCGAAGGGTGTTACTTCCCTTCTGTAACAGACAGCAAGTCTGTGCTTTCCTGGTAAAGAGGCGTCAACTATGGGAAAGGCTGAGCTTACGTGTTTTCCAGCCATGTGAACTAGCTTTACCACAGAGTCGTCCAGTTCTTGGTCGGCGTGAAAGACCATGTTTGTTTCAAGGTTCTCATATCTTCTGTGCCAGATGTAAACGGGTTTCTCGACGCCGTCACATGAGATGTCCTCTATGTTTGGGTCTCGCATCAGGGCGTCGATTTGTCCGAAACCGACAAGGTTTCGTTGGGCATGATAAAGGATTTTAGACCACGAAACGTCGGGTAACCAACCTAAACTTATTCGGTATTTTCCAACAATCTTTTCAGCTTCAGTCACGAAAAATTGTCGAGGGTCCTCGATTTCTTCTTCGGGGGAAGCTATCTCAGCGAGGAGGATTTCTAATATTCGGTCATACACGCCTTGTTCTAGCGTGTCTAGCTGGAGTTCGTCTAGGATGTATTTGTGTTCGCCGGTTATTGGGTTTTGAGCGATAGCTGCGTGGGCGAAGGGTTCGTAGAGGGGGTATTTTTCGACGATTTTGTAGCCTCTTGGCAGGGGTTTTGGGGGTGGTGCTGGCATGGTTTTTATTTTCTTTCTTTTGAAGATACCGCCTAATTTTGCTCGAAATCCCTCTTTGGATTGCTTATCCTGTGGCATTGTAGTTCTCCTATACTCTAGGAACTTCTTACAAGTATTAAGTCTTGCGTCTTAATAAAGTATACTGTAGATCAGCTATTCACAACTCCAAACACCAACATAAATCACCTTGAAGCATTGAGGGGAAAATTCGATGGGAGACACTAATATTTAAGTTAAAATAAAGCAATTCACTGCTTCTTCGTTGCTGCTGTCAACAAAGCAACGTTTGTGACGATGCGACGGTGAAAGTTTGTTTTAACCCCTCCTCCCGTGAACTTACAAGCTCTATCAAGAAATCCACACCATCATCCCTCAAGGTAGCAAACGTGTCTTCGATTTTCTCTGTTTGGGCTTGTATCAGATTTATAAATGTTGTAGCTGCTGTTTATCTGAAAGGCGCTGGGGAATAGTAATAAGGCTAATCTTCTCCTTTGGGAGATAAAGTGAGGTTTAGGATTGGTTTACGGCGAAAAAAGCGATGGCTTCAGCATTCAGACAATAAACCTGACTAAGAGATTTGCCAAAAAGAGGCACAGAGGTTTTTTTGGTTTTCTGCGAAGAGAACAATCGAAGAAAAACCAGAAAGAAAATAGTGATGTTACCGTAGCCTTGGACAAAGTCAACATCAAAATTCGTCCCAGAGAGCTCTTCGGACTTCTTGGACCAAACGGGTCTGGAAAAACTACAATGATTAAATGCTTGTCCACAATCTTGATTCCAGATGAAGGCACGGCTATCGTAAACGGTTTTGACATTCGCAAAGAAACTTCAATGGTCCGAGCAAGTTTGGGGATGGCTGTGGGTGGGGAGAGAACATTATACTGGAAGCTTACAGCTAAGGACAACCTCATGTACTTTTCTTCGTTGTACAAGATGCAGAGAAGATATGCGAAGGAAAGAGTCGATGAACTCCTAGAAACTATGCAACTCTCTGACCGAGCTGATGAGAGGCTTGAGGACTACAGCACAGGTATGAGGCAGAAAGTCGCCATAGCCCGAGCGCTGCTGCATGATCCACCGATCCTGCTGTTGGATGAGCCTACCTTAGGTTTAGATCCAAATTTCGCGAGGCAGATTCGCAATCAAATAAGAGAGCTTTCAAAGAAGCAGGGAAAGACAGTTCTTCTGACTACCCATTATATGGACGAGGCTGATCAACTGTGTGATCAGGTAGCCTTCATAAACAACGGCAAAATCGTCGCAGTTGACACCCCAAACAGGCTCAAAGCCATGGTGAAAGAGACCGAGCTTGTAGAAGTAACTGTTTACAATCCACCAGCAGGCATCGAAAAGTACCTCCGTTCTTTGTTACCCGAGGCGGAAGTTGTCAAGCTTATTCCCGGTGATGAGGCTAAGGGAGTTCCTTCGAGAATCAAAATCATTGGGGGAACCACAGAAGAGCATATGGGAACAATCATTGATGCGCTCAGACAGAAGAATGTTCGTATTGGCAGTTTAAACGTTGGTGTGCCTACGCTCGAAGATGTCTTCGTAAAATTAACTGGCACAAAACTCACAGAAGGAGGAATGTGACAGATATTGAAAAGTGCCTATCAGCAATCTCCTCTGCGCAGTAATCTTTCTGTTGTCTGGAACGAGATAGTTAAAAACATAAAGTTCCTTCTAGCCTATCCAGTTATCCTAGTTTTCTGGTCTATATTTCCCATTTTCTGGTTCATTCCCTTCATCCTTCAGGGAGAAGCCTTTGTAGGCGGTTTAACGAGCGAAAGTTTTGCCCAGGTCACTAGAACCTTAGAGTTTATTCCATTTATTGTTATAGGCGCCGTTCTCAACAGTTACGTGAACACTCTACTTTACGGCATGGGAGAAAGCATAAGACAGGAAGCATTGCAAGGAACACTGGATTACGTGCTTGCAGCTCCCTGCAACAAGGTTTCTGTGCTTATCGGAAAAGCCCTAAGTGAAAGCCTCTCCAGCACAATCTTCGCCGTAAGCCAGTTTGCCATCTCTGTGTTCCTCTTCGGAATGAATGTGAGCTTAGGAGTGATGCTTCCAGTATTTTTCATAATCATTCTGCTGATACTGGGATTGTATGGCCTATCCCTCATCTTTGCTGCGTTCTCTCTTATGTACAAGCAATCTCACGGTTTCGGGCAGACTATAGGATATGTTTTTTACGTTTTCTCTCCTGTACGCTATCCCCTCGAGAGCCTACCATTTTGGGCTCAAATCTTCGGTAAGCTCCTTCCTCTCACATACGCCATCATCATTGTGAGGAGCCTTATGCTCCTAAGAGCTAGCCTTTCAGACCTCTACGTGGAGGTTCTGGCACTACTAATCATCGATGCTGTCGTGATAATTGCCGGCTTCTACCTGTTTAACAGGATAGAGGAGAAAACGAAGATGTCAGGAACCATAAGCCACTACTAGGAGCAATCAGATTGGATAAAAACAATGAAGATTACAGGTTGCGGGAAGTCAAATGTCCGACGGGATTCAACTGGGCAAACCTAAAGGCTGAATTGAAGGCTGTCTGGGCAGCCAATATTAAAGATTGGAAAATCGAGTTTGCTTACCCTGAGAGTTTCATCCGCCAACTGATTTCCCCCCTCGTCTTCCTCCTACCGTACCTCCTCTATGGCATTGTTTTAGTTGGAGGAACATACAGCGAGAATCTAGCAGAGCTTGTTGGAACAGGGGACATAGTTGCATTCATTTTTACCGGTTACATGCTGATGGGTTTCATAGGAACAGCCGTTTGGGCGATGGGGTTCAGCATAAGGAGAGAAAGATGGTTTGGCACCTTGGAGGCAATTTATGTGACGCCCACCAGCCGCTTGAGTCAAGTCCTGGGTATGGCTGTGCACAGCACAGTTCATCAGAGTTTAGGTACCCTCCTCCAGTTTATCGCCATATACTTCACCTTTGGTTTAGCCCTAAACATCGGAGGAATCCTGCCTGCTTTAGGAATTTTTGCCCTCATGATGCTTGCTCTCTACGGCTTCGGCATAGTGATCTCAGCTCTAAGCTTATTCTTAAAGGAGGGGTGGATGGTCTCCGATGGTCTCTACAGTATTATGATGATCCTCTCTCCTGTGGCTTATCCCCTAACTGTGCTTCCCAACTTGGCTCAACAGGCAAGCACCGTATTTCCAACAGCATCCGCCCTGATTGGGATACGAAGCTTCCTGATAGAGGATTACCGGCCAGAAGTGGTTACCAACGTCTTTCTGCATTTATTAGTGCTGGGTTTAGTCTGGATTCTCTTTGGCGTACTTGTGTTTCGTTTAGCAGACAATTATGTGCGAAAAAGAGGGGATCTCAAAAAATTCTAAGGTCATCAACCAAATTGAGGAGCTCATAGATGATTTACATTCACCACCAAAAGATGGAGGGTGTTTGGTATGGTGCAGCCGTGCAGGATGACCAAGTTCTTGCCACCACCTTTTCATTTGAAGAACAGGATTTGAGGCGTCTTCTGAGAAGGTTACCATCTGATGTTCCGTTTCAGGTTGTAGAGGAACCTAATCAGCTCCTAACAGAGGTTATGGGAGCTTTGAAGGAGATTCTTAATGGAGAGGATCGGGGCTCCTACGGGTTCAGGATAAATATGGATCATCTTTCCAGCTATACAAGAAAGGTGCTCAACTGCACGCGTCTTGTTCCTGTTGGATATGTGACAACGTATGGTGCCATAGTCAAGGTTGCGGGGGGAATCGCAAGGTCTGTGGGGCGCGTTGAGGCTACGAATCCTTTTCCTTTGTTGGTTCCCTGTCACAGGGTTGTGTGTTCGGATTTGAGCATAGGTGGCTACGGACATGGAATGCAGGTTAAGCTGGAGCTTCTTCGCAGGGAAGAGAGAGGCTACGAAGAACTGAGGATAGCAAAGGTGGAAGGCGGAGAACTGTCTCTGTTTCCAGCAAAACATGTTAAACAAAAACAGGGAGAGCTTTTAAGAGGTTAGAGAAGCTCATATACACCAATAGATGTTAGGTTCTCCGATGGGGAGGAAAGAATGTGAGGCGTGGCGTCTTTGTGGGAAGATTTCAGCCCTTTCATAAAGGGCACTTGGGAGCCATAAAAAAAATCGTGGAGGACGTTGATGAACTGGTTGTAATTGTTGGCAGTTCCCAGTACAGCCATAGGCTCGACAATCCCTTTACAGCCGGCGAGCGCATCACCATGATCCGAAGGGCACTGGATGAAGAGGGGATTCAGTTGTCGAGAATCTGGATTATACCTGTGCCGGATATTCATCAACATATGCTCTGGGTCTACCAGATTGTGGGTTACTGCCCAAAATTTGATGTTGTCTACGCTAACGAGCCGTTGACTTGTAGGCTCTTCATGGAAGCTGGATTTAGAGTTGAGCAGGTGCCTCCTATAAAGCGAGGTGTCTACTTGGCTACGGAGATTCGGAAACGCATGTTAGCTGGGGGAGACTGGGAGGAACTTGTCCCAAGCAGCGTTGCCAACTTCATAAAAGAGATTGAGGGTGATGTGAGGCTTCGGGACCTAAACAAAACTGATACGGTGGACTAGATTAGTCGAGTTGTGGTTTTACTTCCTTTTTTGAGATGAATGAATCATAGAGATATTTTGCTGCTATGGAAGTTAGCCAGCCGCTGACCACTAAAACAGTGGCTGGGAAACCGTTGGTTAAGGGGTAATAGTTTAGTAGAATTGTCTGAAGCAACAGGTAGACTATAGCCATCAGTATTACTGACTTCAGTCCAAATTTTTTTCCGTATTTTCGTGTGGTTTGAATGCTAAGAAGTCCAAAGAGGAAAACATCACCTAAGCCGAGGTAGGTTACTCCCATGGTTGGAAACGTTGGCAATTTGATGAATGCGGGTAGTCCTAATGTTTGTGATGTTTCAAATGCGCCTTCCATGTGTCCTGTGATTAGAACTTGTATGATATCCATGATTGTGAGTAAAGCAGCGAAGGCACTAGTGGTTTTCCATGCGAGTAGATTTCCCATGAAGACCGAGATGCTGATGCCAAAAATTATCGCGAAAATGGTTAGCAAGTAATCGTTTCAATAGTAGTGGAAAAGAAAGATGAACAGAACAGGCGCCACTATTGCCAGATACCATTTTGGAACGATTAGGTATGTGAACAGGAAGAGTATAGCTGTATAGGCGAAGAGGAAGATACCTAGGAGGGCATATTGGGGGATAGATACTATTACAGTCACCATTATGCCTATGGCTGCCACCAATAGGATGACATGTTTTAGGCGTAGTTTTTGTCCGGCGAAGAGGTGGTCAACTTTCTTGTGTAGTCTGGAGAAGAGAAAGATCACGGTCACTCCTATCAGGAAGAGAAGTGACGGAAGTAAAACATCAACTAGCATGCCTGCAGATATAGAAAGCCTTGAAGATTTACCTATCGGTCAACCAAAAAAAACGCCAAGGTATGCATATATATGTCGGGGTGTTTGCTTTTGGGGATGGTTTGGAAATGAGAAGCCTGCCTAAGCTGACGCCTACAATCTTTCTGGTTCTGGCAAACATAGTGGTTTACATTTTCACTTCGGTGATAGGCGGAGATTTCATTCAAACAAGCACCAGCGCCCTCCTCCAGTATGGGCAATACAATCTCAGCGTGTGGAATGGTGGGTTCTGGCAGCTCTTAACATCCATCTTCGTCCACGTGGACATAATTCACCTTGCCCTAAATACATTGTTCCTAGTAATATTCGGTCTCAGAGCCGAAGAACTCTTCAGCACAGAAGAATACTTTTCAGTCTACATGCTCTCAGGACTCTCAGGCAGCCTGCTAACCCTCTTCCTGATGCCACTGAACACCCTCTCCGCTGGGGCTTCAGGAGCAATCTTCGGAATGTACGGCGCAAGTGTCATATACATGAGAAAAACAGTTGGTCAGTCCATTGTAGGAGCATTAATCTATTCATTTCTACTCTTGATGCTGACCGCAGGCGCAGACGTCAACATAGTCGCCCACTTCGGCGGTCTCGCAGCTGGATTGATAATCGGTTACGGCTTAGCAAAATCCCGTAGAGACTTATTCTGGATAGAAAACTACTGAGAGGCTAAAATTTAGTTGGAGGCTGCCCCAGAGATGCAAAATGCGTCTCCAACCTTTGCCTTGAAAGTTCTGGAAGCACTTCCCTGATTAACAGCTAGCTCAAGAAAGTTGCTGCTACCGACTATAGCCAAAGCTGTGCCGGCTGGAACTTCGCCATAGGCAGAACAGAACTGCAGGGTCAAAGTTTTTCCGCCGAGCCTGACAAGAAGAGAATCCCCCTCATGAAATCCCGCACTCTCAAAGTCTTCTACTGAAATGTTGCTGACGATGTTACCGAAGCCGTCTATGTGGAGAACCTCTCCAGCCACTTCGTCCTTTCTCGCTTGTGGCTTCGCGAATTCAGGAAGAACGTAGTTTTGGATTGCTGGTCCAAACTCAGAGGGGCTTGTTCCAGCTGCTAGATGCGCTGCTGCTGGGGCGAAGATGTCCCTTCCATGAAAAGTTCTTGACACTCTGGATAGCATGTATTTTGGGTTATCGATGTGGTAAACCTTGATTATGCCTTCTTTGTGGGCAGCCAGCATGAGGAGACCGTTGTCTGGACCCACATAAAAGCCCCGTTTGGTTTCCGCGATTATAGGGCGCCTCTTTGTTCCTACACCCGGGTCAACGACTGCTACATGAACTGTGTTATGGGGAAAGTAGGGAGCTGCTGAGGCTAGGACAAAGGCGCCCATGCGGATGTTAAACTTGTCAACTTCATGAGTTATGTCTACGATGCGGGCTTCTGGGTTAATGGAGAGAATCACGGCTTTCATTTCTGCCACGTAAGGGTCCTTTAATCCGAAATCCGAGAGCAAAGTAATTACTGTCATAGAGCCTGCCCTTGAATTCAATGATGAAAATTGCAGTATTTAATAACTGTTCTCAGAAACTAGTTACTGAGTGAGAAGGCTTGCAGACAGGTGAAGTGGTCTCCCTGAAAGAACTCTGTGAAACGAAACACGGTCAGGTTCTGTGTTATCCAAGATGTGAACAAGAAGAATTGGGGAGACGCCTCAAAGAGTTAGAGACACTAAACGTTAGAGCCGTGGAATTCACTGGAGAGAAGAGAGTCTTCGAGACGCCAGTTTTGGGTAAAGGTTGCGTGGGCATCGTTGTTGTAGCCTACACGAGCTTGGGGAGAGCCGCCTTGAAAATTCGCAGAGTCGATGCCGACCGGAAAGGAATGTTCCATGAAGGAGAGATGCTGAATAGAGCAAATGCAGTCAAGGTTGGACCGCAATTGCTCAAGGTTAGCGAGAATTTTCTTCTCATGGAGTTTATTGAAGGAATCCACTTTCCTCAATGGATCGAATCCTTGAAGGGAAATGATGTGCAGTTGCGTATTCGCAGGGTTTTGCATGATGTACTAGAGCAGTGTTACAGGCTTGATGAGGCTGGTTTGGATCATGGAGAGCTGAGCAATGCGCCGAAACACATACTCGTTGGCGCCTATGATCATCCGTTTCTGGTGGATTTTGAGACAGCCAGCATCAACAGAAGAGTTTCAAATGTCACCTCAATCTGCCAATACCTCTTCTTCAGAAGCCAAGTTGCAGAGAAAGTGAAGATGAAACTGGGCAAAATTGACGAAAAAGAACTGATAGAGGCGTTACGAGCTTACAAAGGGGAACGGACAAGAGAAAACTTCGAAAAAATTCTAGAGAAATGCCGACTTTAGGAATAACATGAGAATTCATATCTCCAGTCTGACCTGCATCCCAAAAAGCTTCTAATTTCAAGCTTTCTAAAATTCTATCGACGGAAAAAACATAAAACAGCTTATGCCGTAAACGTAGGTTCATAACAAAAATGGAAAGGTGAACTTTTGAATACGGTCGGTCACGTATTTTTCGCTAATCTATTACTGGTCTTTGGTTTTCCATCAGCCGTCTCTCCAACAGCCCTACTTATAGCAAGCATAGCATCAGTAATCACAGACCTAGACCACATCTCCCACCTACGAGTAGCACTGAAGACACGAAGATTCAAATCCGAAACCAGAACCCGGTGGCACGAACTACCTGGCCTGTTACTAGCTATGTCAATCTCCCTCACAATCATGTTCTTCTCTGATACTGTTGGCAGATTGTTCCTCATAGGCTTCGTGAGCCATTATTTCCTAGACATCCTAACACGACCTACAAGACCATTCTATCCCCTAAGTGAAAAAGTGGTATTTCTGGGGTTAGCGCCGAGAAACCTGAAAAAACTGACCGCCTATGACACCATCATAACAGTAGTTATGGGAGTGATTCTGATTGCGGGTCTATATGGCCAAGGCATTATCAGCATTTAGGATGACTCTGAAACCAATGCTAACACGATTCCCACTCCTAAAACGTGTGAACGCAAACATGATTTCGGGACTAAGTTTAGTCTGCAGTCCAATAGCTTACCTGTTAATCTCCGAGAGAGCCATTCTCGCTTCCATAATCGCTCTCTTTCTTGTTATGCTGCTGGACGCCCTTGACGGAATCGTAGCCAGAGCCAAGGGCGAAACTTCCTCTGAAGATGGTTGGATGGTGGATGTTGCAGTTGATCGGGTCAGCGAAGCACTGATCTCCCTTGCTTTAAGTCGCATCTTCATTCTATTCACCATACTCAACATGGGCTTAGCCTTGTTAAGCTACCACTACAGAAAACATGCAATACTTCCCCTCAGACACGCCATACTACTAATACTCATAGCCTATTACCTGTTGCAGTCACAACCAGCTATCTTTTCACTCCTAGACCAACTTCTTTTTCACTGGTAACAACCAAAAGGAATGATCTAGAGCTGTCTAAATTGAAAGGAACTAAGCTTCTCCAAAAACTAGGCGATCGGTAACTAAACTAACGGCATGAAAAACTTCGTCGGGACCCAGCTCGTCCGTGGCAAGAACCAAATCGAATGGGGAAAGGTCGTGTCCCAAATCGAACCCATAAAGGCTCTTGTATATCTCCCTCGTTTTTTCATCTTTCTCTCTCAAAGCCGTTACCGCCTCTTCAATGCTGATTCCGTCTCTCTTCACCACCCTCCTGGCTCTAACCTGTGGCGAAGCCTCCAACCAAATTTTAAACCCTTCATCCAACAGCCAAGGCATAGTCCAGCTATCAAAAACAACGTTCCCTTGTTCCGCCAGCTCCAACAACTTCTTATCAATTTTTTTGTCAAAAGCCGGGTCTCCCATCCGCTGTTGAAGAAACTTACGCCCTTGAGGAGTTTCCCACCATCCTCTTATGTCAGGGTCGTATCCCTCTTCTTGGGCTAAGGTTTTCAAAGCGTTTCCGCCAGAAAAGTAACCAAGTCCATATTTGGCGGCTAATCTTTTAGCCACTGTGCTCTTTCCGGAGCCCGTCATTCCGCTAATACATAAAACAACTTTTTTCTTCCGTTCTCCCCCACGGTTTTTCACGTTCTGACAGCCGTCCTTGCGTCTCAAAGATTCCTTGTTGCCTCTCTGAGAGAATCACGGAGGCAACTGTGGCATAGATTACCGCTATACATACGTTCAACTCTTCTCTGATTTCCAGGAAGCTTGCTGATGTTAGATGGTTCTGGTCGTGGAAGCCCGGCTAGTACCTGACCACAGTTGGAGCAGTGAGGAACACTGGTCTTCTCTTTTCCATAGCGGGTAATTGTTTGTCCTCCAGAGGATTTGATTTGGCGGCGTTTCTTGCTTCGAGTTCGTCTAGAAGGTTTTGGCATTTAATCGGTCCCCCCCGTCAATCCGAAGAAACGCGAGAATAGGGTTCCGAAGAGGAATGAGCAGATGAGATACCAATAGAAAAGGTTCAGTGGTAACACGCCTCCCAACCAGGGAAGGTAAGCTACAGGAATTGCGGGCTCATAAAATGGGCTATCAAACAGTTTAATTCCAAGAATGCTGCCAGTTAGCAAGAGCCAGACGATGAAGAAAACTGTCATGGTTATTGGTAACACTCTAAACTGTTTAGAGGATAAGGAAAGGGCTTGAGATTGAAGCTGAAGAAGTTGCTTTTCTTGTTTCTGAGCCTTCCTGAGCAGTTTTTTGTCACCTGTACTTTTCGCCTGCTTCATATTTTCGCTTTTTTCGTTCTTTAAAGCGGCAATCTTACGTTGTAGAGATTTCACTTTTTGGCGGTGCTCCTTAGGCATGAAACGACTATTGATAAGTGATGAGGCTAAGGACATAGCGATTGAAACAAAAAGGACCACGATTGTAACAACTGGAGGTTGTGCCAGGAAGGAACTCAACTTTAGTTACTCCTCCCAGCTTGCTTAACGAAGTTCATGATTGCGATGATTCTACTCAACTTTTATTCTCCTAATACACGACCTAATGCTGGATACATCTCCGCAGCTTGCTCCTGTACAAGGATTTGGTAATACTGATATAAGATACCTACTGCTAACAGTATGCCCGTACCTGTTCCGAAAACCCCGAAAAACCCCGCGACAGCAGCTATCAACCCAATTATTGCTCCTCCAAGGATTGTGACTACGGGAATGTAACGTTTGAGAATCAGTTCTATGGATTTGCCTGACCTCCGGAATCCTGGAATGTGCATGCCTGAGTCTACAAGCTGTTTTGCAACGGTTCTGGGTCCTAGCCCTCCTACTTCTAGCCATGTAATCGAGAAGATTACAGAAAAAGTAACCATGATGCCTACGAAGACTAAGGCCCTCACTGGATCGGCAACGACCTGTCCTATGCTTTGTGGTGCAGTTACGTAATATGCGAGACCTCCTGTGAGATTTTGGCCTTCGAAAGTGCCTAAAAGGCTGACCCAGAAGTTGTTCTGACCCCAAGGTTGGTTAGATAGGATTTGAGCGAAGACATATACGTTGGCAAAGAGGGCGGAGGCAAAAATTACCGGTAGATTAGAGACATAGAGGAGTTTAATTGGGTATTTGCCTCGGAATCCTCTGTAATTGGCGTGGGAGATGGGAAGCTCAACTCTAACGCCTTCCATGTATATTACGATGATGAAGACGATGATTGTTGTTATTAACCCTAATATGCTTGGAAGATTCCCTTCTCTGAAAAAGGCATTTGTCAAAGGTTCTCCTCCAAGAATCGTCTGGCCAAGGGCGAGGAAGACGCCATATTGTTTTCCGTCAGACGCAGCAACTGATAAGCCAAAGCTGGACCACATAATGTTTTGCGCTACTCCAGCTAGAATGAAGAGGCTTATTCCGCTTCCCATTCCCCAACCTTTCTGGATCATTTCGTCCAACAGCATTAGTATTACACCAGCGGATAGAAGTTGAATAAATATTATGATGGCTGTGGTTATGTTTAGAGAACCATACACTCCACCTATGAGGTATGCCACGGCTTGGACTCCGGTTAGACCTATGGTAAAGACCTTGTTGGCTGCTGTGAAGAGGGCTCGATCCTCTGTATTGCCTAAATCAGCACCTATAATATTGGAGCCTATAAGCAACTGCAGAATGAGACCACCAGTTACTATGGGACCTATTCCAAGCTCCATGAGAGTTCCTCGGTTAGAAGCGAAGATGACTCTAAGATATTCGAGTTCCAATCCTCCCTCCGTTCCGATGCCGTAGAGAGAAATCCTACTCATGATTAGATACAGTATCAGTGCCATGGCTGTCCAGAAGAGCTTCTCGTTAAAACTCACTTTTCGAGTTGGTGAACTTACTTCGGGCAGGAACCTTGACAAAGGCCCGAACAATGAAAGGAATCTGCCAGCCATGATCTCCTTCGCCTTTAATCAATACTTTGTTACGGCATAAGTTGCTTAGCCAAATTGCGTATGTGAAACATGAATATAAACACTTTGACTTCCTATCAGTGACATCAGCTAAACTCAGAGAAAAATCAGCGTTCACTCTTTTTCTTTGAGGATTTGCCCTCCTGCCTCTTCCAATTTCCTAGAGGCAGCTTCTGAATAGGATGCAACCTTAACAAGCATAGGCTTGCTTATTTCTCCCATTCCCAAAAGCTTGTCGTAGCCAAGGCTTTCCAAATCCAAAAAGATTTTCTTCTCTCTTCTTTCCAGCTTTTTCTCGGATTCCAGTTTGGCAACGAGATCATCCAGTTTTCCCACATTAATGATAGTTACTTTTCTGCCCAAGTTTCTGGTGGACACGAAGCCTTTCTTTTCCCAATATGTGGGGTCATGTGTTAGCACGTACGTCCATTTGTGTTTGTCGAGTCCAGCTTTTCCAGTTCCTCCTCGACCACCTCTGGCTCTGTGCTGGCCTACTTGACCCCATCCATGGGTTCTGGATCCACGATATTTTCTTACTTTTCTGTCTTTAGTTGGCAAACGTCAAACCTCACTTTTTCACAGATATTCTACCATCTCTAAATAGCTTCTTTAATTTTTTTATTTTTACTTCCAAAACGCCGTTCTTGTACGACGCATGCGCCGACTTTGGGTCCACTTTAGCTGGAAGTTTCAATTCCTTATAGCATTCCAAGTTAGGGGTATCAACAGAAATCGTTAGGCGATTCACAGTTGTGCGAAGGTCAATAGCATCTCTCTTAACTCCCGGGAGGCTAGCCAAAACAACTAGGGTCTCAGCATCCTCGATTAGATCGACTAGGGGCTCCGTGTCCTCGCTAATTTCCGGTTCCTCCTGTTGTGGTTTACGGTTATTGAACTCGTGAATCCTCGGTTTTCCGTCAGGACCAGTTATTATGGAGAAACCTTGGACACGAGTGCGGTGAACTGGTGTCTTCTCTGAGGCGGTTTCAAAGGCTTTCTGGATAGTTTCATCTATCAGGTCCCCGAGTCTTTCAAGTTCTTCAGAGATATCGTTGAACCAGGGACCTTTCTTCTTTCTTCTTCTCCACCACGGTTCGCTCAAGGCAACCCCTTCCTCAACTGAGATTGTGCTGGCATGATAAGTATAAAGATTATCGCTGACTTTGACTACACCATTCGTTTCAGGAGATCATTAATTGCGTCTCCTCTATACCCAAGCTCTCCGCCAGCGGCATAACTTCGTTTTAGTTTTCCTTTGAAGCCTTTTTTCGGTGGACGAAGACGAAACACAGGTTTCACTTTGGGAAGACTGCTGCACTCAACTTCCACCTTAAACATGGCCTCAGCCAAGTCGTCCAACGATTTGTAGCCCAACTCTTTGGCGTACTCATCTGTCAATTTTTTGTCACCTACTAGTCTTCCCCTCTTCTTCAAAAGGAGCGCTATATTTTCTTGGGAGACCTCGCCCCAAGTCAGGTAATCTTTACTTTTTCGCAACATGCCCTTGTATGAGGGGCGGTCGTCAAGCAGTGTGGCATGGCAGTTTCGGGTTAACCGAAGCATATTTAATGTGTCTTTGATTTCCTGAGAAATGTCACTCACACCACGAATCCGAACCGCCACCAAACACTTGTTTTTTTCCGCCACTTTAACTCACCCAGTCCTTCGGTGTGACTAACCTGTAGGTTCTTTTAAGAGCATCAAAGACGGCACAGGCGAAAGAGGGAACAGTTCTCGTGGAGCCATAGCTGTTCGTCCAGCAATCCTTTACACCAGCTAGTCCTAGAATGATCTTAGCTGCCCCACTAGCAACAACACCTAAACCTCTAGGTCCCGGAATCAGAACAACTTCAACCCCGCCGCAACTGCCGCTAACTTGGAAAGGTAAAGAGTGGGGTTTTCCGCACCCACATTCCCAGCATCCACAGCCTCGACGGACAGGAGTAATGTTAAGGCGTGCGTCCACAGCAGCTTTCTCGATGGCGGAGCGCACCTGCCTTGCCTTTCCTGAACCCAAACCGACATAACCGTCGCGGTTTCCCACAACTACGATAGCCCTAAACTGAGATTTCTCTCCAGCGTCCGTTTGCTTCTGCACTAACCCTATGTTTATAACTTCTTCCTGTAGGTCGGGAAGAAGAACATTCACTATCTCGGGCTCCCTTATCTTTAATCCTTCCATAAACAACTCTTCTATGGAGGAGATTTGCCCCTCAAGAACCATTCTTCCCAGCTTTGTACGGGGCATCCAAGTATCAAACTTCTCGTTGCTGGACCTCATGTTTCTTCCTTCTCTTCTTTCACCTTTTTCTTAAACGAAGACATAATCTTGTCTTTTACTGCAGAAAAGTGTTCAGACAGCTCTTCTGGTCTTGACCCTCTTGAAAGATACTTGGAAAACTTCTGCTTATAGACCTCGGCGTCTGAAGACAACTGACTCCCGTAGTCCACGATGTGTTTTCCGCTTATTCTACTTCCATCAGGAAGTATATCTTCACTGTGGGGAACTTCAACACCAGCATCAAGAACACCCTTTAGAGCAGCAAAAATTCGTGCTCCCTTGGAGGGAATATGCAGACCAATGTCCAAGAAAATTTTTTCCACTCCCTTAGCCATTGCCTTGAAACCGCACAGGAGGCCAGTAAGATAAGCGGCTGGAACGTTTCCGCCGCTGCTCAGCCAACCGTAGGTCTTCGTCAATTCACGGGAGTGGGCTGAAACAATAACCTTGTCCCCTATGGCTTCGGCTTCGACTATTTGCAGGGTTGTGTGTTTCAGAGTGAGTCGAACTACTAGGCGAGGCGACTTTGACAGAACGAGAGCCCTACGGGATCGGTAATTTGTTTTTCCTTCTCTCCGTCTGCGGAAAGGAACTCGGTAGCTTGGGCCAGTTGCCATTATCGTCTCCTCCACAAATCATGGGTTTTGATGTAGCGTTCTAGATCAGCCTTTGACTCGAAGACACCGCTTTCTGACATGTCATATAGTTTACGGTAAACACTTTCTGTGATAGCGCGGCTGTCCTTTAATTCGCGCATTCTCTTTCTTAAAGGTCTGATCCTGTTCATCCAAGCCTGCTTCTTAGAGATTTTTGCCCGAGCTGAACCGCTCTTTCCGCCGGGTCCTCTTCTCAATCCTTTCTTTCTCTTTTCCGTTAGAACTCTGGCTCGAGCACGACTGATTCCTTTCTCAGGAATGGGTTTGACTACGCCTTCATGGATCAACTTTCTGATCTCTTCTCGGGTGATTGCTGTTTCAACGTAATCTATTCTTTCCGGGTCTATCCAAACTCGGCCTTCACCTACCTTCATGATCTCGGCAGCTAATCGACGCTGGCTTTTCAGACTCAACTTTCAGTCTCTCCATCTGACAGGCTTTCGGTCTCTTCCTTTTCCTTCTCTATCTCTTCTTCCCCACTTTCCTCGAACTCTTCAGGCTCCCCTACCGTTCTTGGATTTAAAACATGAATTCCTCTTTCACCAGCTAAGGCTAGAATCTCAACTCTTTTTCTACCCCCGACAGTGCGAGCTATTCTTATAGCCTGCAATTCAGGGTCTATTCCACCCAAATCCTCCACAGATTGAACCCGAGTCTCTACGAATCCAGACGGATGGAGCCCTCTTGTTTTCTTGGGGCTTCGGTAACCTGTGGTGGGAGAGGGAGGCCATCCCTTAACCTTTTTCCGCATTTTACTGTCTATTCCATGCGGTTTTCTCCAAGTATCTTTGACCCGCTTGTATCGCCAGCTTTCTTGGCGCCTAAACTTGGGTTTCTTGTGCCTACTATGATCTTTCTTGGGGAATTGCTTTTCTGCGGTTGTCTCCGGCTCTTCCTTTGTCATTCTTGGATTCCCTCATGCTTCTCATAAACGTAGATGCCATCTAGGAACACTCGCGGATCCTTTCTTCTAATCCTGGTTGCATTTTGGATGTTTGCGGCAGTTTGACTGACATCTTCAAGGTTGATTCCCTGAACGACAATGTCATCCCCCTTGATCGTAACCTTGGTATCGCCCATTATCTTGGCTGCACGCGGACTTCGCTCTCCAGTGAAGTTCTCGATGGTCAATGTTTTTTCCTTAATTTTAACGGTTATTGGGAAGTGAGAGAAAACGATTTTCAATTTGTAGGTGAATCCCTTCGTCACTCCCTTTATCATATTTTGAATGTGAGAACTGATCGTTCCCACAAGGGCAGCTTCCTTTTTGCGGGGCCAACTCGCCTGAACTGTTACTGTCTTCCCTTCCAGCCGAATCTTTATTGGTACATGAGAAAAGTCTCGGGTCAATTCTCCTTTTTCACCCTTTATCGTGACGATTCTACCCTCAAGCATACCCTCTACTCCTTCAGGGATTTCAACAGTTGTCACGGTTTCGATTGCACGCATCTTCTGCTTCTCCTAATAGACAAATGCCAAAAGACGCCCACCGATCTTTTTCGCTTTAACCTCTCGATGGGACAGAACGCCTTGAGAAGTAGAACAGATCAGTACCCCTATGTCTCGGGAGGGGAGAAACTGTTTTTCCCAGTTTTCTATTTCTTTAGAACTGACTGGGATTCGGGGCTTTATGGCGCCACATTTGTTGACTCGACCGAGGAGTTGTACTCTGAATTTTCCGGAGCGCCCATCATCAATGAATTCGAATTCTCCGATGTAACCGTTCAGCTGCATGACTCTCAAGACACGCCCTAGAAGTTTGGAGGCTTTGTTGATCACGCATTCGCGTTTTCGCCGCATCTCATTATTAATGATTGTTGTCAAGCCGTTTGCGAGCGTGTCCATCATAGGCAAATCTGTAACATCTCCTTTACTCATACTTCCTGAAACCTAAGTCCTCAGCAATCTCCCTAAAGCATTGACGACACAAGTCTAACCCGTACCTGCGGATAACGGAACCGTAGGAACCGCATCGCCTACAGGGTCGACTGCCCTTACCGAACTTTCGCTCTGACTTAGATTGCTGTTTCACCATTGGATTTCCTCATTTTTATATTATTTCAACATCAAATTCGTCTTTAATAAAGAGTATCGCTTCGTCTGCGGTCAGCAGATGGTCTTTCCCTATTTTGGACTTGGTGCGATGTCTACGTTTAACGCGATATCCGGGTCTGCCGAGGGCAACTGAGACATCCATGCCCTGAATACCGAGTTCAGGCATGTATTTGGTGCCGGGAATATCGATGTGTTCCTTGATTCCAAAGGAAAAGTTACCTTGACGATCAAAACTGTACTTCGAAAGCTTATTTTCGACAGCTTGTAAAGCCTTCCTGAGAAACTCTTCTGCTTTTTCCTTTCGAAGAGTCACAAGGCATGCCATGGATTCTCCCTTTCTGATGCCGAAGTCGCGTATGGTTTTTTTGGCTTTTCTCTTGGAGGGCTGTTGATTCGTCAGTTGCTGGAGAACCGTCACCGCCTGGTCCAAGGGTTCTCCGGACTTTCCAACAGACATGTTGACAGTTACCTTTTCTATTCGTGGTTTAAGCATAGGGTTTTCAGTTGATTCTCCGCGTGATAGTTTAGCTACTTTAGGCTCTACTTTCTCCACGGCTACCGACTTTTTCGCTACAGATGGAACCTTTGCTTCGGCTACTTTCTTTTTTGCTGCCTTCTTTTCTTTAACAGGAATAACCTCGGGTTCAGTTACCTTCGATGCTTTCTTTTCTGCTACCGATTTTTTCGGTAAAGGTGGAACTTTTGATTTGGCAACTTTCTCTTTACTTACCACCTTTTTCGCTACAGGAGTAGCTGCTTTTTCTTCTGCCAAGTTAATCAGCCTCCGGTAGGGATATGAAAGGTTCAGTATCGCCTAGGATGAAGACAAAATCGAGGATTGTCTGGAATTGTTCTCCATTTTTGTCTTCGAGTGTGACGATAAGGTCTCTCCGTTTTTGGTTTGGTTTCTTTTCGATGGTGGTGATCTTGCCATACTTACCTATGTTTTTTCCTCTAGTGACTATTGCAGGAGCTCCGGTAGTTAGTTTCGTGTGTCCAAGAAGTTCTCGATCAGGGATACTGAGTTTCAGGACGTCTAGCGTTTGATAGACATCCTTTTCTGGGAGCAGGTAGCTTGTTCCGTCATGAAGATCGAGTTGAACATGCCCACCCTTTGCAGTTGTTTTGTCTTCTATTCGACAGAGTTTGAAAGCGTCTTCACCGGATTTGATTGGATGAAGAAAGAGTCCTTTCCTAGAAGGTAGGACTCGATAAGATTTTTTAGTGTCAAGTATCGAGATGACATCCATCAAACCGACAAGAAAATGCTCGTCCCGTCTGACTTTTCTGTCAATCGTTATCTTTTCTTGAGAAATTATATTTTTTGATTCCTTACCTGTTTTAGCGAATTTAAGTATATCTCGGACGATAAGTCCAAGCGGTAAGGAACTTGAAAGGGAATGAGGACCGGGTTTGGGTTTAACGGTCCAAACAGCTTCCTTTCGGTGAATAGGCCACATCTTTGGCGCCGGTTTCCTCTTCAAATGTCCGCTTTCGCCTTTTCTTCCCAACTCATGTTCCTCCAGATTTTTTGGTTCGTTTACTTGGCTTTCTCTTCTTTTCTGCCGCTTTCTTCGGTGGCTCCTCTTCTTCGATGATTTCAGCTTTCTCAGGTACACCTTTTCTCTTCAGAATCTTTTTGCGCCATTTGTCATCAAGATTTAGGCGTGTTATCATAACCTTTGAGGGATGAATAGGAATGAATGTCTTGGTTCCGTCCACCTTTTCTCGGTCCACTCCCTCAACGAATATTCTGTAATTTTTCCGGTCAACCCGAGTGACCTTTCCTTCGGAGCCCTTGCGGTCTCCCCTCATGATCATGACAGTGTCACCGCTTCTCACAGGAACTGAGCTTGTGCTGTGAGACTCTTTCAGCTTAGACGAGAGGGGCGCAGAGAATCTTCTGTATCGTTCTTTCAGAGGAGCTTGATACAGTTTCTTTCTCTGTTTTCCAGGTTTTGTTGTCTTCATCTCTCACATCTCCTATACAATGATGCTGGCGGCGCTGGCGATTCTAGGCCATCTCTCCGCTGCCTCCTTCGCAATGGGTCCTCGGATTTCTGAGCCCCGCATTTCCCCCTCTGGAGTCATGATGACAACAGCGTTGTCCTCGAATTGAATCCAGATTCCTTCAGCACGCCGATAGGGTTTTCTCTGTCTAACCACAACGGCGTGAAAGATTTTTTTTCGCATGTCTGGAGTTCCCTTTCTAACCGAGACGGCAACCAAATCTCCAACAGCAGCTGTCGGAACTCTTCTTAAACGTCCTTTGTACCCGATAACTTGGATTATTCGCAACTCTCGAGCACCCGAGTTGTCTGAGCACTTCACTACTGATCCGGCGGGTAATCCTCGAGAAACCTTTGGTCTCTGACCGACGACGCCCTTTGCCATGAATGCCCGCGACTTTGCTCTTGACGACATTAGGTTATTCCTCCAGTTTCTCGATGACAACGAACGAGACGTTTTTACTTATTGGGCGACACTCGGCTAATCTCACTCGGTCTCCTACTTTGACGTTTAGGCAGGGAGGGCTGTGGGCAGGTGTGTTGCTGCGTCTTCGTTCATACCTTCTGTATTTTGGCACGTAGTTCAGGTAGTCGCGGCGGACGATGATAGTTTTATCCATCTTGCTGCTGACGACATCTCCTTCTAGAGCGTGTCCCCTCAGGGAGAGCGTTCCGTGAAACGGACAGTTAACATCATCACATGTTTTCTTTGGTCTTTTGGAAGTGAGGGCTGCCATCTACCATAACCTCCTAGGTCGCTTCTTAAGTCGATCTTCAGGTCGTCCCACGATAACCTTGCCATCTATTTCTACAACTGTTCCGTCCGGCATAAAAAAATCAAAAATGGCAGTATCCTTGATAATAACCCTTCTTTTACCCTTATGTAATATTGTAATGGTGTTGCGGGTTTCGTCAACTACTCTGCCCGCGATTCCCACTACGTGGGGGTTTGAACTTCTAACAACCGTGGTTTCGAGGCCGATAAATTCATGCTGAACTATGCTTGCTGTTACCTTCATCATTTCTTTTCCTTTCCTTGTGTTTCTTCGGCTTCTATTGTGAGAAGGCGTGCGATGGTTTTGCGGAGTTCCCGGATTCGGGTGGGATTGTCGATGGATCCGCCTGCTTCAACCATGGTTTTCAGTCTTGCTAGTTCTGTTCGGAATTCGGTTACTTTCTCGCTTCGTTCCTCAGAAGACATGTCTCGAATGTCTTTTAATCGTAAAATTGCCATCTTATTTTCCTGCCTTTTTTGTTTTTTTGGTCGGAGGAACCTTGGGTTTAGCCTTTTTCTTTTTAGTCACAGCTTTTTCTTCAGCAGTAGGAGACTTTGACTTAGCTGCTTTCTGTTTAGTCGCTTTCTTCTTCTTTACCTTCTTTTTTTCAGCAGTCGAAACCTCAGGTTTAGATATTTTCTTCTTCGTTACCCTTTTCTTTTTAACAGGGGGAGCCTCGGGTTCAGCTTTCTTCTCTTCTGTTTTCGCCTTTTCTTTAGGCTTAGAAACCTTTTTTCCGGCTGCTTTCTTCTTCGTCACCATTTTTTCTTCAACAGGAACCGCTGGTCCAGCTACCTTCTTTTCCACAGCCTTTTCTTTAGCAGGAGGAACCTTTGATTTAGGTTTCTTCTTTTTCTCTACCTTCTTCTTTTCTTTGGCAGAAGGAACCTTGGGTTTAGCTACTTTCTTTTTCACTTCCGCTTTCTTTTCAGCAGTAGGAGCTGTTGGTTCAGCTTTCTTCTCTTCCACTACCACCTTTTCTTCAGTTGGGAGAACTTCTGGTTTAGCTACTTTCTCCTCTGCTGCCACCTTTTCCTCCACGATCTCTCCTTCTGTTTCGCTCTCAACTTCTTCCTCAATTATTTGTATTTTTACTTGATCTGGAAATTGTGCATCAGGGGGTATTATCCGCACTTTTACTCCCAAAATTCCAGGTTTCAGCTGGACGTGTAACTCCGCTGCTCTCATGTATTTCCTCGGAGGTTCCCCACTCTTAGGCAAGTATCCTGTTCGAAATTTTTCGTATCGAGCCCTGTCCGTCCTTAACTTTCCGCTTATAATAACCTCTGCACCTAGGGCACCCGCTTCCATAATTTGGTTTAAGCCCCAGAAACCAGCTCTTCGATAGTGAACGCCCCGTTTCAATGCTGAAGCAATTCGTGACGCCACAACATGGGCGTTAAGTTCAGGAATTTCGATTTCGGCTACTGAAATCTGGGGGCTGGGGAGCTGGAACTTCTCTTCGAGGACTGTTGCAAGTTCTCTTATGGTTTCTCCGCCTCTTCCGATGACCAGACCGGGGCGCATGGTATATACCACTAGGTGGGTTCCTAGGGGGGTTTTTGTGATGCTTACGCCACCGTATCCTGCTCTTTCAAATTCATTCCGCAAAAATTCGTCAATCTCTGCCTTCTTTATTGAATCTTCGATAAAATGCTTAACCACTGACATTAGGTTCCCTCCATCTCTTCCAGAACAAGCTCTACGTGAGAAACGGTGTTAACGCGGGGTGATGATCGCCCGAAGGCTCGGGGAATAGATCGTTTTATCTTCATTCCCGGGTAGGCTGAGGCATGAATTATTCGAAGCCGCTCCATGTCAAGGCCTTTGAATTCTGCGTTTGCCTCTGCGCCCTCAATAACCTTCAAAATTTGTTGTGCAGCCTTAACGGGATATCTGCCGGCGAAGGCGTTTTCTAGACCGTGGCGGTGGCCTACTTTTTTGTTATGTCTTCGGAAGGGAACGGGTTTTTTCTTTAGGATAACCTGTTGAAGGTATTCTTTGGCTTGGTCGAGCTTCATTCCTTTTATTGTTTTGCACACTTCTCGTGCGTGTTTGGGGGATATTCTCAATTCGCGTCCGCTGGCTTTGACCGTTTTGTCAGGATCCATGTCGGTTATTGAGTATCCCCATTTTGGCATTTCTATCGTCAAGTCAGTAACAAGCAGGATATTTAAGGGTTTATGGCGAAAGAAAAAGACGGATACTCAGAAACTATCACTATCTTTTCAAGAACCCAGTCTAGGAAGCTTGGTTATCCAGATACGCCATCCATCTCTATAAAGGCTACTCTCCCAAACATCATGGCGCGACCTTGCCATGAAAGCTTAGAAAGATGGCGGAATCTTTCACATCAGCTTAACTTTAGTTAATGACCTTTTAAGGTATATACAAGGTCTTCGTATGCCTCAATTAAACGAAGCTTCTTAGCCGAGCTCTTTTCTTTATCTATTTTTCTTCGTATCCTGCGGAGCTCATTGTCGATGTTAACTCGCAAATCCATACGCTATACCCCCATAATTTCAGATGGGCGCGTAGGGTGCCTGTTTAAAGGATAACTTGGTTTCCCGAGGCATGTGAATGCCGTGTGAACTCTTTTTTCAGTAATGGAATTATCCATTGTTCTGCAGGGCAGGTGCTTACCGAGGCGGTTTTGAGCAAAAACTTCCAATTGTTTCAGAACTTTCTGGTTTACGAAGTTGTCTTTATTCGCAATAGGAGTTTCTGTTAACGCGTTTTTGTTGTCCGCGTTTCTATCGAAGTTAATATGCGTTTCCAGCTTTGTCCTCTGCATAATTGCCGGTCCCCACGCGCCAAAAAAGCCTTTCTTCGTTATCAGATTTAACTTGTATGAAGCTTGAGTATGAATCACGAATAACAGTCCATATTCGAAATCCGAATCAAAACTAACAAATAGCCTAGAAAAAATCCCGAGATGGATCACCGACTTCGATTTTGGATTCGCCACATAATTTGTCACGGAAATGTTTTATGAAGATCTAGCTCTTCATTGAATATAGCTTCAGCAATGATATATCAATGTGGGATAGTTATGTCGCCTAATAGAATAGCCGAGTTTGAATCTGACAAGCTTGGAGATAACCTGACGGTTCAGAAGCAGGTGGTAGAAGCTTTGAGGAAGCCTGAAGCCTATGACGAAGAACCGGGTCGAATTGAACTAAAACAAACCCACATATCCTTCATCTTCTTAACTAGAAATTTTGTTTACAAGGTCAAAAAGGCTGTAGACTTCGGATTCTTAGATTTCACAACCCTCGAAAAGAGACGGTTCTTCTGTGAAAAAGAGTTGGACCTCAATAGACGATTATGTGGAGACATGTACCTTGAGGTTGTTCCTGTCAACAGATCAGATGTTATCAAAATGAAAGGCGAAGGAGTAACCGTTGAATATGCCTTAAAGATGAAGAGAATGCCTGAAGAAACGATGATGACTAAGCTTCTTGAAGATAATAAGGTTGATAGAAAACTAATTGACAGAATGGCGAGGATCATTGCTGAGTTCCATTCAAAAGCGAAAACGAATAAGAGAATAGGTGAGTTCGGGTCCTTGCCGATGATAGAAACAAATTGGAGGGAGAATTTCGAGCAAAGTCAGGGATTCATCGGCAAAACGATATCCTTGGAAAGTTACAGATTAATCCGTGAAAGAACAGATGATTTCATGAAGAGAAATGCGTCTTTGTTTGCTGAGAGAGTGAGTGAGAATCGAATCAGAGATTGCCATGGAGACATTCATTCGGGTAACATCTTCATTGCAGACAAGATCTATATTTTTGACGCGATAGAATTTAACGAAAGATTCAGGTATTGTGATGTTGCCTCCGAAATCGCTTTCTTAGCCATGGACTTGGACTTTAAGGAACGAAGTGACCTGTCTAGTTTCTTCGTTGAAAGCTATGTGAAGTATTCGGGAGACCAAAAGTTGAGGAAACTTCTTCACTTCTACAAGTGCTATCGCGCTTACGTACGAGGAAAAGTTATCAGTTTTAAACTAAAAGACCCCAGTGTGGACAGTGAGGAGAAGAGTGAAGCAAAGAAAGAGGCGAAGGCATATTTCGAGTTAGCCGCCAACTATGCAAGACAGCTTTAATCAGAAAATCTTTCTAGCTAATGAATTGCTGAGCCACAAAATCTGGGATTTTAACCGTTCCCATGATGATAGGCTTCTGGTGGCAATCGCTTCCTCCAGTCATGATTAGTCCGTGTTTTTTTGAAAAGTTCACGTAATGTTTCGTTGTTTCGGCGTCGTTTCTGGAGTGCCAACATTCTATGCCGTCAATGTGCTTTAGTAACGAATCCTTGATAATATCTGCCTGTTTTTGTAGTGATTTGGTCAACTTCACGAGTGAGATTCCGTATGGGTCGTTGGGGTGGGCTAACACCACTATTCCCCCAGCATTTCTCAGCAGCCTTGATGCTTCTTCAACGTGAAGAGGATACTTGGGAACGTTGCATTTCACGAGATACTTGTCAAAGGCTTCTTGCCTATTTCTGACAATTCGCTTTTTCACCAGATAATCTGCTATGTGAGGTCGTCCTACTGCTCCATCAGCGGAGCCTCGAATCGCGTTCCAATCATTTTTTGTTAAGTTTTGGATTCCTTCTTTTTCGAATTCTGCGTTAATCTTTTCCAAGATTTTTGCTGCTCGTTCTTCTCGATATTTGCGTAGTTGTTGAAGCTTTTTCTTCAGTTCTTTGTTGTTTATGTCATATTGATATCCCAAGAAGTCTAAGGGTATTAGTTTACCATTGGTTAATTTGGGGTGAGAAAAGGACACACTCAATTCAACCCCATACACGTATTGGATTCTGTTTTTCTTTGCCAGAGCCTCAGCTTTCTTTTGGCAGCCAATCGAGTCGTGGTCGGTAATCGACATTAACCCGATGTTTCTGGCTTTAGCTTCTTCGACAATCTCTTCAATAAACAAATTTCCATCGGAGCAATTCTTTGAGTGAATATGCAAATCTATTATCATGATACAACTGAGCCCAATTATCTAACTTCTTTCCCGATTATATACCAATCTTCAGGATTGTCATATTCGGTGTCAACTATCAAGTGCATTATCTCAAGATGCGGATGTCTCTGTTTCAGGTCATCCAAGTCAACAGGTTCAAACCGTTTCTTGTTATTAAGATAGGCTTGCCTAGTCAAGGCGTTCGATTCATACTTCTCTTTGGTTCTCCGCAAGATTCTTGCAATGGACGCTTCTTCAGAGCAACTAGTCTGAAGTATAACAAAAGGTATTCCGTTTTTTGCGGCAACCTCAGCGGCACGTCTCCGCAGTTTCTGAGTTACAAAAGTAGCATCTAAAACCACACCTTTTCCTTTCTGTGCAAAATCCTCTGCTCGCCGAAACATCTCATCATAGACAAGCTCTCGTTTGGACATGTTTCCCGCAACTTTCGCGTCAAAGATATCCTCATTTTCAAGAACTTCCAGTCGAATCAAATCGGTTCGAAGAATTGGGTATCCCTTGATTTTAGAGATTTCCTGGGATGTCTCGGTTTTCCAAGTTCCTGGAAGACCACAGGTAATTAATAGAATGGTTGGGCTTAACTCAGCTTCAACAAATTCGGCAAAAGGTTCCCTCAATTAGGCACACCCTTGTTTCTCGGATTTAAGTTGAAACAAGGCAAAAAATAAATCTTTGCATGGTTTTTTGGAAACATGGTTTTTATAAACGAGTTCCGCGATTTGTTTTCGATGGAATATGGAGAAAACATTCAGGGTCTTAGGTTTCGGCTTCGTTCTGTTAGGTTTGTTAGGTGTTCTCCATCATTTCATGATTAGCGGAAGATTCTTTGATATAGGGGATATCTTTCACCATGAGTTCTTTGAAGCAATATTCTTCACGGCTGGACTGGTGCTCCTACTAACTGCACGACTTAACCGAGAGTAACTGCTCCACATAAAAAATATACAAGAGAGATACGAAATTTCATTTCTTCAAAGATTGCTGCAAAAGAATTGGCTCTCAAGAATTTTCAAAAAAGTACTGTTTTCAACATACTGCTGTGATTAGGCGCCTAATATGAAGGCTGGATTTTGAGGCTGTGGTGGAACCGGTGACCTTTGAATGGTGTGAGCAGTCGCTTCGTTCAGGCGATATTCCTGTGTGTTTAGTCTTCTCTCCAGTTTGTTATTAGGGAACCCAATATTATGAAAAATATGCCAACCGCCAAGATTATTGCTGTGTTGTATAATGCGCTTGATGCATTGCCATAAACCATGGAATCTCTTAATCCATTATTGAGATAGGTTAGAGGCAAAACGTTCGCGATCTCTCGAAGGAAAGGGGGCATCATCTCTAAAGGGAAGAAGCTGCCTGACAGAAACATCATCGGAAATGTTATCGCGTTTGCGGCGGCATCAGCTGAATCGGTTTCTTTCACGAATCTTGCGATTACCATGCCCATTCCCGGGAAGGTTATTGCACCTGCAACGATTAGAATTATGGAGTAAACGTTCGGTAGAACCCTCAAATTGAATACCAAAACTCCAAGGGTTAAAATGACTGCTGTTGAGAGTGCACACATGACCAGTTCGAAGAGAACCACCCCAATAATCCATTCGAACTTTGAGAGGGGAGTTGTGGCTAACTTCTTTAATATCCCAAGCTCTCTATTTCGGGTATTCCATCCAATAGCTCCGAACACACCCGTGGTCATCAAGGTCATTCCAATTAAGCCTGGAACAAAAAAATCGATGAACCGGTAATTTTCGGAGACCAAGCTTTCCAGTTGAACTGTAACTACTTGTGGTGGGTTCTCTCCCGTTGTAACGGTATTGAAGTATTCTACAATCTGTTCAACCAGTCCTCTTACTGTTGCCGACGAAGCGTCAACCTCCGGGGGAACCGCCTTCAGAACAACGGTTGCACTATTGTTAAGACAAGACTGGTGGAAACCCTCAGGAATTAAAAGAAGCCTTTCAACACCTTTCTCGTCAATGTATTCTGCTGTGTTCTCAGTGGCGTCAACCATCTTGAGGTTCAGAACACCTGTCTCATTCAGCATAGCAATAAAAGTGGCAGAGAACGGCGTGGCTTCACCGTTGATGATGTCTTGGTTCTGTACATAAAGATCAAAACTTGGGTTTTCAGTATAACTGAAGATTGCACCGAAGAGTAACATTAGGAGAATTGGAAAGGCAAAAGTCCAAAATAAGGTGGATTTACTCCTGAACCAAACTCTGAGGGCGCCACCCATAATTGCTAATATCCTCTTCAATGCAACTCACCATCCACAATCTTCTTACCTGTAAGATTAAGGAAAACATCTTCCAAATTTGGTCTGCGCACGATCAACTCTGAATACTCAGCTTTTTTCTCATTCAACATCATTACGGCTTCGGGCAGGTCAGACTTGCCGTTGAGTGGCACTAAAACGTCACCATTATCTAGTTTTGCTTTAGGAAACTTGCTTTTGAGAACTTGATGAGCCTCTGTTCCACCTTCTTCAACAATTAAAGTGGTCTTTCCGCCATGCTGCAGGATCAGTTCACTGGGGGTTCCATCAGCAATTATTTTTCCATAACTGATTATAACTACCCTGTCAGAAAGCACCTCAGCTTCATCCATGTAATGGGTCGTCAAAAAGATTGTTTTCTCTTGCTCCCGCAGCCCTTCAACGAGATCCCAAACATCTCTTCTTGCTTTTGGGTCTAAGCCGGTGGTTGGCTCGTCAAGGAAAATAACTTCTGGGTCATTAACTAAAGCTATTGCGATAGCCAATCTTTTCTTCAAGCCGCCAGACAGGTTCTTGTATAAAGTTTTGGCTTTGTCCTCTAAGTCAACAAGCCTGATCAGCTCGTCAATATCACTTCCGCTATCGTACATTTTCTTGTAATAATTGAGATTTTCTTTGACCGTTAAGAGGTCAAAGGTGTTAAAATCTTGGGGCAAAACGCCGACTCTTTTTCTGATTTGCTGTTGCCCCTTTCTGTCAGAAACATCAAAACCTAAAACTTTTGCGTTACCCGATGTCAAATCTCGTAAACAAACAAGTATCTCAACAGTTGTTGTTTTGCCTGCGCCGTTTGGACCTACAAAAGAGAAGATTTCTCCTCGGTTAACCGTGAAGGAGACGCCGTTAACGGCTGCTAAGTCACCGTACTTTTTCACTAGGGAATTAACGTCGATTACAACTTCTTTGCTCATTTTAAGTCACATCTGTTATCAAGAATCGGAAGATAAAGGTTCTCAATAGAGAATATGTACTATTTTTTCACAAGACTTAGAATCTCACTAATGGGATTGGGGTACGCTTCAGCGAGTTCTTGAGCGGTTTTTGGAGGAATTCCTTGGCGCATCAGGGTTTTTTTGAAGGTGGATTTTGCTCTTCGCCTTTTCACAATAGCTTGCGTAACTAAACCTAAAGATTGAACGCATAGTCTGGAGAAATAGAGGATGTCGATGATGAGGGCTTTTACACCCATGGCTTAGCCCTCGTGACTGCCAATTTTCATTCCTTTCAGGGTTTCACTCCACTTTGTCAGGGTTCCAAGATAATCTTTGGTCATCGATAGAGCCTGTTCTTCTGGGATACCGCCGTCTTTGAGGCTTTTATAGAAGGTTGCAACGGCTTTGCCCATGTCCGCTGCGGCTTGGGGACTGAAGAGAGCATCCAATATTCCTCTTACAAGGCCTGGAACTTCTTTTGATACAGCTGCAAGGATACCTGCGATTTCTTCTGGTTTCGGCATGTCATGTTTATGTTCACTCATTATTCTTCACCTCAAATAGATTATACACTGGATAGCATGTTTAGGTCTATTGGACAATTCTGACCAGTTAGGTGGTTAAGGTAGACGATAATGATTTCCTTCTTTCACCAATGCTTTTGATTGGACAAGTTGTTTAACTCTTTTCCTGATCGTGGTGCGTGACGCTTTTCCGCGTTGACGTTTGATTTCTCGGGTAAGTTCGCTTATGTTCTTGGGGCCTTTCAGTGCTATGTAGTTGAGGATTATTTTGGTTATTTCGTCTCTTTGGGAAGTGGATTTTATGAGATGGCTTGCGGATACTATGCGATTGAGAGTTTTTAGTGGTTCTCCGTATAGGGCTGTTCCCAGTTTTAGGCTTTGGAGAAAGCTGACAACTTCAGGGTACTGTTGGCTCTCTGTGAGGACCGCCTCTAGATAGTTGAGGCGATTAATTATCCAGTCCAATTTTTCGTTGAGCGCTTTGAGAGAGCCATTAATATCCGACAAATATAATCGAAGTATATTTAATTAAGCGGAAAATATGATTTTCGCCTCTGAACTATCAATGTTGATGGGTATGCGTGAACATTTATAGTCAGTGTGGTATTCTAATGCCGTTTGTTATCCTACAGCACGTTCATGAATGTTTATTCATTTTTTTCCTTTTTTCATGAGTAAAATCCCACGATTATGGGAATGTTTATATATGAATTGTCCATTAATTGGGTGCTAATTGAACAAGAACGTTAAATAATGTTTGAATCGAAGTTTGGGAGTTCTGGATATGAAAGTTGCCATTTCTTGGAGCGGGGGCATGGAATCATCTTTGACATGTCATAAGATGTTAGCAGAAGGTCATGATGTCGCTTTTCTCGTTGCTTTTGTTTCGGACAAATGGCCTCTTTTCTGTCATCCCCTTTCCATTATGCATCTCCAGTCTAAGGCATTGGGAATCCCTCTTCTGAAAGTCAGGGTTAAAGAGCCGTACAAAGAAAGTTACAGAGAAGCTATTTCCCGTTTAATCGAGAAAGAAGCGGTTGAGGGCATTGTGACTGGGGACCTCTATGTTTATGATGAAGCTATTGGGCGTTGGATGGACAAAGTATGCGAGGGGTTAGACATTTCTGTGATCATGCCTTATTGGGGTGAGGACTCGTTTAAAGTTCTAAATGAAGAAATGTCAGCGGGGTTCAGGTCGATCTTCACTTGCGTGAAGGAACCGTGGTTCAATGAAGATTGGCTGGGGCGGGAACTTAATGCGACTTCTGCCAAAGAGGTGGAGGCATTAGCAAAAGAATTTGGTATAGATCCTTGTGGTGAGAGGGGAGAATATCATAGCATGGTCATCGATGGGCCAATCTTCAAAGAAGCTATTGAGATTTGGAAATTCAGTAAAGAAAAAGAGGGCAATCGTTTATTCATTAAAATCAAAGAGGCTTCCTTGAAGCCTAAGAACCGTTAATTATGCATTAACATGTTGGTATAGAAGAAGAACGCAACCTTGGGAAGTTGCCTATCGACTCTTTCGGGATGTTGATTCTTTCTTTAGTTTAGAATTCTCTTTTTCCAAAGCCCTGATTTCTTGCTGAAGATTTGCATTCTCGCTTTTCAAAGTCCTAATCTGTTCCTGAAAATGGCTAAAAGTTTGTACAACGGTATTCACGCAGGATGCACATGCATGCACCTGTTTTGGTGTTTTTGAGGTTTCAATGCCCGACATCGCAGGATCACAGGCTATACATTTGGAGGTTTGAGAGTAAATGATTTTCCATAAGAATTGTGTGGTGGGCCGGACCGGATTTGAACCGGCGACCTTCTGCACGTCAAGCAGATGTCCTAACCAACTAGACGACCGGCCCTTCAGTTTCTTTTAGGATGGTTTTCTCTTATTTAAGTTTCAGTGGTGGTTTTTGTTTTCCCATAATGCTTAAATGGTTTCTTGTCGGGTTAGTGTCGTGGGCGGGTAGATCAGCCTGGAACGATCGCAGCGTTGGCATCGCTGAAGCCGCGGGTTCAAATCCCGCCCCGTCCACCACTATTTGTTCAGGAGTGCCAGCGTGCGAGTTTCCAGAGGTTGTTTTAGGATTTGATCCTTCTAGGCGTCTTATAGCTTCTTTTAAGGCGTTTTCACAAGTCTTTGAGATGTTCAAGCCTAAATCTTTGGATTTTCGGATTACGTGTTTGTCCAAGTAAATTGTTGTATAGGTCTTTTTGGCCATTCCATTCAACTCTAAATAATTCTATTTAGAACCAACCGTATAGGACTTCTGAATAGTTTGCATTGCTGTAAGTACTGTCGGATCGCTTGAGGCAATAAACAATATTTTACCATATCATAGAAGAAGAACCGCCACCATTGCTAACAAAGGACTGGCATGTAACTGCTGTGCCCCTCAGTGGGAAGATTTTAGTAGAGAACTAATGTCATCAAAGAAAGCCTACACGCATTTTCAAAAAGAATGCACGGTGTTAATAAAACAAGAAAAAAATCTGGGAAGTTTGTGGATGCGAGTAAACTCCTTATACACGCATGCTCAGTCCTGAGAGTATATTTTTAGTCCAAATGTTTTGAAGGTATTGACCAAATTTTGTTGGCTTAATGCTTTAAGTAGCGCGTAGCCTATTCCCGCAACCGCTATCAAAGTACTAATTGTGATGCTTACGATCATGGCGCTCCACATTGGCAACTGTAATCCGAAGATGTCTGGTGGGGGAAAGAAAATCCAAAGGTAGCCTCCTACGATGATTCCGATTGGAAGAGAACCTAAGACGCAAGCCAAGAATTGCCGGTTTCTAAGCACAAAAATGATGGTTGCTGCAATTAGATTAGCGATTGTTCCCAAGACCACATCCTGAGGACCTAGCCAGAAGTATGCATTGCCCAAGAAGCAACCAACTGTTACACCGGCAATAACTGGCCAACCAAACAAAGCTGCTAATGGAATCAGGCAATCAGCAACACGCAGTTGAACAGGACCAAAAGATATCGGAGCCAAAGCAACGAGAAGAACCGCATACAAACTAGAAAAGACTACTGCTAAACTTAGTTCACTAGTTTTCAATCATTTCACCTCCCTACACCGGGGTTTATATGGCGGAACGGGTGGGAGGCACCACCTACCCGCCAGTGCTTTTAGCATATTCTCCCATTTGGTTCAAAAAGCTTTTGAACATGCTAAATGCAAACAAAAAAATGTATGCTCAAGAGGAAGGCTGATTTTCATTAAGTTCTTTGGCGAACTTGAAAACGTAAGAGAAAGGCGTTTTTGTAATTATGCCTTCCACATAATCTTCATATTTTCCTAATCTAATCAATTCCCTGGCTTTCTTTACTTCTTCATTGTAAACCCAAGCATTATGCATCGCTCTCGAGGTAAAGCTAATTCTTAGTTTCTCAAGACCCTCACTTTCACATATTGGACATCTGCAAGAAGCTAGAATTTCTTTATCTTCTTCCGAGACATCTCGATACTTTTTGTGCCTAGTTCTTGATGTGACGTATCTATCTCCTATTCCTGGAAGTTGAATGGCACCATAAGCGGCTTTTGTTCTCCACCCCGATGAATCAACACTATCCGCCCCTGCATAAAACATAAGGTGCATGGTTAGAGTACTACCAACTCCAAAAACGTGAATTTTCCTGTTCCCTAATTTCTTTTTCACAAAATTTACAATCTCAACCACATTTGTAATACCGCCAGCCCCTTTTGTTGAAAAAACTGAAGGAACCAGACTCCCTATTCCCAAATAATTGAAGGATGATATTTTTTCTAACTCTTCTATGAACCATTCAATTTTAGATAGTTCATGACCGTGAATTACTGGCACCAATTCTGTGGAATCCGTGTTATGATTAGCCAGCATTATCCGCGTGTTTGCCAGGGTCCTTAACCACCTATCCAATTTTTCTTTATGGTCGAGATTAGGACCCAAAGGATGGTCTAAAACAATCCCAAAATCCGGTTTGCTTACTTGGTATAATCTTAAAATCTCCTTTGGATCAACATTTAGTTCCTGTTTTTTCATAAATTGAAAGCCTCCAGAATCCATCATTATTGGGCCATCAAATCCCATGTATTTGTGGATTCCTTGGCTTCTTACTTCACTATCTGCCTTTGTTTTTTTCAGGATTTCATAGGCGTTAACCATTAGTCCTTCCAAGGGAAATTGTTTCCATGGTTGCGGTTTTCCATTTATTACTTGAGCAAACCACAGAAAAGGTCGTTTTATCATATGTCTTTCAGGCCGCCGTTATTGAGAAAGTCAAGGAGGAATTTTTGAGCTCTTGGATGGGCTACTCCATACATATCCCAAGCAAACGTTACACGTTTTTCTATATCTGTTTCCCGAAAAAAATTGGGAGATTATAAAATACAGGAAAGAAGTACAGTGAAACTGTAACAAACGTAACAAGCGCAAATATGGAAGTTGTCTCTTCGTTGTCTAATTTCTCTTTCTAATCTTCATCCTTGACCTGAATGTGCCACCAGACTCTTATGGTTTTTCCGTCTTTGTCGGATGTGCTGCCGCTGTCTGCTTTGCTTGTCTCTCTGAACTCTCTTGTGAACCTTCGGCGCGTTAGTGGCGTTACTTTGTGCTTTTCGCAAAATTTGATGTAAGCGTCGTAAACTCTGCTTTTTTCTGCGTGTTCACCTATGTGCTCTTGGATACACCGCTCGTAAAAGGCTTTGACGCTGTCTCCTTCCACAATCCAGCGGTCTTCCTGTTCTTCTAATGTGTCGCCTACCGTGAACCCTTTTTGTTTTAGCAGCCTCTGTAATCCTTCTAGGCACCAGTTGAGGACGCCGCTTAACTCTTCTGGCGTAGTCAATCTCTCTATTAACTGCGGGTCTCTTTTTGGATCGCCTGGCAGAAAGGTGTTTGGAAACTCTACCATGCTCCATCTTACAAGAAACGCTTCTACGTCCTTCGGCAATTCAGGTAGCTGATTGGCTGAGTAAAGCAGTTTGGTGTAGGGCTTAAAGTCAAATGGGGGATGAAACTTGAATTCTCCTGTGACCATGTCGCCTGCAACTATTTTCTTGAACATGTCTGTTTCCTTCAATCTCTCAGCGGGCAAATCTGCGCAGATGTTAGCCATTTTGTTGTGTAGTTGAGAAACGTAAAATCTGAAGCGGCTATCGCTGAGAATCTGTAACGGAATTGCACTTACGTTTTCTTTTCCTAACATCGCTGTTAGCGTATTAAGAAACGTGCTTTTGCCGTTCTGTTTCTTTCCAGTTAACATTAAAGCCTTTTGAAATCTGTTGTCCTTCAATAGGCAATATCCACCATGCTCCTGTAATACAAGCCTGTCTTTTTCTGAAGGCACAACTTCAGGCAAAAACTTGTTGAATTGTGGGCATTCCGCCTTAGGATCATAAACTACAGGTAAAGCGTTGAATATGTAATATTCGGGGCTGAAAGGCTTTAATTCTAATGTTCTGACGTCCATTACGCCGTTCTTGACGGCTAATAGATACTTGCTTGTTTCAGGTATCTCTCTGATGGTGGATGCTCTGATGAAATTTTGTATCTCCGCTTTTCTTCTTATGCTGTAATGTTTCCCCAGCTTCTTTGCTGTCTGTGCCATAATGTAGTCTTCGCCGTCGGGTTCGTAGATGCCTTTCTTTGAGTTGTATCTGAAAATTAAGCCTCTTTCTCCTTCTGTTAGAAAATTGGTTTCTTGCATTATCTCTTTAGCAACGTAGGCGCTTACAAACTTCGGTGGTTTTCCTTCAAAAAACCGTTCTACGTCTGGGCTGATCTCTTCGTCTGGAACCTTGATTTGGAAACCTTCTTCTTGCGCAAATTTGACGGCTTCAATAAATTTTAACCCTCTCAACGCCCCTTTCTGCGCTTCGTGGCACTCCAATACCCCATGCTTAACAGCTATCCACATAAGTCCACCTCCCCCACTGTTGCATCGGAAACAATGCCACACGTTCTCCTTGATGTTTACGCAAAAATTCTGCCCTGTAGTTGAGCCGTGAAGCGGATGACTGCCTTGGTATTCATCTCCCTTACACTCCATTTCAGATAAATCCACAAGCAACGCCATTGGTATTTCTAGATTTGTTCGGATTTTCTCATCTTCAGCTTCTTCCCTGTTTCGCTCTCGAACTTCACCAGTCCATTTAAGGCTGTCGCCGAAAATCTGTTTTAACTGTTGCTTTGATATCCACGCTAAAGGAACATCCTTTATTATTCGATATACCCCTCCTGAATTATGGTGACATCTAGGACCAACCACGAACTTGTTAAAAACTTGAATGTTGCCGACGTTTTCACCGTCCTCAAATAACAAACCGTTTTCTGAGGCGTCACTTCGCAAATAATAATGTCTTCCCTCGCCGCCGACTCTGCCAGTTTGGACTGTGAAGGTGTCAATTTCCGCTTCAAGCTTCTCCGCTAAATTTTTTCTGTCCAAATCAATGATTATAATCCCTTGACCAGCCATAACGCCGTAATTGTTTCCTTCTCTAACCCATTGCTGTAACTCTTCGCTGTCAGCTTCGTATGGCCGTTCTTGCCAAGCATGTTCAACAGCTCTTTTACCTGACTTGCTATTACCTGGAATAGGTTTTGATACTTTTAGAAAATGGGGTCCGAACGGCTTTAATCGTTTAACCAACACTTCAGGTATTTTGATTGGTGAGCCAATGGCTGCAAGACGCTTTATTCTCAAAGCGCTTATTCTTCTAGTAATATTTCTAGGATACTTACGCTTTATATTTGCCATCTTTGAAGCGCTCCAAGAGCGAAATCCACTTTCCTTCTTTATTTTTCCATTGAATGTCCGTAACGTAGCCCTTGTCGTCGTCTGTCACAAATTTAATGTTGCGGATTCTCACTCCTTGTTGTGACGCAACTTCACTCATCTTTACCAGCGTCAAGTAAACATCGGGATCTTTTACAGGTAGATGAACAGTTGTGTACCCAGAAATCAAAGTGACAAGTTTAGGGTTAACGGTTTTAACTGTTCCAACAAGCTCAACCATTTTATTTTACACCTCTTAAGCACTTGGATTTGTCTCCACCAATGGACAACGTAAACCATGTGACAAAAAAATGATGTAGTTTTTAAATATATAGTAAATTTATTGATAAATTTATAAATTGATTGATAAATTGACCGATGTACTCCCTTGTAAGATTAAACTGTTATTTACAACCTCGGTCAAGCTATCAGAGAAACATGCGCGCATATTAGTTAGCTACAAAATATTGATATTATATCTAACATCATAATTATTGTTATTCCTCACCGCCAATAGAAGATGAAGTTTGATGAGTGTACTTGTCAATGAAGTGATTACTCATCCATTTGAAGAAAGGCATATTGAATTTAAGAGTTCAAATCCTTGGAAAGAGAAGAAATTCAAAGCAATGATTACTAAATCAATATTGGCAATGGCGAATATAAAGGATGGCGGGTATATTGTTGTTGGGAAAGAAGAAGAACAAACTGATGGCACTTATAAGGCAGTGGGCATGAATGAGGCTGATTATGATTCTTACGATTTGGATTCCATAAAAGACTTCGTAAAAGACTACGCAGATCCTTATGTTGATCTTGAAGTATTAAAACCTGAACATAATGAACGGAAGTTTGTTGTGATCCGAGTAATGGAATTTAATAACTCACCAATTATCTGCAAAAAGGATTATGGTAGTCTAATGCATCGAGGAAAAATCTATACTCGATCCAGAGGGAAACCAGAAACTATTGAAGTACCATCTGAGACCGAAATGCGAGAGATAATCGACATGGCCGTAGATAAAAAATTGAGACAAGACATCAAACGCTATTCTGATTTGGGATTAATACGCATTATAGCTGCCACTAGCGATACAAGGGACGAGGAATCATTCGACAATCAAATTGAGGATATAATATGACAGAAGAAAAGATAACTCCAGAAACTGTTCTTACCAAAATCAAATCACACGGTTATTGGAAAATTGTTATCCGTCCGACCGCGTTTGAAGAGGAGCGTTTTAATCTTCCAGAATGTCTCAAAAAAATTCGAGAGAGTAAGGTAACATTACGTGGTTGGGATTATCCACACGTAAGTAGAAGGAATCCCCCTTATATTGCTGGTACGGATTATTGGGAGTCAATAACAGATTTTGAGTATTACAAAGAAATATGGCGCATCTACCAAAGTGGACAATTTGTGCATCTTTTTGCGTGTCATGAGGATTGGTTAGGTGAATCTAGCCCTATTTTTGGACCTTCTAAATATGCTCATATTAAACCAGGATCAGTTTTGGGTGTGATTATGACATTGTATCGTCTTACAGAAATCTATGAGTTTGCTACAAGACTTGCACAAAAGAACTTGTTCAACGGAACTTGTTTTATGTCTATTACTTTGCATGGAATGAAAGATCGCAAATTGACATTTTTTGACTCTAGAAGGTTTCTCTTTAATGGATATACTTGCAATATTCCTGATCTCAAACGAGAAAAGAACATCACTATTGACGAGTTACTTGGAAAGGGAGATAAGATTGCACTAAATCACACTATTTGGATATTAAATCGATTTAACTGGTTAGAACCTCCAATAGAGAGACTTGAAGAGGAGCAACAAAAATTCCTCAAAGGTACATTCAGGTAAATCATGGTTTTAATTTGAAATCTCTTTTTATTGCTTTCATAGAGTTTTGAAATAAACATTTAACATGCACGCCCATTTACAATCTTAACTTGGTTCTGCGCGCCCTACACTTTAACTGAACACCTTCAAATCCGCCTTGTCATAAATCCGCTTCAACCTTTCCAATCCCTTGCCCGTGTAATGCTTTGCGAGGACGCTTCGTGGAGCTCTTCCTTGAAAAACATCCACAAACCTATCAGGAACGCCAAGTTCTCCCATTTCCGTTGCAAACCAAGCTCTAAGTACTTGAGGTGTAATCTTTACATTTGCAGCCTTGCTTGAATCCTTCCAAATCTTCTTCCATTTCCGATCACTAATTACAAAAAGTCTTGAATCACTATCCGACCTTGAAACCAAATATTTTTCTAGCCATTTCTCAGTCTCAACATTGTAGAACGTGATACCGCTTCTCTTAACCCTAGTGAAATGCTGTGGAATTGCAGCTCTCAGTTTGAGATCAATCTTGTCTCTTGTTAGACCTAAAATCTCGCCTTTTCTCAAGCCTGAAGTAGCGGTAAAAAGATAAATTGCTTTAGCTCTGTTGTCGCATTGAACTTCAAAACCTTTTCTCAATTGAGACTTTGAGGGCAGCTTGACATTGTTCCCCGCTGGGTCTACAGGAGCCATTCGGAAAGGCATAATCAGTTTCTCATATCCCAGAAAATCTCTCACAAATCTTCTTAGAGCGGTTATCTGGCTGTTATAGGTTTTAGGTCTCTTGCTGAGATAACCTTTCAGATAGTCAGAGATGGTTTCATAACTTACAACATATTCAGCACTTTTCAGGAACCTAGCTGCAATCTCAGTTGAGGTTTTTACTGTATACGAAGCAAGTCTCATATTAACACGCATAAATTCGCTAAAATCTGACAAGATTTTTTCCGTTAATCTGATTTTTAGCTTGTTTTTTCGGAAGTTTTGCGTCGTTGGCATCGCTGAAGCCGCGGGTTCAAATCCCGCCCCGTCCACAAAGCTTCTTTTTGAAAAAGGAAGTGAAAATTGGCTTATTACCAAAAAATAAGTCTAATCTTAGCTTTTTCTGTTTTACGAGCTCATATAACTGTGCTCTATTTCTTGTGAAGGTTTGAAAACTCGTATTGATTCATTGCTAACAATTTTAAGTGCGCGCGCGATAATATTCACTGAATTATGATGCATGCGCGGGCGCATTAAAAATCTGTTTACACACTTAACAAGCCTCTAGGCGCGTCCAATGGAAAACAAAGTTATGTTTCGTTTTTTTTGTCAAGTGCAATGATTTTTGAGCATATTACAGTCAGTGTTTCTTTTATATTTGGAGTTTTACGGAGTTTGTCGAATATAAAGCCGTCAAGATCATCTATAGTTTCGAAAGTTGCTTCAATAGCTACGTCAAAGGGACCATAGGTCATACACACTTTCTTCACTCCTGGAAAATTTCTGATTTCACTTAAGACCTCTCTATCTGCCCCGGTTTCCACCTTAGCCAAGATATAAGCATTGACCAAACTCTCACCTCCTTTATGTTTAGAATATTTGAATAGGTTCGATTAAATGGACTCCAATGTTTCTTTTCTCACAGATTTCCATGACTTTGGCAGATAATTCAAAGTCGATCTGCCTTATTCTTTCCTCATCAGGTCCTGATACCTCAATAATCACATTCACTCCATATTTCCCTGAATAAACATCGATTGTGTATTTGTGTAAAGTAATGGTCGATTTGATTTCATCTATGACACTTTCAATGTTCCTATCTGTTATGTTGAAAAAAAATAATTCCCGGCGACCCAGTTTGGAGATGTTCAACCCCCCACTAGAATGAATTGTTGAAGTATCATGTTTTGCACTCAACTTATAAAATATCGCATAGGACAAATATGAATTTGCTTACATGTGCACACTCTTTTTGCGAAGCAACAACGCCCTGAAAAAGAATCATGGCAATACTTTCAACGAAACTTGACGAAGCCCCATTAGGAACATCCTTTATGTGTTTTCAGCTGTTCAGAACTGCGTCTACCAGAATTAATAAATACCTATGGCGAATAGCATTTTCTTCTTCGGGGGTGCCATCTTAAAGGCATGCGTATTAATGACCTAAGCTCAAGTTTGCGGCATGTACCTGGCGATTATCATCCAGAGTATTGTCACCAATGTGGAAAATGTTCTAGTGGTTGTCCTGTCGCGAACTTTTTCGACTTCAGACCTCGAAGAATTATTGCCATGGTCCAGCTCGGTTTTGTTGAGGAGCTTTTAAAATCTGAGGACATCTGGAAATGCGCCCAGTGTTTGGCTTGCAAAGAGAGGTGCCCTAGGGACGTTGCTCCCTATGATGTTATTCAAGCTCTACAGAATTTGGCCTTTGAGCGCAATCTAGTTTTCCCCAAAGATTATTCAGCGCTCATAAATTCCGTTTTGAAGGAGGGCGTAATTCAAAAGCCTACAAGAGTTAGGATTCGTAAGCATCCACTCCCAGAAGATAAAACAAAGAGAGCCTTTGAATTTGGTGACCGCGCATCCTTGAGCTTGCCTGAAGCTAATAAACCCACCAAAATTGCAGAGTTCGCCATTGCCCTTAAGAAGGCTCTCCAAGGAGACGAAAAATGAAGTTCGCCTTCTATCCAGGATGCACAGTCCAGTCTGAGCAATACGCTTATGAAATTTCCGCCAGACGGATCTTTCCAAAATTGGGGATTCAACTGGTAGATGTTGAAGGATTCAGTTGTTGTGGATATCCTTTAAAAAACGTCAGCGTTTCGGCATGGTTCTATCTAACGGCGCGGAATCTAGCTCTCGCTGAGAAGCTCGGCTTGGACATCTTCCCACTATGTAATGGCTGCAACCTTTCTTTTTGTGAAGTGAAACACTATCTGAAGAAGGATCCAACACTCAAAGAGCATATAAATTCTCTACTTTCAATGGAGGGACTTAACTATACGGGAAACACGAAATCTGTGCATATCTTACAGATCTTACGGGAAGTAATTGGTATAGATAACATTCAGGCCGCAGTAAAGATGCCACTTGCAGGATTGAAGTTGGCGGCCCACTATGGTTGTCACGCTTTAAGACCCAGCAAACTGGAAATGCCGGATGACTCGGAAGACCCTCAATCTATTGAAGAACTTATAGAGGCTCTAGGAGCCACAACAGAAGAGTACCCAGAACGTTTAGATTGCTGTGGCCAAGGCTTAGCCATAACCACTGGCAAAACAGCTCTAACAATTTCGGGACTAAAATTAAGAGCCGTACAAGATCGCGAGTTCGATGGCCTAGTGACAATCTGCCCTTTCTGCACGAAAATGCTTGACGCCAAACAAAACGCTATCAAGGTTTCAACCGGACAGAAAGACCTCAACATGCCGGTATTATACATTACTCAAGTGCTCGGTTTAGCCATGGGCATGAAGGTTGAAGAACTTGGGCTGAATCTAAACTTAAGCCCAGTCGGTGAGACATTGAAGAAATTGGGGAGAATCTAACATGAAAGTAAATGATAGCGTTCTAGTTGTTGGGGGTGGCATAGCGGGGATGCAGGCAGCCCTTGACTTAGCTGACCGAGGCTTCAATGTCTACCTCGTGGAAAAGACTCCTAGTATAGGGGGGCGAATGGCCCAACTTGACAAAACCTTCCCCACAATGGATTGTTCCATTTGTATTCTTGCTCCAAAAATGATTGATGTAAATCGCCGGCAGAACATCAGTTTGCTCACCTACTCTGTAGTGAAAGATGTAAGAGGTGAACCAGGAAAATTCAGTGTAAAAGTACTAAGGAAATCTCGGTTTGTTGACGAAGAAAAGTGTACGGGTTGCGGCGACTGCACCGAAGCTTGCCCAGTTGCATTGCCCAACGAGTTTGATATGGCTTTGGGTACGAGAAAAGCCATATACCGACTCTTTCCTCAGGCTGTTCCCAAAGTTTTTGTAATTGACAAGAAAGGAACCCCGAAATGTCAGGCGTCCTGTCCTGCAGGAGTTCACGTTCAGGGGTACGTAGCTCTTATCAGAGATAGAAAGTATAAGGAAGCTCTTGAACTCATAAGAAAGGACAACCCTCTCCCTCTAATCTGCGGTCGAGTCTGCTTTCACCCATGCGAAACCGATTGTGAACGTGGCACATTTGACAAACCGGTGGCGATAAATTCTCTGAAGCGTTTTGTGACTGATTGGGAACTTGAACATGGAATAGAAGAGAAAGTTGAACCCATAGCTAAGACACATGAAGAAGAAATTGCCATAGTTGGTTCCGGTCCCACTGGCTTAACTGCAGCCTTTGAACTGGTAAAGAAGGGATATCCAGTAACAGTTTTCGAATCTTCACCTGAACCCGGTGGCATGCTACGGACAGGAATCCCTGAATACCGTTTACCCAAAAGATTACTTGATATCGAAATCAAACGATTAAAAGACTATGGAGTGAACATCAAACCTTGCACGGTTATAGGTTTGGATTTAACAATCGACCAGCTTCAGCAAAAGGGCTACAAAGCAATCTTAATCGCTATTGGAGCCCAAAAAAGCCGTAAACTTGGCATTGAAGGAGAAAAATACGAGGGAGTATTATCTGCCATAGAATTCTTGAAGGACGTTAACCTAAGTAAGAGAGTTGACTTAGGAGATCGAGTTGCTGTAATTGGGGGAGGAAATGTTGCAGTTGACGCCGCTAGAACAGCCCTTCGCCTCGGATCCAAAGATGTTAGAGTTCTATATCGAAGGTCTAAGAAGGAGATGCCAGCGTACCATTCGGACGCCAAGGAAGCTGAGAATGAAGGAGTGAAGTTTCAATATTTGGTGGCACCGAAAAAGATTCTGGGAGAGAAAGGAAAAGTTACTGCTCTCGAATGTATTCGAATGGAGCTGGGAGAACCTGATGAGAGCGGAAGAAGGCGCCCCCTCCCCATCAAGGGTTCAGAGTTTATTGTAGATGCAGATGCTGTAATAGTAGCCATCGGTGAAACACCGGATAATTCTATTCTCCCAGAAGAAGTTGAAGTTACAAAAGGAATGACCATCAAATGCGAACCCGTGACCTTAGAGACTGCTTTGCCGGGGATTTTCTCTGGCGGAGATGCAGTGTCAGGACCAGCAACAGTTGTTGATGCCATAGCCGCTGGTAAAAGGGCTGCCATTTCAATTGATCAATATTTGAGGGATGAGGACCTCAAAGTCGAAAGGCAAGAGATCAAACTTGTAGAGGAGGTGTCAAAGGAGGGTGTAGAGAAAAAGGCGAGACAGATTATGCCTCTCCTTTCAATGAAAAAAAGAGTTGAAAGCTTCCACGAAGTTGAGACCGGTTTCACCGAGGAGATGGCATTGCAAGAAGCCGAGAGATGCCTTAATTGTGGAGGCTGCTCCCTATGCCTCGAATGTGAAAAAGTTTGTGAACCCGAAGCGATAAGGCACAATCAAAAACAAGAAATTATTGACCTTAACGTTGGAGCAATAATAGTTGCCACAGGTTTTGTCCCCTTCGACCCTTCAAACATCAAAGAGTATGGTTATGGAAAGTACAAAAACGTTTTAACATCAATGGAGCTGGAGCGGTTACTCTCTGCCTCCGGTCCCACCGATGGCAAATTAGTTAGACCCTCAGACAACAAAATCCCCCATAAGATAGCTTTCATACAATGTGTGGGCTCCAGAAGCCTGAGAGACTATTATCCATATTGCTCAAGCGTTTGCTGCATGTACGCTACAAAAGAGGCGGCACTGATCAAAGAACATGAACTGGAATCAGAGGTCTCAATTTTTTACACCGATATTAGAGCCTTCGGAAAGGGATTCCGGGAATTCGTAAACAGAGCAAAAAAAGAATGGGGAATCGAATACTTCAGAGCCAAGCCATCAGAGATAAGAGAAGACCCAAAGACGCTTGACCTCTCCATCAAATACGAGGACACATTGACTGGGGAAATGAGGAGTCTTCAGGTGGACCTTGTTGTCTTATGTACAGCCCTAGTTCCGCCACCTGATAACAAAGTGTTGGCAGAGATCCTCGGGATTAGAGTGGATGAATATGGTTTCTTTCAAGTCGGGCATCCCCTCCTTGCTCCCCTCAACGCTACAAAACCAGGGATTTTCCTATCTGGTTGTTGCCACACGCCTCAAGATATTCCTGACTCAGTTGCTGAAGGGAAAGGCGCTGCATCTAGAGCTGCTGAATTTTTAGCTAGGATGCGTTCCTAGGAGGAGAAAAAGATGAAGAACAAGAAGGGACTCATGGATAAAACACCGAAGATAGGTGTTTTCATTTGCCACTGCGGCATAAACATTGGCGGAATAATTGACATTCCAAAGATTGTAAATTACGCTAAGATTCTGCCTGGAGTGGTTTATGCTGAAAGTAATCTCTACACTTGTTCTTCCGATGGAATAAGGCGAATCAAAGAGGCGATAGAGAAGTATGGTCTTAACAGAGTTGTTGTGGCATCATGCACCCCCAGAACCCATGAATCTCTCTTCAGAGAAACCTGCGAAGAGGCTGGATTAAACAAATACCTCTTCGAGATGGCTAACATTCGAGAACACTGCAGTTGGGTCCACATGCAAGAACCCGAAGAAGCCACTCTGAAGGCCAAAGGAATAGTGAGAATGGCAATAGCAAAGGCTTGGTCCCTTAAACCGCAAGAAGAGACAGAGGTGGAGGTTACGCCCTCTAGCTTAGTCATTGGCGCGGGTATCTCAGGCATTCAAGCTGCCCTAAGTCTGGCTTATCAAGGTTTTAAGGTCTACCTCATCGAAAAAGAACCCGCCATTGGCGGAATGCTGCGGGACCTTTACATACTGTATCCTACCGGAGAATATGCCTCAGAAATCTTGAAATCAGCTGCCAAAGCGGTGAAAGCCAACAATAAGATTGACCTCTACACATCAACGGTTGTTGAGGACGTGAAAGGCTTCATAGGAAACTATGAAGTTACTGCGCTAAAGGATGGAAAAGAGAGAATCACATTTAATGTCGGCACCATAATTGTGGCTACCGGTGCAGAAGAATTCAAACCAATAGGCATGTACTTTTACGGTGAACTCGAGAACGTGATAACACAACTCGAATTGGAGCGACTTTTGAAAAGAGGGCTCCACCAGAAAGTGAACAAAGTTGTTATGATCCAATGTGTTGGAGCTATGGACGAAGTAGAGGGAAGGGAGTACTGTTCAAGAATCTGTTGTGCTACCGCTTTGAAAAACGCCCTCCTAATCAAAGAAGTGAAGCCTAGCTCAGAAATCTACATACTCTACCGTGACCTCCAGGCCTACGGCAAGGAATATGAAAAGTATTATCTCAGAGCCCAAGAACAAAACGTAAAATTCATCAATTACCTACCGGAAAGACGCCCCACAGTCAAGCCAAGATCAGATGATAGGCTGGCGGTTAATGTTTTTCATACCCTTATTGGAAAAGAGATTACCTTAGACTGTGATCTAGTTGTGCTGTCCACGCCTCTGGTTCAACATGAATCAGCAAAGTCCCTATCTCGTTCACTTAAGGTGCCTTTGGGCTCTGACGAATTCTTCCTTGAAGCCCATATCAAACTAAGGCCAGTGGACTTCGCAACCGATGGAATTTATCTTTGTGGAACAGCTCACGGTCCAAAAGCTTTGGATGAAAGCATAATCCAAGCTCACGCCGCTGCCTCTTCAGCAGTAATTCCCATGGCCAAGGGCCGTGTACGATCCGAAGCCATCACGGCTACTGTAAACGAGGAACTTTGTAGAGGCTGCGGCAAATGCCAAGAGGTTTGCGAATATAATGCCATCAATCTGGACAGAAAGGTCTTAGATGTTGAACCTTTTGTCCTCGCGCCAATGATACTTGCAAAAGTCAATGAGGTTGTGTGCAAGGGTTGTGGCTCCTGCGCGAGTGCTTGTCCCACAGGCGCGATCACGATGAAGCACTTCACGGATAAACAGATACTGGCGCAGATAAAGGCGGCTTATGGAGGGTTGTCACACAATGGCTAAGCCAGAGATCTTGGCCTTTCTATGCAATTGGTGTAGCTACGCAGGGGCAGACCTCGCGGGAACAAGCAGAATCAACTACCCAGCAAACGTACGGCCTATCCGAGTTATGTGCAGCGGAAGAGTCGATCCCTCATTTATCATTAACTCCTTCAAGGAGGGAATAGACGGCGTCTTGGTCTCCGGATGCCATCCAGGTGACTGCCATTATGTTAGCGGAAATCTGAAGGCTGAGAAGCGGGTGAAGAGCACCAAAGAACTTCTCAAACTATTAGGGTTAGGCTCCAAGAGACTGCGCTTGGAATGGATTTCTGCTTCTGAAGGACAAAAGTTCGCTAAAACAATAGAAGATTTCACAGCAACACTCAACAGAATCGGGTCAAATCCATTGAAGCCGCAAATTGGCGAAGAGACTGTTCCTGCTGAAAGAGAGCATTTCTCAGAGGTGGTTGAAAAAACAAACATACGGTTATGCCTAGAGTGTACCAAATGTTCCAGCAGCTGCCCAATAACGAGGATGAATCCTGATTTTTCTCCAAGAATGACTGTTAGAAGGGTTCTGACAGGGACTGAGGGGGCTCCCTTCCTTGATGAAGGCATCTGGAACTGTTTGACATGTGGCCTTTGTACAGAAAGATGTCCATCAAATGTTCGTTATGTTGACTTCATGATAGCCTGCCGAGAAGAGGCGAGGCTGTTGGGGAGGACTCAGAGTTGCGCTCACAAGGACATACTTTTGGATTTACAGAGGATAATGGCGAATCCCAAAATAGATCAAAGTCGAATGAAATGGCTTCCTAGAGGCGCCAAATTTTCTGAGAGCGGAGATGTTCTCTACTTTGTGGGTTGCCTTCCCTACTTCGATGTGATGTTTAGGGACATCAAAGTAAAAACTCTCGAAACAGCAAGGAGTGTAGTTAGGATACTCAACAGAGCTGGAATAGAACCAGTACTTCTAAAGAACGAAAGGTGCTGTGGTCATGATCTTCACTTCACAGGAGACAAGGTGAACTTCGAGAAGTTGGCAAGAATAAATGTATCTGCCATAAGAAAGTCAAAGGCAAAAAAGGTGGTAACATCATGTGCAGAGTGCTATAGAACCCTGAAGCTTGACTATCCGGAAGTAGTTGGGGACCTTGACTTTGAGGTCCTTCATATTTCAGAATTCTTGGCTGAATTAATCGAAAACGAAAAGATAGAACTTCCCTCAACATTCAAGGAGAAGAAAGTGACTTACCATGACTCGTGCCGACTTGGCAGGCACATGGGCGTGTACGATCCCCCCCGAACCGTCATCAACAGTATTCCAGATATTGAACTGTTGGAAATGGAAAGAAACAGAGAAAATTCCCTCTGTTGTGGAGTGAGCTCGTGGCTAAATTGCGGGAAACTCTCGAAACAAACCCAACTTAACAGACTAAAAGAGGCTAAAGCAGCAGGAGCCGACTGGTTAATCACTTCCTGTCCCAAATGTCAGATTCACCTAAAATGTGCCACTGATGGTGAATTGCCCATCAAACGATCAGAGGTTAATCTGAAGATCTATGATCTGCCGGTACTCTTTGCGAAGGCATTGGACCAAAAAAATGGTGAAAGGTGACAAAGGGAAATGGCTGAAAAGCAGACGAAAGGAGTAAAGCAAGAATCAGATGAGATTCGGATAGGAGTCTATGTTTGTCACTGCGGAAAAAACATAGCTGGGTCAGTGGACTGTGCGGACGTAGCAGAATATGCTTCCACTCTTCCCCATGTCGTTCTTTCAAAGCATAATCTATACACCTGTTCGGATCCAGGACAGGAAACAATCAAGAAAGACATAATGGAACATAGCCTCAACAGAGTTGTAGTTGCATCATGCACCCCTCGCCTCCATGAACCAACCTTTAGAAGAACCTGTGAAGAGGCTGGACTAAACAAGTACCTTTTCGAGATGGCTAACATCAGAGAACACTGCAGTTGGGTACACCTGTACGAACCAGAAAAGGCTACAGCGAAAGCCAAGGATCTAGTTCGCATGTCCGTCGCGAGGGCGGCACTAATAGAACCCCAAGAAGAGGCTGTGGTCCCAGTAGCAAGAAAGGCGTTAATAATAGGAGGAGGAGTTGCGGGAATCCAAGCAGCTCTGGATTTGGCAGATACGGGCTACAAGGTCTACCTCGTGGAGAAGAGCCCTAGCATCGGCGGGAAAATGGCTCAGATCGATAAGACTTTCCCAACAATGGATTGTTCAATATGTATTCTAGCGCCAAAAATGTCTGATGTAGGTAAGCATCCGAACATCGAACTGTTGGCAAACAGTGAGGTTACTGAGGTTGGTGGATATATCGGAAACTTCAAAGTTAAGGTCCTGAAGAAGCCAAGATACGTTAAAAAAGAATGCACAACCTGTGGTGATTGCGTTGATGTGTGCCCAGTAGAAGTCCCCAATGAATTTGAGGTAGGGCTTACTTGGCGAAAAGCGATCTACATCCCTTTTGCCCAGAGTGTTCCAGCACTTTACCTTATCGACGAAAAGAGCTGTCTGGGCCTAGACCCGAATACTTGTGCAAAGTGTAAAGAAGTCTGCGGGCCTGAAGCCATTGACTTCAATGACAAAGCCGAAGAAGTTGAGCTGGATGTTGGAACTATTATCGTAGCCACCGGCCTAGATGTTTTTGATCCTGTTGCTTTGACAGAATATGGATACATGAAATTTCCGAATGTAATAACCTCCATGGAGTTTGAACGGCTTATAAATGCAGGTGGGCCCACTGGAGGTCGTCTTTTGCGTCCAAGTGACTTGCAGATTCCAAAAGCTGTCGCATTCATCCAGTGCATAGGTTCGCGTTCTGAGAAAAGGGGAAACTCATATTGCAGCAACGTGTGCTGCATGAATACAATCAAAGATTGCCTCTTAATCAAGGAACATTGGCCCGAAACCAAACTATATGTCTTCTACATGGACATAAGGGCGTATGGTAAAGGTTTTGAGGATTTGTACAAGAGAGCAAAGCGCGAAGGTGTAATTTTTATCCGCGGATTACCTGGGGAAATAGTTGAAGATAAAGACACCAACAATTTGCACCTTATTGGAGAAGACATGACCTTGAACAAGTTTTACGTTTTGGAAACAGAGATGGTGGTTTTATCTGTAGGCCTTATACCCAGAGATGACAGCGGTGTGGTTCAGCGTCTCCTAACACTATCTAAAACATCAGACGGTTTCTTCATGGAAGCCCACCCGAAATTAAAACCCGTAGATACCCCAACGGGAGGAGTCTTTCTTGCTGGTTGTGCTGAAGCCCCAAAAGACATCAAAGACAGCGTGACACAAGCAAGTGCCGCAGCAGCCCGGGCGGGTATTCTCATGGCGAAAGGATGTGTTACAGTAGAAGCCATCACACCCCTGATGTCCCAAGAAAAGTGCACAGGATGCGGCTTATGTGCCAGAGTCTGTCCATACAACGCGATTACTGTCGACAAGGACAAAAAAGAATCGAAAGTAGTTGAAGCGGCATGTGCTGGATGTGGCACTTGTGGTGCAGAGTGTCCATTCGCTGCCATCGAGATGAGGCACTTCACTGACGAGCAACTGTACGCGCAGATAGATGCGGCAACTGAAAAGGATGCGGACAAGAAAATCATAGCTTTCTGTTGTAACTGGTGCTCCTATGCGGGAGCGGATTTTGCTGGAGTTAGCAGGATGCAGTACCCTCCCAGCGTGCGAATCATCAGAACAATGTGCTCAGGCAGGGTATCTCCAAAGTTTGTTGAACGAGCTTTTGCCCGAGGAGCTGCAGCAGTGTTGGTTGCAGGCTGTCACTTGAATGACTGCCACTACATAGACGCCAATTATCAAACCAAGAAACGGGTTGAAAGATTGTGGAAAAAAATGGATATGTTGAGATTAGATAAGAATCGGCTTCAATTGGCTTGGATCAGTGCAGCTGAAGGGGAGAGATTTGCCTCAAAAATTAAGGAGATGCAAAAAATCGTTGAGGGAGTCACCAGAGAAGAGATAGAAAAGACGGTTACCACTTTAACTCCAAAAAAGGTGCAGGTAGCAGCCTAAGGTTGGAAAGATATGATCACCATAGACAGAAAGAATTCAAACCCATTTGGTGGCGGATGTTTTGCGCGGAGAACTAATTAAGCGAGAAAATCGAAGAGAAATTAAGATTGAAAGGAGTTTTCTTACTAGAAACTATTCTTTACATTTAAACAAAAAATTATGTAATGGCTGTGGATTATGCGCTGAAATCTGTCCAAAAGAAGCCATAGAGAAACTTCCTGCATCAATAGTTGAGGGACGGCTGGCCAAAAAACCAAAAATTGATTTCAACATCGATTCTTGTATCCTATGTGGCGAGTGTGCGGTATTGTGCCCCCTAAGCGCCCTGGTAATGAAGGTTGACGGTAAGGAAATCTCTACAATTGTGAAAAACGAGGCTTTTCCGGTTTTTATAAGAGAAATCAAGGTTACTGAAGAGAAATGTAAACCAGACTGTGAACTTAGATGCCAAGAGGAGTGTCCCACAGAAGCCATTAAAGTTTCAACTAAAAGCTCAGAAAATGGAATAATACTTGAAATAACTGATGTACAAATCAACGAGTCTCTTTGTTTCAACTGTAAACGTTGTGAGTATTTCTGTCCTGAAAATGCAATAAAGGTGAAAAAACCCTTTCATGGAACCATCGAGTTGAATGCGGATCTATGCCCAAAAGGGTGCATGGCTTGCGTAGATATATGCCCTACTCACGCCCTTCAGATAAAAGAAGGCAAGCCCATTATCTTGCCTGAATTTTGCATCTTCTGCTTTGCATGCCAAGAAATCTGTCCAAAAGAAGCCATAAATGCAAACAGAGAATGGATATTCCACGCTGATATTAAAGCGGCGGCTTGGTTAACAGCATTAAGGAAATTGACTTCTGCTGAAACCGTTGCTAAAGAACTCATGATCAAATCAGGGAAAAGAAGAAAATCTGTTACAGAAAAACGACTTATACTAATTAATTCCAAGTCTGAGCAACCCACATGACAATTGCAGCTTGGTACATTGCCAAGAATTCCACAATTTCAGCCCATTTTCGATATTAAAGCGAGGGTTCAAACACGGGCTTTGATCTATTCCCGTCCACCATTAAATAGTTAGGGCTTCTGACTGATTTTTTGGTCTTTAGCAACATGTGGCATTAAAAGAGCGGGTTTTCAGAGTTCTATTAGCGATTTCTCGTAATCAGTAACTACATGTTTTTTACCTTTTTGAACGACCTTGTGTCCTTCTGCTTCCAGAAGCTTCTTCAGCCCTTCCACTCCACCCGGATATTTCGGATTCAGAACCCCGCCCGCCTTCAACGTACGCCAGTAAGGTGTAATATCCTCAACTCCGTTTTGTCTCTGCTCTTCAGCAGCATGGGCAGCCACCCAGGCAAAGATGCCTGTTGTCATGGGACAGCCAATAGACGCCTTATGCTTCTTAGCAAGAGCCTCACGAAGCCCATTAATAGTAACAAGCTTTCCCTCAGGCACCTTCCTCATCAACGCATCCACCTCTAAAGGTGCTGGAATAACAACGGTCCCAGTACCCCATCGCTTACTCATTTTCTCAGTGATCTTCTCAACCTTAGGCAAGCCCTTACTGTCATGCAGCTTCTCAACCCAACTCTTCCTTTTCGTAACCATACCTTACCACTACACATAATACTTAATCAACAAATCACGATAAATCTTATTCTCCCCGCTTACAATAAAACGTGAGCACCTAGAACAAAAATACGATGCTACTATCACATGCGCTGATCAGTTTTAGATATTGAAAAACTCCTCCAACCTATTTGAAGCCCAATAATACTTCTATGTTGAAAACAAGCTTTTTTCTGGAAAACAGCTGACTATTGCATGTGTTTCAGTTTTATCCTGAAATCCTGCAGTGTAGACCGAAAGTCGTTTCTTACGAAGCCTTTGCGAACAAGCTCACAGTCTCTCACGCGCCTTTTAGACTGAAGCACAAGCCTCTTCCTCCATATACTCCGAAAGTCCTTCACTGGACTCAGCAACCCCTTGAAGGTAGCCTTAGCCTCATCACTCTTTCCCAAAAAAGCAAAACCAACAGAAACAATAAACGTGAAAAAGGACAAAACCGAAAACCTCCACCAAACATTCCTCAACTCATAATTCTTAAGCGCAGTCCGCACCCGATTCTTAGAAGAATGAAAAAGAGTCCTACTATTCAAGCCCCTCAAGACACCACCACGATGAACCACCACAGCAGAAGGAACCAACAACACCCGATAACCCAACAACCTCACCCGAAGAGAAAGATCAGTGTCATCATCATAAATGAAATAATCAGAATCAAAGCCTCCAGCCTCATCAAAAACCTCCCTCCGAACAATACAACAACCCGAAGACGCCGCCAAAATCTCAAAATTCTCTTTGAACCCCTCATCCTTTAACCCATAAGTCGCAGCCCACGTACCCAAAGCATCAACAGCCACACAGACATAATCCAAACAACCATTATCCTCAGCCAACACCAGTTTAGCCTGCGCCAACCCCACACCCTCATCGCTCTCCATAACCCTAACCAATTCCCAAAGCCAATCCTCAGCCCTGAATTCCGTGTCACTATCCAAAAAAACAATATAACGCCCCCCAGTCACCCGCACCCCAATATTACAGCCCTCAGCATGCCCCACATTCTCACGGTTTCTAACAAACTTTATGCGAGGATCCGAACCAAAACACCTCTCTACCTCCTCGACACTCCCATCCGTCGAAGCATTATCAACAACAACAATCTCATAATTAGGATAATCCGTATCCAAAAGCGTGAGCAAACACTGCCTCAAAAATTCTCTCCCATTAAAGTTCACTATCACAATTGAAACAGAAGGACAACCCACGCTCTTTTCAGACACACGTACCACCATAGTGGAACCGAAGTTTTACCTTTTCCAGCACGTTTTCTCGTTCCATAGAAGATTATTAGGCTAACTTAAGCCTTTTTTGGCGTAAATAATAAATTGGTTTGAGTGGATTCTACGCTACGTAGGAAGAGAAGCGATTTTAATGGAAGACTACAAAACACCCCCCTCAGTCACTGTGGTTGTTCCTGTACGAAACGGGGAACTGACCATCCAGCCTCTACTAGAGTCTCTTCAAAGGCTGGACTACGACAGAAAAAAAGTAGAAGTGATTGTAGTCGACGGAAACTCAACAGACAAAACCCGGGAAATAGTCAAAAAATATCCCGTGAAATTGATTGTTGAAAGAAGAAAAGGACTAAACATCGCGAGAAACACGGGGATAAAGTGCGGCAACGGCGAAATCGTAGCCTTCACCGACGCTGACTGTGTAGTGCCCAGCAACTGGATAACAAAAATTGTCGAGAACTTCAAAGACCCCAAAGTCAGCTGCGTGAGCGGAAGCGCAAAAGCCCTTGACAACGACTTCATCTCCCAATACGCCGACAACAGCATAGTACGCCTGATGCCCTTCTTCACGAAACGAGAAGAACTCGAAAAGGTAAAACCCTTCTTCCGCCATCCAGCAGGATGCAACATGGCTTTTAGACGAAAAGTAGCCGAAGAAGTCGGATACTTTGACGAAAACATTCAATACGGCTTCGACGAAGTCGAGTTCGCCGACAGAGTGTGCAAGGCTGGTTACAAAATGGTTCTGGACCCCAATGTTTTAGTCTGGCACAAACACAGATCAACCCTTAAAGAATTTCTGAAACAAAACTTTCAGTACGGCAAAGGAAGCGGCATGGTGCTTAAACAGAAAAAACTGAAAGACGCCGTCTCTAAATGGTCCTTTCTAGGACTAATGGGATTCATAAGTTGGCTGCTAATAACCGGATCCCTAACCGTTCTAACTCTCACCTCAAATTCCAGCCTTTTCCGCTGGCTACTATTCGGATTCACAGGCTTACCTTTACTTATGGTAATGTCAATCTACGCATACAGAGCACTCAAAAACAAAAAATTCTCTAGAATCATCATATTCCCCATCATTGACATCTTCAGAACCCTTTCCTTCTGCACTGGACAAATCTATCAACTATTCAAAAAAACCCCAAGACAAACATAAACAATCTGACGACCTGTTGAGCCGAAAAGCATCAGCTATTTTAGCTTAGTACAACTGGCGCGAACAACAAAAAAAGAAAATGGGGAAAAAGTTTTTAGTATCTTCTTCGCTGGTATCCGCCGTCTCTTCCGCCGTATCCGCCGCTTCTTCCGCCGCCTCTTCCGCCGCCTCTTCCGCCGTATCCGCCGCCTCTTCCGAATCGTCTCTCTTGCTCGTAGCGTTTGTCGGACAGATTGTTCTCAGTGTTGACTTCCGTGATCGGTGAATCTTCTAGAACCTCGTAACTACCGTATTTCCCAATGTTCAAGCGCATGTTTCCTCTGAAGAGGTTTATGTAACCGTTGGTGATTCGCAAGGTGGCTTCTTCGTTTACCGCGTCTATTTTATCATCCCAAAGGGTCATGTATACGCATGCGGTTTCGTCTCCCACCAAGGCATCTGCAACTCTGCGAACAGAATAATCTCTTCCCGTGACGCTTCTGACTTCACCTTTAGAAACTACCTTCACAATAGTGTTGACACCCCTCGAATTTGGGGTCAGCGTTTCTATCTTCACCAATTCTTCACTTTCAGATGATTCTTCAACTGACATTTCATTTACATCCGATTTACATGCTCATTGAATAGAAGCGGTTCTTAAAGATTGTGGTTTAATACGTAAGCCGTAATTCCATGAAAAATAAAACACGGCTAAGTGGGTAAGAGACAACCCATTAAGATATTGATTAACGGCGAGGCTTGTCAGGGTTAAAGGTTATAAACCCTCGCGAGAACATGAAGATATAACTCGTTTCCAGTAGTTGTCGTCGATACGGTACGCACGCAATTACTTTGTAACCTGTTGCATATCAGAAATTCGACACTAATAGAAAGAGATTGAGGTTAGGATTGGATAAGTGTGAACTCTCTCCGTCAAGAATTCAGGGATAAGCTTCCCAGTTTATTAGCTAACACGGCTCTAGCTCTGGTTTTTTGGGCATTAGGCTTATTCTCTTCGCTCCTATTGGATACGATGATTGAGGGTGTGGGTTATTTGTCTTGGCTAGTTTTTGTCCTTATTGCGGGAGTTTTTCTGATACGAGCATTGTCCAATATTTTGGTTATAGCCGACAAAGCAATAGGTCTTTTCATTACGCGTTTGGGCATACAAGAACAGTGGTCCAGAGATAGAGTGGTAAAAGATTTGGTGGCTATTATAGTTATAATCTTGGCAACTGCTGCCATAATTCCTCTTTTGAAAATTTCTGTTAATATTGGAACTGGACTGGTAGCAGCGATAGTAATGATTGCAGTTGGAGTAATCTTTATCTTCATTTATGATATTGGTCGAGCTTCGTGGCGGATTTTACAAGCAAAAACAAACACAGTAACTAATCGACTTGTGAATGATTCAGGAGATGAGAACTAAATGAGCGGGGCAATATGTTCAATTGAACAATTAAGCAAGTATGTTGACATATCACAGGAAAAAATGAAGAAACTTAAACGAGTTACTGCAAGACATCCAATTAAAGTAACTTCTTACTACATGTCGCTTATTGATTGGAGCAATACCGCTGATCCGATAAGAAAAATGGCTATTCCATCACTAGACGAGTTGAATCTGCAAGGTTCCTATGATACTAGTGGCGAAGTGGAAAATACAAAACTGCGGGGGCTTCAACACAAATACTCTGAAACTGCACTAATACTTGCCACAAATAGATGCGCAATGTATTGTAGGCATTGCTTTAGAAAACGACTCGTTGGACGACGAGAAACTAGGGAGATAATTGAAGATTTCGAAGCCCCAGTGCGTTACATAAGGCACCATACAGAGATTAATAATGTGTTGATCTCTGGGGGCGACCCCCTTGTGCTTCCTAATGAGATTATTGAACGATTCTTATCAATGCTATCTGACATTTCTCATCTTGATTTCGTTAGGTTTGGTAGTAGGGCTCCAGTCACGTTTCCTTCAAGATTCCGAGACAATGAACTGCTAGAATTAATGGCTAAATATTCTACTCCAGAGAGAAGGCTATTGGTTGTTACTCAATTCAATCATCCCAAAGAGATAACTAAACAGTCAATCGAGGCTGTAGACAACCTGATTAAATCAGGGGTGGTAGTTAACAACCAAACAATTCTACTCAAAGGGGTCAACGACAGTGCGGAAACACTTGCAGAATTAATGAACAAACTGGTCGGCATAGGTGTTAATCCTTACTACGTTTTTCAGTGCAGACCTGTCAAGAGAGTTAAAAAGCAGTTTCAAGTTCCACTATGCGAAGGCGTCAACATTATAGAGAAAGCGAAAGCAAGATGCAATGGACCCAGTAAACGCTTCAGATACATTATGTCCCACAAAACTGGTAAAATTGAGGTCTTGGGCATTGTTGACAATGAGGTTTACTTCAAATACCATCAAGCCAAAAACAGAAAAAAATTGGGTAAAATATTCAAGCGTAAGATAAATGCAAAAGCTGGTTGGCTAGACGACTTCAAATCAGACCGAAATAAACAGAAAACTCTAGTGTCAGTATATACTTGAGATTATTTTGTGTGCGCACGAGAGAGTGAAAATTTTCAGGGTATATGATGTGTCACTCATAGTTTATAAGTTCCTTACGCGAGTCTTTAGTTAAAGGTGATTTTATGAGTGGGCAAAGAAGATTCCGAGGGCAGGCATCAGATGTTCCCCTCGAGAAGATTAATGATTACAGCTGGCGCATACCCACAAGTTACAAGTCCGGTATGCGCGTTCCTGGCATGGTCTTTGCCGACGAACAACTCATACAAAAGATAAAAACGGATCGAACCCTCGATCAGTGCGCCAACGTCGCTCACTTACCAGGCATTTACAAGTATGCTGTTACATTGCCCGACGGTCACGAAGGATACGGTTTTCCCATAGGCGGGGTTGCGGCTACAGACTATGAGGAGGGGGTTATAAGCCCGGGGGGAGTGGGCTACGACATCAACTGTGGGGTCCGTCTGTTAACCACCAACCTTTCGGAGGGTGATATTCGACCCTACCTTGCAGCTCTCACCACCACCATATTCAGGAACGTTCCCAGCGGACTCGGTAGTCGCCGTAAAGACTTCCGCCTGAACATACATGAGCTTGAACAGCTGATTACTGAAGGAATATCGTGGGCGGTGAAAAAAGGGTTAGGGCGACCCGAAGACGCCAAGCACTGCGAGGAAGGGGGGCAGATGGAAGGCGCCAACCCGGATAAGGTTTCATCCAGAGCTAAGGGACGGGGGCTTCCTCAAAGCGGTACCCTCGGTTCAGGAAATCATTTCCTAGAAATCGGGAAGGTTGACAAAATTTACGATCAGAAAGTGGCTAAAACCTTCGGCGTTACTCATGAAGGGCAAGTTACCGTCTTGATCCACTGTGGTTCCCGCGGATTTGGGCATCAGACGTGCTCGGATTATCTCCGTGTCATGGAACGGGCTGTCCAGAAATACAATATTTCGTTACCTGATCGAGAACTTGCATGTGCGCCTGCCACCAGCGACGAGGCTCAAGACTATTATCAAGCTATGGCCTGCGCTGTCAACTATGCTTTCGTCAATCGTCAAGTCATTACTCATTGGGTTCGTCAGAGCTTTGAAGAGGTTTTAAAGAGACCGTCAGACGATTTTGGTTTGGATTTGGTCTATGATGTTGCTCACAATATTGCAAAGATCGAAGAACATCAGGTGAATGGAAAGCGAACTAAAGTTTGGATTCATAGAAAAGGGGCGACGCGGTGCTTTCCGCCTGGACATAGGGATGTTCCTGCTGATTATCGGTCTGTGGGGCAGCCGGTTATTATTCCGGGAAGTATGGGTACAAGTTCATGGCTTTTGGTGGGAACGACTAAGGCGATGGAGGTTTCTTTTGGTTCTACGGCTCATGGCGCTGGTCGCGTGATGAGTCGGTCGGCTGCGAAGAGGAGGTTCTGGGGGGGAGACGTGAAGGAGGGTTTGGAGGGTCGAGGGATTGTTGTTAGAGCTGCCAGTTCGGTTGTTTTGGCTGAAGAGGCTGATCCAGCGTATAAGAATGTCGATATGGTGGTGGATGTGAGCGACAAGGTTGGGATAGCGACTCGTGTTGTCCGGTTGGTTCCGATAGGAGTGGTAAAAGGATAAAAACGGTTCTTTGAAAAGTGTGTTTAGTTGAGAGTTTTGTAGAGGCTATGGTACTTTTCACTTATTTTTTCCCAAGAGTATTTCTCTATGGCAGTTTTTCTTGCGTTTGTTCCCATGTTTTTCATTTTGGTTTCGTTGTCCAGTAGTTCTAGGATTTTTGTGGCGAGAATTTTGGGTTGTGCTGGAGGCACAAGCAGTCCTGTTTTTTGGTTTTGTATTATTTCTGTTGGTCCTCCGATGTTTGATGCGATGACTGGTTTTGCGCATGCCATGGCTTCTATTATGGCTTTTCCGAAGGGTTCTCCGAGCGTTGGGAAGCAGAAGATGTCGCATTGCTGGTAATATTTGGGTATTTCTGTGTGTGGGACCTCACCTTCGAAGATTGTTTTGTCTTCTATTTTCAGGGTTTCGGTTAATTTCATGAGGCGCGGTTTGTCGGGGCCGTTTCCGACTATTCTGAGTTTTACGTTTTTGTGTTTTTTCGCTATTAGTTGTGTGGCTTTTAGTAGGTATTCTGCTCCTTTTAGTTTGTAGAGGTAGCCTGCGAAGAGTATTTCAGGGTTTTTTTTCTGGAATTGGGTTTTTGGGGGTTTGAAGAGGGCTGTGTCTACTCCTAATGGGATGGTGATTATTTTTTCTTCGTCGAAGAAGTTTTGGTAGAGCTTTTTTACGTGATTTGTGATTGTTATTAGTCTGTGGCATTTTTGGATTGTTTTTTTGTGGAGTTTGGACGTTATGTGTGACAGAATTTTTTCGTCTATGGGTCTTGGGTAGATGTGGGCGGATATTGGACCGAAGATGAATGGTTGTTTGGTTTTTTTGAGGATTGCGAGAGGGTTGAAGGTTTGGTTGTAGATGGCGGGTAGCATGTGGTGTATTATGTCGATTTTTTGTTTTTGCAGGATTTCTAGAGATTTTCGGTAGGTGCGGATTAGAGTTTCTATGTGGCTGAGATATTTTTTGATGGGATTCATGGTTGGTGATGTTTTGAAGGAGCCTGTTTGGTGGAGTGTTGTGTTGTTTAAGGGTTTTTTTATGTGAATTTGGGGGCTGATTGCTTCGAAGTGGTAGTTGAGTTTTTCTAGTTTTTGGAAGAGGTTGTAGCATGTGATTCCTTCGCTGGATAGGAGGTGGTCTGTTAGGAGGTGGGATGCGGAGGGGACCAGTATGTTGATCATTTGGTGAACTACCTTTCGTTACTGATTTCTTTTGCCAGATTCACGTTGGTACTACTATCTAAAGGTAGTTTATTTATAAAATAGGATAAATTTGTGTTTTATTCACCCTTGCAAGTGAGGTGGATTTTTCATATTTTGTGAGCGATTGAAAAGGTATGCTATAATTTCTGTGTGAGAAAAAGGGTATTTAATATATAAAAAAAGAAAAGGGGGGATTTTTTTGCGACTTGTTTGGCTTTTTTAAGGTATGAATTCTGTTGGTGGACAGTCGTGTTGTTCTTTGTGGCTGATTGTGCCTAAGCGTTCAACTATGCTGATTGTTGGTGGGTGTGCTGCGTAGTTTATTTTTAGTATTATGTCAGTGACGCCGTCGTTCTCTTGTTGTAGGTAGTAGATTCCTGATTCCCAGAACCATTTGGTTGCAAAGTATGTGTCTTGCCCGTCAACACCCCAAATTAGGAAGCCTATGGTTCCGTTGAGGTCTTTGTAGACGGATATTGTTGCGTATCCGGCGCCGTAGGAGTGTTTGTCCCAACAGGATAGTGCTAGGATTTCATCTTGGTGTCCAGTGTTGTTGACTACATATTCGTTTGATGCGTAGAATGCCATTGTGAATTCGTTGAAGTATTCTGTTCCCAGGTTTGCGCGTGGTCCGCCTGAGAAGAGCATGTTGCTGCTGGCTACTGGCCAGGTTGTGCACCAGTCGTCGTGTAGACCACATCTCATGTCGGTTGGGTAGTCATAGTAGTAGTCTGTCCTAGTGCCTGTTGTTGCTCCTGCCATGACGTTTGGAACCTCTGGACCCCATGTTTCATCCTTGATGTCTAAGCCTGTGACTTGGACATGGATTTGTTTCTTGGAGTCAAAGGCTTGAGTCATGTAGGCTGCGCCTGCAGAGTCGATGGTTGCAGCGTCTTTACCCACGACCATCCATTCGTATGCACCCTCTTGGTGTGCATTATAGGAGTAGTAGATTTCTGGAGAGCATGTAACGTTGGTCCAAGAGTGTGTTGCGTTTAGCCAACGTGTTACAGTAACATCTAGAGTCACTCGGATATACAGATCGTCGACAACAGTGTTTTCGTAATCTGCATCTATTTCGAACCAACGGTAACCGCTGGCGGCCACTGCTGCTGTGAAGTTAGCGCTTGTTTCATTCATGGTGTCGTAGGTGTATATTTGAGCATCGACGTCGTCGTCTGGATCAAGGTTAGGATCATATAGCACCTTGAAGTCGTCGACTTCAATTGCATAACTGAAGCTAACTGTTTCGGTGAAGTTAAGCTGGGTACCTCCAATCACCACTGTTGGATCCATGCCTGTGTAGTTGTGGCGCATACTTAGACCCAAGGGGTCCATAGGCGCTAACAGGCCTGACTCAGCCATTGTTGTACTTACAGTAGTCGCCGATGTGTCATTTGCCATGTTGTTAGTATAGTCAGTAAGCTCGACAGTGTCGCTATCACTCCATTCGGGTAGAGTGGAGTATAGCACCTTCAACGCTACTCCAGACTTCGAAGTCTTAAAGTTGATGGTGCCTTTGCCGGTTGTGGCGCTAACGCTTAAGGTGTAGTCATACGAGGATCTGCCTGCCCTCTGGGGTACCTGTAGAACGCCATTAACTAGCACTCTTTCAGCAAAAGTGCAGTATTCATCCCAGACTGGGTATGGATATGGGTCCATCGGCGCATTTGCTAGTGTGATTGAACTTCCGGAAAAGCTTGAAGTTTTGTACACCCATCGTCTAGTATCCTTGTGAACTGCTTGCTTGAGGTCGTAGGGATTAAAGGTCTCATCCATGTAATAGCATACTTCAGTATCAATAGTGTTAGTGGATTCACCAACCATGTCTGCGTCGGTTCCGTCGTTGTAGTCACAGACTCCATAAACGGTTACCGCACGGAACTGGTCGGTAGTTTCGTCCATCACAAAGGCCCAGCCAGCGCTTGCAAAGGGTACGCCTACCTCCTCGCTCATGTCGTTCTTATCGGCATCATACTTGTACACAGCCTTAACTGTGGCTCCAGATGCTGGTATGTACGCGGGGTAGAACGTTATTGTATTAGTTGCATCATTGTATGAATAATGTGTACCTTGTATTCGATATTGGTTGTTTACGAACACCATCGGATCCTCGCTCCAGAGTCCGTCCTCACTATCGAACGGTTCTTTCACTGGCTCATGATCATCTATTAGGTAATCAGTCGATTCACCGTCGCCGGTCCATGTTTCCTCGTGGGTGGTCAGCGTATTAAGAATGGTGTCTCTACCAATCAGATGGATAGCCTCAACATATGTAGTAATAGGCTTTGGCCACCATGCTGCCCACGCAACATATTCCATGTCATCGTCGATAATTTGAAGCAAATCATATTTGCCTTCCATACCGCTACCAGTGTACCAGCCTTGATAGTGTTCATCGTAAACTGTCGTCATATTTTGGGTGATGGATGCATACGATTTCGGTGGAGCTCCTGCGCCAAGGTCATATTCGCCCCTTTCACTGAACTCGACCTGCATGTTTCCTACAGATTTCCTATTATCCAACCGTTTGATATCCTTGTACAGTATTACCTGCTTCTTGACTTTGTTGAAGACCACAGTGATGGTTACACTAACCAATGGATACTGGTGGTCGACATCCTCGTAGATAATCGTATGGCATAAGCCAACAAACCGCCTAGGTCCGTCGTACAACACTGTGATGGGGTCAGTTGCAGCACCGCCGTTGGTCTTCCTGCCGCCTAAGAAGGCGAGATTAGTGGGACCACCCGTGACGCCTTCAACCCAATCCCCGCCAATACTGGAGGTGTTGTAGTAGTCGCTGTGAAGAGCAAGTGCCCATATGTTCTTGTATACTCCGCCCGCTTCGTAGGTGATGTCACATATCCAGCCTTCAACCCACTCGTATTCTGCAACGGTAGCTGGATCAGTAGCGAAGGGGTCAGTACCACTTGCGCCGCCGTATTCTATCCCGACCTTAGTGTTCCGGTCAATCATCTCTCCATATTTGGAGAAGCCGACCTTCAGACTCTTTGAGTCATCAAATGGCCAGAGCACGTACGTGTCGGTATCTAGCACTCCATCGACTGTCATATACTCCGAATCATAAGTTGCAGCAACTGCTAACTGAGAAGCTAGCATAGGAACTAATAGCATTACCATAATTGTTGTAGTCGCCAAAATCATCATTAGCTTTTTTTGATTCATTTCTTACTCATCTTCTTTTACAGTTTTTTCGCACTCTAAAGGTTCATGGGGATAAGCTTAAAAAGTTTACGCTATGTGTAGGTGTATTCTATATTTATATTCCAGATTCATAACATGTCTTTCCAATTTTCCCGCATTTAATGCGCACACGCAGAGGTTAGTCATCAAATTATCAACAACCCCACGCCGACAAACATCACCTAATCAAAACACAGACGTAAAATCTTTCAAACAAAAACGTCAATTAAAGAGGCGGGGAATCCGCCAAAAAACATGTTATTTCTGGGATGTCAGGACGACTTGAAGGGGGGAAACTATTAATCAGCAGAAGTGAAGAAGAGTAAATTTTGTGGATAATGAAAGATGGAAGTTAGGAGATATTACGAGAAAGAGGCTCAACTGTTACCTGACCACCAAGAAGAAATGTACTTTGGTGACGCATGGAACAGATACCGCCACGGAACCCGCTTTCTAACACTCCTAAAAATCATAAAAAAACTAAAGTCCACAAACATCCTAGAGGTCCTTTAATGACAGCCATTAGATGGAAACAAAAAGAGAGAAATTCTTGGAAAGCCGTTCTTTCAAGCAATAAGACGTTTATGAAAGAATTGAACAAACCTTACTCATACGGCGTCTTGTGGACATTCCTCTACAGACAGAATTTCAAGACAATTGCAAAATTATTAGGCGGTATAAAAAAGCAAAAGATTTTAGACATTGGCTGTGGGAGTGGTTGGCTCGATGAGTGGGTATCTCTGGAAGGCGGGTTCCCCATTGGCATTGATTCATCTCTTACTTTTCTCAAAATTTCAAAGATGAGAGCACGGCAAAGAAAGTTTGAAGCCGATTTTGTATGCGCCGATGGAGAGCACTTACCTTTTAAAGACAACGTTTTTGATTGTTCAATTGCCTATCAATCCTTGCACCATTTTCCTTCCCCCGAAGCTGTCATCCACGAAGCTCTCAGGGTTTCTAGATCCTTCATACTCGGAGATGAACCCGCTAGAACGCTTATACCTGAGTTGGCGCTCCATGCGCTCAAAAGAATATTCTCAGCTCGTCCACACGTAGGAGAAGCAAGCGGGATAACTGAAGTCAGGTTTGACACTAAAAAGCTAGAATTGACATACAAGAAAAGGGGATACAGTGTGACATCTAGAAGAACGTGGAGTTTTGTTCCGACTATTCTGACAAAACTAGAAAAGTCAAGAATCATACGAAAAATCTACCAAACAAGCTATTTCATGCTTACAAATACAAGAATGTTGAAACAGCTTGGTCATGGCTTGACAATGGTTATTCAAAAGGAACCATTCAACCAATAAAATGTAATTAATTGAAAAAATTAAGCCATTACACAAGCCGTGTTTTGGTGTTATTTCATAGACGAAACATGGAAAGTAGTTGCCAAAATTGAAGGTTTAAGTATGCAAAGAGCTAAAGCAAATAAAGATTTTAACGTCTTAGTACCGTAATTAGCCAGGTGGATTCGACAATGCAAAATGTTAAGCGGTGGAGAGACATTGTTTGCACGAAGTATGGGCGGATAATTATTGATTTTAGCATCATAACCATCTTGGCGATCATAATTTTTCGTAATTTTATTTTTTCAGGCGGTTGGCCCGGAGGAGGAGATACGCTAGGATGGGTCGCTAGAGAATACTTGTATGGACACGACTTTCGTTGGTTAAATCTTTGGCGACCCTTTTCTTTTGGTTTTGTTGAAGGAATAAACTCGATAGATTTCTTCCTTATGCTGATTAATTTAGTGAATCAAAGCGGTGCAGTAACGGTGAAGGCTTTCATGTTTCTTACATTCCCTTTAGCCGGTTTTTCAATGTACTCTTTTGCTTTTCACTACACACGTAACAACTTGGCCGCCCTCTCAGCCTCCCTTATATATAGTCTCAACAACTGGTTTTTCACACAATATACTGAGGGTCACCTTGGGATACTTTTCGGCTACGCTCTTGCTCCTTTTTTATTTTTGTTGCTATCCCGAGCATTGAAGCATGGACGACTTAGAGATTTAACACTATTTGCAGTGGTACTATCGATATGTTTAACAGGCTTCAACCCGTTGTCATTTGTCATTTACATGCTTTTTTTGGCACTATTCACAGTTTTCTACCTTGTAACACCACAAAGCAGTTTTCATTTCTGGAACAGAACTAAACGAGTTCTGAAGGTGCTGGTGTTGTCAGGAGCTATATTTCTTTGCTTATCAGCCTTCTATATCATACCATTCCTGAATAATGCCCGCGCCTCATTCTATTCAACAGAGTTCAGCTACGGCCTAGAGGAAACTGCTGGCATAAGCCACAGAAACATGTTTGATGCATTTGTTTTGCGCGGTACTGAACAATGGGGATACTTTTATCTTCTTGACGTTACTTCTGAAATTAGTCTACAAATTCTACCAGTCTCAGCAATTTTGTTCATCATCTTTTTGATTGCATATTCAACAGTTCTGATCAAAACAAACAGGTATACACTTTTTTTCCTTGCTGCCTGCATAATTTCAATATTTTTATCTAAAGGTCCCAATTCTCCATATGGAAACATCTTTGTATGGGCTTGGTTCAACATCCCTCATTTTTCCGTATTTAGAGCAGCAAGCAGATTTGCCATGATAACCGCTTTCAGTAACGCATTCTTTATCTCCGTACTAGTCAGCATAATCACTAATCACCTCTCAAAGACAAGAAGTTCGCAAACAAAAGAAACACGCTCAGAAATAAACGTTAGAACTTCGCCACTAGAAAATGGCATTGCGAAACAAATTTTCTCATTCAAATCTCTCAATAAAGCGCTAAAACGGATCAAAACTTGTCTGCACTATTCTTCTATATTGCTGTTGATTCTAATTTTGTTAAGCGGTTTCTTTTCATGCTGGTTCTTTTTGCAGAACGGCCTCCAAGTTTACAAGCCTCCTGAAACTTTCCTCACACCTTACGAATGGATCGCAGACCAACCGCAGGATTTCAAAATTGTCACTACAACTCTTAGTCCCACCGAGTGGGAGTTAGTTCCTAACGCACTAACAGATTTTGGATCTGGCGGAATGTTAACTAATATCGGATGGGGACACGACATCGGCTTTGATAGCGCCTTTATCCATGACAAGCCTGTTCTCCAAGACGGCGGTCACATGGTTGAATCCCGTCAATTCGTCAACTATCTTCGTTTTGGTATAGGTAGGAATTATTTAAGTGACCAATTATTGAAGTTGCTCGGCACCTTTGATTACAAGTATGTTGTCCTACCCGAGTATACCAGTGAAAGCACTAGATCCTTCTTCATAAACCAAGAAGGAGCAGAAGTAGTTTACAACCAAAACGGTTCAATAATATTAGAAAACAGTTTTCACAACGAAAGAATCTTCGGCACAACTTCATACACGTTAGTTGTTGGTGGTGTTAAGAGCTTTGTCACCACCTCAAAGATCGACTCGTTAGACTTTAGCGGAAACACATTCATCTTTGCGGACCAACTTGAAGATAATAACTTTCTGAAAGGACAAGTGCTTGAAGATACTGGAACAATTCTGTTTGACGACAGCGAGTTAATGGACTTAGTTATGTTATCTTCAGAAGACATGAATGTGATACGCGCAGAACAGTATGCACTACCAACTCGAAATTATACCGCTTACTGGGGGAAAGCCGTTCCATGGGAGGATTATGGCGTACTAGCTCTCGGCAGAACCACCTTGACAACAGCTGGAAACAACAGAGTAAACATCCCCTTTGAAGTAGCTGATGACGGTAACTACGAAGTAATGATACGACTTGGGTTCCACAGCGATAGAGGTAGTTTAGCCGTACATGTTGATGGTATACCAATCAAAGAAGTGCGCCCTTACGCGAGTGTTCGAACAGGGCTGAAATGGATAAATCTTGGTTCTCTGTATTTGGAAAAGGGAAACCACGAAATAATTCTCACGAACGACGGCTCAGGCTGGAACGACGTTGACGCTATTGCAATTGTAGAATCATCCACCTTAGAAAACCAAATCAACCAATTGCTTAACGATCTCCAGAACTATCCCGGCAGAATAGTTCACATATTAACTGCACAACACACCTTCTCAAAAAATATCCCTTCAGAATGGTACCTAACCTCAGTACCATACCAAGGCGAAGTCTTAGAATCAAACGCGTCATCAACATTTCTTGCAGCTAATGCCACGATTGTACGCGAAGACCAATACATGCTCGCCATTCGCCTAACCCAAGACCCAAACCAAGGGACTCTAAAGCTGGAGGTAGACAACAAAACAGTTTCCTTACGACACCTAAGCTCCAGCCCAGAAGCAGAATGGTACGAAGCAGGACCACTCTATCTTAACGCCAGCAACCACCTAATAACAATCGGCGGCTCAGGACAAATAGACTTTGACCAAATGATAATCTACTCGCTTGAAGACGAGGAGCAAAGCGTTTCTCCAGACGATTTTCAAATTCACGTGACAGAACTTGGCTGGAATATCGCGCCCAACGGTGAGGCCTCTGCCAGCTCGGTTGGAGTGTGGGACAGTAATGCCTTAGAAGCCAATAAAGTCAACGACATAAGCCCCTACACTAGGTGGGCTTCTAAACCTCATGAGCCAATGCCGCAGTGGCTACAAATTGAATGGGAGACTCCACAGGAACTCACTGGAGCAAGCATATTATTTGAAGAAGCATACGCAGAGGATTACACGCTACAGACTTGGAACGGCACAAACTGGATAGACCAAGTTAGCGTGGAAGGAAACACCGAAGTCCACCACACCCACATTTTCGAAGAAACCGTAGAAACCGACAAGCTAAGGATACTAGTAACCTCCGCCACTGAGTTGTACAATTTAGTAAGCATCTGGGAGATTGAGGTGTACACAAGGTCATCTTTTTCCAGAGAAGTGGTCATTCCTCAGGATGGATATTACAGGGTTGGCTTTCGACTTGCATTCGGCCCAGAATATGGGACTCTAAACCTGAAGATAAACAACGAAACAATCACTATTCCCTGCAACAGCCCCGAAAATGAAATCAAACGTGTTGAACTTGAACCAATTTATCTCCACTCCGGCGAACAAACCGTAACCGTTAGCTCCACCGGCATAGTGAATTTCGATGGAATGGCGATGACACTCAACGACGAAGGAGATTTCGGTTTCTTGGACAATTTGTTCGAAGCAGAATCTGGCCCAAACGTAAGCTATGAAATGATAAACTCAGGCAAGTATGAAGTTCACGTCGAAAACAGCAATGAACCGTTTCTACTAATATTCTCAGAATCCTATCACCCAATGTGGAAAGCTTACATAGACGACGAGGAGATATCGCCGATCCCCGTGTATTCCATCGTCAACGGTTTCTACATAAACAAGACAGGCAGCCTCAACATAACAATATACTTCACAGGCCAAACCTACGCTGACATTGGAATAAAAATCACGATAATCACTCTAATCATCGTGGTGATGATACTAATTATCCCATCTAAAAAGCTTAAACATTGGGGGAAGTACATAAAACAGAAAATACATAAAGAAAACGCAGTTCTCGCTTATCCAAAACAGAAGGAGGATAGTCATAATTAAGATAGCGATTCTCCACCACGCCCTAGGCAGATTCGGAGGAGCCGAAAAAACGGCTATACTCCATAGCATATACCTGAAAAAAATGGGCTTCGACGTTGAACTGTTCTATAACGGTCCATTACATCCTGATTGGAAGAAACGGGCACAATCAAACATAGCTTTAAACACTCTACCCTTCGGGTTTCCCCCCTCATTCAAAGCTTTTCGAAACATAAAAAACCTGATACACCACCTGAAATCCTTCGATGCAGTGCTGATACACCATCACATTGACCCTTTTCTAGCCTACTTTCTAACCATATTTCTAAAAACCAAACTTGTTTGGTACTGTGGAGAACCCCTCCGAGCCTTGTGGGAAACTCAATTGTCTGGAATACCATCCACGGAGTTAAGGTCCACAGTCAAACCAACCAGCATAGAATGCTACGGCAAATCCTCGACCTCCCTATTTCTTTCAGATAGTCTGTATAACACTTCGATTAACTTTCTTCGCGCCATAGATAGAAAAACTGCAAGAGGTTACACGAAAATAGTTGCCAACAGCAACTACACCAGAAAAGTTATCAAAACACTTTACGACCTGAAGCATCAGATAACCGTTGCATATCCAGGCACAGAGATTCAACAACAAACCCAGAACAACGAGAATCACAGCTTGAACAATTATATACTAGCCATAGGAGCGATGATTCCAATGAAGAACCACATCAACTTATTGAAGGCTTATCATCAGCTCCCGCCAAAGCACAGGTCAACAGTGAAACTTGTTATAATAGGGGAGGGACCTCTAGAGGATGAGATTCATTCTATAGCTCATGAGCTTGGCTTGAAAAATATAATCTTTCAATCTCATGTACAGGAACAGGAACTAGCAAGCTATTACAGGAACTGCAAGTTCATAGTTCATCTGGCTTTGCATGAACCCTTCGGTCTAGTTCCTATAGAAGCCGCACTTTTCGGGAAGCCCTCAATAGTCTCAAACCAGGGGGGAACAAAAGAATTCATCAGACATGGAGAGAACGGCTTCCTAGTTGACCCCTATGATCCAGAAGATGTTACAAAGAACATGATGCGCCTGATAGAGGATGAACAACTTACCGCTGAGATGGGTTCAAAAGCCAAAGAGACGGCGCTAAAAGACTTCACTATAGAGAAGTCAACTAAAGCTATTGTAGAGGCACTAAAGCCAGGTGCTAACCTAAATGCGCTTGCAGGAGTTAATAATATGAAAATAACTTTCATCACCGATCCCCTCCTGACAACCGTAGGGTCTACAAGACCACCATTTCTTTTAGCTACAGAACTGCAGAAAAATGGATATGACGTTACTCTTGTTTCGCTAAGCGTCAGCGAAGAAGTTAGGAAAGCCGCGAAGGAAAAAAATATTCACGTTGAAAGCCTAGGTTCGAATTTTAACATTATACGTTCATCTCCACTCCTTGAAGCTTGGGCGAAGTCGCTGCTCAAATCGCGAAATATGTTCCACTTAGATGCTCTGGGTGATAATGAGATAGTGATTAATGCTTCATCCTGTATTAAGGTCAAGTCCAATTTGTATTACGCTCAGGGTCCCATGACAAGAGCCCTTGATGATATGCTTCTTGAGATGCCTACACGTTACAAGTACATATACCACTTGGGTGCGCCAGTATTGAGGTATTTAGAGAAGAAAAACGTGAGAGACCACGTCTATTTATCAAATTCAGTAATAGCTAACTCAAGGTTTTGTGCGTCCATGTATGAGGAACTAGACGTAAAAGTTGACGGCGTGATTCCTCCTCCTTTAGATCGCACTCTCTTCAAACCTACAACCTCTGAACCGTCACAAGACTACGTACTGACCTACTTCGGGGTCTACAATAAGGAAACCAAGTTTGCAGTCATCAAGCAGATAGCCGACGCAGGCGTAGCAGTCAAAGCCTTTGGCTACAAAGCATCGGGCATCCCAACTTACATTTCCAAACACCCCAACATCCAGTTCCTAGGCGCAATTTCTAACGAAGAGCTAGTGGATCTTTACTCTAACGCCCTCTACGTCCTTTTCACGTTCTCCCATGAACCATTCGGATACATACCTATCGAAAGCATGGCTTGCGGAACACCAGTGCTGACCTACAATAGGCAGGGACCCAGTGAATCCGTTGTAAATGAGGTTACAGGCTGGCTTGTAAATAGCGACAAAGAGCTGGTGGACTTTGCTTCGAGGATTTGGAAGGATGGTTATCCCCAAGAAATGAGGAAGAACTGCATAACGAGAGCCTCGCTTTTTGACTCGAAGAAAATCGCTGAGAAGTGGATCGAACTATTTGGGGAACAGCAGTAATACTCTACCCCTTTTCTGTGCAACCAGTCGTTTTCAGGTTTTTCAAAAGACATCCATAGAGGTTAATATGCTCTTCTGCCACAGCGCTCCAGCGTCTGCCCTTAAACGCTTCTCGAAGGTTTTTCCCAAGACGGTTTCTGAGTTCCTTATTCTCCATTAATAAGGCAAGTGTTTGAGCTAGCTCAGTTGAATCGGATGGTGCTACAGCAATGTAGTTTTCTCCATTTTGTAATTCGCTTTGAAATTTTGGTACTTTGCTGCAAACAACCGGTTTCCCGTAGTCGGCAACTGCTGCCAACGCCCCACTTGCCTCGACATAATATGGCTCTGTAGATTGTAGCACAATTATGTCACTTTCCCAAATGAGTTGTTCCAAACGTTTTTCATCAACAAACCCAGTGAATACCACTTGTTTCTGAATGTTCGGTGTCAGGAAGTGCTTAAAGCCTTCAGAGTAACCTGTGTTATCATGTGCGTGACTCCCTCCAACGATTACCAGTTTTGCGTCAGGATACTTTTCAAGGAATTTTTCGAACGCCTCGATCAAACAGTTCATTCCCTTACCTTTCCTTAAGAACCCAAGAGACAAAATGCGGATTCTCTTACCCTCTTGCGAAGATTCAGGTTTCTCAGAGGATTTCTTCACTCCATGTGGAATTATAACGGTCTTTTCTTCCTTTGCATTGTACTCTGTTTGAAGAATTTTTTTCATCAAACGATTATGTACAATCACCTTATCTGAAAATTGTACGATACACCTTGAAACAAACAGAACAGCCATCCGAGCCAAGAAGTTAACCAAAGAGTTGGGGTAAATATGGGCATCTTTTCGTATCACAGTGTGCATGGTGACAACACATGGTTTACGACTTGAACGAAAAAAAGATAATAAAATTGGAAAAAGCATGGAGGAGACGAAACCCCCATACAATAACCATCCATGGTGCAGATGAACAACATGAGCTCTCGTTTTTAATACAGAATGAAAAATCCTTTCAGGATACCAAGGACCCCTTTTCCAACATCTCAGAACAGCCCCGTCTTTTTCTTTAAAAGAGCCAGATAACCTCTGCTGCTTCGGAATATTCGCAACAACTACCACGTCCACCAATTTAGCTATCTGTTTGTACAATTCAGCGGAGTATAATGCCACTCCATCCCTATGCGGAGGCCAAGTGGTAACAGCGCAAACCTTCAAAGTTACCCGCCGCCTGACACCTGCAAAACATTCATGGAGTAAAAGGACACATCCGTGGAATTTGTAACATAAGCATCGAACTCGATGAAAGTTGGTCGCTCAATTGCAAAATTAAAAGTGAAAGCTTGCCACCTGCCCGCTCCAGTGAAATCGCTACCCACAATCTTTTTGGTGACTATTACAGAATGCTCCGGTTCCTTCAAAGCCTCTAACGTGATGACTTCACCGGCGGGGATGGATGATACTTTCAACCACACCGTGACGTTATAGTTTCCTGGGGGAAGAACATTCTCTGGAACCTCAAAGAATAACGGTGTTGCGTCAGTGACTGTGTGAACAAATACATCTGTCGTCGTAACAGAATCTCCCAATGCGACATCATCCAGAGCAAGATTTCCAGTTGCAATTCGCGTATTTTGGTAAGTATACGTGAATTCTACGCCCTCAAAATGTTCTACCGGCCCCTTGTACCCCCTTTTGTAGAGCAATACCCCATTCGCGTTGATAATAATGCCGTACTCTTCACCGATTTCCGCATCACACCATCTTGGAGCCACATGTGCTGGTCGGGGAAGCGTAGCGGTATACCACCAAGAATAGGCGTTAAACAACACATAGTCTACGCCGCTCTGGAAATATGGATAAACTTCGAGCCTATTGCACAGATGGGGATGTACTTCCGGTATAACAGAGACGGAGGCGGTTGAAGGAATCTCATCTAGCGCCAGTCGCATAGTCTCCTCGGTTTTTGTAACTGAAAAGTCTCCGCTTGTTGGAAGTAACAATATGCTAATGACTAAACTCACTGCCATTAAGAAGCCAATCGTTCTCAATATATCCCTGCTGCTAATAGTGCCTAACTTTTTAATTCCGTTAACCGCTGCAACGAAGAGAAATGGTGAAACGAACGCAGGATATTGAGTCCCAATGGCGTAATACAGCGGATTAATGGAAAGTAGGCTTGCCGTTAGCCAAGGTAAGGTCATTATGAGAGTTAATGGGTCTAAGAAGGAGAGGAAGGCAAGCGGACCGAATAAGGATGTTATATAAAGAAACTTATTTTGTCCATCATTAAAAAGTACTTCAAGTGTCTTCGCAGGGTTTGTCAGCACATTGGTTACTATCTCACCCGGGCTGGTGCCGAATTCGCCCCATTCCCATTTCGTGCTTAACGCATTCGGATTAAAACGCGTTATAACTGCACTTGCTAGTGTAAACCAGAGAAGACCGCTTAGTAGAAGTATGATGACGAATATGGCATTTTTTGTTAATTTCCTCGACCGTGAACCACCAATGATTTCTCCCCGATGTAAAAGGAAAAAGTAAACAGCCATAGCCATGACTATCAAAGGGACAAACTCGTTAACCATCAATGAAAGCACAACAAAAATGTAACAGTAGAGAAGCTTTCCCTTCTTCAAATAATGAATAGCGAAAAGGAATAGCGCAGGCAAGAAAACTTCAATATCAAAGTTCGAAAGTGAAGCATTAATCGGAGGGTAAACCACATATATAATTGCAAGGAAGAAAGTTACCAACCTGCTGTTTACTTTCTGTTCACGAAGAATCCAGTAAAGCGGAATTAAGCCGATTGAAGTGGCAATTGGTCGAAGAATGAGCAAGGTAACAGGGTTTTGGAATATGGCATAAATTGGAACTAACAGAAAAAGGAACGGGGAGAAATGTATACCGAAGAGACTTCCCGAGGGGTTACCCGGTAGCTCACTTGTATAGTATAATATTTTTCCGTGGTTAAGCGTGGTGTATAAAGATTGAGAATAAATTCCGAGGTCCCAAGCATTTGTACGAAATGCCTCATGGCGCGATATTGCCACACTTGAGACGACAAGGATGTAAAAAAACGCAATTAAAAAAAGGATGAAATAATCGGATCGTATTATAGTTTTAATCCGGCGAATATCAATTCTGCCTCCAAACAGCATTGTTCTATCTACCACTGCTTTTCTAACAACCTTAATCTCAAATTACACATGTGAACGTGCGCCCGCAAATACCGAGCCAGAGTAAAATCCAAAGCCTCCGCCACCTAACAACTCAGTAATACACCATCACAGTTATTTTATAACCCTTTTGATGAAGACATGGCTAGAATTTCATGCACCTATAAAACATCACGGTTCGAAAACGATTTTAAATACACAAGAATTCATGTATTAGAGGGTTTTCAAAATGGCACAAAAAGTTTCCGGAACAATCTTGATACTGTTATTAGCCAACATTTTTTCATGTGCGATTATTAATTCGTTCTTTATCTTGCCGACAAAGTCGGATCAAGTCGACTCGGACAAAATTTTCAATCTGGGCATGATAATTCATGATTTAAACGATACTGAAAGGGAAGCATGTATGAGTTGGATTAGTCAATTTGACCCTTTTACAAAATGGAACTTTATTCTATGGACGCCTTACGAGAATTTAGAGGATGAAACTTTCATCAATTTTCTCAAAGCCCGAGGCTTACTGCTCGGTGCCGACGGATATATGCAGTATTGGACGTTGAGCCAAAGAGAAAGCCAGATAGATTCTATGATTAATACTTTCAATGCTCACAACATAACTCTGGAGGGTTTATTTATGTTCCAGCCAGACACGTATACGCTGAATTACCTCTATTCTCAATATGGCTTTGAATATTATGTGGGATACTGCTTCGAGCAATACGTAATAGATTACATGACAATGAAGGGAGGCTGGCAATTACCCTACTATCACAATTCGGAACACGCTTTAAAACCCACAGAAGATAACCAGAGTCTAGTTGTTTTCCCACACGCCACTTGGGACTGGGTGAGCAGTTTGACGTACAGTCATCATTTGAACACTCATATTATAGGTGCATACAACTGCTTCAATTCCAATTCTTCTCAAGCTATAGACTACTGTCTCAGATTGATCAACGAAAGCCTCTCTAGTTCCACGCCTTTTGGATATGCATGCACCATGTTTGAATGGGAGCTAATGAAAAATAATCCCGACCTTACTGCGACCACTACAGAATACTACCAGCAAATCATAAATCAACACAACCCAATTTGCCAATTGTACAATGAAACAACCTCTTGGTTTAAGCAACATTACGACAAAACCCCCACCTATCAAGTGACATTCACTTCTCCCTACGATGGTAAACAAATCGAATGGTATTTAGACCTTAACTATCGTATTGCTCGTGCAGAAAATTATGTTAAAAGTTACGTTATTTTCAAAGGTCAAACGGAATACTGGTTAAACCACGTTTACAATATAGATTTTGGTAAACCACCTGCTGAAAATAACTGCGTTAACAACAGCTTAGAATTTGAAATCGACGACTTGGGTGGTGGATTTGCCCGCGATTCACCGAAAGGAGGTTCCATATATTACACAGGAAATTTGGCTGATTTTCACTCTTTTAATCCAGTCTCACAATTGAAGGCGGTGATCGAGGCGACTGAAAATCAAGTGTATTTCACTTATGCTGATCCACACCGCATGACTAGGGCAGTCGCAGCCTACGATGCAATTTCAGGTAACATCATTTATGGGATGTGCCAAAACATGCAAAACCAAGCCTTCGATACAAATCCCATCTGCGTCTCTCAGGATGAATTAGATCGAGGACGCCTACTCCTCCAAGACCAGACTGTTCTTATGTTTGGTGGACCCCGCCCACACTGGTGCGTCAGCTATCTTGAAGAGCAACGGCTGACGCCAATCTATTTTGCCGAGGAGCAGAAAGGCGATGGGACGCACTTCAAATTCGTAGAAAATTCTACAGGCACAGCTAAAGTTGACAGGCTTGCAACTACTATCGATTTTGAACATGAAGACTATTTTGTAGTCATGAGTTTAGTTGACCAGAACAACAATCGTGTGTTCATAAGCTACGGATTCGACTGGAAAGGAACTTGGAGCGCCGGCATTTACCTCAAAGCAATATACTCCAATATAGACTCGTACACTGATTCATACTACATTTTTCACTGGGTAGACTTGAATACGGATGGCATACCTCAGCCAAATGAGATGGTACAGATAGCTACAGGTTGAAAAAATAACTTAAAATTCAAGATTTAAGGCTGGCGCGCGCAAAGACCGAGGTAAAGTGACAGCAAAAGCCTCCGCCTCCCTTAACAACTCAGTGATCCACCCATCACGATTAAACTATATCCAAAATACCCGCTTATCTCAACATTAGACAGCATATGTTTTTATAATAAATTTTAGTTTTATGGATTTGGGGTTAAGAATTCTCTCTCTATGCTCAAAATTCATAAATCCTATATTCAGACGCCGCAAAATACCAAAAAACACTGTAAAATGTAAAAATTTCCAGCTGAACTCTGGAATGAATTGTCGAAAGTTTAATAATGTGGAAAGAGAACACAGTAAGCATTTATCACTGTAGGCTGATGAAAATAAGTGAATGAAGCAGTAATGGAGCCTAATTCGCGTGTGGGAATAATCCTTCCAACGTATTGTGAAGCTGAAAACATCGCAGACATCGTTCACGCAATCGAAAGTCTAAAGCTTAATTCTCTTTTACTGGTTGTAGACGATTCAAGTCCTGATGAAACCCAAGATATTGTCGGCGAATTAAGAGAAGAATACAAGAACATTCTTTTATTAAAGAGAGACCACAAGATGGGGCTTGGAACGGCAATTACAGATGGTTTCCGTTTTCTTCTCTCTTTACCAGAACCGCCTAAATTCATAATCACGATGGATGCAGACTTCTCACACTGCCCCAATGATATTCCAAGACTACTGATGCTCGCTGAAGAGGGTAGTGACCTTGTCATCGGAAGCAGGTACTGCACGGAAGGAGAAGTTAAGGGTTGGAATCTCACCCGACTACTGATAAGTAAAGTAGCTAACAAAATAACAGGTATGCTAACTAAACTTGCACTAAACGACTACACAAGCGGCTTCAGATGCTATTCCAAAGGTTACATCACAAAGGCACTTCCAAAACTTCACAGTGAAACATACGAAATCCAGATCGAAACACTTCGACAGGCAAAATTTCAAAAGTCAAAAATAAGTGAAATGCCCATAGTCTTCGAAAACAGAAAGAAAGGAAAATCAAAGCTAACTCTAACAGAGATAGCTGGTTTTTTCAGATACATCCTGAAAGTCTTATTGGAACAGCTTTTCAAAATAGAAAATTAATAGCGCACTTTTCATACGCCATTTTGCCACTTACATCCTAGCTTTTCTCGCATTTTCTGAGGACTTTTCAAATTCAGTGCGAGTGTTTTCGCTGTTTTCTTAGCAAGTGAAAGATGTATTCTTGTGCGTAGCCAGCGTATCGCCCAAAGTATTTTCTCCCGAAGGAGCCGATGGTTTCATATTCCTTCAGAGTGATTGAGCCTTTATGGCTAACTCTATCAACGAACGAGGAGTCGAAGTGGCTTGCATAGAGGTTTGTGGCTGCGCGTTTCATCCAGATGTCGACGGGAAAAGCCTCAAGTTTTTCTAAGGAGAAGAGAAGAACACAGTCAGCAACTTTTGGTCCCACCCCCGGCAAAGACAAAAGTTCCTGCTTGGCATTCCCGTAATCTAAGCTCTTCAACGCTTCTAAAGAGAAATCTCCTCTGTCCAAGATTTTTGTGGTCTCTAGAACTCGTTCAGCCCTGAATCCTAGCCCGCAGCTCCGCAGGTCTTTGGGGCTGGTTTGGGCTAGGTCGGTTGCCTTCGGAAAGGTGTAGAAATCATAGTTGTCAACGGTTATTTTTTTTCCGAATCGTTGGGAGATGTTGCAGATCATCTTCTTGATGGCTGGGATGCTCTTGTATGTTGCGCAGATGTAGGAGATGAGGCACTCCCATGGCTCTTGCCGGCTTATCCTCAGTCCATAGAAAAGCTTGATTGCCCTTCTCACGTGCTCGTCTCTGCTTATCGTGGATATAATAAACGGCAAGTCGTCATCCAATCTCAGGTAGTTCTCGATGAAATCCTGATTCGCCTTTTCTGGAAAACTTTGAAACATCAACCTGTCGCCGATCTGTCTTATCTTAACAACTCTGTCTGCAACGACGCCATACCACCAATCTCCCAGTTTTTCCCATCGAAAAAGCTGACCGCAGTTTAAGGTATGCTCTAAACTGAAAGGAATTGTCGAGCTGTCCAGTTTAATCTCCATGGCGATTCCTGGCATGTGATGGTTACATCTGCAAATACGGATTGTGCTTCTTTTCTTCGCCTATGGTAGTTGGGGGGTAATGTCCGGGATATACTTTGAAACTGTCTGGCAACGGTAATAGTTTGGTTTTAATTGACTTCATTATTTCCTCGAAAGATCCGCCATGAAAGTCGGTTCTGCCTATGGCGCCTGGGAAGAGGGTGTCCCCTGTGAAAACAACCTTGTCTCCCAAGAGGGATATGCCGCCTTTTGTATGTCCTGGCGTGTGGAGAACCACCAGTTTAAGAGAGCCTACATGAAGAACGTCTCCGTCGCGAAGCTTCCTGTCGGCATGCACATGCACAGCATCGCTCTCATGGATTAGGATGGGGGCGCCTGTTACCTTCTTCATGACGGTGTTTCCAGCTATGTGATCAGAGTGACCGTGAGTATTGATGATGTATTTGATGTGGAAACCGTTTTGCTTTATGAAATTCAGAATCTCTTCAGCTTCCCTTTCGCTTTCTATACCCGGATCAATCAGCACCGCCTCTTTGGTTTCTTCACAGCCCACAACATAACAGTTCGTGGATAACCAACCAACCGGGAAACGCTTTATGATCATCGACATACCTCAGGGAAAGTGACAGCAATGCCTATTCAAAAGGAAATCACAATATAAAAACTATTGAAGTTTTAGACCCAAAGCTACCTCAGGAAGCTTCCCCAACAAGCCTCTAGTCGTCTAAACCTAGATGGTGCGTAAAGTCTTAAGGCACATGTTCTCCTTTATTGTGTTGTGGTGAAAGATGGAGAAGCAGAATTGGGAAGGACTGATTCAAAGGCTGATACGAAGCGGTCTTCTTCGGTCGCCTAGTGTCATCAGAGCGTTGCGTCGAGTCCCTCGGCACCTCTTTCTTCCTGAGGAAGTAAAGTCCAGTGCAGCCGTGGACTGCCCGCTTCCGATAGGGTCAGGGCAGACAGCTTCCGCGCCTCTCAGTTGATCCAATGCGATCAACTGGGCGAAACATGATAGCAATAATGAATGAAGCCCTCGAATTGGAAGCGGGACACAAGGTTCTGGAGGTGGGCGCTGGTTCAGGTTGGCACGCCTCCACCATAGCTGAGATAGTGGCTCCCTCGGACGCAGCGAAGGAGAAGTGGGGACACGTTTATACAGTAGAGAGAATCCCTGAGTTAGCTGAATTTGCCATAGGAAACATCGCGAAAGCGGGGTATGGAGACCGAATCACCATCATCCACAGAGATGGCTCATTAGGGTACCCCGAAGAAGCGCCTTATCAACGTATCCTAGTTACTGCGGCTGCTCCAGCAGTCCCCAAACCGTTGATTGAACAGTTAGAAAGTGGGGGAATCTTGATTGTTCCTGTGGGAGGCATCCAGTTCTACCAAACCTTAGTTCGCATCAGAAAAAAGGCCGAAAAAATCCTTGAAGAAACCTTGGGGGGAGTAGCCTTCGTACCTTTAATCGGCAAGCACGGCTTCAAACCGTAATCTCCGTTAGCCGAACCACGTTTCAAGAGTCACTTTACTTTTTGCCTCTTTTATTCCCTCAGTCATTCTATTGAGGGCTTTACGCACCCTCTCCTCAGAAAAGTCCCGCTCGCGACAAAGAAAGCCTACTACACCATCGATGTCAGGTTCTTTCCAATCCAACTTGTAGTTGTCCGAAACTTTTGGATTAAGGAAGATTTCCCGAATTCTCCTAGGTTCCGCGGGAAACTCGGCGTCTTTCAGCTCGGGTAGGGTCTCCTCAATGCTTCCATGTTTCTTAATCAGTTTTAGAGCGGTTTTCGGTCCTATGCCCTTCACGCCATCAGGATTAAAGTCCGTTCCCACCAGAATACTGACATCTATTAGTTGTTCACGAGTAACTTCCAACTCTTTGAGAACCTGTTCTAGTTTTATGACTTCCGGTACAACTTCAATGTAGACAGGTTTCCTCGGAATCTTCCGCCTACCGCTTATGGTCACGTTTCTCACCAGATTGATTGCTCCAAAGAGGAGGCTATCATAGTCCTGACTGGCGCAGTAGTTCGTGTCGCCCTTCCTTGTTAGGTAGGCAGCCTGAGCTTCGCCTTCAGACGGCGCTTGAATCCACGGCACACCCAATTCTGTGAGAAGCCGCTTCGAGTCCTCTGCCATATAGTCCTTGAGCCTCGAAGTCATCTGTGCATAGGTTCGAGCCTTCTCCACCTTGCCTTCTCTCAAAGCTCGCTCATACTTTACGAGAGCCTCTGCCTTGACTTTAGCTCGGCGCTTAATCTCCACCTCTTTGAGGGCTGGTGGAACGCCGTCAAAGACATAGGCAACCTTGATACCCATCTCAACGAGGTTGGCAGTTCGATAAAATAACCCGCTTAGATGACTGGTTATCTTGCCAGACCGGTCTTTTAATGGTGTTCCGTCCGGCTGGCGGATGATGGCTAGAAACTGGTAAAGGGCGTTGTAGGCGTCGATGGCTATAGACTTGCCGCTTAGGCTCTTGAGATCAACCTTTGTTTTAGGCACCAAATTTCTCAAATTTACGCCCAAGTTCCGCGCCACCAGATATTGGTTAATGGCTGACTCAGCCTGAGAGTTGAAGGAATTTCTATCCTTCTTTCTCGGTTAATTCCACTCTTCTTTTCCCTTTGGTAAGGGTTGAGACATAGATTTTTCCCTCGATTTCCAGCCTCATCAGAGCCTTGTTCAGGTCGCTATAGCCTATACCTTCATTACTCGCCCTTACCAAATCATACAGCTCAAGGTCAGTCATAGGACCCTTTCTCTCAAGAAGCTCCACTACCTCTGTATAGAGGGGATGTGATTTCCATGTTTTCACAGTCATCTTTACACTCCCGCAATATGTGACTACGCCACAGGCGTCGTGGGTTTCTTCAACTGCCGAGCTTGCTTCATGAAGCCCCTGTACCAATTCTCCATGTTCGGCAATATAGACGGACCAATCTTTTCTAGAGCTTTTTTAAAGTCGCTGGCACTGACTTCTTTGGCTTTCATGTCTATCCTCAGAGCGTTCAATCCAGCTTCTCTGCAAACCGCCTCAATGTCCGCTCCAGAATACTTCTTTGTCATGACGACTAACTGGGACAAATCCACATCTTTTGCCAGCGGCATATCCTTGGTGTAGATCTTGAAGATTTCCAGCCTACTCTTCTGTTCGGGTTCCGGAACATAAATCAGACGGTCAAACCTTCCAGGTCGAAGAATCGCAGGGTCCACTATATCAGGTCTGTTTGTTGCAGCGATAATAACAACATCCTCCAGAGAGAGTATCCCATCCATCTCGGTTAGAAGTTGACTGATGACACGCTCTGTAACTCCACTGTCAGCGTAACCCATCCCTCTTCCAGGAACCAGAGAGTCAAACTCGTCAAAGAATATAACAGCCGGCGAAGCCATCCTCGCCTTCCTGAAGACCTCTCGAATAGCCTTCTCTGATTCGCCAACCCACTTGGAAAAGATCTCCGGCCCCTTTATTGTTATGAAGTTGGACTCGCTCTCGGTGGCTACTGCCCTAGCTAGCAAGGTTTTTCCACACCCTGGAGGTCCATAGAGCAGGATACCCTTTGGCGCCCGTATGCCCATTCGCTTAAAGACTTCAGGGTTCTTGAGGGGCCACTCCACAGCTTCTCTGAGGTCCTCTTTCACGTCTTCTAGACCGCCTATGTCTGTCCAACGAACCGTTGGCACTTCGATATAGACTTCCCTCATGGCTGTGGGTGTGATCTCCCGGTAGGCGTTCAGGAAGTCTTCCATTCGAACCTCCATCTTTTCCAGAACCTTGGGAGGAACACGTTCGTCCTCCAAGTTTATTTCGGGCAAGTATCTGCGTAACGCTTTCATGGCGGTTTCGCGACCCAAAGCGGACAAGTCTGCTCCTGTGTAACCATGGGTCATTTTAGCAAGTTTCTTCAATTCAACATCTTTGCTTAGGGGCATCCCTCTTGTGTGAATTTGCAGTATCTCGAATCGTCCTTTTTTGTCGGGTACACCTATCTCTATCTCCCTATCGAAACGTCCAGGTCTTCTTAAAGCCGGGTCAAGGGCTTCAGGTCTGTTTGTTGCACCAATAACGATAAGGTTTCCTCTTCCCGTAAGTCCGTCCATCAATGCGAGAAGTTGAGCAACAACTCGTCTCTCAACCTCTCCAGTTACCTCTTCTCTTTTAGGTGCGATGGCGTCAAGCTCGTCGATGAATATGATGCTGGGAGAGTTCTTCTGAGCTTGCGTAAACATTTCCCGGAGTCTAGCCTCAGATTCGCCGTAAAATTTGCTCATTATCTCTGGACCGTTTATGGAGTAGAAGTTAGCCTCAGATTCGTTTGCAACTGCTCTGGCTAGAAGGGTTTTTCCACATCCCGGCGGACCATGTAACATAACTCCTTTTGGGGGCTCTATCCCAAGCCTTTGGAAGAGTTCTGGGTGGCGTAGCGGCAGTTCAACCATTTCTCGAATCCGCTGTATCTCTTCGTGGAGTCCACCTATATCCTCGTAGGTGGTGCGGGGCACGCCTTTAGCTTCAGGAGCAGGTTCAGCTAGGATCTGAACGTTTGTGCCGTGATTGATTCTCACGATTCCGTGGGGGCGAGCTTTGGTTACTCTGAAGGGAATGGCGTGGCCTAACATCATGACGAGGGTGGTGTCTCCCTCCACAAAGGTTCTTTCCATGAGCCTGTTCTTCACGAAGTTCGTGAAGTCTTCATCCACGTTCAATTTCATATCTATGGGAGCCAGAACAACTGTTATAGCATTGCTTACCTTTGCCGGGCGAACTACGACCAATTCGTTTATTGCTACTCCCGCGTTCTTGCGCGTGAATCCGTCGATACGTATACTTTCTCGGTTCTGGTCTTCAGAGTAGGCTGGCCATGCTATGGCCGCCGTGGTTCTTTTCCCAGCGATCTCGATTACGTCACCTGCTGAGATTCCTAGTCTTCGCATGGTCTGTTGGTCGATTCTGGCGATTCCTCTGTAGACGTCACGTTGTCTGGCGTCTTCGACTTTAAGTTGGACTTCGCTCACTTGCTTTCCTTCCTGTATGTGTGATCGTGAAATTCCACATTTTTCGAAAGGATGATATTCCTATATAAACTTTAAAGAAATTTACATTCTGTGAACCATTAGAGTCTGTATCTGCCCGACTTCTTCAATTTTGTTCAGACGGTTCTCTACTTCCTCTAGAATTCCTGATTTATCTTCGGGAAGAACCATTTTAACAATAAGTGCAGAGAGACCAAAGGCTATGGGTTCTTCAGCGAATCCCTGAACTGAAGCAGACCCTGACAACTGTTTCGCGATTTTCTCTTTCAATAATTCGAGATTAACTGTTGATTCTGACGGAAAAATCTTGTAGGCAATTACTATCTTTCCCATGATTTTTGTCTCCTAAAGTCCTGTTATACTATTTTTTGCCACATTATGAAGGAATCCATACGTGTTTCGGGAAATGTGGACTAGCATGCTAGATGAAGAGCTGACCTATTAACCTTACTATGCAGTCTCTGAGACAGAGACTCTAAGATTCACTGAAAATGAAGCTCTGGCGTATCTGCAAACAGGGGTTCCGTTAACAAAAAGGGTATACGAAATTTTATTTTTGTGTGATTGGCCTAAATGAAGATTGGCTGTAGGTGAAAAATGTGAAGTGGCAGAAATCTTCTCCAAAGCTTGTTGAAACTTTTGAGAGACTCATTCAAAAAATTGAGTCCGTGGAAAGCAGAAAGATGTTTGGTTATCCATGTGCCTTCAAAAGCGGCAACATGTTCATGGGATTGCATCAAGAAAATTTCTTTCTGCCATTGCAAGAAGAGGACCGGGAAAAATTTTTGAAGTTAGATCAAGCGCGTCAGTTTGAACCTATGCAGTGGAGAATCATGAAAGAATATGTGGTTGTACCTTCATGGATTCTAGAAGATCCTGAACAGATGCGTGAATGGATCAAAAAATCGCTCAAGTACGTTTCAAGTTTACCACCAAAAGTCAAGAAGAAACGGAAGACAAGAGCGAAACCTTCTGAGAAATAACGAAAAATAATTAACGATAGGAGATTTTTCACGAACAAATCTGCCAACCACCCAAAGCAAACGAAAAATGAAATCCAAATAACCAGTGTTGACTTCCAAGGATCAGGGTTGGAGTTAAATTTTAACGCACACACAAAAAAAAATCAACGGTGAAAGCTGACGCTGGAGGGTGCTAGTTGAGAATCAGCGTCAGCGTTGAGAATGAGAAAGTGGTAGTGTGTGCAGGATTACTGCCCTGACCTGATAAGAAGCAGACTGAGTTAGGTCAGGGCAGGCAGGGATAGCAAAGAAGTGGCATAGATGTGTTGAGAAGTGGTATTGCTATGTGAAAAAGGTCAGATTATTCAAATTATTCAAACTGAAAAAAGACCTGATGGTAGATGATAGATAAGAACCATTAGCGTTGCTAGTGCTATGAAATGCTATAATGCTATACTAGATAGATAATTCGAGTAATTCGTTCTATTCGGGTAATTCGGTAAAAGGGTTAGAAGAGTTTTAGGTAGTCAGACAGAGATAAAACAATCTAACAATGTGTTAAAATTTCATTAATATAACGCCGTTATAACAGACAAAAAAGCTTTAATATATCTTACGTTATATACGTAACTAGCGTAATAGACGTAATAAATGTAAAAGGAGGAAAAGACGTGGCGAGAAAGAGATTACCAATAGCATGGGATGAAGAGAAAAGACTCTGGGTAAAGTGCTTGAAGTGTTCTCACAAATGGTTCCCCGATGCCAGAAAATGGAAGGATAAAAACAACGACAAAGAAGACAAGATAATCCGTTGCCCAAATTGTAGTGCATTTAATCCGTTACCCCCAGCCGTGGTAAGATTCCTAAAACGCCAAGCAAGGAAGTATCCTGAGATTGGACAGGAATAAGCCAAACAAGAGGGTCAGACATGGATGGTTAGACACAAGAAGAAGCATTCAGTTGGCTCGGTCAGTTCGGGTAATTCGGTCAATTCGAGAAACAGACCGTTCAACCACTCGAAGAGCGTAAAACCGATTAATTGGTTGGTAGATGGGATGATTCCCAGAGATGCGCTATCAATGATTATTTCTCAAGAAGGTGTCGGCAAATCATTCTTTGTAGAATCTCTGTCGGAATGCGTAATTCACGGTTCGAAGTTTATGGGTAGAGATACAAATCCCAGCGATGTTTTGTTGATAGACCAAGATACTCCCACGAACACTTTGGAGACCAGACTCAAAGCCTTCCACAAAGGAATCAGAGAAGAGCAGATTTGTGATCTATACACGAAATCGTTTGAGGGGTGTTCTCTTTCGGATAATTCTCTCTTATCTGCGATAAACAGGTCGGATGCTGAAGTCGTAATTATAGACTCTTTACATTCCGTTAGTGGTAAGTTGAACACAAACTCTGTAAAGGATATGCAGGCTTTATCGAAGTTGAAACAACGTGTCCTTGAAAGCGGAAAGACGTTGATAATCACTCATCACATTTCATCGCATGCGAAGATTAATGCAGAATCGATTATGAGCACGGACAGGGTCGGAGTACATAGTATGGGAAGTTCGATTATCTTACAACAGGCAGACGCTTACTTCATGTTGGGAAGCAAGACAAACAGTGACCTTACAAATCTTTATGTTAGACCAGTTCAAAAACGGATAAGCCTTGACGTAAAGCCTTTCGTAGCAAGACTCATCGAACACAAGTCAAAAGGAAAAATGAAATTTTACTTCTTGAAAGATTACATTAAGAAACCTTTGAATGTAGAGTTTGAAGTTGACAGGGATATATTGGAGTGTTTGCAGTCGAGAAAAGGCGAATCCCTTGGCGTAAATCAGCTCTATTATGAGCTTAATCAAAAACACTCAATGTATTCAATCCGTAACTCTGTTTTAAGGTTAGCACACGATGGAAGGGCAGTTGAAATCCGCCACTCGCCTCACAAGTTTACTTACAAAATAAAACTAGGAGAGAAAAAGCCATGAACGATATTGTTTACGTTGATAAAGATGGGAGAAGGAGCAAGAAACCTCCTAATGGAGTTCCACCTTTTGTTCCTAAACCCCCAGTAGACGGAAGCGGATTATCGATAGGAGATGGGTTACCTTGTAAACCTATCCTAGACTTAGAGGTGAAAAAACGTGCCAAGAAAAAAGAAGAAGAAATCTAGCAAGAAAAAATATAGAAAAGCCCCTTCCCGTCTATCTCGGATGCGGTATGGAGTTCCACGCAGAGGAGACCTTCGGGTTTATGGTCTGATTAAAACTATGACTGGCAAAACTAGGCGTATATCCTTCCAAGTGAAGATTGGTTCTGGGCTGATGCGGAATAGACAGAAGCTTAGCAGTCTCATCAGGGCTGTTGTTAATGCCATAAAGTATCAAAAGAAAGTTCCAGTTCATAGGCAAGGCGATGTTTTTTCTTCCTTCAAGGAATTGTTCGACCGCACAAACTGGGTCAGAATTAGGATGTTAATCGATTACAAAGCAGGTGTGGTTTATGCGAGATAAACTGGAATTAGTTGAAGACAACGGCAAATATGCTCTTGTAAAAGTAAAATCGGGAGACCTGTCAAGGCTCAAGATACAAAAAGAATATCGTGAAATCCTTTTGGAATCCTATATTGAACGTGGATTTCCTAAAAAGTCATATGACAGGTATCGGGATAAACAAGGGAATGTAGTTTTGGCATATACATCATCTTGTCTGTTGATGCTCGATTGCGACCTCAAAAGAGAGGAAGAAGTCATCGAGTTCTCTAGGGAATACTCGAAGTATCATAATTTGGGAAGTAGTGCGGTCTGGAAAACCTCGGATAGCAGTCAGCTAGACCTGTTTGCAAATCGTTTAGGGAACTATTGCATAATCTTTGGGAAAATATTGAGCTGGGACGAAATAAAATGGCATGTTCAAGAGGCTTATAGGCTCGGAATAGTCAACAAAGGCTTCGTAATCATTAGGAAGTTTGGCTCTATCACGATAAGAGTCAATTCGAAAAATGACAAAATACCTCCTCCGATGCCCCTCACTTACTTTCAGAATGGCGGCAGGAAAGCGAGAAGAGGTGTGATGGCGTTTATTCGGCACTGGGTAATGTGCAGGGAGTTGGGGTAATGAACCATGAGTTTTGAAGAGAAACTCGATTTCGGAATGTTGTATCGAAATCTTAGGGATTTCATTAAGGAATACAACCAAGCGGTCTATGAAACCCAAGGGGATGGTCTTGTTCCGAAATGGATGAAAGACCTGCTCATATTCTTACTGATGAAATCTAAAGAAAAACCGTGTTTGATTAAGACAAAGTTTCTGAGAAGAATGATAATCCAAGAATTAGACGAAGCATGGGATAGTGAATAAAGATTTTTTACTCCCTAACCCTGCAGAAATTTGTCCATGCCATTAAGTGATGTCATCCCTTCTTTCAGTATCTTCTCAGTTAATCTGTCAATCTCTTTCAATTCTTCTTGAAGGATATCTCTTAGATGCATTCTAATCCTTGCAATGTGTTGAGGTTTGATTTCTCCTTTAAATTCTTGCAGAATTTTGTCTAATTTTGACTTGGCTATTTTGTTGGATTTCAATCCTAGTTGAGCTAACTTGACGTGGATTCTTTTGTTTTTGCTAAAAGGCGGAAACGGAATTTCCAAAAGCTTCTTATCAACTCCTCTTTCCCCCCATAATCCCTTTGATTGCATAGGTTTGATAAGCTGATTTATTTTGGGTGAGTTTAATAGTGATATCAAATAATAAGCTTCATCTCTGTCATTGGTTTCGTAATAGATTGTTGCCTCAGCAAGAATCACTTTACTATTGTGAGTTTTCATCTCTATTACAGCAGCAACAACATCTTTCCCCCTTTTATTGTAGACAACTTTATACTTCTTTTTTGGATTTTGGCGAGTCAATTTCTTGTGATAATCAATCCATTGATAGATATCGAATTTCTTCTTTTGTTTTCTTCCTTGTCGCCAAGATATCTCTGCCTTTTCTAACCACCTGGCAAGATTGGAATAATTTCCTCTTGCCAATTCCGCATTAATCATGGTATATCCGTTTCTTGAAGGTAGGATAGGCAATACAGCTAGAGTAGTTCTATAACAGAAGGGGAAAAGGTGTGAAGCTGTCAAAGCTTCATAGAGAAACTCGCTTTCGACATTTCCTTCAAACATGATGTTCTTCCAAGGTTTTTTTGCTCTTCGTAGAACAGAACTTGGTGTTTTAACATAAGGTTTCTTAGCATCATAACCTAAGCCCTCTTTTTGAATTTCAACTAGCCAAAATCCTTGGGGAAGTATTTCAGCTCCTCTAAAGAATTTTGGATAGTAATAACTCTCCTTGGCAAACTCGATTTTCTCGTAGGAAAAGAAGTCTCTTTTGCCTATCCTTGATAAATAGAGATTCTTATCACACATTGACATTTTTCGAATAGCTTTTTCATAGTTTTCATTCTGAGAAACTAGAGTTCCATTAAATGCCTTTGCCTTTATTGGAGTCTTTGTCTTCCGATTTTTTCTTGCAAATATTACACATGATGGGATTTTGAAAAGCGGTCTTACATTATCTAAATCCCAAATTTCTTCAATGGCAAACCTTACTCTAGTGAAGCTCCCATTGCGAAAATTCGAGTGGTGGTCAGCAGAAAAAATGCTTCTCGGCATTACAAAGGCAGTTTCTCCTCCCTTATTCAGATATAGCTCGTTGCACCTTACATAGAAAAGGGTTGCAAGTTCCATATTTGTCATTAATGTGGAAGAAACTGTGAGATGGTATGCATCTTTGATAAGCCGTTTTAAAAAGGCTTGGTAGTCTACATTCTTGATAAAATTGTAAACAATCCAAGGAGGATTGCCAGTTAAAAGGTCAAATTTCCTGTTTGAGAAATCAATGGGTTTGTATTTGTTCTTGAGAATGAAACTCCAGATTGTGTCTCGATTACTTTTGATAATTTTTGCAAATGTATTGACGTTAACAAGCATTACATCGACATAGTGTGCTTTCTTCTTTTTGGTTTTTGGTTTATCTTCAAAAAATTTTTCAAGTCTAGATTTGTTTGTCTTCTTGCTCTTCAATTGTTCTACGCTTAAATCCTCCACAAGTTCTATAAGAGAATCTATTTCCTCAGAATCCAAAAACTTGGATTCGACAAAATCTGTTGGAAGAAAGAAAAAGGTTTTGTCGTCAACTAAAGGTATTCGATAACAATTCACGTTTTGATAAAACGTTCTATCTTCATCAATTACTCTAATCGAGTCAGCCATGTAAATTGGCAGGATAATTTCTCCCCTTGGCTCTATCTTTAATAAATCCCCCAACGCCAGAAGATAATTTGTCTTGGCTATTAAAACTGCAAGTGGGTGAATATCAATACCTTTAACATTTTCTAGGATGTGGTTCAGTAAGTTACTCTTTGGTAATCTAAGAAACTCCTTTTTCAGCTTAATTCCCACAAAGAGAAACGTCCCAGAGCCACATGCTGGGTCAAGCATCGATTTCTCGGGATTCTTACTAAGAGCTTCTCTTAGAATGGCTTCAACAAGCCAATCTGGAGTATAGACCTCGCCTAGGTCATGCCTTTCCGTTTGGTCTAATAGATTCTCGTAAAGCCCTTTTAAAACATCTTCATTTAGTTTTGTAAGGTCATATCGAGAAGAACGTCAAGAATATTCCTTGCAATTCTTACGCCTTCCTCTTTGACTGTTTCTCTTGTTATCCAACTAAAGAAATCCTCCTCAAGAAAATTTAATATTCCCCATTTCTTGAAGACTTCTCCGCCCAAAATATCCGCTATTGTCTCCTTTTTTATTGGAACGACTCCCTTTGAAAAGAAGCTGTAAATCATCAGTTTTGCTAGCATTGAAAGGTAAGTATGTTTAAGGAAAAACTCTTCATTGTCCACACTACTTCCATATGCAATACTAAGATAATCACTCCACTCTGAAAATATTGTATCAAAGGTTTCTCGATTCTTAGTCTTGAATAATGAAACTGACTTTTTAAGGTCATTTAGAATAACCTTATAGAACCTCGTCCCTACTCCAAACGCATATTTGAAATTTTCCGTGTTTGGGAATTTTGGTTCTCGAGAAAGAAAAGTATAATCAAGCCAAACTAGGAATTCTCGTGCAGTTTTGTTTTCAATCATGAACTCTTCTATTGGAAGTAAAGAGACATCGTCTGGTGATATTTCACCTTCAATTGACGTTTCTGGCCTGTATACATAGAATCTTTCTCCGTCTGAAGCAATTCCTAGATAGTTTATTTTGGTACCAAGGTCCTTGAGTTCGTTATTCCATAAAATCGAAATGTATTTTTTTATTTGTTCTTCCGATTCTTCTTTCTTTTTCCTAACATCGCTCTCAAATTCGATTAGAACATTACCTAGTAAACTGTCTATTCTACCTCTGGAAACAACAACTTTTCCTTTGAAGTCGACAAATTTCTCTATTTGTGGGAAGACTCTCTCGAGATAATCTATATTTGCTTTGAATGCGTTTTGTACGAGTTGAATGAAAAAGAAGGATTTGTTTGCTTCACTTACAACTCTTCCAACATCTTGAAGATATCTCTCGAACAACGCTTTGAAGTCTTCAATGTCCATACTCTATGCTTTATAGGATAACGTATTTAATTTCATTGTATGCATAACGTCTATTTACTTAGATTTTTTTCTTCAAACAAGATGTATTGCAGAAGTTTTAACTATCAATAATATCATACAAATCGTATAGTGACGAGACATGCTGGTTATTGATGGTGTGAAGTATAGACTGTGGACACCTACAAACGAAGAAAAAGAATTCCATCCAATGGTAAAAGAGCACTCGAAGGAAATATTTGGTGAGCACTCTATCTATTTTGATGTTAAGCATAAGCTAACAACTAGGTCAGGAATTGGTTCTATTCCAGACGCTTATGTTATTAGCCTTTCAAAACCGTATCAATGGTATATTATCGAAAACGAATTAGCTTCTCATCGAGTCTATGAACACATTGTTCCACAAATATCGAAATTCGTAAGTGGCATTGAGAATCTTGGAAGTCAAAGAGAAATCAGAGATACTCTTTACAAGGAAATTATTCAAGACAAAATTCTAAAAGCCTCTGTGGAAAAAGTGATTTATCCAGAAGAAATACATAGTTTCTTGTCTTCTCTGGTGTCACAGCCTCCAAAGATAACAATAATAATAGACGAAGTTACCGATGAAGTTAGAGAGGCAAATAGAGCTTTAAAAAGACTAGGTAACACAGAGGTTGTGGAATTCAAGACTTTTGTGAGGGAAGATGCAGAAATTGTCCATGCCCATTTGTTTGAACCCATCTATAAACTAGAAAGGTCGTTTAGGAAAGAGACGCTGTCTGTTGCACCCACGAAAGCTAGGGAAACAAGAAAGCTGCCCGAGCATTATGAAAACTGGGAAAAGATGCTAGCTTGGACTGATGAGAATGTAAAAGAAATTGTTAATACACTTGAGGAAAAAATCTTAGAAATCGGATATGTAAACAAAAAGACGATAGGACGACATTATGGTTTTTATAATGGTAAGCCAACAACGAATTCTCTATTTGCTGTTTTATTGCTCAAGAAGAAAGCATTGAAAGTTAGAATAAGAACTGACCCGAAAACATTCAACGATGCCCAAAATTGGACTAAAGGTAGGGTTTACAAAGGATGGTTCTTCAAGAAGGGGCAAGAAAGAGAGTTTTCAATTTCAACCCAAGATGAAGGAACCCTTTCCTATGCTGTTGAGCTAATTAAACACTCATATGAATTGGCAAAATGAGATTCCGACTTAGGATATGGTATCTTCATGGGAAAATATGACCAAATCCCCCTTAGAAAAGTTAAGGCAAGAATTGAGCATCAATGCAGCAATTGTAGAAAGGTAATCCAAGTGGGAGAACATTACTACACTCAAAGAGATAGATTTCTACAATCATTACACAGTCCAAAGTTTTGTTTCGAATGTTATCAAAAACATGGAGCAAAACTCTTGGAAATAAAGATGCAAACACGAGAAAACAAATCGAGGATGCTTGATAATTACCTTGAACTCGATGAATGACAAGTCTTTAAAACGAAATCTTAGAATGAAATGCCCTACATGCGGTAATTGGAACAGGATTTCGGTAAACAAAATTTTCATTGAGCAGAAAAGCCCAGAGTCTAAAGTCAAGGCATTTATTCCCATGTATCAACCGCTAAAAATAACTGAGTGCCAGAAATGCGGAGAGAAAATTGCAGAACCAAAGGAACTAATTAGAATAGAGAGGAGATAGAGCAAAGTTTTATTTAACTTCAAGATAGCCTTAATTGGCGAACAATTTTGACAAGCACGTTTACAATATTGTGTCCTCAAGGTATCGTTATGTCGGCAGATAGTCGCATTACATATATTGAGCCTACGACAAACCAAATCCTAGGATACGTTGACAATGTAAAGAAAGTCTATCACGTTGCAAAAGTAAATTTGGGTATTTCTTATTGGGGACTGGCAGAAATTCAGAAGAAACCGATAGTAGATTTTTTAACTGAATTTGAAGAATCTCGTGTAGATAAAACAGACACAATTGATGATGTTGCTGAGAAAATGAAAGATTATTTACAAAAGGTAGAGCCAAGAATCCACGAAAGAATGGGATTACATCTCGTGGGATATGTAAAGAGAAAAGAAGGGGACATACCCAGACTCAGACATATCTTTCATGAATACTGGCATTCTTCTGGAGATTTTACAAACGAAGACAGCAACATAGAATGTCACCTAGATGGCAAGAGAACACCTTTTCCTTCATACTTTTCCTATCCAGTTTTATTCAATGGAGATAACGCAATAGCAAATTGCCTATTCAATTATATACCGAATATAACAAGAGGAAATCAAAGGATACAGACTGACTTCTTGACCCTTGATGAATGCTTGGATTTGGCTGAACTTATTGTAGGTATGGCAATTCAGCGACTCGTTTATTATGTTGACCCTCGACTCCAAAAGCTCCCTAAGACAGTTGGGGGGAAAATATTCATAGCAAAAATAACTCCAACGAAAGGCTTTGAATGGGTAAAAAACTAGGCTTTTTGAAAGTAGATTTTACAATTATCTTCCAAAACAAATAACCCCTATTAACAAGATAATTGCTGGTAAATAATAGACAAAACCACAAATGACATTTACTAAAGCGTCAAAAGAAGTTCCTCTTTCTTCAAGTTGTTTTGTTATATCGGAAAAAAGACTTTTCCAGTTACAAGTTATAAACGCATGATAAAGACGATAGAATCCAAAAACCCCAAGAGCAGACCCAAAAACTAGGATAAAATTGAAAAAATCTGGATAAAACAGAAATTGGGAAGAAATTGATATTTTGTTTAGAAGATTTAGGATGCCCCATGCATAAACTAAAGGAAGAAAATTTAATAACCCTAAAGACAAAGCAAACCGTTTCCGCCAAATGCTAACTAGCCATTTATCAAATGTTTTTCCCTTCTTTTTTCTTATCATTTTTTTCTCGTATGTCTTTCGATATTCTTCTAAATTTTCTCCAAACAATTCAAGTCTACCCTGCCTATTTACGAGTCCTCTTCTTAATCTTCCCAATGGAAATGCTTGTAATCCAATGAGGCTTTGAAGCATTACTCCATACAAAATCGAAAAAAGAACCAAAAATATTTCTTGAGCAATATTTAAAAAAGGTTCTGACATCAAACATCGCCCAAATATATTGATTCAAATTTATGTTAATAAGTTTCTATGCGTTGCTATATGCGAGAAATGCGGAGAGAAGATTGCAGAGCCTAGAGAATTAATTAGAATAGAAAAGAGACATCACCTAGTTGGTTTAGAAAATTTTTGTGTTACCTAGCTCTCCTCCTGAAAATTTTATAGGAGATGACAGCATATAAAAAAGAGGGGTTTGAATGGAAATAAAGCAAGTGGTAGTAAAGCCGTGTGAAGAATCAGTTCTTCCAGCAATCAAATTTGAAATCACTATTTCACTTGTAAAGCGTCAAGAGGCAATAATTGACACAGAAGGGTGGTTGGAAAGCGAAGATGGGAAAATACTTGCAAGCATTGGCATAGTGCCTGAGACAAAAAAAGAATTAGCAGAAATTGGAGCAAGAGATTCCAGATTAGATTCCGAGTTCAAAGAAACTACTCATAAAATAACCCTACTCGCTCTCTTGGATAGAAAATCGCTTAGTCACATAGAGAATACGAGAATGGGCAATAAGAAAGGTGACGTTTTTCTAACACTAAATTTGAATATTAGAAGTCTAACTTCTAGGGCATTAATTTCTCACTTACATGAAATTGACCCCAACAACAATAGAATCCCACCTCAAGTCAATGTCTCTTCATCTTCAGGCAGAAGACTCACAGGAAGAATCCTTGCTTACGGTCATGACCCCCAATATTCTTCTGGATACACTAATCTCTGGATTATATCGGGTAATAATTCACCAGTCTTTTTAGCAATTGCTGAACAAAACATCAAAAAAGAAAAAATCCGAATACCTTCACTTGATTGGATTCACGACTTTCAGCCAAAAATGGGGCTTGGAGAGTATTTCATTGTTGAAATACCGAAAGGAGAAGTGGTTGAGAAAGCTTGGGAATACGTGACAAAAGCTGAAGACTGTTATAGACAATGGGATACAAAAGGAGCATATGCTAATTGCCGAGAAGTAAGAGTAGTCCTCAATAACGCTATAAACAAGAAGTTCAAAAAATCTCCCATAATTAAGAAATGGAAAAGGGCAATTGAAAGATTCGAGAAAATGACCTCTATGGATTTGCACAAAGAAGAGATAACAAAAGAAAAACCCGAAGGTGCAATTTTAGTAGGAAGACCAGAAGTTGAACACATTCTTATTGTAACTAAAGCTTTAATCAAATACGCCGAAGAGTTACTTCAAGAGAAATGAATCTCTTACTAAAACTCGCTTTTTCATCATGTGCTGACAATTAGTTTTTAGCTTTCTTGACAAGCTTTTTCAAGAAATTTTCTCCATAGGCTAATCATCAGGAGTGTATTCAATGTGTTCGACATTAGAAATTGCAAATTGACGAAAAAATAACCTCTTATTCTTGCTTAGACTTTTTGATTACTGCTCTAGCAAATATGTTGGCTTCTTTCTCTTCTTTTCTCTCAGACATTTCTAATTTTTTGGTCTCTATGATATGATGATACAGTTCATGCAGAACCAACCGTTTCTTTAAACCTCTCTTGGTGAAACAAGCTACGCCCTCGAAGTAGTCAGCTTCGCAAGCTCTCATAACCCTTCTTCCATTTAATATTATTTTCATCTCTGGTATTCGATAGTATTTGGTTAGAATCTTGACCGCTTTTCTCGCTCCCTCTAGCTCGTAGGTTAAGTGGAATTTCTCGCAGACCTTCTTAGAAGGAATGCGGATTTTCATCCTTATTCCCTCAAGGAATTGCTATTCTGGGAATCCATTCCTTCCTATCGTCTCTCAAATATTTCCCTAAAAGCAGAGCCTCTTCGTCAATCAGAGTTTCCAGTTCTTGTTTCTTTCCGACTTTTATTCTAGGAATCCTTATTGTTCTCCTGAAATAGTCTTGAAGTTTATTCGTCAAATCGTCGGTCAGAGACTTTCTCAAGTATATTCGTTTGCCTTTCTTCTTACCCTTGAACCCCATAGTCTCGGTCTTAGCTTGGAAGTCTCTAGGCTTCAGATTCTCGCAATACTCAATTAGAAAGTTATCAACCAGATGACGGTATAGCTCCACAAAATCGCACACTAAACTAGGTCTTCCATATTGCAGGTTATGTAGAAAGCCCAAGTAAGGTTCTAGATGGGCTTTGACTAAAGCTCGATAGCACTTCCAAAACAGCAACATATAGGCTAGATTGAAGGTATTGTTGATTCCGTCATAAGCTTTGAATCCACTTCTTCGTCTAGGTCTAACTTCCTTAGGAAATAATCTGAATATTTTGTTGAAGTAATGCTCGGCGTATTTTCCTTCCAAGCCTTTCAGCTTTCTACTTAGAAACCTCAAATCGTCATACTTGAGGAGTTCCACAACTTTAGTCACGTTCTCGTTGACATCTAAACCGTATTTCCTTAGAACCTTATTCTGCCCCTCGATTTTCCCTATAACAAACTGTTTAGCCAAATACTGAGCTTTACCGTTCTTCAAAGCTTCGTATTGACAAATCCTAGTCTTCACATGAGCATCATCTTCCAAGTTCTTCAACATAGCGATTGGGTATCCATTTCTCGTGGTTATCAGAACATCTATTGCCCAGAACCCCAGAGCACTGAGCACTCCAGTGCTAACCGAGTTACCACTTTTCAGAATTACTTCACCTATCTCAGCCTCGAACAGCGGATACTTCTGCGTTTTCCCCTTCTTGTCTCTTAGGATTATGCATCCTTTTTCCATTCCGAGAAAAGAGCCGAAGCTATCTACCGATATTTTAACATGTTTTACGCTACCCATCCTTTAGTCCTCGTATAATTATTCGACTTTCGTCTTTAAAAGTCTATTCCCTAAAAAACCTTGAAATAAGCTTCTTTTTATCATAGGGAAGCAAAACGCAGGCTTTTCTTAGTTGAGGACTAAAGAAATGGGTTATAAAACCCGTTACCCACGCTCTGCTCCCCTTTTCCTTTATACTTTCCAAAGAATTAAGCCTTACTGGTATTATGTTCCTAGGAAGAATTATAGGTGAACTACAATAAAGACTATAATGGACAGGATGACAATGGGGGAAGAATGGGAGAAGTTCAGAGAAAAAATAGTTCACCTCCAATCAGATTTGGCTAGATTTCAGGTAGAATTTCTTGATAGACACAGTTTCAAAGATTTCGTTGAAAACTTGTTAAGCGTTGTTCAGGGCTATCCTGAGGTCTGTATTACAGGCTATTTTTCTGAGATTATCCGAGAGAAGCTTGAATACTTCATTAATTGGAAGCAAAACGTGAGGTTAATTTGTCAAGAATTCCCTCCAAGGCTTTCAAAAAGGGATAGAAAGAATCTTGAAGTTATGAAAAAATTGGTTAAGGCGGGAGTAAAAATTAAATTCAATCATCGAACGCATGCAAGGATTTTTGTAGTTTACAGTCCTACGCCAGAAATTAGAGGTTTGTTGGTAATAGGTTCTTTCGACTTCAACGCCGAGTGTATAGGCAAAGAAAGATATGATGCTGGAATAAAAACACGACATCCCGATTTGGTCAAATCCGCTGTAGAACTGTTTGACCAAATATGGAATGAGTCTGAATCAACATCTTTTGAAGACTTCATTAAAAAGAGAGTGAGTTAAGAATTACTCATGTTTTTTCTCAAGATAACCTTCCGTTTGCAGAAATTGTAGTAGCATTAGGTTGGGAAAATCTTTCAGGTAGAACCAACCTTCACGTTTTTCAACTTTCATCAGCAAGTAGTTTATTATTTCTGAATATGAGACAGGTGTTACGCCAATTTTCTTTGCGAACTCTCTTGTTTCTTGAGTCCAGCTCCAACAATACAAACATTTCTTGTAACTCGAAGAGCCGATGAGTTCTAATAATCTTTCTTTTACATGTTTATTCTCAAATTTCCATTCGTTAATATTTCGTATTTCGCTCTTGGTTTGGTATTCAGCTTTGACTTCCCCCACGATAATTTCAATTACCTTGTCGTCTTGAATCTTTGTCGCAAGAATGTCAATATCTCCCCAAGATGTTCTCAATATTCCACGCTTGTCCTTTTCCCTAATCTTGAACTTTATTTCTGTTCTAACGATAAAATCTTGGCGTTCAAGATATTCCTTCACAAGAGCTACATAATAATCGGGCATTCGTTCACCTCTATGCATTAGCAAGTAGCATCATTTTCATTAAATGCCTTACTGCTCTGCTAGAAAAGAGGTAAGTAGGTAGTTAGTAGTAATAGTTACTCCTTCTATCAGAACAGAACACCCTTTCCACTTCTCAACACAATCCATTCCTGCCCTGACCTTAATCTAATCTGACCACTTTCTCAGGTCAGGGCTGTATTCCTGCACACACTACCACTCCCCATCTTTTTCATACGATTCAAGCTGGGCACAGACATCAGTCCACTTCTCACCTGTGCCGTCAGAAGCATTTTTTTAATGACGCTGACGCTTGCTCTCCACTACTCACTCTCAGCGTCAGCTTTCACCGTTGATTTTTTTTTGTGTGTGCGTTAAATTTTAACCCACTATAACAAGTCGTTCCAGTAGTAGATTTCTTTGTACTGGTTTGTAACTGGAAAGTCCGGGTCTTCATAAATTATATCTAATTTGTAACCATAATCTGACAGAAGTTTGCGTGAGAGATCCCAGATTTGAGTGGAATTCTCGTCGGATTCCCAATACCAAATTCTGTCATCAGGACGTCTCATTCCCCATCCATAGTTCTCAGGCAACACCAACACAGCCTCAGCTTCAACTGAACCACGTTCTACCGCGGGGGACTGCACCACTTCATTCCAGAAACGCTCTAAATGTATAAAATGATCCTCCTGCAGGGTTCCACTGGGACCGTCCATGTCTTCAGCATAATTGAAAACCACAACATATTCTGCACCTGCCTCATATGCTGCACGCATTTGATCGTAAATTGCTTCCCCACTATCCAAGTATGGTGGATTGTTGTATCTCCAAGTTATGATTGCTCCCCACTTTTTATTCTGCATTCGCGCAGCACCTCTGACCAACGCGATTTCCTGCTCAATGGTACAATTCCAGCCAAAATGCGCTAATATGACGTCCCATCCTCCTAAGTAGTCGAACCAGTAAAGCGCATAATCAGAAACAAAAGTCACAATCGAACTGTTTTTAAGCTCATTTAAGCCACGATCGTTCCGGATGCTATCGATGTATCTGTTTGCAGCTGCATCATAATCCCGAGGTAATGTCCCATTAAGGTATTCCTCAATCACAGGGATTAATGACTGAAAAAATGGTGAATTCCGTATTATTATTCTGTTGAAAAAGTATGCCCAGTCGTAGTCAATTTGGATCCCGCCCGGTTCGTCATAGTAATAAACCCCTAAGAACCGGTCAGCCCATCGTTCTTTAGCAAAGTTTAGCCATGGAATCTGCCAAGGGCAATCCGTATCAAACCAGCCGAAATACACTATGATATATAATCCAGACTCAACTGCGTAATCACAGATTTCATTCACGGCGGTTTCATTCTTACTTATGGGTCCTGATTGCAGAACGAAAAGATTGGTGTAAGCTTTAACCCTGTCAATGAGCATTCGAGCATCTGAAGCAGTATTCCCACAGAAAGTGACGCCAAAATAGAATGGTTTTTCCTCTTCACTAGATATGGATGAGTGAAGATGTATCCCAAATGCCACAGTTGAGACTAGTAATAGTGCAATCAAGGAAAAGGTGAAAACACGTTCCATATCTCATTTAATCCATATATAGCCTAATTAATGAACCGGTTTTTCTATGGAATAACCCCTATTCATTCGCGCGTAGAAATTTTGGGGAAGCATTGGTAGGGAAAAACGAGAAAACTCACGTCGTAACCGACTGGGGATATTTCCAACTCATCCGCACTCAGGTTTGACATTAAGGCTTAACAAAATCGTATGAGAAAATGACTATAGTGTTTAATGCTGTGTAGAATGGGTTTTGGGATCAAATTTTAACTCTATTATCTGGTTCAACTCTGACGGTGAAATGTCCTATTCCTGCTAGAAGCGGAAGGATATGAGAAAGCAGTTGCTCTGCACTTAAAGAGTGTACTGCACCATATGAACTAGTTTGAATCCAGCCATCCTTTCCTTTTCGATATTTCTGTATCCATCCATGTTTTGACATGATGTAAATTGTGCATTCAGAATTCTTCATGATTGTCCCTTCGGCAGATAAATATTAAAGTTTAATCCCAAACCCAACAACTCTCTAAAACTACATGTATAAAAAATTTTAACAGAGAATTGCCCGTGTGCAAACAATGTTTAAATATGACGTATGTCATTTTTTATCTCTCCGACCACATAAAAACAAACGAGAAGTTGGCTAACATAAAAGAGACGGAAATTGTGACATGCAATACATACAATTCCAGAATCGGGGACGGACAAGCCACATATGATATTCCATCACACACAATTTACATTTACTCTCCAGACCTACTTTATAACCGTACACTACACCACGAGAAAATTCACGCAAAACATCACAGTTACAAACTCGTAAGGGCACTATTCTTCAGGAAAATTGCCTTTCTTTTAGGGATTTCCGCCTGTATTTTTATCCAATTCTTAACAAACCTTTTTGTTGCTGCTATAGCTTCCATCATAATTATTGCTTTGAATTTGACTGAAGAATTCTATACACAACATAAAACCAAAAAATGGTTTAAAAATTTCCTTCAGAAAGGAAATGGACAAGAATTTTAGTGAAGAAAAATCTGTCATAAAAATCGGGCACGGTGACAAATTCGCGCGCTGGCGAGCGGGTGGTAAAGCACACGTATGTATACGGGTATAGGCACATACACACACGCATGAGCGTGCGTACGAATGTTTGGGTTTTGGGTTAAAATTTAAGCTTTTTCCCCTTCTCTACCTGTCTATCTCTTCCCCTACCTCTATCTACCTCTTCACACAAAACGAAAAACCAAATACTATAAACTAAAAAACTCACACACAAGTGATTCCTAAGTGCTTACACATTTTTATGTTAGAAAGACTCAATACGTTTTTGATACACATTATTAAGCATGAGAAGAAGAAAAATTCTTAAGATTTCACTCATATTAATCCTTCAGATAACACTAATTATTTTTGCGATTAATACAACACGTTCCTATTGGGAAACAAATCAGGTTGCTACACAAGAATTTACGAAATTGGAAACACAATTGACAGCTGATGGTTATTATGTTCTGCGACATTCTTTGGATGATTTCCAGTCTTCTTACCGTAAGAACGAAAATGTTGTTGTGAGAATCTATGAGATAAGTGATGAGACTTCCTTTCTAAATTATCTCAAACCTGAGAACAATCGGACGATTCTTGCTGATGTAAAAGAACAAAGTCTTTATTTTTCATTTTCCCCAGAAGAGAATGCCACATCAATAATAGTTTACAGAAGGGTTCAACCAGCTATTATATTGGATTTGTGGGTGTTTTCTAGTTTGCTGGGCATTTTTGATTTGGGTGGATTGGCATCTTTCTTCATTGCTTCTTCAATATTAATTTTCTTTTTGTTATACCACACTATTAAAGAAAAAGAAAATGGTTCTAATTCTAGTAAACCTAATACAGAATGGCTTATTTTCACAAAGTCCTCAACCGTTAGCTTTTTAGTGATTTTAACAGGAGTTATTGGAATTTGGTTAGCAGTAAGAACGTTTCTTCTTGTCGTGACAAACGCCCTATTACAGGAAGGTTTCCTCTATACATCGGCTGAAATATTCACTTTAATTGGAATTATTGTTGCTGCCAATCTTCCTTTCACACTATACACCGCTTTAACCAAAACAGCAGAAAGCGGAGAAAGAGCATTGATTGGATTAATTGATGTTGTTTTACAGGCAATAATTATTGGGTTTGTAACACTAGTACCTAGTTATGCTCAAATCACCTTACTTTCTAAAATTGGCGGTTATCAGGGTTTTGTGGCAATTTTGGTCGCTTTAGTTCTCACATTATTAATCTTGGTAATTGCAAGAAGCAGACTCGAAAAGATGCGCATCGCTAATACTGTGTAATCTTAAGGTTTCTTGATGAAGCGCCCTGTTTTGAGGTCTCTGTGTCGAATTTGAGGTTTGCCTCTCACAGTCACAGTTTCTCGTCTCCATGTTTCCCTAGAAGGAACTTGAGGTTGTCTCCTAAAATACTTCGGTATTCTTGTGTCTGTGAAACCTCTTTTCTCAGCCTCTATCTGTAATGCCCTATTCTGTGCGTAGCTGTCAACCCATCTTCTACCCGCCCAATGAGTAAAAGCATACTTCAATTCTCTGCCAGAACGAAAACTTCTAAGGTCAACAACACTCTCGAAACGGTGAAAGGCTTCTGGAAACCTATCCATCAGTTGTTACCTCTAAGAACTCTTGCTTTTTCACCAAGAAAAACGGTTAGACCTCTCTTTTCAACTCCTGTATCATAAAAAGCACCATTAAACTTGTTAGGAATTGGAACATGATAGGAATATAGAGTGCTGACCAATTCTTGTTTTGGTCTATTCCTTTTACTGTTTGCTCTAAGTGTTGCTTCACCTTTATTTACTGACCAGTAAAAAAAGTTCCAATCAAGAAGTTTTGAATCTAGAAGGTCTAACTGCATTCTGAGGTAATCAGTTAACTTGACTTCACCAAAACACCACCCTCTAAAACTATCTTTCTTATCGGACATTAGGTAAATGTTAGGCAAACCATAAGAAACCTGAATTTTTCCTAATTCATATTCCACTTCTTCTAGAGGCAGTGTTTCTCTGATTCTTTCGATGTCAAAAAGAGGGTAGTGATAACCTTCTCTTCCTGTGACCTGAGATGTAATTCCTTCAAGAGTTTGACTTTCAGAGAACATGATAAAAAATGTGAATTTTCGGTTTCCAATTTTTCTTTTTATTCGGTAATTCCACCTCAAAAATCACACCTCCAATTTGGGCAAACCTACAAACTTGATGCTGTCATCAAATTCAGCGAGAATTCCAACGGTAATTAGCGGTTGAATGTAATCCTCTCTAATTTTTCGAGTTGAAACACAAGTGAAAATAGATAACTTGTCAACCCATTCTCGCTTCTTACCCATTTTCCATTTTGAAGCTAAGAGTATGACCTTCTTCATTATGTCCGCTTTTATGATGAGCCGACCATCTTTAGCGTCATTTAGGTCTAGAGCGTCATAGATTCCTTTAAGACATTTATCATCAGTCTCAACAGGTTCAATTCTTTTCTCTCTGTTTTGTCGTTTCTTTTTCATATGCTCTCTAAGACAGTCTTCATTGCAGTAAGCTGAAGTATCTGGAATTTCTTTTCCACAGTTTCTACACTGCTTCATTATGAACTTGCCTCTTTGGAAAAAAGTTGTCTGTACAGTTGGGGTGACTCTTTCTGGAGTTTCTGTCTCAATGCATCCCTCACAAATTCAGACAAATTAGTATGAGTATCTATTGAAACAAATTGTTCAATCAATTTCCTCATAGGTGAGGGAATCATAACGCAAATAGTTGTTAGTTCTTTCCTGTCCATTTCTTATCCCAACATCATCGGAATAATATTTATTATCTCCAGAATACCCGTATTTTTGGTTAAAATGGTCAAGATAGATGTTGAAATCATTGATGAAAGGCTAAGATTTCAATCAATCTATGAAGCATACATAGATTTTGATGCAACCATTAAAGAACTGTGCCAGTTAGGTTATTGTCCTAAGCGCTATTCTGCAGGTCGAATCCAAAGACCAGATTCTGGGAACTTGACATTTAAATTAAAATCTGGAACCAAAGTCAATGTTTTTCCTAAAGGTCAACCGCATAAAATTCAGGTAAGCTGGAATATTAGACAGGACAAGAAAAAACAATTCTGTGAGCTTACAAGTGTTCTTGTTCCTTTCAAAGGTGAAAAGTTAACAATTCTTCCTGTTCTTAGCCTTACAGATGACCGAGATGATTTTTTAGATAGACTTTGTAATGAAGATTAGTAGTATGATTCATGGTTTTTTTGATTTTCTAGGTCTATCCCAATAGGGACTTTTACATTTTGGACAAACTCTTGGTTTAACATTATGATTTCTAGGTACCCAAATGTGGTTACATCTCTCGCATTGATAGGCATCAATCTTTATTTTCATAATTGTCTTAAAGATTGTGTACGATTAGTATATAATCATTGCTATATTACCAAAAAGTATTTATGATTACAATTACCTAACAGTATATGCCTATTAGGTATATAACAATCAAGTTTGATTCATGTCAAAAGGAGAATGTCGAGTGTGCCTTTTCGTAATTCTAAGAGTTTGAAAATTGAATTAGGTGAATATGGAAGTTATCTTGGTAGAGATGCTGGTTGTTTTGAGGTCAGAAACAAACATGGTGAAGTTGAGCATTATCCTCATTTTGAAAAGGAAATAGGCGAATGTGTTTTGAAAAGTGGCTCTTATGTTAGTGTTGATGCTTTGATTGATTTGATGCTCTGGAATATTGACACCTATATAATGACTAGACATAACAGAGTTGTTGGTTTTCTGAAGAATATTGAAGATGACGCTCATGTTAAAACTCGTGTAAGTCAATATCAAGCTTTAGAGAATGGTAAAGGTCTTAAAATCGCTAAAGAAATTGTGAAAACTAAGATTGAGGGACAAAACATGGTTTTACGGAAATACGGTCTAAAAGCAATTGACCGACCTGTTGGAGATGTCGGTAGAAGAAAGCTTCTTTCTATCGAAAGTAGACACGCCAGACATTATTTCAATCAGATTTTTACCCTGTTTCCAGAACGCATTAGACCTGAGAAAAGGACAGGTTACAAAGCCTATGATGGGATAAACAATGTTTTCAATTTTGGTTATTATGTTTTGAAATGCAGAGTGTATAAGGCGTTGTTGAAGGCTAAACTTGAACCATATCTAGGGTTTCTGCACAGCTTACAACATGGTAAACCCAGCTTGGTATGTGATTTTCAAGATTTGTATCGCTATTTAATAGACGATTTTCTCATTGAGAGGTGTCGGAAATTGCGTAAGAAGGATTTTGTGGTGGTGACAGATTTCATTATGCGCCTCAAGATGGGAAAGAGAATGCATCTCTGCGAATATGAAGCTGATAGTCTAGCTGATGGTTTGAAAGGTCTTTTTAATCGCTGGGTTGAGATTCCACGAATAAAGCATGGGAAAAGACAAACACTGAATACGCTGATTACTGAAGAGGCTCTCTTATTTGCTAAGTTTTTGAGGAATGAAAGAAAAAATTGGAATCCTAGGATGCCCATAATAAACGCGAATACTACGATTCAGTAAGTGTTAGAAGGTCATTCGACTGAAAAGTGTTCTATTCAATTGGTTGCCATGGAACTCTTTTGCAAAGACCTCTCATCCACTCGAATATTTGGGGAGTATCCAAATCACAAGAAGCAGTTCTGACTGAAACATCAACAATAACTTCGATTTTTGGTGAGATATTATAGTCATTCAATTCTAGGAATGTTTTTGCAGCGAGGTATGCAGTTCTTTTAACTCCTGCAAGAAATGGATGCTGCTTGTTTAATTCTCTCATCAATGCAGCAGCCTTTTCTATTTTGTTTGGATAGACCTCGTGTCCGAAAACAACACGCCTAGGAGTTTCAACACAAAGGTCTAGCACTCCAGGTTTAATTATTACATGCTTGAACCCATATTTTAGAGCTAAGAATTTATTGATTGTTATTATGTCATCGCGCGTTAGATAACGAACTACCATTATCTACAACTTTTCTAGTATATCAAGGGCTTCTTTATCGCGGCGAAATGAATTCCGTAATGCTTTTTGGAACTTATCTCTTGGACTTTCAAATTCAGTATCCTTTTCAGGTTTCAGAATTTCGTATCCAATTTCGACAGCAACTGAGGATGTGTTTGAAAGGTCAAAACTAACTGCATCAGTAGTATTTACTACTTGGTTTGCTGAGGTTAAACCTGAGGTGGTTTGTCCTGGTCTTTCCTCTATTTGCAGGTTTGTCAAGTTTTTCACCTTCTTAATCTTTTAATTATTAATGTTACTTAAATAGTATTATCTAATTCCCAACATTCGCTCAATTTCTTTTCAAGATATGCTTCTTGAGGTTGAGGAACTATCGGTGGCTTCAAAACGGTTTTTGAAACTTCCTGAACTGTTCGGAACACATGAGTAAACCCTTCAGTTTCAACTATTCCTCTATCTAGATTTGCTTTTCCTTTTGTTTCTCCTCTTAGAATTTGTTCAGGGTGATATGGTACACTCAGTTGAAGCAATTCATCGTATTGAAGATATAGCCTCACGATAGAGTTATCTAATTCAGGTGGAACGTCCATTATTGGAAGTTGTAATATTTCTTTTGCTTCTTTTCTTCCGATTGTATAATCATGAGAAAAGCGACCTCTGGTGAGTATTTCAATGATATTTTGAATTTTCTCTCCATCCTTGAGATGTCTTTCTAACAACATCTGTGCGAGAAATCCTATTTGTTCTCGGCTTCGATAAACTGCTCCAAGTACCAATGGATGTACATTTTGTGACATCCTGTCGTAAAGCCTAGTTAACAAATCTTCATCTTTAATTCCCAATTCATTCTTAGCTAATTCGATGTAATTAATAACATCTTCAACATTAACAGGGACTGGTCTTCCAGCTTGAGTTCCAGGAATAGAAACCGTTGGAGCTAAAGGCGAATTTATCGAAGGGTCAATTGGACTCAATTGTCCCATTTTTGTCATAAAAATCTGATTTGCACCTAGAGTAATCAATGTGGCACAACTTAAGGCTTTAAATGGCACAATCACATCATAGGTTTCGCTGAATTCCAAAAGGAGATTTGCTAGAGAATAACCTGCCATTGTAATTCCTCCTGTACTATACAGGAATAAAGTTATCCTCTTGGGTTGTTTGAATCGGGAAAGATGTTCTAGACAAAAAGGAAGGACATCGTTAGCAATTTTTGTTTCCATTCCTCGTCTGTCTCCGAGAATTAGAACGATTACTTTTGAATCAGTCATTTTCTCAATTTCGTTGATTAATTCCATTCTTTTTGCGCGAGTCATTCTATCTCCCTTTCTAAATCTCATGGTAACTGCTTAAAAAGTTTTAATCTTCGAAATAATGAGCACTAACCAATTTACATTTAGATAAAGGGACTAAATCGAACGACATAATTCTTAATCACTTGTGTGTGAGTTTTTTAGTTTATAGTATTTGGTTTTTCGTTTTGTGTGAAGAGGTAGATAGAGGTAGGGGAAGAGATAGACAGGTAGAGAAGGGGAAAAAGGTTAAAATTTAAGCCTTCACAATATGGGGTGGTGGCTTTCAATCACTTCTTTTACTAGATGCTTGTTTTCTTTTAACCATTTTATGATAATTTCCTTGTTTTGCTCCAGCATCTGCTCTGCCATTCCACGATAGATAACGGGCAACTGTTTACCTATTGCCATTTTAAGTTTTGAAATCAACTCGTCTTTCGGATTCAAAGTCTCTCATCCCCATTGCGCTTAACTTGACTGAACTATTTTTGTTTGTTAGATTAATCTTTAGCGCTTCCTCGAAGAGCGGCTTGGTCTAAAATGTCCAGCTAATATGCGCCCTGTAGCTGCGTCTATGACGATTGTGCGCTTTTTAATCTTCTTTTTGTGTCTTACTTTCATTTTCCAGACGGGCAACAGGGCAACTTCAGCAGAGACTGGTTTGACTCCTAACGTCAACTTTAATGTTGAATAGATTTCGTCTCTTCCCAATTTTATTCTGGGGAGTTGCTGCACTTCTTTGGGAAGCTTTGGAATAAACGTGATGTCTTCATCATCATCCAAGTCTCTAAGTTTTTCCACGCTCTTTGTCATCAACCTGTGAAACAACATGGTGTTTCTATCAAGAGAAATCAGGGCTCCGGTCGTGGCACTTAGATAGAAGGTGTCAAGTTCTTCCCTTTTGAAAAAGAATAGTCGTTTCGCTTTGCGAGTTGCTGAAACCCTCCAGATGGGAAGGTGAGAAAATTCTGCGTCGTAAATTTCTTCTTTCTTAAAGAAGAGTCCTCCTTCAAGCAATGATTTAGCTCGCTTAAGGGCTTCCACTTGTGTAATCCGATTAGGAATAACCAAAACTTCTCCCAAAACGTTCTTGGAGGGCTTAAAACCGAACTTGGACAGCCAATATAGAGCCTCTTCGCCAATGCGACCCTTCTCCACAACTTTGGACCTGAGGAGTTTGTTAAGCGCCGTTTCTGCATCTTCAATACTGACATTCAGGTTATTTGCAACATAGTCTGCAGAGACACTTTGCCTTACAGAATTAAGGAATAATTGAATTCGTTCAGCTAGCGCTTTCGATGGAGGAGACACAGTAACAGCCTTTTTCGCCACCTTTTTTTGCCTTAGCTGGTACTTTTCGAAGAACTGTTTCGATTCGGGTGGCAAGTACTTTGAAATGTCTTTCTCATCCAAGGTCATGTGATTGGTTACTAGCCAGCGAACTTGAAAATTCACGACGTCATCATAGACGTCTGGAGACAACATGAGAAATTCGCCAGTTCGGAGACTTGGAAGTTTCTGCAGAACACTTTCAGCCCGCAATGGATCTATTGACTGAATAATCTTCTTCACCCGATCAATGTCCTGCCGTGTCATCATGCGACCCAAACACCATGTATTCACCTGAGCAAGGGCTTTGTAGTCAATGTCAGTTATGTTCTGAGTGGCTGCCACAAGTCCGACACCGTATTTTCTTGCCTGCTTGAAGAGAAAGGCGTAGGCTTCTTTGGGAGGAGGGTTTCTAGGATAGGGCGGAATGTAGGGAGCGATTTCGTCGACATAGAAGAGCAGTTGGATGTCTTCTGAGGGATTTTTTAGCATCCAGACATAAAGTTCTCTGAGCAGGGTGGCGAGGAAGAACTGTTTGTCGTTTTCGGAGCTGAGAGTGTTCAGGTAGATGATGTTGAGAGGCACCTTTCCGTCGCTCTGGTCCATGAACATGTTCATGTCGATTTGGACGCCCCTCTCAAACATGAGGGAAGGCGTCCCCACCGTCAGGAACCGCAGTTTACGGGCAATCTCTTGAGGCTCCTTCTTTGTGACAAGATTATACAGCGTTCCCGTTATCTCTGAAGGAGGATTCAGCACTATCTCAGCCATATGCCCCATGTCCTTGATGGTTTCTCCTCTTCGCCACAAGTGTTCCAGAAGAGTGAAGAGGTAGGCTTTGGCGCCTTTTCCAGCGTCCGAATCAAGGTCGTATCCCAGAAAGCTTGAAAGGGAAGTAGCAGTCATGTCAAGCGCCAAGATGGCTTCCTCATGGGGGGTGTCTTTCGATGGAAACGAGAGGGGGTTGACGCTGATGGGAATGCCTTTGCTGCTGGCAGGAGTAAATATGGCTACCCTCGCATTCTCGAAATACTCCTCCTGAATAGTCAACGGTGTTCCGTGGCTCTCAACCTCTTCGGGGTTTCCCTTCAGGGCGAGGGAGGAGATGTCGCCTTGAGGATCAACTATTATTACTGGGATGCCGTGTCTCACAGCCTCTTCCATCATACATTTACAGAGTACAGTTTTGCCTGAACCGCTGGCGCCAAGAGCCATCAAATGACGGTGCAGAGCTTCCACAGGTAATTCCACTGGAGTTTCAGTCGCCAGCTCTCTGCCTAAGAAAAAGGACAAGATGGTTCTCCTCGGTAAGCTTTACGCGCCCCTTTTTTATTTATCTATCTCCACACGCTAAAACAAATCAATAGTTTGAAACGGAGCATCTTTGTTTTTGTGACAAACTTTTAATTCTTCGGTGGTATCAGTTTTTGGTGGCGGGTCTAGGCGGGGGGCTAGGGGTCCCCTACACCGTAAACCCTCTATACGACGGGCTGAGAGCCTTGGCGAGGCGTCAAAGATCGCTAGGCTTCCTTAGTCCTCTAACCGTGACTATCCGTCCCTTTAGGCTGGCGGTCATGGAGCAGCCTCCGTAGGGAAGCTGTCAACCGCGTCTACCAGGCGAACCTGGCCAGGCCCGGGAGGGAGCAACCTAAGC
>CAZUQX010000003.1:0-141804 GCA_964623205.1 uncultured Candidatus Bathyarchaeia archaeon | reverse complement strand
ACATCTGATGGAAGGAGAGCAGTAGTTGGCAAGCAAATCATAAGTGAAGTAGCGATAGTCAACATTAGAACTAAAGCAATAGTTGCAGCTCTAGATTTGTTTAGTTGAGTTTTCATCTCTTTTTTTCTCCTGAAATTTACATTCAAAAACATGGGTGCAGCCAGTATATAAGATTTTTCGGATGTGAGGGTACAGCACCGATTCCCGCAACGAAACCATACAGAGCAGACAATAAGACATCTCCAACAACGCAACAACAATAACTCCAATCGTGCCTCCGATTCAAAGCCTACAGAAACTCTAAGTAACACCCGAATCCTCTAGCTGTACTTTCAAGTTTGTCCTCAAATTCTTGAACGTATAAAAAACATTTGGGGAGACTTGATCTAATCCTCCAAAACTGGATCACAGATTTAACATTTTTTAGACCGCCTAAAAAGGAAAGAATAAAGTTCGGGTTAAGAAAAGCACAGGAAGAAGCAAGATTACACACAAGATTATAGTTACGTTCCGAATTCTCAATGTACGCATTATATGGGTAGCGGATAAAGTTTCAATCTCGTCGCCAACAACGAAAAATCCGGGTTTTTCCAATTGGACACGTAAAGCCCCAGCCATGGCAGCTATCGGCCATCCATGATTTATACTGGTTATTCTGGCATGATCTCGATTAGCAATTTTCCATGCACCCCTCCAGTCTTCTCCCAATAAAGCTGAAGCAAAAACTATCAAAAGAGCAGATAAGCGAGATGGAAAATAGTTAATTAGAGTGTCAAGGGTTGCCGTAAACCAACCGGTATTTATGTGCTCAGGATCCTTAAATCCAATCACTGAATCAATCGTATTAACAGCACGAACAACAAGAGCGCCAAGAACTCCCAGAAAGGCATAATAAAACATGGAAGCAAGCTTGAAATCTGACAGATTCTCAGCCATCGACTCTACAATAGCAGAAACAATCTGTGGTCCAGCTAAATCCTTTGCTTCCCTTCGCGAAAAGTAGGTCACTAACTTTCTGCCCTCTGCCAAATCTTTAGAGTCTACAGCTTGAGCTGCAGCTACAGCCCATTTTGTCTCAAGTTTTATACAAAGTGTCAACTTGAGAAGTACAGCAGCAACAAGAATGTAAACAAGAAAACCTAACACAGAATAAATAAATCGTAACCCGAAGTAAGCAGGAACTACAACTAAGGATAAAACTATCAAAACCAAGAGAACACCTTTTAACTTTTCTAATTTTGAACTAAGACTTTTGAAATGAGGCTCCAGAGCCTTAGTTAACTCACCGATCAAAAAAGTCGGATGCAATTTCCATGGAGGGTCTCCTAACACAAGATCTAAGATTATTGCCAAGATAAGCGTAAAAAACGCAATTAAAGGATAAGACACCATTACAAATCAATTATCAAAAATTCAGATGGTGTCTTTTTTATACTTTTCGAAATAGAAAAGTCAGATCAGGACACCCCAACAAAAAAATATGCATATCAAAAACTTCAAATGTGATAATTTCCTAAGAAATAACGAAAAGAATGACACCGTGAAAAAAGAGCGAATCCATTTTAGATTTAGAAAATCTTAATAAACAGTAAAATATTGTTGAGATACGTGGTTTAATTGTCGAAAAAAGGTCCGTTACTAATGACTTCTTGGAGAGCCACAGGGGCCTGCAATTGCAATTGTACATACTGCAACGTTGATGCAACAATGAAAAAAGCTCCCCGCGAGTTGAGCACAAAAGAAGCGTTACATCTTGTTGATGAAATCCACAACTTTGGCGTACGGTGGTTTGGAATAAAAGGTGGTGAACCTCTTCTACGGGAAGATATTTTTGAGATAATAAGCTACGCAAAAAGCCTCGGCCTCAACGTATGCATATTGACCAATGGCCATTTTGTCAAGGGAAAGGTCTACGATTATTTGGTCAAAAATGAAGTTTTAACGTCTGTTAGTATAGACGGTCCAGAAGAGATAAACGACGTTTTAAGAGGAAAGGGTTCATACAAAAAAGCATTATCAGCCATTCAGAAGTTATCAAAGGCAAAAATATTGAATGGTTTATCTGCGATAATTACTTCAGTCAACTATAGACATGTGGACCATGTGACTAGTTTGGCGGATGAATATGGCGCCAACTTTGTTTGGGTCAATCATATGGTTCCAGCAGGGAAAGCTAAAGATAAAATGGAGTTAAGTCCGTCCCCTGAACAGTATGAATGGTACTTAAATCACATATATGATTTGACTAAAAAATACGAGGGAAAATTTGAGATACACGTGCACTGCCCATTTTATGCGCGCGTCGTTAAACAAAGGGACCCTGCAAACTTTGAGGAATGGTATAACAACCGTTTCCATGGAAAATGTACATATTTCGCCTTTGGAGGGTATTTGAGCGTAACTGAAAACGGAGACCTAATACCTTGCTTCTACACTTCTTTAGACCCAGATAAACCTCTGATGCTTGGAAACATACGGGAAGATAGTCTAAACGAAACATGGAAACGGATGAAGAAATCGGAGTTCTACACGAGTTTCAGAGACAGGAATGTTCTAAAGGGAAAATGTGGAGTCTGCGAGTACAGAGATGTCTGTGGCGGATGCAGAAACAGATCACGTGCCCTTACAGGTGACTTCTACGAATCCGATCCAGCGTGTGGTTACATTCCAGAAAGCTTACGCAAATAGTCCACTCTTAGAACGCTCTAGTATTAGACGTTATTATCAAAAACAAGCAAAAAATATGGATTATAAGCTAATCAAGTACTCATAACCCAGAAAAGGGGAGGAGAGAGGTATGCTAGTAATGTTTTTTGTGCTCATTTCACCTGAACCAGGTAGATACTTTAGCTACAATCGCAGCAAGTAGTGCCCAAACGACGAAAATTACAGTATTAATGAAGTAGTTGAAGGTTATTCCATCCATCAAAGTCATTGCCCCAGCTTCTGCAGTACCTGTTCCCTGGGGAGGAAGAATACTACTGTAGAACATTGGGGAATACCAAACATATGTTGCCGTAGTAAATATTATAGCAATTATAGCAGCCACCATCGCAGCAATCAACATGTTTTTAAAATTGTCAGAACCTCGCATGCGCGAGCGTGACATCAAAGCTCCAGCAACGTATCCAGCCAACATTCCAGCAATGATCAGACCTAACCAGTCAGCGGTTGCAACAAACCAAGAGCCATATCGTGCAGCTGACGCCAAGACAAACAGCAAGCTGAGCAGAAATCCGGATGCGCCTCCAGCCCACCGGTTCCAAGCCAAGCCGAGAAATACTGGAATAGCGCATGCCAGCATACCTTCAGCGACACCAGTAGTTAAAATATGTTGCAGTGGAATTTCTACACCGCCCCACATGAATTCGGGCAGAGATATATGTATTGTAGCTAGCCAGTCTGAAAGTATTGTTGGGAAGAAAATGATCAGTAAACCGAAAATAATTGGCAAAATGAGGGTCGTTGAGATTTCACTAAAGATTGCACCTACTATTTTATCCGTTAATGACAAACTTTTTTCCACCTCTTTCTCCTATTTACATAACTATTGATTAATAAGCTTTTCACCTTGTTTGCATACACATGATTCAAGTAATCAACCTTACAAAAGCATGAAGGTTTCTCCCAAAAAATGACTGTTTTTGGCTAACCTAAGCTATTCTTCTTAGTTAAAAAATAACGTGCGCGAAAAAACGCGCACATTTTTGGAGGTTGGGGGTAGTTATTGCTTCTTTATTTTTCTGATCTGCTCAGATTTGCACGTTTTTTCTTACTAATAGCTAGTTTCGTAACTTCTTCCTTGTCTACTTTACCCTTGGCCAAATCGAGACTTTCAAATAGTTTTTTGCCTATATCCGATCGAACTATTACAGTTGAATATCCTTCATCGCTGCCCACTGAACCAACAGAGATATCAGAGTATTTTGCAGTGAAGTCGGGGCAATCGAGGCATCGTTCTTCAACAGCGTTGTTCAATTCTTTTACCTTTGTCAAGTATTCCTTTCCATCGACGAGAACAATATATTTTCCCTTTTGAATCTGAGTTTTCTCTGCACTGTCCAAATCAACATCCAATAGCCTTGTTGTTTCTTCTTTGAGGTTATAGTAGTCGAAGCATTCGTAACAGAACAATCCGATTATGGTTAGTTCTAGGTCTGGATATTTACGAAGAAGAATCGGTTGTATCCTTCTTGCGGCTCGAACCTCACAATCCATACCAACAATAGCAATTTTTCGCTTGCCTTTCGCTATCAAGTCTCCTAACTTTGACATTAATGGAACTCGCAGGTACTTTGTTCCTTTAGCTTCCATTATTTCATCGGCGTTTTCTGCTATAACCGCTTCCGCCCAATAGCCATCTGTTCGTTTAACCACTATAGCAGCATCAAACAACCCACGCTCCATGCCCGAAACCAGCAATGCCGTAGCTACTCCGCCATCCTGCCCGTCTATAGAACTTTTGGCTGAAAACATCTCCATGTAGACGCCAAGATTCTCGTCTGCGGTTCCTTTCAAGAATTGCTGCTCTATTTTTCTCGCCTCTTCCTCCTGCAGCGGGTACCCAAGTGTGTAGCTTTCAAGATTGATTCCTGCAGGGCAAACGAAATTGCAGGTCCTACAACCTGTGCAGTAGTCTGCCTCCAGTGTCATCAATCTTTTTACGTTTTGCTTCTCAACTGCCTCTTTAATCAATATTGGGCTTAACGAATTGTGGCATACATACAAGCATGAACCACATCTTATGCAGTCGTAAGTTTTGGACGCGACAAATTGATCAGCTTCGGGACGTTTCCGTTCAGGCTTCTTTTCTCCAGGTTTCAGAAATCCGATTTGGTCAAGTAATGGGCTAGTTAGGTTCATGATTACCAACGCAAGAATAGATCCCCCCATGAAGCTCATGTATATCTGGAGAATCATTGTCAACAGGGCTAAGCCTACACCGAATATGATTTGGCCTAAACGGGTCAGGGGGGTAGTTGCAGGGTCCGTTGCCATGAAGAATGCCATGAAAATTGAACTGCCCGTGAATAGATGGAACAGTATTCTGAATTCCATGTTTCCACCGTAAAGGTAGCCTGTAACGATAGAGAACAATAGGGTTGTTACTAGATAAGCCAGAGTTATTCTCCATTTAATATATCCGCGGAGAAGTGCAAACAGAGCTATTCCTACTGCGATCACAGCGATGCTTGAAACGCCGCCTATCCAACCGTGATACTTCTGCACTAGCATGGTGTAAAGAACATCTGGGAGGGGGTTCTCGGCTGTGCCATAGGTGTATGGATTGCTAAAATCCGCGTTAGGATCTCCATAGCATGAGACTATAGCTGAACCAAAATAAATGGTTTCCATTGGGTGGTAGGATGGGAAACCTGGAATCTTACTTTCAGTGAGACGATTTTGCAGGTCAAAAACTCCCATATGATCTGAGGCAAATAGGGCTGAACTAGGAGCCATAACTAGTAAGCCAATAATCAGAAATTTCGCGATTGCAGCAGGATTCACGTATTTTCGTCCAGCCAGTCCTTGAATTTTCTTGAAAACAATCAATCCGAGAGCCGAAATCAAAGCAGGATACAGATATTTATCAATACCAGCACCACCCAGTATTGAGAATTGTTCAGTGGCCATCGCTGGTGCCGCACCTAAACTGTATGACAGGGCAACGATTAAGCCGAAGACAGCTGCAGACATTGTGTTCAAGGGTCCCTTTTTTCCCATTACCAGTGAGAGCAGATAATCACAAGCTACAGCGACTAAAACCGAAATTACAGCGATTATAATTGAATCGAAACCAAATGAAATGAAAGATACAGCTACTAGAATGCAGAGAGCACAAAACGTGTATTTCATCAGCAGATCTTTTGCCATTGGAGCTTTTATTACCATTTTCCGTAACCTCTTATGTGGGGTAGCTCTCTTAAAGCCTAAATATTTAAGCTTTTGGACATATCTATTATTTTGTGATGCTTAAGCTGAATACAGGAAGTTGAATATTAAATAAATGAAGTACAAAGCAATTTTGGCTGTCTTTCTCATTTCTATATTCATTGTTCTTCTTTTTTGGAGACTAGAGCCCGTGAACGACACCTCAGAACCTGACATTTTTTTCGGTGTCGACGCAGTTTCTGACAATGTGGACGATATAAAAAGACTCGTTGACGAAGTAAAATCTTACACGAATCTTTTTTTGATAGGCAGCACAGCCATAACCGACAACGAAATGAAACTCAACGAGGTCTGCCAGTACGCTTACGAAAACGGGCTTTACTTCATGACTTATACGCATATAACTGATGAATGGCCTCAGAACGAATGGGTTGATTATGCTAAACAAAGGTGGGGTAATCGGTTTTTGGGATTATATGCTTTTGACGAGGCTGGTGGACGCCAAATAGATTGGGCTGAGCGTAAGGTAGTAGAAGAGAAAGCGGATAACTACACAGATGCAGCCAACAAGTTTGTTGGACTATTAAGTGAGTATTTGAAGCATTATACAGAATATTACATTCGTGCTGATGAGCTTCCTCTGTTCACCGCTGATTATGCCCTTTACTGGTTCGATTACGAAGCGGGCTACGATGTAGTTCTATGCGAGTTTGGATGGAACCATAGCAGACTCTTGAATGTTGCCCTTAATAGGGGAGCAGCAAAGATGCAACATAAAGATTGGGGAGTGATAATCACCTGGACTTATCGAGACCCACCCTACATGGAATCGGCAGATGAGCTTTATTATGACATGATTCTAGCTTACATAAGCGGGGCAAAATACTTGATCGTTTTTGATCGTCCAATGGAAGAATCATGGGATCAAACACTAACAGCAGAACACCTTGATGCCATGAAAAGATTATGGTGTTACACCCAGACCAACCCTCGTGGATCTATAAGTGATGATTGCACCTCTACTCAGACGGCTTATGTTCTCCCTAAAGATTACGGCTGGGGCTTTCGTGGACTGGAAGACAAAGTGTGGGGGATTTGGGTCGATGAATTATCAACAAAGCTTGGAAATGATCTTAACTATCTACTACATACCCATCATCTAAGTTTAGACATAATTTATGACGACCCCAAATACTACAGCGAGTTTGTGCGCTACAACAAACTTGTCTTTTGGAATGGAACGATAATATCAAACATTGCTTGAAGAAAAGTTGAGAAGTAATTAACTATCAGATTCTGTTAGACCAATTCTAAGAAGAACGCTTGCGAACGCTATTATAAAAGCGGGTAATTGACTGGAAGGCATCTGGTTTACCCAACCCATCTAGGGTGATTGCATCATAATCGCATACAATATAACACTCTAGACATTTAGTGCATTTAGCAAGCGAACCCCGATCAACTAAATTAATGTCCACGGGACACATTTTTTCACACTTCCTAGCATCCATTGAACGGCAGAAAAGGCATATATCTAAGCGGCTGTCTTTGCAATCTTCAGGGCACCCCTTCATAACACACTTCTCTTCTTTCACTCTCGGTTTGATGAAGGGATTTAAAGCACCAATAATACCTAGAAACGCTCCTATGGGACAAATGCGCTTGCAAAAATATCTTCTTTCTCTAAGGCTCAGCAGAGTTGCTGCTATTGGCACAAAAAGCATCTCCAGCCACCACACAAAGTACATTCCAGTAATGGAAATCAGGGTTTTCAAGTGAAACATTCCTCTAGACACGATTCCTACGGGACAAACAGCACAGAAAACAGGAATTTTGAAAATAGCAGAGCCGACAAGGGATGAGACTAAAATCCCCTTTGCTAAATTCCCGTTTATTTTAAGTAATGGACATAAAGAACATCCTAAATGCTTCCCACGTTCCTTCTCTATTCTCTGTTGATGCCTCTCATTCCTTTTAGCCTCAATTTTTGGAAAAAACTTCCCTACTGCTTTGTCAAAGCCGTCAATTATCGTGCCTATTGGACAAGCCCAACTACAGAAAACGTTCCCCAGTAGAATTGTAAGAACGACGAAAATGAGAATCGCGATAATAGTAGGAATGAGAAGTGAATACCCAACCCGACCAGTTAGAAGAACCTGCAGTCCGCCAAATGGTTCAACAATCCAGTAGCCCGGATTTGCATTACCATAGTAACTTAACCATATGCTATCCGGTGATTGAGTAACTGATACCATAAAAAATTCTTGGATGGAATTGAATCCGGATATTTGACCAGCTGGCTTTACAAAAAAGAAGCTGCCTACCCACAATTGCTGCCCATTAGCCAGGTAAGCTATTGGCACCGTGAAAAGTAGCAGGAAAGTAGCCTTAATGCCCCATCTACAATATCGTATACATTTCTTCTTATGGCTCATATTAAGTCTCAAGTTTCTAATCTTGTTAAGATTCATTGAGAAAGTTATCCCATTAAACGACTTAAAAAAGAGGAAGCGAATATGCATTTATTAACATTTCTTTTCTGGTTCTGCATAGTCTTCGATCGATTAACGTCCCAATAAACTACTGTGATGAGCGGTCTAATTTTCGCTTCGGTTTCAATTCTCCGCGTTAGCTAATTTTTCCGCGAGTCCCAATTTTGTTTAATGGTTTACAGCTCTTGCAAGGTCTCAGTTCTAAGGACATGACTTATCACAGCTCTAACACTAATAAAATAGATAATTGCAAATGCAACAAAATTATGAAGATTCAATGTAGACATCTGTAACGTAATTCAGGAAGTGAGCTTCAACCAGAATTGACTCTGTTTCGAAGGACCAAGTCAACAGATGATAATTCGTTTCGTCCTTCAAATAACCTAAAATTTGACTTTCGTATGCATGAAGGTCAAAGATTTGCTGATGACGCTCCGCTACTGATGCAGTGCTAGAAGAAATTTGTTCAAGAAGAAACTTAGCATACAATAGTTCTTCCTCCACAGTTTCCAGTAAGGGAATGAGTTCCTGCAGCTCTAACATCGAATTATAAACATCTAGAATTTTCCGCTGCAAATTTTCTATGGAAACCCCTAGGTAACTACCCTCCAGTGAAGCATTTGAACGAACTTTGAAGTTTTCGAAGTCACCATAGAAACCATGTAGTTTTTCCAACTGAGCAAACAAAAAAGAGCTTCTGGAATCAATGTCTTCCAAAAACAAGTTCAGGTAATCGCCTGAAACACCTACGATCTGATAATTTGTTTCTTCTAAACCTTCTAATATCACAGCAAGGTTGGAAGATTTATCGTTAAACATTTGCATTAAATCAATTAAATCGGAGTACAAAGTTTCATTTAGCTGAGCAGGATTTTCGTTATTCAAGTCTGCTTGTGGTGTTTCTGTTATTGCTGAATATTCTGACACTTTTAACACAATTTCTTCGCTGCTGGAAAGGTATAAGATCGAGTTGATGAATAACCGTTGAGAAGATAGCAAAATTTCTGGATGCACACTTGATAATACGACTTTTCCAGCAGCATATTTTCCAGAGAGAATGGCTGGCGAACCCCAGAAAACATCTATAACGTCCTGCTGAGGCGTATAATTATAAGCTTCCATGATTTCTGGAAAGTATAGAGAGAGGTTTTCTGTGGCGGAATCATATGAAGCAACGATTTCTACGTCACTCCCTACACCACTAATAAAGGGTCCCATGAAATATGTGCTTTCAAGAATGGTTGGACATCCTGATACTATTGGAGTAAACGACTGGGTCAGGTTCAACAAAACTGGTCCCCGCAAATCTGCAGAGGCTGCGTATTCCCCTGCCATTGCAGGTTCCACATCCAAAAGTCCAAGCTCAACTCCCACCATCATTCCACCACAAGTTCCAAGGAAACCGCCTCCGTCTCTAACGAACTGTCTGATAGCCTCCATTTCCTCTGCAGTCAAGTATTTATTGTAGGGACCCCCTCCTGGAAAAGTGATTACGTTATATTCAGACAATTCTTTTCCATTCAGGTTTTCTTCCCGTATTATACCTAAGGTGAAACCAGCTTGTTCTAGGGGTTGGATATGTTCTAGGGAACCTCCTGTTGTGCCTCCACCGTAGAATACAGCCACCTTTGCTTCTTTAAGGGGGTAAGCACGCACCGCTATATTGCTGCTGAAATTTAGAACTTGAACATTGAGATCTGCTGAGAGTTCTCCAATATATTGGGGAAGATAACTGGAATAGTTCAAGTTATCTTGTAGATTATTTTGCTGAAGAGGAATGATGAAATCACCCTTTGCTAGGGTATAGGGAGATTCGTTAACGGAAATGTCAGTTGGTTCTGCAAGCCAATACACGCTGATGTTAAGATGCAAAAGCTGGTTAACCAGTTTGATAGGATTCATCCAATTGTATTGTTGGTCGTCTTGCATTGAAATGAAAAAAGCTATAGGCTCTGGAGTTTTGATCCTGTCCAAATGCATTCTAAGATATATTGAAGAGAAAACAACAGATATTACAATCAAAAGGATTACAATTTTAATAACGAGAACAGCTGATCTCTTCAACTTTTTCACAACTGAATGTGGCAGTGACTATTGAAATATCGTACCAACGTATTTAAACATCAAGTAAATCTCGTTGCCATCATCGTTTAAGATATAACGAGAACAGAGTTAAACTCGTAATGAGAACCTATTCACAACATTTGGCACATGTTCCGTCTATCTGGCTTCTTAAGATTAACATTATGCATCTTTGCAGTACATTTGGTTCTGCTCTAAACTTATTTTATTTGGTTGACGGGGCAACCCCATTTTCCATAAGTCAAAAGAGTTTACTCTAAACCGTGGTTTTCTGTGACTTAGTGAACACAATCTTAAAAAACGTAACCTTTATTATGTCAATTATTACTTTTTCAAACGAGCGCCTGAGAGGGGAGCAACATGAAAAAGATTATTCCACAGACAAAAAAATTGGACACTTATGACTCAAGAGAGAGTTGGCCCCCTTACACCTATCGGGATTATCCCGATATCGCACCTGAAACATACAAGGCATTCATGGAGTTCCTGTCAACCGAGAACACATCAAACAAAGTGATGGAGCTCCAGCCGTGGATATCCTTCTGCGACTCCAGATGCACCTTCTGCTACTACCCAAACAACCCTTATTCCAACACCATGATGGAACCATACCTTGAGGCTTTAAAGAAAGAGCTTATGATGTACGCTGAAACAAAATATGTTCAAACCAGCGAATTCGACGAGATAGTCTTGGGCGGAGGAACACCAAGCCTCATGAGTAAAGACCAGATGCTTGGACTCATAAAATTCTGCGAGAAAAACTTCAACAAAACAGACAACTACTTCATCAAGATCACAGGTTCCTCCAGAAGCTTTGACGAGGACAAGCTGGTTGCAGCTGCAGAATATGGCGTCTTCCAAGTGGACATGGGAGCCCAAACTTTCGACGACAAACTGAGAAGAATGCTAAATCTACCAGACAGCGCAGAACATGTGAAAAATGAAATCAAAACCGCCAGAAAACTGGGACTCTGCGTATGCATAGACATAATGTACAACATTCCAGGACAAACACTGGAAAGCTGGATCGACACTGTGAAAACAGCAATCGAATTAGATGCAGAAGTTGATGCATACTGCCTTGAAGTGTACCCCGAAACAATCTTGTATAAACAAATGAAATCAGGGAAGGTGCCTCCTCAGGCAGACCCAGAATTAGAGAAGAAAATGTATGTTGCAGCATACGAGCTCTTTACCCAAGCGGGTTACAAGCCAATTGGTCATGATCGCTACTCAAGAGTAGAATGGCACGCTAAAGAGAACTGTCTCAACGGATGGCCTTGGGCAGGAATCTTGACAACAGGGGCAGGATGCTTTATGGGCTATCTTCAGAGGTTTTCTTACTCCAATATCGACCAAGCGAAAGACTACATTGCAGCTGTCCGTGAGGGAAAATTTCCCATTGCCAAACTCCAAGAATCTACAGATAAAGACATGATGAGAAAGGTGATGACGAAATTATATCTGCGTCTACCAGTAGATAAAATGGAATTTCAGAAAAGATTCGGGAAACTTCCAGAAGAAGTATATCCTGAACAACTGAAAAGATTACAGGAAAAGGGGTTAATCGAGATAGATGAAAAAGAGATTAGATTAACCGAGCTTGGAGACCTTTGGAAAGCGAATATTGCATGGGAATTCACAGAACGCAAATGAAATCTTAGGATTTTACTTTTCACGCAACAGTTTAGGGATATATGCGCATGCTGGATCAGAAGCGAAGATGTCTCCAGTATAGATTTCCGCTCGGGTTCTGCAACCACCACAAATTTCCCGGTACTCGCATACACCACATTTGCCCTTCAGATTGCTGCGGTCCCTGAGCCTGCGGTGTAATTCCAAGTTTTGCATTTCAGTCCAGATTTCCTTCATAGATTTGTTCCGGATGTTTCCCATCCTGTAGCCTTCGTTGAAGCCGCAGGGTCTGATGTCCCCATTTTCTAGGAGACCCATATATCTGCCACCAATAAAGCATTGACCAAGGAAAACGTTGTTAAACCAATAGTCGAAGTCGGGCATATCACGCTCTTTTGCGATTCGCGCGAAGAAGGGACAATACACGTTAATGCTAAGTTTCCCCCGATATTCCTGCATCAGATCGTAGATTCGGTTCCAAACCCACTCGTACTGCTGCGGTGAAGGAGCCAGTTCCAAATGTTCCTGAGCTCTACCAACCGGAATATAATTGTGATAAACTACCCGAGTGGCATTGTACTCATGCCCCAGCTGGGCAATATGATCCACATCCTTGCAATTGAGTTTGTTGAGGGTCGTTACAATACAATCAAAAATTCCAGCCTTAGACAATTTCTCCATAGCCTTGACGGCTGTGGCATAGGAGCCTTTGCCTCGTGTAAGGTCGTTTGTTTCTTCCACTCCATCAAGGCTTACAGCGGTCATGACCTCATTCTTAATCAGATTATCGAGGATGTCACCCTTGACATAGTAGCCGTTGGTTATGAGGCTCACGTTCATACCAAGGTTCTTGGCGTGAGCTATAATCTCGAAAATGTCCTTTCGTAAAAGGGGTTCCCCACCGCTCAGCCCAAACCACTTTGTTCCCAGTTCATGAAGTTCGTCGACTATGCGTATTCCGCCTTTGGTGTCGATCTCATTCACGGCGTGGGGGTTTGAGGCAAAGCTGCAGTATAGGCAGTTATAGTTGCAGGCTCTAGTACATCTCCAAGTCATCATGTATAAAAGCGGTCTGTTTTTCACATTTTCACCCAGCGTAGTGACAAGTTGGCGGATTTTTAGAGCGTAAAATTATATTTAACCCTTTCCATTTTTAAAGCTATCCCGAAAATCTCTCCCGAATAATGTTCTAGACGTATTTTACCAGCCTAGCAGTTAGACAAAAGTTAACTCGCGTATGCTTGGCTTTCAAGCTATTTTTCAACTAACTGATATGGCAACTAATAATGAGATGCAGAAGCACGATTTGCTTTTAGGAATATGCCAAGGATTAAAACTAATAAAACATACTTCACATGCCACTCACAGTCATTCGGAAAGACACTTTTCATCAATCTTCCACAGACTTTTTTGCCAGTTCAGCTTCGCCCGTAGGTGATCTACAGTTTTAGAAATCTTTAATTTGTAATGTACAATAAAGAGAAGGGTATGACAAAAACACCTAGTGAAGTCACTTATGATGCGCATAGAAAATGGCGGTTTTGTCCTTAACATAGGATGAACTCATTTCAGGTGGAAAAAATGAGAATTTCAAAGCGTAGATACGCGATGGTTGTATCCATCTTGGTTTTGTTATCGAGTTTATCGTCTTTGGCGTTCTCAGATTCTGCTAACAACATCGTTGATGAAAGTGCACTCGCCGCTAATACGGCAACTGGTTACGGCGATTTACTGCAGTATGAGTGGCCACAGATTCATGGCGACTCCGCTTTTACGCGTTTTTCGTCGGGACCAGCTCCAGAAGCACCAGATATCATATGGAAAACAACCGTAAAAGGGATACAAAGTTACGTCACAGCATTCAATGGCAAAGTTTTAGTCACAACAGCGACGAATGTTATCGCCCTTGACAAGGACACAGGGACCACCATTTGGAATACCACATTGCCTGACAGCCAGCGGTGGTCAGCAGTATTCAAAATTGATGAAAATCGCCTTGTCGTAGGAACGTACTGCCTCAACATAGAAAACGGGGAACTTATATGGACAAGCGACGAATTTTCTGCCAAAGTGTCCTATTGGGCTGAAGGCGTTTATAGTCCAGAAGAAAAACTTTTTTTCATCCAAGGTGAATCGGCGATTGAAGCTTGGAACTTTTCTAACCCATCAGAACCACCCACACTGGCATGGGAAACTTACATCTCCGGCAGCACATCATCCGGAACGGGCATACAATATGGTGATGGAAAAGTTTTCCCCGGGTCCTTTGAACCTCACCAGATAGCTCTGGACGCCAAAACAGGCAATGTACTCTGGGACACGGAAACAACAGGAGCAATGAGCTTCTCCGGTTCCTATTACCAAGGCAAATTGTTAAAGGCTGCCGAACACGACAACACGTTTTATTGTTTCGATGCTGACTCGGGCGAGATATTATGGAAATACAGCCCAGGTACTCAATTCGGATACTGGGCCAGCGGCAACGCCGTAGCTTACGACAGTGTCTTCGAGTTTAACAAGGATGGAAACCTTTACGCCTTGGACATAAACACCGGAGAACTTGCGTGGAAATATGAGGGACCGGGCTACTTTTTCTGGCCAGGATGGCCAGTGGTTGGCGATGGCAAGGTTTACGCCACAACAGGGCAAAGAGTATCAAGTGACCCTTACACTATGGAGTATAGTGAATCTGAGTTTGCGTGCCTTGACGCTTTTACGGGAGAGCTTATATGGAAGCTGCCTATAGAAGCCCATCCTCCACGAGAGTCTGTAGCCATCGCTTATGGCAACCTATACCTTATTCCCGGATACATTGAAGAAAATGAAATGAATACTTACATCACTCTTGACGAAGTGTGGGCTATCGGTGCCAAGCCGTGGTCTATGTGGCGCAGCAACCCAGAGCACACTGCCACGGGACAGTCTGGTCCCGCGGAATTGACTCTCAGATGGAAGTTTACAACAAGCGGAGGAGTTACCTCCTCACCAAGCATTGTAGATAGAAGAGTCTATGTAGGTTCACAGGACAAAAACGTTTACTGTATTGATTCAAGGAGTGGTAGACTCGTATGGAAGTTCATGACTGGCGCTCGAATCAAATCGTCACCAGCCGTAGTTGATGGAAAAGTCTACATTGGACCTGATGATGGTTGTGTTTACTGTCTAGATGCCTACAACGGTAGTGTTGTCTGGCAGAGTGATGCAGGCGGTTACATCGAAGCTCATTTCGATGCGACTACTAGGTTTTCATCCTCTCCCGCAGTGGTTGAGGGCAGAGTATATGTTGGGTCGCTGGACACCAATTTCTACTGCTTCGACGCCGATTCTGGAGACATCGCCTGGACTTATAAGACAGAGGGGTATATCACGTCCTCTCCAGCTGTCGCCGACGGCGCGGTTTACATAACTTCGCAAGAGCCCAATTCAGCAAGCCTCTACAAGCTGGATGCCATTAATGGTAGCTGCATATGGAGGCTTGAGATCCCATACATTTTGACGGCTGAGAGAGGCACTGACATGCATCTATCCCCAACAGTTGCAGACGGCATGGTCTTCGCAGCCGCTAATAAGGATGAGTATTATGGGATAAATGCGACAACGGGTGATATCGAATGGACGTACATCACCACCCAGGGCACGGGACCAGGAGGATTTTTGGTTGGTTCTATGTCCTATCATGATGGCAAGCTCTTCGTTGTCGACATGTTCTTTATAACCTGCCTCGACGCCAAAACTGGGCAAGTCCAATGGAAGTCATGGTTAGGAGGCGAGATATATATTTCGCCAGCCTACGCTGACGGCAAAATCTATGCCTCCACTGACAGACGTTCAATCTACGTCCTCAATGCCACAAACGGAGACAGGCTCTCATATTTCGGAACTGGCTCCAACAGCTGGTCCTCCCCAACAATCTATGAGGGAAGGATATACTTAGGAAACAACGACTGGAATGTGTATTGTCTCGATGATTCCCCAGTACTAAATGGTCAGATTTCTGTGGAACTGGACAATGATAAAATTTTGATAGGTGAATCTGTTACTGGTCATGGCCAACTTACTCCTGGAATTGCCTATTCGCCCATAACTGTAACTTTCGTAAAATCCGACGGCAGTGTAGACAATCTACAAGTTACAGCCCTTAAAGATGGGGACTTCAGCTTTACTTATAGGTCTGATGTGGTCGGCAACTGGACTGTCTTCAGCTGGTGTTCAGGCACCACATACATCATGCACAGCGCAGATATATCCCTAGAAGTGGTTGAACCACAGGAATTACCACCTGAACAGGAGCCACCTGAAGAGGAGGAACCACCACCCGCAGATGATTTAGGAATATTAGTAACATATGGCATCGTAGCAGCGGCCATTATAAGCATAGCAGTAATTGTCGTAGTCACATATCTTTTCATGAAAAAGAAAAAATAGCTAAAACTCACCTCCTTTTGTTAGCAACTGTTTGTGGCTGATTATAGAAAAAAAGATTTAGACCGAGCCTTCCGATGCTTCAGCATAGACTTGAAACATTCTTTTGGCACAAATATCCCACGAAAAATTCTTTCGAACGAAATCTCGACCTTTATGCCCCATCTCTTCTCGTAAGGAGCTGTTCGAGAGGAGGCGTAAAATAGCGTTGGCTAGTTCGGAACTATCCGGTTTAATCAGTAATCCAGTTTCTTTGTTTATTACGACTTCGTTTACCGCGCTCACATTGAATGCAACCACTGGCTTAGCTGTGGCTTGAGCCTCCAACAGCGTGATACCTTGCCCTTCCTGAATTGATGGAGAAGCAAAAACATCAGCGCAATTGTATAATTGATGAAGCATGGATTCTGGAACATTACCTAAAAACACAAATTTGTCCGAAACACCTTGCTCTTTTGAATATGAAATAAGATGGTTTTTGAGTGGACCGGCTCCAACTACTACAAACTTTGTCTCCTTATTTTCTTTGGTAATATGCTTGGCTGCTTCGATTAAGAAATGTAACCCTTTTCTGGGTATTAGGTTGCCAACAAAGAGTATGACATGTTTGCTGTTTCCACCGATTCTATCTTTGACTTTTTCACAATCTTCAGCAGGCTTGAACCTTTGGAGGTCCACACCGTTTGGAACTATTCTTATTTTCGCCTCATCCACATCATATAATTGGACTAATTTCTGGGCTGAGTATCTGCTGACAGTAACAACAAGATTTGCTTCTCGGGTTGCCTCCTTTTCAATTCTTGAGAGACGCAACATAAAAACGTTAGAGAGTTTCATTCTGAAGGATGGAGACGTGCTTTTGGACGATTTAGCATATTCGTCCGCTAGAACACCGTGAACAGTCTGTATGAAGGGCTTGTTGATCTTCCGTTTTCTAATAGTCTTCAGGAATCCGTAACCACTAACAGTGTGGGCTTCATAAACGTCGGCTCTAATTGCGCCAACCATTCTAGAGAGGGACTGGTTGAAAATCCAGTTGTCTAGCGGATAAATCACATCTGTGGAGAAGCAGGGGACATAAGTTGTTCCGTCAATTACAGTAATCTTGTTGAAGCTTTTTTTGGTGCCGCTGTAAACCTTCGTGTCAACTTCGTCTACCAATCTTTTAGCGGTCTCAACTATTCGGCGTTCAACGCCTCCGAAGTAAAGGTGAGGCGGCTGTGTGTTAAAGACTGCTACCTTCAGCTTCCTTTTCATGTATGCGTGCCTCTAGATTTAAAGCGGTTCCCTTAGCTATTCTTTGGCAACACTAATTATAAAAAGGAAACTAGATAGGATAAGCCCCGCATACTTTGCAAAATTTGCTTCTCTCGTTACCGCCTTTAGAATTGCAGTACGGACAATGCTTGCCTTCTGCGTCCTTGAAGACCTCAGAGGGTACACCGAAAGTGGACCTGAAAATCTCGTAGTAGAACAGATGCTCCTTATCTCTTATTGAAACCTTATCCGTCTCTAGATATTTCTTTGATTTCTCTTGGAAATAATTGTCGGAGATTTTTTCGCTGAAGACCTTTGGGAAAATGGTGGTTCCAGAGCCAAATTCTAGGGGAGTCTTTATTCTCCACACTATCTCGTCGGGCAAGAGGCCCTCGTAGGCTTTGCGAATTATCCATTTTCCCCAAGTTTTGCCCCGTTCACTTCTGATCATCAGTTTTGGGTCGGTGCTGAAGGCGAAGGATTTGAACTCTGGGTCTAAAAAGGGAGGCTTGGATACCATTCCTAGAGATTTTGCCATGGGAATTGAAGTGAACTGCATCACTTGCCACATGTTGGACAGGTATTCCTTCAGCTCTTTTTCGTTGAGGCTGAAGAGCCAGCTGTAACCGGCGAAGAGTTCGTCTAAGCCGTCGCCTGTCATGATGCTTTTGATTCCATTTTCTTTCGCGGTTTTCAAACCGACGTAGGCTGCTACGCTGTTTCTAACGTCCATGGGATCAAAAACTCTCAGGATCTTGATGACGTCTTGGATGGCTGAGTGCATCTCGTCCTCGCCAAAAAATTGAATCTTGTGGTCCATCTTTAGCAGATTCGCCATCAACTTTGAATATTCTAGGTCCAGTGCCGGCGAGTTTTCGAAGGCGACTGTGAATGCTTCAAGTCTCGTATATTTTGACGCTGCAAATGCGACGATGCTTGTGTCTAATCCTCCGGAAAACAGGATTCCCTCTGTTAGATTTTTTTTCACAACCTTATCTATGAGCTGGCGAATTTCTGAACAGATTTGAGCGAGTGAATCCAATTCAATCCCTCTAGGTTTAGGTTACAAGGTGATTGCGAAAATTTAAGGTTTATTACCTGATTTCCACACTAAATCTGTTTAAAAACCAATTGTTTTCTATACACTAACAGATTAATTCCCGAAATTTTTGGATTAGGAGTTGAATTTAACCCAGAACCAACAGTGAAAAAGTCTGTGACTGTTTGTGCTCACATAAAAATATAGGGAAGGTTAATCCCCTTCTAGGATTGTTGCTTGACTGGAAATGGTCTGGCCGTAGGTTTTGCCATTCATTTCAAAGAATAACGATATTTGAATTCCAGCTCCTTCAGTATAGAAAATGCCCCCACCGTCAATTCCGCCTCCAATGTTCAGAGAAGAGAAATCGCTTTTCCAATTCCATTGATTACTTCCGATGTATTTGCTAGCGAATTTCACGACTGCTGATCCTTCTGGGGGCGTAACTATGGGCTCAAAGCTTTCTAATGTAGGTGAACCACTATAGGAAACATCCTTCACAACGAAGAAGCACGGTTCAGTTCCAAATATTACCAATGTTAGAAAGGATTCTGGTTTTATTGTGCAGTTGTAAATCCAATTATTGGTTACTTTGAGATAGAAAGCGACATAATCTTCTCTTTTACTGATAATTACAGCATCACTTTCTGAAGGATTTTGTTGAGAGGTATATTTGCTATAGAACCAATCTATACTAAAGACTCCGCCCTCTTTTACATCTGGAGTAGGTTCTGGTGAGTAAGTCTCAATGACTGCAAGTCCTCTTTCGGTTATGAGAACTACATCAAAGGTTGTTTCTTGGTCTACGTAAGTATGGTTTAATATTTTAACATCTCCTGGATTGAGATGAAGGCTCTTTGCATATCTTGTATTGTTGAGCCAGAGAGCAACTATTTGAGTAGTTACAGAACCTAGGTTCTTAATTCTAAAATGAGTTGCATTACTACCCATATAGATTTTCTGAATTTCCAGTTTCTCTTGGTTTTTCCTAATATCTTCTTCTCTTAGTGCTGATTCCCAAACGAAGATATTGGTTACCATTGAGAAGATTATGACCATACTCATTATAACTGCTATAGGTACTGCAACTCCACCTCTGTTATTCAGTCCAAGTTTTCTTAAGAACTTCATTTATAACTCACCTCTGTCTCAAAGGAATTCCAATGAGTAGTGACTAGCTCTATTCGGTAAACTCCTGCAGAACTTGTTTCATAGTTCTCGATAGTTACAAACTGCCCTTCTATGTTTGGTGGAAGAGCTACTTTTCCTTCTGTTAGATTGTATGTCTGTCCATTTACTCTTCCGAATTGAATCTTTGAATTTACTTGTCCTATGTTTCTGGTATAGATTCGGATTGTAGTATTATTGATGAAGACTTGTTCTATACATAGTTTCTCTCCCATCTTGTTGTGAGAAGTCATAATTCCATTTTGAGCAAATTGCTGAGCAACCAACATGCAAGCAATAGTTATCCCTACTATAATGGTAGAAGATATGACAGGAGAAACTCCTTTGTTGTTACCAAACAATCTCTTCATTTTCTTTTCCTTTTCCCCATTTTTATTTTGCGCGTGCTCACAGGTTTGATAATCTTATAGAACTAAATTATAGAAATTAGTTAAAAGGAATGTTTCTCAGCCGGTAACATATTGAAAAACGAAATATAAATCACAGAGAACGGTTGTCCCACTATTTGGCGGTTCATTAACGTCTCCGTTGGTTGGGTTAAATTTTAACACCAAAACCAAGGCAGGATAGAATAGAATACACCCTATTCAAGCCAACATCTCAATTCTTTGGTCCTCTAAAAGGCCGTTAAGAAGTGAAATGAAATCTCCACACAATTATGACACAGAGAAAACTCTTGGTTCTACATGTCAACCTTTAGATTTTTGTAGGAACCTTGAAGGTTTCCAAGCGGTTGAAGTTTTTACCGTTCTGTGCGCGTATGATCAGGCGCATTTTAAACGTATTTTTTACAGCTGTAGCAGTACCATCTCTGGTACTGTTGGATAAATTTAAGCGGACCTTTACACGTTGGGCAACTCGATTGAGCTTGCTGGGTTGGTGCAGTCTGTTGAGTCGGGGTTGTTGTCGACGCAGTCATAGCTTGGGTTTCTGGCTTCAAGATGATGAAGTCTCCTGCCCCTTGAATGCTTTCCCAAGAGACATCTTGAATCTCGCCTTTCTTATCTTCCACACTTAAGGAGATGCCTGCCTTTCCAATCGTAAAACCCACATCTTTGACTGTTCCAACAAGTTTTCCATCCGAGTCAATAACCTTCATGCCTACGAGTCTATCTTTGGTTATGCTTTTTTCTTTCTGGGGTTCGGACAATAAAACACCTCAGCAGTAGTATCTTACAGTATTGGTCTAATAAGCTTTGACGTAGGCATGTAGCAAAGCTAATAAGCATAAATCGATGATAGAGGCAACCAATTTGAAGTGATTATGATGTCAAAATCCATAGAATCTATTTCAAAAGGCATAGACACTTCAACAAAGAATCCTGGTTTGTTTGTTCCAGCGCTTGCGCCTCTGGCGATTCAATTGCTCTTCCTCATATTAGCTTATGCAGTCTTTCCCTACCAAGCTTTGGAATTGCATGGGCTTAGTCTCCGCACAGTTTATTACCCTAACATTTGGATATCTTTGGCAGGCAGTTTAATTGCAGCCATAATTGGATTCATTGCTAGCTGCATGATAGTTGATATGGCTAACGATGTGATCAATGGGCGCCCCATGAACTTGAAGAAAAGCATGGATCTTGTAATTGGCAGATTTGGTACATTAATTGTTGCTGCCATTATTTCAGCCGTGTGTTACATCACCATTATTCTGATTCCTGTCGCCTTATTCATCATTGCTATTGCAATAATAGAGGGAACAGATGCAATAGAGAGCACAAAGAGTGCGTTTGATTTCGTGGTCAAAAACCTAGGGGAAGTCATTGTTTACATAATTGTCGTGATTGTTACCAATATTGTCCTTGCAATCGGTATTGGACTTATCCCAGTTGTAGGTGTATACATTGGAAACGTCGCAAGCTGGATAATAAACGTAATTTTCACAGTGGCGTCTGTTCATTTCTATTTAGCTTCTAGGCAGGTCTCACCTCCGCCACCTCCACCTCCTCCGCCGCCTATGTAATCTCCCACCACGTACAGAATGCAGGAAACCAGACTTGGGTCAAGAGAAGTGATCTAAGTACGCATTGAACGATCGCTGATTTCATCATTAACTATAATCTCCTCTTTCTTTTTTCTCATCAAAAAACAGTAACATTAGATTGCCATCTGAATAATCAAAGTTTGCTAATTGGTTAGTAAGTACGACCGAGGACCAAACCAGAAAGATGAAAGATTTAATATTATCTCTCTTGTATCTCTACCCTTACACGGGTACCATGGTACCAAAAAGTATGAGTGATAAGATATCATTTAACTAAAAACGTGAAAAATAATGCAAGTCAGTTTGATTCACATGCAAATCAGCGACTCGCCAGAGAAAAACTTGGAGACTGCAGAGCAGATGCTGTACAAGGCGGCTGACGCAGGTTCCAAATTCATCTGCCTCCCCGAGTACTTCTCTATGCCATCTAACATAGAAGACGTTAAACACATTGATAGGATAGTTGAAGAGACTCATGAACCCACTGTGCAGCTTCTAGAACGTGTTTCGGAACAAGTTGACGCCTACATTGTTGGAGGTACCCTCTTCGAGAAGTTCAGGGAAAAGTATTACAACACATGTCTGTTTCTTAGGCATGGAAAGATACTGGGAAAATATAGGAAGATGCATCTCACTGAATGGGAAAAAAAGGCGGGACTAAATGTTGGAAGTACCTTTCGGATCTTTGAAACCAAATTCTGCAAGGCTGGAATTCTAATATGCGCTGATGTTTTCTATCCAAGAACAGTTCGAAGATTGGCGTCTTTAGGCGCTGAAGTCATTTTTTTGCCTGTGTCAGCGTCGAGAACTCATCCCCATGTTCAGGGGCACCCTCTTACCACAAAGAGAGCAAAAGACAACAAAGTTTTCATCTTGAAGAACGGCAACACCAGATCAAACTCTAGAGGCGGTAACAGCGCGATAATTTCTCCATGGGGAATCGTGAACCAAGCGAAGGATGAAAAGAACACCAAAATTATCTCGGCTGATTTGGACATAACTAAACTGAGAGATTACCGAAGAAGCACAGTTTAGTAGATTTTCTCCCATCTCTCAATTATCTCTGTTATGTTTTCGAATCCGAACTTCTCCAGCCAGCCTCGGTAATTGCTGTCCCTCACTGCAGCTCTACATATCTCCTTGGCTCGGTCTGCATCGTGAACAAGAAGAAGAACTGCTTCCACGTCATGGCTGGAGACGTAAGCGACGGTTCTGAGAAGGGCTTTGGTCTCGATTTCTCGGGGAATCTCAGCGCTCAACTCTATGAAGATCGGTTTCTTAAGCAACTTCTTGAAGTCCCGCGTTAAAGTGTCCACCCAATACATGGTCACATAATTGTGGGAAGAGAGGGGAACATGGAAAAAGTCCACATACACTGCGAGGGCTTCAAAGTCCAAGCCAAACCGTTCCTTAGCTAAGACTGGGTCAGGCCATATTTCAATACCGAAAGGTTGCCTAACCAGCTTCTTGGCTCGCCTAACGAAATCCGTGACTGTCTGTGCTCTCCACTCCAGCCAATCTAACCCGCTTTCTCTCTGCTGTCTTGAACATCGATCGCAGGTGCAGAATTTTTCTTCCGGAAAGTGGTAGAGATTCAGAATCACTCCCTCCACATCTTCCTTTGCTGTGTCTTCTATGAAGCGAAGAACGTTGGATTGGTATTCTTCGTTGGTTGGGCACACAAAGTCCCATGGAAGGGAAAAGGCTTTGTTTGTTCTTGTGGCAGGACCGTTCTCCGAGAGCGCTACCAACTCGGGTCTTTCTCGTATAGATTTGGCATCGACAAAGCATGTGATATCGTTATACATGCCTTTTGCGGGTTTTCCTAATACGCCGTCGACACGTTTTGAGTAGTAGACGGAAATGTCGAAGCCATCAACGATTGAAGGCTCGTAGATTACTGTGCCAATCTTCAATTCACTTGACCTCTGACTGAATTCTTCTTTAACTTTAAATCTGATGATGCTAATTAGTTTTGATGTTAAATGTTGCTGGTGCCCTTGATGAAGATTAGAATCGATTACGCCAAATGCAGAGACTGCCGCTCATACACTTGTGTTGACTGCTGCGCCATGGCAGTCTTCAGTCTTCAGGACAACAAGCCAGTGATAGTTGATTGGGATTCCTGCACGCTATGCGGAATCTGCGAAGACCTGTGCCCAAAAAAGGCAATAACCATAGAAAGATAACTGCAAATTTCAGGCTTCCAGACCAGCTTTTCTCGATGAACACTAAAAGGGTGAATATTTCCGATGAGGCATAAATGACAAAAGGGAGTTCGACATAAGGAATCTTCCCGTGACTAGAAATGATAACCCAAAATCATATAATTAACACTGTATTTCTGACAAGTCTGAAAGAAGGAAAGTAACAAGATGAAACTGGAAACTAAAATCAAGTCTGTCGAAGCTGAGATACAAGAAAACAAGCTGGTTTTACGATCAAAGACCCCGCTGAAAATCTTAAGCTCTGCTGTTCTGAATGGTGGTCTGCAGGAAGCGAACTGTATAGTGAGCGTTCAGGTACCTGAAGAGACGGGACTCGACACAGACGACAACGTTCACAGGGAAGCCGGCGACTTCCTACAAGAAGAAACAGCAAAACTGGGCATTCCTCAAGACCAACTTGTAGGAATAATGACCTCTGCTAAAATGAAAAACGTAGACATAGTAACTAGCAAATTTGAAGATGTCACTTTAACCGCGATTGCCACTGCCGGAGTCCATTTTGCAGCCACCGCTGGCGACGAAATCGCCTCAAAACAGAGTGCTTTTCCCATCACAGAATGGGGCACCATAAACATTATCGTGTTAGTTGACGGCGATTTAACAGATAGCTGCATGGTCAACGCAGTAAGCACAGTCGCAGAAGCTAAAACGGTTGCGCTAAGGGAGTTGGACGTAAGAAGCCGTTTTTCCGGCGAGATCGCAACCGGAACTGTTACGGACAGCGTCGTGGTAGCGTGCACAAAAAGGGGGCGCAACATAAAATATGCTGGAACTGCCACGCCGATTGGAGAACTGATTGGAAAATCTGTCCGAGAAGCAGTGAAAAAGGCTCTTCGCAATCAAGAAAAAATAGTTTCAGATAGACCTCTTATACGGAGATTGAAGGAGAGAGGAATAACAGTTGAAAACATGACGACACTCTTTTCACAAATTAGTTCTATCCTCGACGAGAACCCTGAAAAGCGGAAGCAGTTCATGGAAGAAGTTGAGCAGGTTTTGTCTGACCAGAACATCGCAGGGCTAGTTATTGCAGGGCTCAGACTTGATGAAGACGCAAAGACAGGTTTAATTCCTGAGAACCCAGCCAACGAGTACGGTCGAAATTTTGTGCTCAGTAAACTTCTTCAGAAAGCCGTAACGGACTACCTGTCAAAAGAAAAAACATCACACAGATATGTCAGACCTGACTATCTCAGTTCAATCTTCGCAGACAAAATGGGGTGGTTCACCCGAAGCGTCCTTTCCGCCGTTATGTATTCTGTTTATTCAAGTTTTATCGAAAATCAGTCGAAAAAACAGCAAAAATGAAACAATGAACATACACCAGCATGCTGACTCGTTTTTCCATATAAGTAGCAAGGCTTAAATATTCTACTTCAGGTAGTTCCTCGCTCCAAAAGAGGAATCAGCTTTGAAGTTCGGAATGTTCATTTATGAGCCTACACCTGTTGAAGGATTCGACCTACAAGTTTACCGTCTTAAATCTGAGAGAGGAATCGTTGGAACTCCAAATCCGGAGATGACAACAAACGTCGCCTGTTTCGGTGACAATAACATGGCAGGTAAGCATCCGGACTGGGTTCAAATGTCCAAAGATGGGGCTGCATTGAGAACAAACAAGAAGTACAATTTCAGATGGGACATTGTCTGCAACTCGGAAAAACAAATGTTAGATTACATGCTCAACATGATCGAAGACACTGCAGAAAAAACCAAAGGAATAACCGTTAGCAGCATGCATTACGCAGACCACGGATTCTGCACATGCCACAGATGCAAAGAAGCACACGCAAAAAGCGGGTTAGACTGGCTGGAGTGGAGAGCACAGACAGTCACGGACTTCATCAAGAGCGCAAAAGAAAGAGTGAAGAAAAAACCGTTCTACGTCGGATTACTCCCCGACCCTGTCAACGCTTATGAAAGGTTCGGAATGGACTTCGATGCTCTAGCTGAACCTGCAGACGCCTTTATTGTTCCCCATTGGTCCAGGAGCTATGCAACTCCATGGTATTTTGAGTCACTGTCTAGGGCCTTCAAAAAACTACTGAAGAAACCAGTGTACCCAGGACTATACATCCGGGGACCGGGAGACGAACCAAACGAGGTTGCGAAACCTGAACAGATACTTAAAACAGCATGCCGTATAGCAAGAACTGGAGTAGACGGACTTATTTTTCTGGCAGCAAATGCTACAATCATGAAAGATTTCCAAAAAGCTGCTGTAGCAAACGTGAAACTCCGCGAAGAATTGGAAGGTTACGGAGGCAAACCTGTCTTAGACCTCCTAGACAGATGGGAAAGCATAATCGAGTAACCACATCCTTCAGCAGTTCAGGGGCAGTGAATGCTGCCTCAGCTCTCTGTTTACATTTGTCGAGTAGAGAAGACAGCTTCAATTTTGAGTATAGAAAACCAGATGATGAGATCAACGGTTATTGAAGCAAAGCTTATATAACATGCATCGAAGTATTTTGCATCTTCAAAAGGAGACTAAAGGATGGAATTCGGCAATTACTTGTATGAACCAAAAAAGGTTGAAGGATTCGACTTTGACGTTTACCGACTAAAACCTGAAACAGGAAGACGAGGAAAACCACAAAAAGACATGTGGAACAACATCGCAGTTTTCGGAGACAACGTATCTGGCCGTGCACACCCAGAATGGGTTTCTGAGTCAAAGCTTGGCCGAGCAGTAAGAGGAAACAATCGATATAACCTTCATTGGGACATTCTCTGTCCAACGGTTCCAGAATTCAGAGCAGAGCAGTTGGACTACATAGAGAAAACAGTTGAGGAGACAAACCAGCCGATCTTCTTGAATAGTTGGCATTTCGCTGATCATGGACATTGCACCTGCGAACGTTGTACAAGGCTCTGGAAAGCGAGTGGACTGGACTGGTTTAAATGGCGTAACCAGACCATCACAGAGTTCATCAAGGATGTGAAGGAACGAGTGAAGACGAAGCTAGTACTAGCCGTGCTTCCAGACCCAGCAAACGCAGATCAACGTTTTGGTATGGACCACAAAGAACTCTACAAAATATGTGACGCATTCAACATCGTAATGTTCTCTCAAAACTACGCAACTTCATGGTATTGGGAAATGATTGCACGCGCCTTTAGGAGAATCTTCCCAGAAAAACCAGTGTACTCCAACATTTACGTTTGTGGTCCAGGGGACGACCCCAAAAATTGCCCGCCCGTTGAACAACTAATTAGAGTCTCAGTTCGGGTAATGAGAACAGGAATCGACGGCATCATTTACTTAGCGGATGTGGCTGATAACATGCGAAAATTCCAGAAGGCAGTAACTGAGAAAGGTGAATACCGCGATTCACTAAGCGACTATGGCGGTCAAAGCGCACTTGATCTGTTTAACAGATGGGACAAAATCGTAGAGTAACAACGCAGCTCTTCAATAACTAAGGCGTCAGCCTTTTTTCTTCTTTTTAACCTAAAAATATACAACAGTTTGTTTTTATTTTGCAGGTCAAGAAAAGAGATTACTGCATTTTGTATTTTCGAATCAAGGCTACAATAGCCAAAGCAATCACTAGGGAACCCAAAGCAGAAAGCGCGGTAGCAAGAGTTAAGCCGAAGGGAGTGAAACTCAAGAAGAGCGCTACTAAGGCTGTGACGGCGAAGCTTAATCCGATGGAAAAAGTGAATCTCTCGATTATGTCCATAGAATCCTCTCTGGGAAACAGTGTTTCGGTCAGACAATAGCCAGGCAGAAAGGCAACTAGGACAAAACCGAGTATGTAACGTAAATAGGACAATGATGTTCCGGTCGCAGGAATGAACAGGATCGAAACGAATGAGAGAAGGGAAAAGCCGCTGATGATCCAGAACCAGCGACTGTTTCTCGGAGACAGAAAGCCGCTGAAGTTTTCTTTTTGGTGTCTTGGTTCCTCAAGTAACACTAGTCCCTTTTGGTGAAGACTCTTTATTTCTTTCTCTATATCTTCTGGTTTGGCGTCAACTTGTTCTTGAACTAACTGAACTAGTTCTTTTACATTCCTCGGTTGTTTCGTCTCCAAGATGTCTAAGATGGCTTTTTCTAGGGATTTCATTGTAAACCAACCTTCTTATGAGCAAGTTTACATAAAAGTGTAATTCTCCAAGTCAACAGGTTAAGGGCTAAGAGAAAGATCGATGGCTGCAAACTTAGCCAACCCAAAGCGTTAAGACTAGGATTCTGAAGAAACAACAAAAAAGATGGGCGTGATGCCCGTTGAAAATTCCGGTTTGTTATGCTTATCCGACTAGCTTGAAGAGAGGATGCATGCCTTCTATAAGAGGCCTTGTGCCAAGTTCTGCAGTTGCAGTCAATATGTAGGTGTCAACTACCGCAACAGCTGGAAAGACAAATTCCGCAAATTCTATGGGTCCAAACATTATCCAGTCGGCTCCAATCATTGGCAATATAGCATTCTGTGAGGCGTCGACGGCTTTTTTGATATCTTTCGGGAAGTTGCCTTTGACCCATCCGAGTGTATCAGATACGTTTCCGATGCCTGTTCCAACGGCTCCGCGGTCACCATACTGTTCTTTGATCAGGTAGATGGATCTAAGACCTGCTCCTACTCCTATTCCCCACGACGGCATAGCAGTGTCGATAAGTGCACCTTCTATGCCTGCTTGGTCCGCCAAAGCCAGAATCTTCGGCAGGATCTCAAGTTTGGCGGTGGTGCTATCGTCCTGAGGATTGTCACATAAGACGATGGATGCTTTGACTCCGGAGTTCTTCAGATTTTCCAGTTCTGCCTCTTTGACGCCGTTATAAATTGAGTTATTGACAAGTCTCTTGGACAAGCCAACTTCACTCGCCCACTTTATGGTTTCCATTCTGAGCCTTGGACTTATGGCGTCTATCTGTATGGGAGCTTCAGTTACTTTGCCGATAAAATTGATGTAGCTCTGGAAAGCCTCCACGGAAGTGCCCACGACATCCAAGATGAACGGGTTGGTTGTCATATCAGAAAGTTCCTCCATTCTGTTGATTAGATGTTCAGCCTTTTCCTTATCGAAAATTCCCTGTTTCTTATCTGAAACAATCTTATGACCAATGTAAAAGATTGTGGCAGTGAGAGCAGTGGGAAGCTCCCCAGGCTGGCCTCCAAGCTTTATTCCGCCGGCGTCAATAATTTTCTGTTCCTTTTCAAATCTAAACATTCTAGCTCACTTCTCATTTTTTTATTTGGAATATTTTGCCGCCGAACTTACTTTCCAAGAGCCTTCTTTGCGAGGGCTACAGCTTCTTCCCGGGTCTCACCGTACAAAGCGCCTATTTCGTCTGCGTCACTTTTGTCTACGGCTGCGCCACCGATCATGATAGTGACTTTGCCTTTTAGTCCTGCAGCTTCGATGGCTGCCATCAAGTTGGGTATGTTGCTTTTGGCTGGTGCGGTGTTTATTGAAACGGCTATTATGTCAGCGTTGTTTGCTTTGGCTTGCGAAGCGAAGTCAGCTGGTGGTGCCTTTTTTCCGACGTCAATGCATTTGAAGAGGGCTTTTTTGAGGGATTTTCGTACCATTTCTTTGGGGGTTAGGTGCATGTCGGGATCAAGGGTGCCTATTACAACGGTTCCTATGGGGTTTTCAGGTTCAGGCGGTTCCTTTTCCATCATGGATTTTAACCAAGACATTAAAGATACCTTCTTTTTTACAGAGTAATTGGGGGTTTATGCGTGCACAGGCGTATAAGCTTTGTGTCAAAAGAATGCTTATTCATGTGTGAAGTCTTGAACAAGCTTAAAAGACCATATATAGAACATATTTCTTCAGGGCAAGACGTATCCGGTGGTGTCTGGTTGGTGATCAAAGGTTTGAAGGGGTTGTTCAGTTTCTTAACGATCGTGCCCGTTGGAATGGAATCAATTGAGACAGTGTCCAAATATTTTTTTCTCTGTCCCTTAGTGGGGTTAGTAGTAGGTTTTGTTGCTGGAGCGGTAGGCTTTGCGTCAAGCATTTTTCTGCCAGACTTGATTTCTGGTTTCCTTGTCTTAGTTAGCATACAACTTTTAACCGGTTTTCATCACTTAGACGGTCTTTTGGATCTGAGTGATGCGGCGATGGCTAGGGGTGACTCCAAAAGAAGGCTGGAAGTTATGCATGACATGTACACGGGTGCGGCGGCGATGGCAGCTGGGGTTATCGTCCTTGTTGTAACGGGTTTGGCTTTTGGATATTTTTCTGGTTTGGACATCGTGAAGGCAGCAGTAGTCGCTGAAATCCTGGCTAAAGAGAGCATGGTTTTGACTGCCTACTTGGGGAAGACGCCGACGTACAAGGGCATGGGATACTATGTAGTTGAATCTATGAAAGGTAGACACTTGAAAGCCCTATTTTCCGTAATCTTGTCCGCGGCGATAGTTTTCTTTTTGTTCGGCATTTCTTTTGTCTTTGTATTTGTTGCGATGGAAATCGCAGTAGTGACCTTGAATTTTTATGCTAACAAGACTTTGGGATGTGTAACTGGCGACGTTATGGGAGCCACCAACGAAATTAACAGGATGCTCTCTCTCCTCGTTGTTCTTGCCGTTGTAAGTTAGGAACAGAAGTTTAGTGTATGCTGTTCAATGCAGGTGCTGTTTTCAGAAAAACGCTGTTTTTCAACAATACGCTGTTATTAGGCTCCAAATAGGAGTGAGTTTGACCGTGTGGTTAAGCTCTTTAGTTTCGTTTAGAGGAGTCCTTCTAGTTTTAGCCATTTTTTTGTAGATTCTACCAGGTTTTTGCAGTCGTTGAGGGTGAAATCGTAAGCGTCAGTTTCTGGCTCGAACCCCTTGAGGTTTATAGCTTGATTTTTGAGGATTCTCATACTTGACTCTAATACTTCCAGATCATGTTTCGCAAGAATACTATCCTTCTCTTCTTGAATCATCTTAAGAAGCTCTGAGGCAAACGACTCCACGGTATCGGGGTCAAGTTCCTCCAACTTGGTTCTCTTCTCTAAATAGAGGTCAGCAACCTTTCTCTTGAATTCAATTGGAAGAGTAGCCATTCAATAACCTCCAATTGTAACGTGACTAGTTTACCTCATGCTCTGCAGCATGGCGACGGAATTACCTTCAGGATCAAGACCTAGTGCAATCCAGCCAACGCCAGGAACTTCCTGTTTGGGTCGGGTTATTGTCCCTCCAAGGTCTTTGATCTTCTGGATGTATTCGTCAATGGCTTCAACCAAGATGTAATTGACGGATTTAAGCTCAGGCTGATCCTGCTTATACATTCCACCATTCACTCCGGGTCTAACAGTCATACCTTCTTCGTCCACAGGAACAGTCTCAATCATCCAATATTCGATGGGTCCGGGCGCTCTATAGATTTTCCACCCAAAGAGTTCTGAGTAGAACTTCTTCAGCTTCTCTACATCCTTTGCGGGAATCTCAAAATGAACAATTGTATGATCTACCATACCACACACCATCCCAAAATTGGGTTCCATAAAGATAAAAAGTTTTACAAACTAAACACCCAATCCTTTATGCCCCTTTGGCTACGCCAAAAAGCGGAACCTTAATTTTCTGCTTCTCTTTTTATGTCGCATAATTCCTTTAATAGAGGAGAATGTCTCCTAGTTCCCGAGAAATAGAGAGGCGCCAGATAGTCGATGCTGATTCGAGAAGTTATCTTGGAAAACTTCATGTCCTACGAATATGCTAGGATACCCTTCAAAAAGGGCGTCAACGTAGTCTGCGGTCCAAACGGCGCAGGCAAATCATCCATACTCATAGGAATCTCCGTGGCTCTAGGACAATCCTACACTGAACGCTCCAAAAAACTGAGCGACCTAATCAGATACGGAAAAGACGAAGCACGAGTCACCATAGTTCTAGACAACTCGCCACAAGAAGGACGACGACCAGCCCCAAAAATAAAGAAAGACCAGATTTTCTTGACGAGAAGTTTGAGGCGAGATGGAAAATACTGGTTTGAACTAGAAAACAGAGCAGCAAACAAGGCAGACGTCAATCGGCTTCTCTCCAAGTTTAAAGTTGACCCCGAAAACATGCTCATCATCATGCATCAAAACATGGTTGAACAGTTCACAGTGCTCTCCTCTCAAGAAAAACTGAAAATGGTCGAAGCGGCAGTGGGCTTCGAATCCTACAGAAAAAACGTCCTGAAAGCCCAAAAGAAGCTAAGCCGCATCCTAAGCCAAGGAGATTCAGTGGAGAAGCTTCTTGAGTCAGCCCAGCAGACCCTCTCCTACTGGCGAGAACAATACGATCGCTACCAACAGAAAAAACAGCTAAAAATCAAAAGAAGATTCCTTGAACGAGAACTAGCATGGGCTGAAGTTCTGAAAAGGGAAAAAATCGTCGCCAAACTGAAGGAACAACACCAAGAAAAACAGAACAAAATCTCAAAAATCGAAAGCGAAAATAAAACCATCACTGACCAATTAGACGTGCTACAGAATGAACTGGAACACTCAAAGACCATGTGGAAGAGCCTCTTCGAAGGCCGGCTTACCGTGGAACGGGAAAGGGCTAAACTTGAAGTAACGGTCTCAACAGCCGACCAAGCTGTAAAAGAGACAGAATCTTGGACCGAAAAACATCGTGAAGAGATGGAAAAAGTCTTAGAGAAAATCAGCTCTCTTGAAACGGCTCTCCGCGAAAAGACAAACCCAATAGACCTCAGACCGCAACTTGAGGAAATCAAGGCAAGTTACACTACCGTGGAAGACGCTTGGAGCCAACGCTTCAACCTACGGAGCGCAAGTTTGAAACAGTCTGTTGAAAACTCCAAAGAGCAACTCGCAAAATTGGACCTCCAGATTTCGGACATCAAAGGTAAGGCAGATTCCCTCACTCTTGAGATTGAAAGCACTACCACCAACGTTCTAGACCGCAAGATTAGCCTAGCCCTATTACAGTATCAAAGGGATAGCCTCACCAAAGCCATGAAAAGCTTAGACAAGGAGCTACAATTAGCCCTCGTCGATCTGGATGAATATGTGAAGAGGGCTGAAAAAATAGGGTCAAGAATTGTACCCATGAAAAACACCATGGACATTCTGGATGAACTTCGGATAACAGACGGCCACCTCGCTGCGCTGGCAGACGTTTCTGAAGACATCGAACGGATGTACGAAAAATATTCCCAACTTTATCTGGAACTCAAAGAGAAAGCCCGTTTAGTTTCAGAAAACCGCGAGAAAGCCATGGAGGAAGTAAAAGCGAGAATGGAGGCTTGGAGAACCGTCATTCACAATCTTCTAGACCAAGTTAACATCAAATACCGAACAATCCTTTCCGAAGCCTACGCAGTTGGAGAAGTCAAAGTGATAAACGAAGAGGACATTGAAGAGGCTGGTCTCGAAATATTTGTGGGCTTCAAGGGAGGAAAACCAGTTCCTCTTAACGCCTACACCCAAAGTGGGGGAGAAAGAAGCACCGCCACCGTAACCTTTCTCCTTGCGTTACAACAGCACGTTCATTCTCCCTTCCGAGCCGTTGACGAATATGACGTTCACATGGACCCAAAAAACAGGGAAATCATCGCAAACCTCATCGTTTCTTCAGTTACAGGTCTGAACACACAATACTTGGCTATCACGCCCAGTCAGCTTACGTTCACTGGAAGAGAGGTTCATCTAATAACGGTCCAAAACGTTGAAGGAGCCTCACTCATCAAAGAGGTAAAATGATTGTCCCAAAAAGAGAAGAAGCTAAGCAGTGAACGTCTTCAACGCGTCATCGAATTATGTAAATCCGTTGAAGAGAGAGGTGTGGACCCGTTTGCCTTGGACGTGGACGACATCATAGCAACGCTTCAAAAGTATTTCCCTGAGTGGGAATCACCGGAAGAACTGGCTCTAGATGCAGAAGCCCTCCAATGCCTCGCCTCCGTAATTAAAAATCAAGGAGACTGGGTGAAACATAGATCAACCTCCCTCTACACTGATCCATTCCTCCTTGAAGAGAAGATTCACAGATTGGACAAAGAAGAGATTGCCGAGCTTTTTATGGAAGTTTGGAATCCCATAATCGAGCTGGAACAGATTTCCATTCCCAGCCTTGCTGAAGCCCTAAAATATTGGCAAGACCTCCTTCCCATAAGCGAGAGATGGCAAAAGAACGGTTCTCTAATGGTTGAGGCTGGAGCTACTACACGGGAAGAACTTGTTAGACTGAGAATCATTGCCGAGAAAACCTTCTTGGAAGAACTGGAGACGTTCTGGGAGGAACTGAAGCAGAAGGTGGGTGAAGCCGAGAAGATACTCTACTGGGATTTTGTTGGCGCCGACACCTATTCTGAAACTATAGACAGAGCTTACATGACGAGTTTCCTAGTAACCTACGGTTATGCAACATTGGAATTGATTCCCTTGGAAGAGGAGGTTTACATCAAACCTTTTGAAAAACCTCGGTCCAAGTTGGCTGAAAAGCAGACGGTTTCTGTTCCAATCTCCGTGAGCTCTGAAGAATGGATGAAATGGAAAGAGGGGAGACAGGGATGACGAGAAAAGCTTACTATGCCCGGAAGATCAAGAGGGCAGCACAACTGCTGTTTTACAAGCGCCACAGAAAACCCGGTGTCAAGGGATGGGAACTAAAGAATAAGCTGGGTTCTGATTACCCTAAAATCCTGAAAGTGCTGGATGATCATCTGGAGAAGCTGGATCTGCAGGTTAAGACTGTTTTTGAGGGCGAGAAGCCTGCTGGAGAGCCGACTCTTGAAGAGTTGAACCGTGCTAGGTTTTTCGTTACTCTTAGGGGTGGTTTGCCTTCGCAGGATGCTAAGATGATGGGCTGGCGCATAGATGATATTGCTGGTTTGGCGACGGCTATCTCCTATCTTATCTCCAAGAAGGGGAAGGCTCCCCGCGACGAGGTGGAGGACCTGCTTCGCACAAAGCTTCCGGGCTGGAGGGTTGACATGAACATGAGTCGGTACATTCGTTCTGGTTACTTGGCTGAGGACGAGAACAACATGCTCTACTTGGATTGGAGAACCCGAGCAGAGGTCGATCAAAAGGCGCTTATCGACCTAATTCTGTCAAAATAGATTTTCAGTTCACCTAGCTTTTTTGTGGGCGCGGAAATTGGTCATCGTGTGTGATAAGTGAAACGTATATAAGTATGACGTATGTCATATTTTATAGGGTTTGTCAATGTTTGACAAGAAGCTTTTCCTTGGATTCTTGCTACTGGCAGTAGTTATAGCATTAATGTTTGCCTACGCTGATTTTCGGTGGAATACTACTTCTACCGTGATTGGCCTTGAGGGCGTAGAAATTAGGGAGTACGAGGGAAATGACCTCTCATCAATCAATGATTTTAGAGAAAACTCGATTAAAGGACCACAATATGTCGATAATGAAACTTACAGGCTAGCCATTACGGGTCTTGTGAATAACGAGTTAGAGTACACTTATGATGACGTCGTTAGCGGTAATCAGCTTTTCAAGAAGGTTGTTACACTGCATTGTGTAGAGGGCTGGAGTGTAACACTATTGTGGGAAGGCGTCCTAGTTGAGGACCTGATCGAAGAAGCAGGAGTTGACCCAGCGGCAACCACAGTGATATTCTACGCTTATGATGGATATTCCACTTCTGTGCCACTGGATTACATAATTGACAACGACATACTGATTGCCTACAAAATGAATGATGTAACCCTTCCGCCTGAAAGGGGGTTTCCTTTCCAGCTTGTAGCTGAGAGCAAATATGGATACAAGTGGATAAAGTGGATAACAGAAATCGAACTGTCAGACAACGAAGATTACTTGGGATACTGGGAAAGACGTGGCTACCCCAATGACGCAGATTTACGGTGAAAACAGGAAACTCTAATCACAACCCCTTACTACCACGAAATGAACTGATGCGATTCTGGGCTGTGCTGTTCACTTATATTTTTGTTTCACTTCTTCATATGTTCTGAGTGACAGACGTAACCTACCAGAAGACGGTGAAATCAGCTTGAAATTAAGGGGAGTGAACAGCCGCAAAGCATTTTTCTTCTTTTTAACTGCACTTCTTTTCACAGTTCTCTTTTCATCTGCCTCTTCTGAAGTCCTAGCTCAGGAAACAGTTGAGACTGACCCAGAGTTTTTCATGGGAATTTTGATTCTGGAAAGCGAACACCAAGCAATCTTAAACAGCATAAAAACGGTTAAAGACCTTCAACTTGGCAACATGGTTATCCTCCACCCCATGGACGAAGCATGGAATCTGATGTTGATAGAGGATTCCATCAGGGAGGCAAACGACCTGGGACTTTACATCATTTTTGAAACTTTCAACGCCTCAGACCATCAAATAAGAATAACCCCTGAACAGTTTGCAACATGGCAATCGAAGTATCCCCGTCTCTTAGGCATCTTGGTTCAAGAAATCACTGGAAAACAGATTGACGATACCTTATGGGTAACAAACTCGACTGGAACCATCGAAAAACGACTTCAAGCAGAACAAGCAGTAATCGAAAACATAACATCCATGATGAAATTGCCAGAATTCAAGGATAATGACGCTAGGATATTCCTTCAAGAAAACGTAATCAGCTACGCCTCAGCAAATACCTCTTATTGCGACGTACTCATCAGCAAAATTTTCAACGCTCCAAATGCAGAATTGATGATAGGCCTAGCCCGAGGAATGGCCAACAGCTATAACATACCTGCATGGGGACTGTGGGTAGACACATGGAGAGAATGGACAAAACCTCCAGCCTTCACCCCCAACGACGTCGAAAGGGCTCTTTACGAAGGATGGTTTTATGGAGCAAAATACTTCTTCTTTGAGCAGGGGAATTTCTTCGGAACGCTTGATCGGCGCGACTGGCCCAACAAATATATCATTCTGGACCCGGATGGAAAGCTTACTGAGTATGGACGAGTGATTCAAAGATTCTATGCCTTCTTGCAAAACGGGGAGAGCATAGGGTATGCTCAGCCAAATTACAGTTCCTCTATTGCAGTCATGATTGGGCAGAGCGGTTGGGGTAGTCGAGGCCCAGATTGGGGACTTTGGTCGCAGTCCGAGGCGTATGGAGATTTTGACTATAGGCTGTTGAATCTCTTCTTCCCCGGAATTGGCGATAATTGGCAGATTGGAAGTGCCCTATTTGCGAAAGAATTTGCAGGGTTGCCTTTTGGAATGGTAGATGTCATCTCCATCTACGCTCCGCCGTCGGTAATGAAACAGTATGATGTAATTATCGCCTTGGGCTGGAGCCTGATGAGCGACGCTATTGCCAGCAATATTGAAGATTACGTTCAAAATGGTGGAGCCTTCTTCTCGTTCCTAACGTTTACTCATGCTAACGAAAATGTGGATGACCTTACAGACCCTTACGCGTGGACTAGAAGTTACGATTCCCTGTTTGGCGTTCGCGTAGCTACGCCGATTGAAAGTCAAATGGATATTAGAGCTGATACCTTTTTACACAGCATCACATTCACGCAGGACACTTTCTGGTTTCCATGGAATGAAAGGACCTACACCTACTTTGACGCAGGTGAAACTGGTTGCTGGTTTTCGAGATTTAAGTATACTCTATACCCTAGCGAAAATTCCAGTGTAATAGCGTGGGTTGATGGGATTCAAAGCTATCCTAACGCTTTCATCATTGAGAACAGAAAGGGCGCAGGCTACACTTACGTTATTAATACTCGTAACCCCAATTCTCTGCCTAATGGCGTTTTTACCGATGTTGTAACCGACTTCATTTACTACCTCTGTGCGCATTACGTGAGGCCGTTGTCATATGTACCATATCCAGATAATGAGTACTGGCTGAGCCACGGACAGGCTGGCAGAGTTGTCTGCCTTATACATGACAATTCCACAATCCCTCAAACCATCATATACCCCATTAAGCCGCTTGAGGCAAGCTTAACCACTGATAAAGAGTATATAATCTTTGATTGCATTAACAACGAGCTCTACGACATCAAGAAAGCTCCTATAATTTCTCTAAACGTAACATTACAACCAAACGAGGGAAAACTCTTCCTGTTCCTAGAAAAGGAGGATGAACCTCAAGTGGTATCCTCGGACTCTTCCTTAATGGAAATTTCATGGAACTCATCCCTTGAGGCTCTACGCGTTACCGCAAACGGAACCGCTAGACAAGGAGGCTTCATACAGGTGCAGAGTGGCGATTCAAAACCTTACTACCTCAAGGTCAATGGAGAGGAAGTCTCAACATGGAGTTTTGACGCCTCAAAGGGTATTCTGTCTGCCGATTTTCCGTTTCCAAGCGGGACAGTTGAGCTTATCTTCGGTTTCAAGCCAATCGCGATAGACCGTGTGTTTGTCGGTGATGAGCGTGCTGATGTCGGTAGCATCCAGACCGTTGGCTTCCATGTTGTGTGGGCGTCCGATGGGTCTGATTTAGTGGGAGCAAACGTTGATGTTAATGGCACCAAATATTATACAAACCAGACAGGGTGGATCAGCTTCGATACCAGCTATGATAATGTTGGTAGAGTTGTTTGGAACGTTACGGGAATCGAATACAATACTTTGACCGATTACGTGAAATCCGTTAACGATCCATACATCATTTGGGATAGAGTCAATATTACGGATTCCATCTTGATCGATGAAATTGTCCAGACGGATTCGTCACAGCCTGTATGGCTAACGGCTGAATATGAGTACGACGGTGTACGATTTGACGATTCAAAGGGAACACTTTTCCTCAACTGCAAGATGATGACATGGTCTAACCACAACTCAAGATGGGAAATCAATGTCACATCAAGCACAATTGGTCCACAAACATATGAAGTCACGTCTGTTACCGACAGAAATTACAGTCTCGCAACGGTTCGCAACCAAGATAGGAAAATAAACATAACCTGGGACAAAATTGTGGTATCTAAGCTGGAATTTGAAACTATGACGTTGGGAGTGACGAACATAAAGGTCTATGCGACCTATGATTACACAGAGAATCCGGTTGTCAACGCAGATGTCTCAGTGAATGGCGAGACATGTAACGAAATCGAACTAGGAATATACACGTGTGAATTAACTGATTGGGCTCCGCTTCAGTTTTTCTCTGTCGAGGCGGAATCTCCAAACTTTGAGCAAGCCACAAAAACCGTATTAAACGTCCATGTTGCGAATACCGTATTGTATGTAGTAATTGTATTAGCAATTGTGTTACCCGTAATTTTTGTTTTGTTGCGGAAAAAGCGGAACCGACAGAAACGTGAACACGTATCTTCATAAATGACCTTAAACGTAAGGCTTATCTATTGACCTAGCGACTTGGGGTTTAGTGTTGAGGGGTCAATGATGGATTGGAAAATTCTCTTATTAACCGCATTGTCTGCTTTTATCGGAAGCATTGGGCAGCTGGAATTTAAACGAGGAGCAGATAACCTCCAGTTCGATCTAAAGATGTTACTAACAAATCATCATATAATCCTTGGAGTCGCAGTGTATTCTATTTCCACGGTACTTTATCTTTATGCGCTAAACAAGGAGCAGCTGTCCATAATCTACCCCATAGCCGCTACATCCTATATCTGGACAACCATATTCTCCAAAATACTCCTCAAGGAGACGGTAGGAATAACTAGTGTGATAGGCATCTTCTTCATTCTACTGGGAGTCACACTAATTGCCACACAAGCAGGGGGATAATCGTTGGTCCTGAAAAACTACCCTTCGTTTCTTTCTAATCCGTTTCGGTGATCCCAAAACTGGAAAAACTTTCTAGGAAAATTCTTTTCAGAATTGTAACACCATGCCTAACCTTTAACTTCTTTTCTCCTAATCTTTGACGGTAGTGGATGGGTATTTCTTTAACTTGGAACCCTTTCTTTTCAACAAAATGGTTTAGTTCTACTTCCACATCAAAGCTTGTCGACTTCGGGTTCCAATCCTTCAAAATTTTCCATCTCACAACCCTTAGTCCACTCAATGGATCTTGTAACTTCACTCCATTCAATAAATATTGCATAAGGGCAAGGAACCTGTTGCCGATACAGTGGGTGTTATCCATAACCTCCAAACCAAAACTTTCATTAAATCTATTCCCAGTAACCATTCCCACATCTGGATTTCCTTCTAAAACCTCAATCATCTTCGGAACATACTCTGCTGGATAAGTATAATCTGCATCAGTAAATACTACGTAACGCGTACTCGTATTCACATGCCTAAGCGCTTGCGCAACTGCCTGCCCCTTTCCCTTCCCCTCCTGCACTACCGATTCGGCACCCAACTCCTTTGCAATCTCACCGGTTCCATCCGCACTATTTCCATCAACCACAAGGCATAAAGGATTCTCCAAAACCTCCCTGAGCTCCCGTAAAGTAGGACCAATGCCCCTCTTCTCATTGAGGGCAGCAATAATCACCGTAACGTCCGAATTGCGATCCGTCCTCATTAAAGATCTACCGTGCCCCTAACTTGACAAAATGTAGTCGAGTTTAACCTTTAACTTTATCGATAAAACGGCAGTTTTTAAGATGAAACCAAACAATCTAGGCGTTAATTGCCCCTCTTTAATAACTGTCACTATAGCTTCAGGGTGCTCACAACCATGTAATTTTGTTTGCCCGAGGGTGAAAATCCGTTTCTTCACTCTGAACCACCTTCTTTTATATAGCAGATGAACTTTTAATTGTCGGAGCAGAAAGTTAGACGGAACAATCGATGTGGAAGGTTAATGCTTTGACTCCTGCTCTGTCGCGGATTGCACGATATTTCAACAGATGGCGTTTAGCTCTATTGATTTTTCTACTAGTTTATACGGCTATTTTGTTACTTGACTTGGGTTACGCAGCAATTCAGTGGGATGAAACACCGCACTTATATGACGCATTATTACTTAACCGTGGACTTCAAGATTTTATACAAAGATGCTCTCGTTATCCACCTTTATTCACCGTTATGACCGCTTTTTATTTCAAGATCTTCGGTGCAAGCGTGTTCTCGGGCAGACTTGTAGCCGTTACGTTTGGCGTCCTTTCAGCATGGGTTGTCTTCGAGTTTGCCTATCGACTTTATGGACCGAGAAACGCTTTGATTTCAAGTGTTTTATTGGCTACAATGCCCGGTTTTATCATCCTTTCCAGAATCACACTGCTCGAAACTATGTTAATATTCTTTTTTTCCATCTCACTGCTCCTATTTTTCTCATGGATGAAAACAAACAACGATAAGATGCTGCTTCTAAGCGGAGTAACCTTAGGCTTGGCTTTCCTTGTTAAGTATCAGGCCTTGGTCGGCGGTTTAGTCATGTTGGTCAGCATGTTCCTCTGGGGAAGAGATCGTATTAGAGCTAGAATCCGCAAATTTTTACTTTTGATCATAATCGTAGCTGTGATTGCTCTCCCATGGATTTTGCTTACGTCTGGTCGTGCACAAACGTGGCTATATGTGCTTCAGGTGGGTAGTGAGAACACACTTGAATACAGTCAGCGATATCCCTTTCCTATATTCTATCTTATAGAGATGGCCAATATCTTTCCTGGCATCTACCCAATTTCGCTTCCTATCTACATCCTCGCTTTACTTGGCTTAGGATTCTGGTTATGGAGAAGAAGCCCAGAGGACAAGTTTTCTCTAATATGGTTCTTCTTGATTTACGCTATCTTCGAGCTAATTCCTGCCAAAAGCTGGCGTTATGTTACGTTGGTATTCCCCATCTTGGCGATTTCTGCTTCGAGCTTCTTTTTGTTAATTTTGGATAAAGTGAAGGATAGATTGAGAGCGTATCAAGCCAACTTGTGCAAAATAGACATTACCAAAGTTGCTACCGTCTTTCTCACAGTTTTGTTGCTGATTTCAATCCTTTATAGTTCGCAGGTTGCCTACCTTTGGGCTAAAAGATATCATTTTGATGTTCCTGTTGGAGAGGCAAGTCGATATGTGGCTGAACGTTCAGAAGTAACTGAAACAGTAGTAGTTTTGTGCATAGTGAATTTTTTCAGTGTAGATACAGTGGAATTCTATTTACAGCTGTATAATCCTGGTCAAAGACAGCCGTTATCGTACCCTGAACTGGCGGTTGATGCCTACATGCTTCCCTTCAATGTTTCTGAGTTAATTGAGATTTCGGAAGCCTGGGGTGTTAAATACTTGTTATTATACGAGCATGGCAACAATACATTCTTTCAGTCAGAATTGACATCTCAACATGTGCTAGATATGCTGCTTGATTCGGGAAGCTTCAGTAAAGAGGCGGAGTTTGGAAGTTTTCCCCGCCGAATATATGTAATCCAATTTTTGCCAAATTTCTGAGCAAGCACGTTTTACTGAAGTGACAGTCTCCTCATTTACAATTATATAACCCCCGAAGTTCAACATGAAAGAAAACGATCCGCCATTTCTGTTGCTTTTTTATAGGGTAAGCCAAGAACTTTAAGTAAGACATTAGCTAGATGAAATAAATCAATGGGCTGATATGCAAATTGACTGCTGTCCTTTCTGATATTGCACGTGGTTTCAACAGATGGCGCCGTGTTTTTCTAATTTTTCTTTTAGTGTATGCATCTGTTTTGTTACTGTACTTGGATTATGCGCCAATTCGATGGGATGAGACACCACACCTTCTTGGTGGATTGCTTTTGAGCCGTGGACAGTTTCACGAGTACACACAAACGTATCTATTTTATCCACCCTTATTCGATTTAACAACCGCTCTTTACTACCTGATTATAGGTTCAAGCGTATTCTCAGCCAGACTTGTCTCCCTAACATTCGGCATCCTTTCAGTATGGATTACTTTTGAGTATACCTATCGACTTTATGGACCAAGGAACGCTATGCTTTCAAGTATTTTGCTAGCGTCAATGCCCGGTATTATCATCCTTTCCAGAATGGCGCTAATTGAAACTATGCTGATTTTCTTTTTTTCCATCTCGCTATTCCTATTTTTCTCTTGGATGCGAACAAACAATGACAAGATGTTACTTCTGAGCGGAGTAACATTGGGTTTAGGGTTTATTGTGAAGTACCAAATCTTGGTCGCAGCCATAGTTATGTTAGTTAGTGGATTATTCATGTGGAGAAAACATGTTCAAAAGAAAATCGGCAAATTCGTAATCATGGCTATAATTGCGGGAGCTGTTGTTTTGCCATGGTTCTTTCTTGCGTATCAAAGCGCTTCAGCAAATCTTGGAACATGGTTTTATGCAATTCAGGTGGGCAACGAGGAAAGAACTTTCTATAGCGAGCAATTCTTTCTTCCCCTTTTTTATCTCAAAGAGATGACTTATGTGTATTGGGATATTCATCCGATTTCGTTACCCATTTATATCCTCGCTTTTCTTGGTTTGGGTTTGTGGTTGCGGCGAAGAAAGCCAGAGCATAAATTCTTTCTAATCTGGTTTTTTGTAGTTTATGTTGTCTTCACGATCATTCCGAACAAGAATTGGCGTTACATTACCCCAGTGTTTCCTATCTTGGCGGTTTCCGCTTCAGATTTTATTCTGTTCATATGGGATAAACTGAAGAATAGCTGGAAAGCACATAGAAACAGCTTGCACAAAATACCTTTCCACAAACTTGGTGCTGCTGTTTTCGTGTTGTTGATAGGGATTTCGATCGTTTACAGTTGGGGGGACGCCTACTATTGGGTCAAAAAAGATCACGTTTACATTCCCCTCACAGAGGCAAGCCGATATGTAAGTGAGAATTCACCTGTAAATGAGTCTGTAGCGGTTTTATTCACAGGTAACTACTTTAGCATAGACATGGTGAAGTTTCACTTACAGACGTATGATTTAGATGAAAGAGGGTTATGGGCTTACCCTGAAAATCCTGTTGACGCCTACAAACCCACCTATAATGAAACTTTGCTGATTGAGCGGTGCGAAGCTTCGGATGCAAAATATCTGTTACTGTATGAGCACTGCAATTCAACGTATTTCGAGTCAGAATTGACATCTCAACGGGTATTAGATATGATGGTTGATTCTGGAAGCTTCAGTAAAGAGACAGAGTTTGGAGATTATCCACATAGAATATTTATACTCCAATTTTTGTCGAATTCATGAGCATGCTTAAAGAGATGAAAAACTATGCGAAGACGCGATCGAAAGCTTGCCATAGCAATACCCTCCTCTCTAGTATCTGACATCCCACATCTTCGAGAGAAGACCCTGAAAATTGGGTTGGTGGGTAGAGCGGCAGCCATCTTTCGCGTCATGGAAATCATCGTATTTCCCGACAATCTAGATGCAAAACAAAAACGGGACAGGAATCTTATCGTTACAATTCTCTCCTACCTGGAGACGCCTCAGTACCTGCGGAAGCGACTTTTCAAGATCAAGCCTGAACTGCGGTACGCAGGTATTCTTCCACCTCTGCGTACATCCCATCATCCCCTAGCAAGGAGAGCAAAAGAGCTGAAGCTTGGGGAACATCGAGAAGGAGCCATATTATCAGTTACTGAATCAGGGTCCCTTGTGGACATAGGCGTCGAACGTCCAGTCCTCCTCCCTGACAGGGAACTACCCGTGAACACAAGAGTCACAGTATGCGTAACAAAACTTGGTAAGCGCCCAAGAGTTGTCTTGGCGAACCGGGAGGAGATTGAAGCTTACTGGGGCTACAGTGTAACAGCTTCAAAAGCTCCTTTCGGACAGCTAGCTAAATCGGGGGCTTACGATTTGGTTATTGCAACATCTAAGCTCGGCACTCCCTTAATGGAGGTCACTGATGAGTTGGCAGAGCGCTGGAAGAAATCTAGCAGCATTCTGGTGGCTTTTGGCGCGCCAACGCGGGGGCTTCATGAGATTGTGGCGCAGGAAAATCTTAGGTTGGACGAGGTTGCGGATTTCACTGTTAACACTATTCCGGGTCAGGGCACTGAGACCGTTAGAACCGAGGAAGCGCTGTATGCTTCTCTAGCACTCCTAAACACCATTGTACGATGAATGAGCGTTCGATTTGTTAAAAATGGGGATTTAGAAACTCTGATTGAAGCTTGGCTTAAGCGAACTCATCCCTTGATTTAAAAACTAGGATTGCACTTACGACTGCAAATATGATTATTACTATTTCAGCGAACAACATGGCGTCCAAGCCAAACCCAATCATGGAGTCTAATAGGTCATTTTTGACAATGGTTACATAAGTGACAACCACCGAAACTAATGGGAGAATAACTCCTAACATTGAAACTATAATGAATTTTCTCTTAAGCATGAATATTGCTCCAGCTATGGCAAATGCAGAGGCTATAATGCTAGGAATCCCGAAAATCAGAAATCCGAGAAATTCTGGAGGGACCTGGAGATTGTAGTAGTATGGAAAGTAAATAACAGCCAAATAGTTGTATTGTTGAATTGCAATATATCCAAAGCCAGCGGAAAATGCGGCTGCAATTATTGTTAAAATGGCTGCCGCAAGCACTAAATCTGAGCTTTTTGTTTGCGTCTCAAGTGTTTTGCCACATTCGGTACAGAAAGTGGCGTCTTCATCAAGTATCTCTTTACCACAGTTTGGGCAATTCAATATGCATTCAACCTTTCTTACACGGTATATCTTTTAGTTAATAACCATTGTCGTTCTATTCCATTTCTCTGTTCTATGGAATTACACATTATTCTCATCCTGCGATTATGTCTTCGATCCCCTCTAAGATAGTGTCTGAAGGTATCGCGAACCCCACTCCCTGCGAATCTTCCACAATAGCAGTGGCTATACCTACAACTTGACCTTGGTAGTTCAAAAGCGGACCCCCTGAGTTACCCGGATTAAGGGGCGCAGTGGTTTGAATTACATTAGTTATAGAATAATCCTCTGCGACTAATGTCCGATTTAGAGCGCTGACTATCCCGTCGCTCATTGATCCAGCCAGTCCATAGGGGGTACCTACTACTACCACTGGGTCGCCGACTTTCAATGTTGACGAACTTACGATTTCAAGGGGGAAACATTCGTTCGTTGGAGCATCTGTTGAAAGCACTGCAAAATCTTTGTATGGATCTGAACCTAAAACTGAGGCTGTGTAGTCATTCCCGGTTACGAATGTCACATTGATGCTTGTGGCACCTCTTATTATATGATAGTTTGTGAGGATTACTCCCTCTCCATTGATGCTGTAAACGAATCCGGAACCTTGAACCTGTGTATAGTAAGGGCGTCCGAAAAAGTCGTATTCTGTTATTATCGCTTCTACTACAACAACGGACTGCCTGACTTGGTCAAACAACTGGGACAGCGAAGCATTTTCTCCCAAGACATAAGTGATGTTGTTTTGATAAGTGATGTTTTGTGTTAATTCTAGGCTGGAAATCTGTTCTTGAAGTGTTGTAACTTGACTTTGAAGATCATCGATTTGATCGTATAGTTGCGAGTTCGAAAGGTCTACTTCTGAGGCGGTCGCAGTGTTTTGCATTTGTTCTTGAAGTGCGATAATTTGACTTTGAAGATTATCGACTTCCTCTGATGTGTACAAATAGCCCACAAAAAAGCCCAGTAATCCTCCAGCCAATAAGCTACCAACAACAATAATAACTATAAGAACCGTTGAGGTGCTTGTATTTCTTTGTCTTTGAGGATCATCCAATCATTATCACCTTTCTGCTCATATTCTTTTCTCGATTTAATTATGTGCTTGTAATGGGGCGACTTGCTAACTCAAGGGGGACGGCGGTAGTTTCGTTATCTCTCACTATTGTCAAGTTGACTGTCTGCCCCAGTAAAGTATATTCTTCTAGGTAAGCTGAGAGATCATCTATACTTGTTATTCGCACTCCATTAATCTCTATTATTATGTCTCCGCCAATAATCACCTCCGCGTCCACGACTGTAACCTCCTCGGTTCCACCTTGTAATCCTGCGTCGTCTGCTGGTCCCCCGCTTGTAACCTGAGCAATCAACCAACCATAAGTGACGCCAGTACCCATTACTTCGGCAATCTCGTAAGTCATGTCGACGCCTGCTGCGCCAAGCCAAGGATGCTTATCATAAGAGCCAGTGTTAATCAAGTCCCCGATTTCCCTCAGGATTGTGTTAGAAGGTATCGCGAACCCCACTCCCTGCGAATCTTCCACAATAGCAGTGGCTATACCTACAACTTGACCTTGGTAGTTCAAAAGCGGACCCCCTGAGTTACCCGGATTAAGGGGCGCAGTGGTTTGGATGACATTGGCTATCACGTATCCACCTGTTGTTTCTGCAGTTAGTGTTCTGCCCAGTGAACTAACATACCCTGTGCTCATTGAGCCAGCTAATCCATACGGGGTGCCGACGACCATAACCGGATCACCAACCTGCAGGCTTGATGAACTGACTATTTCAAGAGGCTTGTATTCTTCTTGTGGAGCGTCTGCAGAAAGCACTGCGAGCTCTGCGTATGGATCTGAGCCTAGAACCGTTGCTGTGTAGGCGTTGCCATTTGCGAAAGTTACGGTGATGTTGATTGCGTCGCTGACTACATGATAGTTTGTAACAATCACCATTTGTCCTGTGAAGTCGTAGACGAACCCAGAACCTTGAACTTGTGCGTAGTAGGGGCGCCCGAAAAAGTCGTATTGCGCTATCATCATCCCGCGGATTACAACAATGGACTCTTCAACTTGCTCGTATAGCTGTGAAACTGAAACATTTTCTTCTGAAATGACTAAAGTAACATTTTCTGCTGATTGGATTTGCAAGAGTTGTCCTTGGAGTGATGTCACCTGATTCTGTAGATTATCCATTTCTTCAGAAGTGATTAAATAGAATGCCAAATAGCCAAACAACACTCCCACAACTAGGCTGGTTATGACAGCGGTTACTACAAATAGCGCTAAGGTAGGTGTGTTTTTTGGTTTTTGAGGAAGCTCCAATTATAATCCTCCTTGTCTACTTAGCGTACTAAGTTCAGGAGGTGAGGAAAAATGAATATAGACTATTTTGATTATTCCCCGTCTTTCCAGCCTTTTCATCGCCTCAAGGAACACGCTCTCTTGTTTCCCCTTCAGCTTGAAATATTCTACCATATCTTTTATCGAAATTCGAGTGCGTCCACACCGAAGCTGTCGTTGCAGATAGCTGACTACAAGTCGCTCCACTTTTCCGCATTTCCAAGTGGTATTTCGAAGGAGAATGGCGATTGTTCTAAGCATCCGTTGAGACTTTATTCTAGATCTCTGAATCAGAGAATTCCCCTCTATACTTTTTTACCGCAACCCGCACAGAACTTGTCGTCTGGTTGGATTTCTTTTCCACAATGGGGACAATTGAACTTCATGGAATGTGATCCCTTCCGCTCTTTTTTCAGCAATTTTCCGTCGTTGAGAAAGAGCATTCTGCCTGCCCGCGAACCAATTCTGCTGTCATGTGTTACAACAATAATTGTTGTTCCTTGTTCTGCATTTAATTTGCCTAGTAGCCTCATGATCTCATTCTTTGTTTTTACGTCCAAGTTGCCTGTGGGTTCATCCGCCAGAACTATGGCGGGATTGTTTGCCAAGGCTCTTGCTATGGCAACCCGTTGTTGCTCTCCTGCACTCAGCTTATGTGGTCTATGTTCCATTCTTTTGGATAACCCGACAAGGTTCAAAAGTTCACGAGCCCTCTTATGCATCTCAGCCTTCGACTTCTTTGTGCCCTCCATGGGAAGCTCAACGTTTTCGATAGCATTTAACCAAGGCATCAAATTGAAAGTCTGGAATATGAAACCGACTTTGTTCTTTCTTATTTTATAGCGGTCCTTTTCAGGAACCTTTGTTATATTAATCCCATCCAAAAAGACTGCTCCATGGGTTGGGTTATCTAGGCAGCCTAGGATGTTGAGCAAAGTAGTTTTGCCTGACCCAGAAGGTCCCATAATTGAAAGGAAGTCGCCTTTATTGATCTCTAGATTCACGTCCGAGAGAGCCCGAACTTGACGTCCACCTAATTTGAAGATTTTGTCGAGATTTTCAGTTTTCAATGCGGACTCATTCACGTCTTAACGCCTCCATTGGACTAGTTTTTGATGCTCGCCACGCAGGGTAAAAGGAACCTATTACTCCAAGCAATATTGCGCCGGCGAATACGATTAACAAAAGTTCAACAGTTGGAGTAGCTATAGTGGCTTCCACAGTTAACCCTGGGATACCAATTTGTCTTCCCGCAAATGGCGTTTGCGAGGCGGAGTTTGTGGGGGTGAATCCCGAAACCAGTAGCTGGGTTATTATTGGTGCACCAACCGTCCCTATTACAACACCAAGTAACCCGGCTACTATGCTCAAAATCATTCCTTCAAGCATGAACTGGCCCATTATGTTACCGTTGCTAAAGCCTATCGCCTTTAGCACGCCGATTTCTTGGATTCTCTCTCTTACAGTATATAACATCGTGAAAAGCACAATTAGACTTGTGGCAACAACAGCTATGCCAATCTCCATGTAAGCAACTGCTTGTGTCTCAGCGAGGTCTGCTTCAGCATTCTCCAGAAGGTCAACTTGTCTTTCTGCCATATTGGTAATCGATTCGAGGCGCGATTCTGCAGTGCTAACATAGAACTCTGCGTACATCTCAGTTACAGCATTATATACGTCATCTACAGTATCCTCATTTTCTGCGTAAACGTCAATTCTACTTATCTCCCCTTCCAGTTCAGTTATTTCTTGAGCTTCAGAAAGACTCATGTAAAGATGATTCATTTCCTGAGTAACTGTTGTGGAATAGATACCAACTACCGTGAAGTCACTTCCTAGAATTTTTACTTGATCATTAAGTCCGACACCAAAATAGTCAGTGTTATTTACACTCAGGAGAACAACGCCACTGTCACCCTCAACTAATGTTCTCCCCTCAGTAATGTCGCTAGGTAACACAGGATAATTTGATAGAATAGAATCGTCAAGTGGCACGCCAACAATTGTATATTCTGGTCTAAGAAATTCAAACTCGCCAAATTGAGTCGATCGAGTTTCAAGGGTTCCTTCAGACTTTTGTAATACAGGAATAACCGTAGCGACTCCTTCTATGGTAGTTATGTTAGAAACTGCGGTTTCATCGATGAAACTCTCCGCGCTCATGAATCCTCCACTAAATCCGCCTGAAGGTCTTCCTCCGCCCCCAAAACCAGCACCGGCGAATCCGGGTGAAAGACTGACTTCCAATAATGTTGCTGCTGTTGTGATTTCAGTTTCCATGTTCGCCAAGTAGGAATCGTAGTTTGCGCTTAATTGTTCAGCAGCTTCTTGGTTAGCCATTATACCTGTTGGTATGGAGACCAGAATTGCCACGGATAAACTCAAAGCAATGATCACAAGTAAGGCTCTAATTTTTCTTCTTGAAACATTCCTCAATGCTCTCGTGAAGACACCCAAATCTTTCACCTTTCAACAATGTTCCAGATTTGAGCCATCAGCCAAATCGTTATAAAAGAGTTTTTCAGAATTAAACCCAAATCTCAGTCCATTAGTGCTCCACAACTTCCTCCAAGTCGTGTTCCCCAAATCTAGCCATTTTGGCTTTTAAATATCCAAAACATATGATGAATGGCAGGACATTCCAAAAATATTGTATCTTTTTGTTAGGGCAATGGGAAGCGCAGGAGGGGAAAATGGTAAAACCCGCCACATTGTCACCGAGCGTGGGCGCCTCCCAAAGCCTTCACAGCATTTTCAAGGCTCTGCCATTAAACTGTTTTTCAGAATTATGCCCAAATTCATTTCTTAGTCCAACTGGCAGAACTTTCAAAAAACAAACATTGGAGCGTTTGCCCTCGGCAGGGCATATCAAAAAATGGTAAAAAAAGTGAGGGAGTTATGGGCGGTATATTCCAAGCATTGTTCAGCTCTCTATCGGTATGCTTTCTGCGTTGCTTGTTTAGGGCTTCTCAATTACGGTTCTTGTCACTATCACAATTTCCGTGACTTTTCCCTCTTCCAAGTTCACCCATACACTCGCCCTTCCCGTTTCATCCTCCTTATCTAGCATCACGATGGCATCAGCTGCTTTTGTTACAACATTGCCTTCTCCATCAACCACTGTCTTGATGATCGGTCTCACTCCTGTGATGTTGTAGCCTTCATCGAGTAGGGCCTGTACATCTTCATCGCTTTCCGCTATTGTAATCACGTTCTCTTCAAACTCTTCACTGACCTCAACATACCCAAATCCTCCTCGCCCACGTGGGCCTCCTCGGAATCCTCCCTGTGGGCCTTCACACTTTCCCGTCATCATTCTCCAGGGCATAAACTCTGCAGAATCATCTGTGCTCTCGTCTTCAGTGTCAGCCTCCAAACTCGTTAGTTCACTTGTGTTTTCTTCACCTGTATCAGCCACTACAGTTGTTAATGCTATCCCGCTTAGGATTGATGCCATAACCACAATTGTTAACAGGATTAACGCTTTGCTTCTATCGATGGTCTTCACCTCCTTCTAGCTGCATATAGGGGCGCTTAAATCGCCTCGAGACACGCTTAAAGACAGAAAATTATTAAGTGATTTTCAGAATTGCACCAAAATTCGACCCAAATCTAACAGTAAACAACTAACGCGCAACAAATCAGAAGCATAGGGATATTTATTACAAACATCAAAATAACCTCATTAAGCCCCTTTGTTTCCTTGGAGCGGTATGGATGTCTGTTCACGTTCGCCAGTTGAAGTATTTGCTTGGTTGGCTTATTGCAGGAACTCGGGGCGGAGTAACTCGCTCTAAAATAATCGAGACTTTGAGAGAAAACCCACAAAACGCGAACCAATTGGCGAACACGCTTAAAATGGATTATAGAACGATAAGGCACCATCTCAAAATACTCAAAAAGAACAGAATAATCACATCCGCTGGAAACGGATATGGCACCACCTATTTTCTGTCTCCAGAAATGGAGGAAAATTATGGTTTATTCGAGGAGATTATGAACAAAATTTGGAAAAAACAAAAAAGGGAGGAAAAGAAGTGAACAATAGTATGAATAGAAACGCGAAAATCGCAATAATGCTTACCATTTTGGTAGCAGTAGCCCTACTCTCATATTTCTGGGCAGTCACAAACGCTCCAAGCCCAATTTTCGAACCTAGGCAAATAGGTATTCACAACTTTGACAGGATTGACTGGGATAGAGTTTGGTCCTACCAGGGTGATATCGAGTTGTACTACATAGCCAAAACAGTGATTTCCACCATAAACGCTACCCTTCTAGTTTTTCTATTGATCGTATACGCCGATATTTACAGTAAATTAAAGTCAGAATTCACAATCGGACTAATAATCTTCTCAATGATTTTACTTCTCTATGCTCTTTCCTCTAATCCCTTACTGCAGTGGCTATTTAACTACCGAGCGTTCGGTCTTGGACCCTTTGCAATGTTGCCAGACCTGTTCACAACTTTAGCCCTAGCAGTGCTACTGTATCTAACAATGAAGTAACGTACACCTACCATATTTGGCTCCTAATCACAGCAGTATGTTGAAAAACAGTTTCTTTCCGAAAACTGCGATTGCCAAAGCAGATGAGAACAGATTCCCAATTCGCCCAATAAAAGATATTAGCAGAAACTACTATCCACACTAAATAACCGAAAATCTTCTGCTGGAAGGTTGTTAAAGATGACTAAAACCTCAATTTCAAGTTACAAAAAGCTGCTGGAAAAGACGAAGAACATAGTTACCCTCCATTCAGCAGCCGCGATTCTTCACTGGGACATGGAGACGATGATGCCTCCAAAAGGAATTGAATTGCGGAGCCTCCAGCTTGCCATGCTCAGCCGAATCGGTCACAAAATGAGCACGGACTCCGAGATTGGACGTCTGCTGAAAGAGACAAAAAAACATCCAGAATACAGCAGACTAGGCGTGGTTCAAAAAAGAAATCTGTACTTAATAGAGAAACATTACAATGAGCAGACAAAGCTTCCCGAAGAACTCGTCGCCGAAACCTCAAAACAACAAGCCGTGACAATTGACACGTGGAAAAAGGCGAAAGCCGCCAAAAATTTTCCAAAATTCAAGCCTGAACTTGAGAAACTCTTTAGCTTAAAGAGCAAGGCAGCTGAAATTTTGATGGAAGTCAAGGAGACCGTTACGTCCTACGATGCGCTGATAGATATTTTCGAGCCAAAAATGACCTCTGAGACCATCAGCAACGTTTTCAAAGAACTAAAGCAAGGTCTAGTCTCTATATTACGGAAATGTGAAGCATCCCCGAAACAGCCTGACACCTCAATCCTTAAGCGTCGAGTCCCCATCGAAACGCAGCAGAAAATTGCCAAAGTAACAGCTGAATTCATAGGCTACGACACGGAATCGAAGAAGTCTGGGGGCAGAATTGACGAGACTGAGCATCCCTTCACAACAGGATACTACGACGACGTGCGAATCACAACCCACTACTACAAGAACAAGTTGGCTTCCGTCATCTTCTCCATCCTGCATGAAGGAGGCCACGCCCTCTACGAGCAGAACCTGAAACCAGAATGGATTTTCCAGCCTGTGGGAGACGCCTGCTCCATGGGATTCCATGAGTCCCAATCCCGCTTCGTAGAAAACATCGTGGGAAGGTCCCGCGAGTTCTGGATCTACATCTTGCCCAAGTTGAAAAAAATAGCAGGCAAACCCCTTTTAGACATAAATCCGGAGGACTGTGTCCACGCTGTTAACCAAGTTATGCCGTCGAAGATTCGGGTTGAGGCAGACGAAGTTACCTATGGTCTCCATGTTATTGTCCGGTTCAATCTTGAAAGAGACCTCTTCGCAGGTAGGATAACTGTAGATGAGCTACCTCAGGTCTGGAACACAAGTTACAGGGAGTATCTGGGTGTGGATGTTGAGGATGACTCTGAAGGCGTGATGCAGGACACGCATTGGGCCAGCGGACTATACGGATACTTTCCAAGCTATGCGTTGGGAAACATCTACAGCGGGCAAATACTAGCCACTATGGAGAATGATCTTCAGGACTGGAGAGACCCTATTTCGAAGGGTGACTTCAGAAACGTGAAACAGTGGCTGGTTAAGAACGTTCACAGCTATGGAAACCTCTACGACCCTCCCGACCTAATTAAAATAATCACTGGAAAAGAACTTTCAGTTGACCCTTACCTCAACTACCTGCACAAGAAATATTCGAAACTTTACGATTTCTAGTCGAGTCCGTTTATGCAGGGAGACAGTAATTCGAGAAAAGAACGTGATTTCCACCTAGAGCGTTGGTACCTCCTAATCTGGGACAGATACGGTCTTGCGAGCGCACCGCCTCTATATTGGCATCGCACAGGTCCGCTCCATATCAAATGAAAAGATAATCGAGCTTAAGTATAACATAGGGCGAAGGTGTATAGGAATATCAAAATCAACGAAAGAATAAATTGTAAGAGGGGGAAAGCATGTCTGTTATACCAGCTTTTGAGTTAGGCCTATGGAACGCTTGGATTCTCGTCATTCCTATCCTAATACTCTCCTTCTCTGATATGAGAGCGACAGCTGCTAGGGAATCAGGAAAAGCAGGAGATTTTCAGCTAACTAGAAAGGAGAATAGACTCACTTATGCCGTCTTCTTGCCAATGCTCGTTTCTTGGGTTTATGCCGTTTTCTTACCTCTACAACTTGGCACAACATGGCTATACAGCGGTCTAATTATCTATCTGTTTGGGATAGTTTTCACCAGTGTTTCAATTCTTAATTTCGCTACTAGTCCTAAGGACAAGGTCATCACTAAAGGTCTTTATAGTTTTACAAGAAACCCCACGTACCTTGGTATGGTTCTAATGCAAACCGGTTTGGGAGTAGCCTGCTCTTCGTGGTTGTATCTTCTCTTAACAGTGGTGCTGGCGATTCTGTTCAACGCCAATTCATCAGCTGAAGAACGTTATTGCCTTTACAGGTACGGAGATGACTATCGAAAATACATGAACAGTATCCCAAGATGGATAGGTATACGAAAATCAAATGAAGAATGAACTGTGAGAAGGTGAATTCATGTCGTTTATGCCAGTTTTTGAGTTAGGCTTGTGGAATGCTTGGATTTTCTTGGTTCCCTCTTTAATAGTTATGATTCTCTCTATGTGGATGTTTAAAACAAAACGTGCGCCCGCACCAAGTGCGCGTCTGACTAAGCCCAAGATGTCATTCTGCGTTCTCTCCAAGCTCATCTATTTTGCCGCTGTAATATACTCTGTTTTCCTACCGCTAAAATTAGGCACAATATGGTTCTACGTTGGTATTCCAATTACTCTAGTAGGGTTAGTTGGGAGTATATTAGTTCTGGTGGATTGGGTAAACACCCCAGCGGGGGAAGTAGTATCCAGAGGAATATATCGAATTTCGCGGCATCCTATGTATGTAACTGAAGTGTTGCTTCTTTTGGGTGTGGCCATAGCTTCAGCCTCATGGATTTTTTTGGTATTTCCCATAGTAGTTGGGGTTGGAGCCGCATATTTCATAAAGATGGAAGAAGCCTTCTGCCTTGGACACTACGGGAAAGCCTACCGTGAATACATGAACAGAACTCCACGATGGATAGGAATTCCCAAGTCAAGCAAGATGGAAGACTAGACTGTTCATTCTGTTCTAGGGTTATTCTTGGCTTCCATGGCAATTAAAAGCACAGCTAATGCCCAAGCTATGAAACAGGCTATAGCTACTAGGCAAGTGACTATTGACAGCAGTAACCAAGATGTTGGTTCTAAGACGAGAATGATGTTCACGATATCACTAATAACTCCAAGTACGGCGAATGAAATGCCAAGTATTCCAAGAATGAAGCCCGCATCGCAATGTGCGCCACCAGCAGCCACTATCTCATCACGTTTCATCGCACACTTTCTTAATCTCACATATACCACCCCCTTTAAATGAAAATAAGCATGTATTTCTTCAGCTTCAGTTTTATGCATTCTGGAATACACTTTGATTGATATTTTATATGCCCAGTTAGAATAACTTCCACACCCAGCGATTATGGAAACAATTGGACTAATTGGCAAAAATGACCAGTTCTCACAATAAGGTTTAAAAGAGATTTCCTAAATAAAAGCGGTAAATTCATTGGAGGAACCTGAAATGGCTGAATTTCCAGAGGAAGTTGTAAAGAAAGCGTTTGGCGCTGCAGACGGTAGATGTGAATGCTTACTTGTAGAGCATGGACATAGCTACAATTCTATGTGTATGAGAGTACTCGATTGGAATAAACGAGGACAATCTTTCATAGCACCCGACGGCGAAAAAGGTTGGGAAGCACATTGGATAGTTAGTCCAGAAAAAGGCGGAAAACCTACACAGGAAAACTGTGAAATACTCTGTTGGGACTGCTACTGCAAAAAGAACAAAAAATAATCGCAGCTCTCTTTTTTTACCTTAATTGAATTCGTCTCGCAATCTTCTAAAACGCACTAGGTTTTACCAAAACATTGGTAGCATGTGTTATCGTAGAGTAGAAAAAGTAAAGATAATTTCGAATTGCTAACTGTGTGAACTTTTAAAGTTTAGCGAGACAATAATAGGTAATAGCTGTTAGGCGAAAAATACGCTATGATGCGTAAGATGGAGGTGAAGTAATGGACAAGTTTGATCAGACTATGCAGATGATGTCTCAGATGACAGAAGAAGAGCGAATGAAGGCAATCGAAGCTAACAAGGCTCTCTGTATCTGCCTAAGTTGCCCTACATATAATGAATGTGCACAAGAAAAAGGCGAATTATTCTACTGTGCAATGGGTAGAAGTCCAACCTGCATCACTGAAGAATTGGGTTGTATATGCCCAGCCTGTCCAATAACTGAAAAGATGGGTCTCACTCACGAGTACTTCTGCGTAAAAGGAACAGAAAAAGAGCAAAGAGGAATGTAAAAGACAATTATCGCTAACAACATAAGGTTACCTAATTGGAAGTAACCGCGCGTTTCTTCCAATCATTCTTTTTTTCATTTTTCCTCTGCCTAAGGGGATGAAACGCTGTATCTCCTCTAATGGAATCGCAGTAATACTTCTTTTCAAATCTTCAGAAACTTTTGTGGACAACTGATGCCTTATCTTTTTGGCAAGCTGACTGCTCTTCTGTTCCCCCGGAACAATCTCCACGTAAACGTCCGTCTGATAGGCGATAGCATCAACCGGTCCCCCAACAACCCTAGTTTCCTCCTCGCCAGTTTCAACGCCGATGGCGATCTGTAGAGGAACACCACGGACAAAGTTTTTCGATCCGCGGATCATGAAGGATCCCTTTTTGAGGAACTGGCCAGAGGGAGGAGTTTTACTCACTTGATCTGGATTGATCCAATAGACGTTTAATGTGGTTAACATCTCTCTCCAGGCTCGGGAGTAGGAGGCTGCGAGCTGGGCTGCTTCTTTGATGGTTTGTTCTGGCGTAGTTTTTCCTTCTGTTTTGATCAGGACGAATGGGGCTCCCAGAATCTCGGCGTGGAAAACAAGGTCGTGGGGTTCCATGTGTCTCTTGATAAGTATCTCGTTTGTTGTAGCGTCTCTGCCTCCTATCACGAGCAAACCGTCAGAGGAGCGGAACCACCTGAACTTCTCAAACCACTCCCTTTTTCTCCTCCTAGCAAGGGGTCGCTGAGTCGCCTTTACCAATCCAACCTGCTTTTCCAGCTCTTCAATCTTGGCTCTGGTCTCATGAAGGGTTTTCTCGGCGCCTCTAAGCTTTTTCTCAGCTTTCTTAGACCGCGAGTAATATTTGTCAGCGTTGGCTTGGACGGAATGCCGGAGATTGAGAGAGAAAACGTTGTTTTCCACTGAAACATGAAGAACCTGGTTTGAAGGCTCCAGAGAGTGGAAGTAGACATTCGGAAGATGCTCGGCTCTCTTTCCCTCCTCAATAAGCGCGATTATTTCCTCCCAAGAATTGCCACTGCGTTTCTTTTCCCTAATCTTTTGGAGCAGAGATTGGAGGTCCCCGAAGTGCAGGTAAATCAGGTCTCCGATACTCTTGTTTTTTATGATTGGCTCCTTCAAATTCTCCAGAGCTTTCTCTTGCCTCTGAAGAATCCGTCGGTGTCTAGCGACCTCGCTCTCAACTTCTTCGGTGGTCTCACCCGCCATCTCCTCAGAGGTCATCTTAGCGTAGTAGTCATCAAGGGCTCTGTTGAAGCTCTCATAATTCCTTTGATCAAATTTATTGTATTTTTTTAGTGGCACAGGAGTTACGTCGATCCACATTTTATCTTCACCAATCACGATACGGGGTTCAATGTTTCCTGTGCCAGTGAGGGAAAGAAGCTTTTGGAGCTGGTTGAAGATGCTGTCAAGCTCCTGTTCCGTGAGAGAAATACAGTTAGTTTTCTTGTCAACCTCTGCGCGGAGAAGGATTTCTTCGGCGTAGGTCCCGCTGATGCTCAAAAATTTAGTTAGAGCCCTCACTATTTCTGTTTGCCCAAGCTTTTTTATTTCCCTAAAGTCTTCCGGGTTCAGCTTGAGAGGGTTCTTTCCTCTTGCAGGCGGGTGTTGGAAGATTTCGTCACGCAGAATGTTTCTGTCCCGCATTCTCTTATAGGTCATAGCTTGCAGAATCTTGCCCTCCGGATTAACCAGAATGACGTTTCCTCCACCGAAAAGTTCTGAAACCAGCTGGAAGTCGCCTTGCCGCGTGCTGATTTCCATGATTGCTATTCGTTCGAATTCATGCTGTCGAACCTCTTTAACCACACCGTTATTGAGGTATTTTCTGAGGGCCATGCAAAACGAAGAGGGTCTCAGTGGGGTTTCATGTTCGTAGGAGGTTAGATGGAGCCGTTTTCTAGCTTCAATAAGCAGGTGGAGTCGAGGTTGGTCTGATTTCCGGAGCTTGAAGAGCAATGTGCGGGGGCCGATTTGATAAATCTTGGCGATATGGGCATCGTTAACTAGTCCGCTAACTTCTTGGGTGGCTGCGGCTACATCGAAGCTCGTCATTACTTCCTTCAATATCTTTCCCTCAAGGGATGTGGAACTGGGTTTCCAACATAATGGAGAGAACTTCTTCCATATTCCTTTTCTGTTTCATGTTATTGCATAAAAAGGGTGCCGTTTGATTACATTTATGAAGGAGACGGTCAAAAACTATTTAGGAAACGAAAATAACAAAAGCAACATCATCAATCAGCTAAACTACAACGATTGGCATGGGATGAAATTGAAAACTCTAAATGTTATTTACTGTATCAGGATCGGGTTAGGTATCCTTGCCGCCCTAGTCAATGCTCTCGTGATAGATCTCAAAGTAGGCGATCCTCTCATAACAGGCATTTCTACAGGGATACTATTCTACATCATCAGCTATTACATTCTTAAATGGCGTTTCCTGAATAAGGTGGAAAAGCCGTCCAAGATTTTTACAATGGGAATAGGCGCTTACTTTCTCACATTCATTCTATGCTGGACCCTGTTCATCACCCCGTTTCTGGCGCCTCCAACCGCTACTTTTACATTTGATCCACAAAAACCAGTAGTTAATAACCCAATAACCTTTAACGCAACCGACAGCTTCGACCCGGATGGAAAAATAGTTAAGTATTCTTGGAATTTCGGAGATGAAACCACAGGAACCGGAATAACCTTCAATCATACTTACACCTTAGCTGGAGATTATGCCGTTAAACTAAAAGTCGTAGATGACCACGGAATAAGTCACACGAATACAAAAATTCTAACGGTGAGTTAGCCCTCCTCATAGTAGCAATTATTTCACGATTTCTTTCATGCTGTTAGGAAGAGAAAGGCGTATTCCCGAACACGAAAAAGTACTGATTTCAACATACTGCTGTGATTAGGCTCCAAATATACCCGTTTAGTCGCTAATTCATTCGTTAAAATGTCGTAGCCTTAACTTTTCTTGGGCGCTTCTGCATTTGCTAGGGCATTCATCGATATGCGCATGTAATCTGCCCAAGCTGAGAAGAAGCCCCGGTCATAATCTGCGTGAATCTTGTTTCTGGACTCGCTCACAAACTCTTTTCTAAATTTTTTCAACGCTTTTTCGTCCTTGAAGTTTAGGTTCGTGAGAAATGAATAGGAATCGTTTGATTTTTGGGTAAAAAGTATGCCGTCGAGAGCGTGGAGGTATCCACTGTTCCATTCGGTCTCGCTTGTCTTCAGCCTTATTCGTTCTAGTACCCGCTCTGCTTCAGCAAATCGTCTTCCATCTACAAGCTGAAAGAATCGAGTTACAAAAATCTTTGAAATTGGCATCTATATTCGTCTCTCCCTATCCTCTTCGTTGACATCCTCTATTCCTCTTTCAGAAACCATGAAGATTCCTTCTCCCTCAGGCAGATGAGGGCTAGAAACAAGTCGGGCGATTCTCACTGGTCCACGAGCCGATTTTCGAAGAAAAATACGGGTGTGGCTTGTGTGGGCTACTATATGACCGCCTACTGGATGTATAGCATCACCAAAGAAGACGTCTGGCTTGGACATAACCTGATTTGTAACAACAGCTACAGAATTGAAGGCCCGAGCCAACCGAATCAACCTGTGAAGGTGCTTATTGAGCTTCTGCTGCCTTTCAGCCAACATCTCCCTCCCCAGATACTCACTTCTGAAGTGAGAGGTCAAGGAATCCACAATGATCAGTCGGACTCCATTTTCTTTAATCACCTTGTCTGCGTTCTCTAAGAGAAACATCTGATGATCTGACGTGTAGGCCTCGGCAAAAATGATGTTCTTAATCGCCTCATCCGGGTCTAAGCCCAGATTCTTCGCCATCTGAATTATCCGTTCGGTTCTGAAGGTATTCTCCGTATCTATGTAGAGAGCTGCACCATCCAAACCGCCTCGTTCAGGCGGCAACTGAACGTTTACACACAACTGATGGCAAATCTGACTTTTGCCACTCCCGAATTCTCCGTAGAATTCTGTGATAGATTGGGATTCGATGCCTCCTCTTAGCAGTTCGTCCAACATTCTGCTTCCTGTTGTCAGGCGCAGAACGCTCTGCCGCATCTTCAGCAGTTCGTCTCCCCGGATGAAGGGAAGGGGCATACATGAACGTGCTTTGCGAATTAACTCCACAGCCTTTTTTTTGCTTATGCCCGCTTGCTCCAGTTCCTTAGCCGTAGCCATGCCAAGATTCTCGACTGTGTGGAACCCTAGCTCCCGCAGCTTTTTGGATAGGGCAGGACCTATCTCAAGGTCTTCCAAGCATTCGTATCTCTTTTTTTCTAGGGCTGCCTCTTCAGTCATTTTGGCGCCTCGGTTCCCGATGTTTAAAAGCAATAGGGTGGTGCATATTTAAGTTAGACTATCATGGCAGATAAAACATTCGTTGAGAGAATGCTGACACCAAATCTTAGAAATGGCAGCAAAAAGTATAAGATTAATCGTCTAACTCTGCTCTAGACGGGGAGAAGAAAAGGCTTGGTAATCAAGAAAGTTGTAGAGAACGTAGCGGTCAAACTCCTGCAGCTTGCAGTCACAGAACTGCCGCATGACGTGAAGGAAGCTCTCCAGAGGGCATATCGCGAAGAGGAGAGCGAAGTGGGAAAGGCTCAACTGGACGCCATTCTAAAAAACGTGGAGTTAGCTGAGAAAATGCCCGCTCCCCTATGTCAAGACACCGGTGTCATCATCTTCTATGTGAAAGCCGGAAGTCAAGTAACGGGGTTAGACAAGGTTGAAGCGGCTCTCCGCAACGCTACAGTAATGGCCACTGGGGAGGTGCCCCTACGCCCCAACGCCGTTCACCCCTTCACCCAAAAGAACACGGGAGACAACACCGGAAGATTCATTCCCCACATATACTGGGAGGTGGTGCCTGGAGACGCCCTTGAGATCACGGTTATGCCAAAGGGAGGCGGGTCTGAAAATGTCTCCGCCCTAGGAATGCTTAGTCCGAGTGAGGGGATAAAGGGACTCAAGAAGTTTGTCGTTGACACTGTGATTAACGCTGGCGCAAAACCTTGTCCCCCAACAATTTTGGGTGTTGCAGTCGGCGGAGGAGCTGATATCGCAATGAAACTAGCCAAGGCAGCTCTGCTAAGACCGTTGAATCAGCCCAACTCCAACCCTGAACTGGCAAAACTTGAAGAGGAACTGCGTGAAGCCGCAAACCAAACGGGAATCGGACCCATGGGTCTAGGCGGCAAAATCACAGTGTTGGGTGTGAAGGTTGACTACGCTCATAGGCACCCCGCATCATATCCTGTTGCAGTGGCTGTTCAGTGCTGGGCTGCTAGGAGAGCCACAGCCCGCATCTACCCTGATGGAAAAGTTGAGTACTTAACCCATGATGTGGTGTGAAAGATGACCAATTATAAGCTTAGGACCCCGATTTCAGAGGAAGAAGTTCGGAAACTCCGAGTCAACGACACCGTCTATCTTACAGGAACTATGGTTACTGCGCGGGATGCAGCCCACAGAAGAGCGCTAGAATTCCACAAAGAAGGAAAGAAGTTGCCGGTCAATTTAGAGGGACTAGCGCTTTTTCACTGTGGTCCCATAGTAAAAAAAGAGGGGGACAGATGGAGGGTGGTGGCTGCTGGTCCGACCACAAGTTCCCGCATGGACCTGTTCGAAGACGAATTCATCAAGAATTTCAAGGTTCGAGTTGTCGTGGGGAAGGGGGGGATGGACAAGAAGACCACTGACGCCATGAAACTGTATGGGGCTGTCTACGGAGCCTTCACTGGAGGAGCAGCAGTTCTGGCAGCCAAAGCCATAAAGCGAGTGAAGAGGGTAGAGTGGAGTGATTTGGGGACGCCTGAAGCCATGTGGGTATTAGAAGTTGAGAACTTCGGACCCTTAACCGTAGCCATCGACACCCATGGAAACAACCTCTTCCAAGACATCAAAACCATAGCTGATAACGAGAAGCAGAAAATCTACAAAAAACTAGGCTTATAATGAACTAACCCGTTTGGGTTGCAAGGTCTGCTATAATCTCTTTCACTACATTTGTTGGGGCGTCGGTTTTGATGCCTCGGCTGTTGAAATGCGTTGGTGCTGCTTTAAACCCCTCTTTTCTCACTCTGTCCATAACTTTCTTTAGGGCTGGAATGGGCAGGTTCAGCTTGTCGCAGATTTTGTCAACGGTGAAATAGGTGACTGGCGCCTCAGCTTCATTCTTGACCAAGGATATAAGCTTCAGAAGTCTCTTTTCCTGTCTCAAACTTCTTTTCTCAGCTTCACTCTCCATCAGGAAACAGAAGTTTTTGTCAGCTATCTTGCCGAGCCATAAGGGACCGGCGACGTTCAACTTTGCTTTACAATTGGGACAAACGTGTTTCAGTGGAGAAATTATTCCCAAGGATGTTTCTCTGTGAAAACAGGAAAAGCAGTGAAGGATATATCCCATCATTTGAACGCTCTTGTCGGCTACTCTGGCGCCGTATTTGACAGTTGCATAGGCTCGAACATAATGGTCAATGCTGTGACTGAACAAAACCTCGATGCCTATCTCATGTTTCGCAGCCATCATAGCTAGACATCCAACCAAGAGGCGAACAGCAAGTTCATGACAATACTCTGTACGCAAGGGGTGTCCACCGTATTTTCTAAAGCAAGCTCGGGGATGAACCCCACACAACGGAGCCATATCCGTGGCTGTTAGAGCAAGCAAGCCGCCGCTACGTAGAGCTCGTAGGGCAGCGTCTAGGTAGGGCACAGGAGAACCAAACGGATCGATATCCACATAGTTGGATCTCTTTCGTGGCGCCGCATGCCTGCTGAGAAAAAGATTTGCGTCTTCGTTGGCAACTGCAACCCGGTCTTCCACCTTGTTGAGTTCAGCATTGAAGGAGGCAAGCTCAGCCGCTTTGGGGTTAATGTCATTCACAGAAACCCTTCGAACCCCTTCCACCTCCACAGCAAATCTTACGCCCCGAAGCCCACATCCAGTCAATGGTTCAGAAACCGTGACTTCTCTCTCCACTGTCTTCTGATACGCCTGTAATGCCAGAACTGCCAAGTCCCTGTTCAGTTCCATAGTGGGATTGTAAAATACTGGCGCCTTCGACGGAGCATACTCCCAAACCTCTTTCACATAAGCAGCAAGCTTGGGCACCACTACACTGACTTCACCCTCCGTTACAGTCTCAGTAGGGAAACCAAAACTCAACATTCATAACTCCCGCAATCACTGAAGCTTTAATTATGGAAACTAGATATTTAGGGTTCGTCTACCCAAAAGCAAGGTGTTCACGCTGAAACGAATCATACTCATAACCGGACCGCCAGGAATCGGCAAAACAAGCACACTCCGTCGATCAATGAAAGAACTTAAGAAACGAAAATACGCAGTCGGTGGCATGATTTGCCGTGAGGTCCGTGAGGGGGGAGTAAGAGTGGGCTTCGAAATCATGGATTTGTCCACCGGACAGAGAGGATGGCTAGCCCACATAAACCAGCCAGAAGGTCCAAGAATAGGCAAGTATCGAGTTAACTTAACTGACCTTGACGCTATAGGCGCAACCTCTATTCTTGACGCCCTTCAAAACGCGGATATACTGGCAATAGACGAGATAGGCCCCATGGAACTTTCTTCACCAGCCTTCAGCAACGCCTTAGTCAAGGCTATAGAAAGCAGCAAACCCATACTAGGAACAATCCATTATGGACTGAGGAACTCTCTAATCAGCAGCATCAAAGAGAGAGAAGACGTAGAAATTCTCAAGGTAACATATGAGAACCGAGAAAGCCTTCACAACCTGATTGCCAATAAGATAAGCGAATACCTAAAACCTTAGCATTCGCCTCGAGTTGCTCAAGCTCGGAAAACAGCAAATCCAGAAGTTCTTATATCCCAAATTATCAACATGATTCAGTGGGTTCTAACAAACAGGGGAAAACTAAACTGGGAAAAGTTTCCGTATACGAAAAGATAAAGAGACGAAGAACAATCAGAAAGTATCGTCAGAAAGCTGTTCCAGAAGAAATCTTGTTGAAATGTGTGGATGCCGCAAGACTTTCGCCTTCTGGAGTAAACTTTCAACCTCTACGCTATGTTATTGTTAATGACCAAAAATTGCTGAAAAAAGTTTTTGGCACATTGAGTTGGGCTGTTTATCTGCCTGACTACTACCCTAGCGAAGAAGAGATGCCCCAAGCCTACATTGTCCTGTTGTTAGACAAGAACGGTCGAACTCCTGTTCACGACGCGAGCATCGCTGCAATGAGCATCTCCATGGTTGCCTACGATGAAGGCTTAGGCTCCTGCATTATGGCATCAGTTGACAGGGAGAAACTAAGTGAAGTGTTGAATGTGCCTGAAGGTCTAACTATCGAGTTAGTGGTTGCTCTTGGGTATCCCGCAGAAAATCCCGTAGTAGACGTAGTGAAGGCTGGAGACATAAAATATTGGCTTGATGAAACTGGAGTATTACATGTGCCCAAGAGGGACCTCAAAGATGTAGTCAGATGGAATACATACCAAACTTGGTGAAAAACCAGGAATTCTTGTCTTCGATAATCTGCTTTCTAGGCAAAAGCGCCAAAGACTTCATAAATATGCCCTACTATATTATTCATCTTGGGCTTTAGTATGCCAATTGAAGGTAAACTGTACATGTGGGGAGAGAGAGCAAAATACGTTCCAGAAGAGACGGGCGCCTACGCCTTTTACGACAAAAACAGAATTCTAATCTATATCGGCGGAAGTTCCAACCTCAGAGAAACCTTTACGCGCTATCAGGAGACGAACTTTTCAGATGATCCGCGCAAACGTGAGGTCGTCTACTATCGAAGAATGAGCACCATGAATTGGGAAGAAACAGTTAAGAAGCTTCTCGACGAATATAAACAAGATTGTGGGGATATACCGAAATTGAATAACCCTTTAAAACCAGAAGAAAACGTTACCCCAGAATGGGGATTCTACTTTTATGAAGCGTTCAACAAACCACTATTTGAGGCAGCCTTCAATCTGGAGGATCTCAAGAAGAAAATTGGGACAGTTCCAGTTGCTTCTCTAGAATTTCACCAAAATCGGGGGGACTTTGCTCGATGGATACGGGACGTTTTCAAAGAAACCCAGTTGGCTGAGAGAATCGCGAAGACAACCAGCACCGGCGAAAACCTCAGACTTGCACTGCTAAACGCTTTAGGTAACCCTGAGGTAGCTGAGTGCCCTGAATGTGAAACCTTATCAAAACCGGTCAAGACATGGCAGATGGCTGGGAGACCTAGTAAGGCTGGTGAAAGACTCCAATTAACGATAGCCCTGTACAAATGCGAAAATTGCGGCAAAACGTTCAGAAATGTAGTCAAGAAAGAGAAGATTAAGGCGTAGCACTTCTCTCCGAAACCGTTTAGCAGATCGTCCACAGATTCTGCCTCTCTCTTAGAGTTTTCCATCCTCTGGGTGGTCTCTTCATGGAAGGGTTCCAAATTCTTTTGTGAGAAGTTTTTCGATTTTTTCAAGTCTTCTCTCGATTTCGTCTAGCTTCTCCAATATCTGATTCAAAACCCTTGCTTCATCTTCTCCCCTTCCGGGAAATGGAATTCCTGGAGTGGGGGTATGCCATGGCCTCTTTGGTTGGAACGGTTCTAAAGGCATTGGTAACTTTTCCGCCTCTTCTTCGTCCCCATTCATTTCTAATCATCATTTACACATAGTTCTTTTTTCTTATAAGCTAAAACATGAGTGTGTAACCTTCTTTCAATTTTGAAGTTTTCTCGCTAATTCATATGTATCTCCAATGGGTAAGGTTCAATAGATGCCAAGTTGAAGGAATTATTGGGAGAACTCTTAGTCATGGATGCGGATTGGGACAACACATCTGAGGTTCCCTTTAGCGAAAGGGACACGAATGTGTTACACGTGATCGAGGAAGAGGACTTGGCTAGCTTCGCTTTTGAAGGGCTAAAGAGGAGGTTGGGGGTGCATCCAGAGACGCTTTCTAGGGTTCTCTACAGACTAGAAAATCAAGGCATCGTGGAAAAAGGGGTGGAAGGCTACAGAGTTACATCCAAGGCTAAGGAGTTTCTCAAGTCACACTCTTTCAATACTAAAGCCCCCAGCATGCACCTGCTTCAAACGCTTCTACCCCCCGACGTTCCAATTCAACATGTTGTCGCGAATCTTAAGGGCAAATGGTTTGGTGTGCTCCGTTGGCTAGGCTACTCCAAAAACAGCGAAAGTATTACTTTAAAATGGATCACAGAGGATGGCGGAACCATAATTGCCGCCAATTTTCAATACGGTCAACTCAGCATAGACGCGAAGATGTTATGGAAGAAGGACTTGAACGTTGCCTTACAGGCTTCTTACCAGCTTATGGGCTATATAGCCAAACTTATTCCGAGAGTGGGAGGTAGCCAAGTGGCATACTTCTCCCTTTTTGATCCAAACCGGTTGACAGCCTAGATGTGACCCACTTTTTTTGTTCCTCGTCAACAAATAGCGCCAGTAAGGTAGTAATAAATAAGAGTTTGTCTCTATCGAGAGAGATGCCATTTGAGTAGAGTAGAAAGATCATGAACAAACGAAAGCTCGGGCCAGATCAACCTTTAGACCCACTTAATCCAGTTAATCCCTCCAATCCCTTTGAACCGCCGAATCCCATCAGACCTCGTCCGGGTCCCAATAGACCGTTCTAAGTTCAACTAAGACTCTGGCATCTAGATAGGCGCTCGCAAACTCTTTCATGTGCGCATGTCATTTCAGTCACATTTTAGTGCGTACACGTATGAACTGTGGGAGAAGTGCTTATGTTATCTCAGTGTTTCCTATTGTATTATGGGACTGTCATCTCATATATTTTAATTCAGAATCAGAATATATATGGTTAATATCAATTCATAGTATATCTTCATATGACTTAAAAATCGTTGATGATGATTTTCTATCAGACAAAAAGAGGTGTGATATCAATTGGAGCTGGTGGATTTGAAGAGGAAACTAGTCATTCTTGGAAGACTTGAGAATGAACTGTACAGCATCCGACGGCGGATAGATCATGAAGAAAATCCTGCTAGGAAAGCCAAGATGCTCAGTATTTATCGCAAGATGTACAGAGCAATGACCGGAAAGGAACTATAAAACTTGGGGAATTCTATGCATCCTCTGTCCGTGAGAGCTTTCAGCGCTAGAGCATTAAAAAAAATGTGCAGGAGCTGTGAAAAACACAACTTGCACGGAAATCCATATTTCGGTTCCCAGAAACGGTGGAGCCATTTACTATTACAAAAGTTGCTTCCAAAGGATGTGGATCGATATATAATTTAGATCTATCAAGCGCGCGAACAAACAAAAAAGGTTGAATAAAAATGTTGTTGGAAATATTGTTGGGGGGTTCTTGGATTGCATTACTAGCATATTTCATGTGGTTCTTTTTTAAGGCAAAAACTTCTCAACCATTAGAGCTAGATGACCTCGCCTTAACTTGGAAGCTGCATAAACAGCAGAAAGGATGCAAAGCATCGCGCATCCATAGTCTGATGACAGAAGACGACGAAGTTGTTGGATTCAGGTGCGAATGCGGTTACGAGTTCATCCAGAAACGCCTAATAACCCAAAAATCCCGCAAACTAATGGTGTCCCCCATCGATGTAGCGAAATAACTCCTAAAATACATGAAAGGGGTATTAATCCTAGAAGGCTGTGGTTCTTGCATTTGCAGGTGTTATGAGTGGCTCATTTAGCTGAGTTCCATGCCTCTGAGCTCTCATTATGGCGGGAATCTCTGAAAAGATAATCTCGCGACAGATGAGACAAACAAGATGTACTTCATTAGAACGTATATCTTATTCGCGTATTCGTAATTTCATCAATTTATGCTGTAGACTATTTGGCTATTCTTATTTCGTCGAAGAAACACAGAATCTTTGGTTCTCAAGAGCGCTTTCTTTGAGTACGGGACAATCATTGCATGGTTCATTATTACGTATACAAAATTGATTTGTTATTGGACAACTAGTCATTTTTTCTTTCAACCAAAGGTTCAATGCTTCATTTATCGCTTTGGTAACATTTGTTTCTAGGCTTGTGACTAGTTTCAAGATTTTGGGATTCACTCGAATTTCCATAGCCATGTTTTCCACCGTTTCCGAGGAAGTTTTGATCGATAGCCCATTTAACTTGTGTGAAAGTTGAGTACATATCACGAGTAACAATTCATATTCCGAATCCGATGGTGGTGAATTACGAATCCTAGAGTATTACTAACGCAGATAATTTTCGGGTGAAGATACAATCTTTATGTAATCAGCATTCGTGAGTACTCGCGATAGCCTTGATTGGAAAAGAGTCCCGCTTGATTACATCTAAGGTGTGGTTCTTCCTCGTTCTGGTAGTCTTTTTGAGCATCACGGGACTTGATTTTGTCGTAAATAACATCCTTTATTCCCATGGCTTAAGCTTCAGTTATTCCTGGTATATCCCTTACTTGACCGGTCTTTCGGCAATCATGTGCTCTATTTGCTTTCTTGTTGCATGGCAAAGCTACGAAGACACAGCATCAATGAACATTGCGTTGAAGAGAGGATTAACCCTCTTTCTGGCGCATCTGGGAGGATTGGTTGACTGGATGTTCTTTTTAATCTACAATGGGGGTCAAGTGTATTCGGGAGAATGGACATGGATGTGGCAGCATTCCCTTATTGGAACCTGGAACTGGAAGCTGCAGGGAATATGGAGCCTCAGCTTTTTGGCGTTAATCTTGATCATGTGGAAAGCGAAGAGAATAACGCTTTTTGATCGAGTTTTTGAATTTTTGCATGTCGCATGGGCTAGAGATAGAGAAGAATAGTTTTCAGTGTTTTTTATCGAAGCTGAGTGGTTCAAGGCATCTGGTCTCATTCATAAACGCAGATACTTTTACACCTTCATCATGAATTGCATGTTCGGATTCCGAATATGGATTGTTACTCCTAATACATATTTCATCTTCATATCAGTTAAATCCAACAAGCACTCTCTCCTCACAAAACAGTGTTTGGGGTGGAACGTTCGGGGTGATTGGATGATAGTAAGTGTCAGATCAGGAAGATCAGGTAAGAGTCCTGTCACAGCTTACACTCCTATCTCCCTCACTAGGGAAGCATTGGCCAAGCTGAAGCTGAAGGCTTTACGAAGAGGCATATGGTTCAAGGATTTGAAGCGTGAAGAGAGAAAGCTTCTGGAACTGACGATGAGGGTTGTTGAAAAGGTTCGCAGCATTCTCTTGGCCAAACTAGTCTCCCAAATAGTTGGTAAGCTGTGTGAAGCCATGGAGAGCAGGGTCATGCGCCTCATGAGAACTGAGGGGCGAAGCCTAGCAGAGAAAATCTCCAAGATAGGTCAAGTCTGGGGAAACAAAACCGCAAGATCTTGGGCTAGAGATCAAGGTTTCATTCAGTTCTTGACTGTAACTAACCTGTCATCTTTCAAACCTTAGGTGCAACACTAACTACGAAGAGTCTTAACTGACATGAATCCGCTTTATTTTGCAGCCATTCTTGTAATCTCTCTCCTTTACGCTTGGACACTCTATAATGTGCCTATTGTAGTGGCTGGCGTCAAACATCTTCGCCGGACTAAGAACAAAAAGCGTAAGCTTGTTTCGCACTCGAAAGATGATTTGCCTTCAATATCTGTTATTGTTCCTGTAAAAAATGAAGAGAATGTTGTTGGTCGTTTCCTTAGTTCCTTCTTGAAAGTAAAATATCCAAAGAAGAAGATTGAGATTGTTATTGTTGAGGATGGTTCGGTTGATAAGACGGAGGAGATCTGTAGGGATTTTGCAAAAAAGCATCCTGAACTAGTTAAGGTTGTTTCTCGACAAGTTTCGGATGGGAAGCCTTCCGCTTTGATGGCGGCTCTTAAGCATGTTAAGGGTGAGATTGTGGGTGTTTTTGACGCTGATAATGTTCCTGAACCGGATGTTCTGTTGAGAGCTGTTAATTATTTCAGAGACTCTTCGGTGGTTGCTATCCAAGGAAGAGTTTGTGCAATAAACGCTGAAGAGAATATATTAACCCGATTTGTTGCTCAAGAGGAAGCTCTAAGATATGAAGGTTTCATGGGAGGCAAGGAGGTTCTAGGCCTCTTCGTTCCCCTCAATGGGAGTTGCTATTTTGTTAGGAGATCTGTTATTGAGGATGTTGGGGGCTGGGATACCAAGGCTCTTTCTGAGGACATGGAGTTAGCTGCCCGATTGGTGAATAAGGGCTACAAGATAAAGTATGCTTCTGATGTGCGGTCTTGGCAAGAGTATCCTGCTTCAGTTACTGAATTTTTTAAGCAGCGGGTGCGGTGGTTCAGGGGAACGATGGAGGTCGGGTTAAAATATGGAAAACTACTGAAGAACTTGAACAAAGTATCTTTTGACACTGAAGTCACTTTGGTGGGGCCGTTTGTCTTCATCTCTTGTCTCATCGGTTACCTGATTCCTCTATTATCAGTTATGTTCCCACTAAATCCCGATTTGTTCTCATTGCTCTTGGCACAGGTGACTACTTTCTTAACCCTTGGGCTGTTGGCAGCTGCTGGAGTAACCATGATTTATGCTACAAAGCCGCGCAAGATTCGAAATCTTGTGTGGATGCCCTTCATATACGTGTACTGGCTTGTACAAAATTTCATAGCATCCTATGCCTTGCTGCAGATTCTCTTGAGAAGGCCTAGAAAATGGGAAAAGACGAACAAGACAGGAACAACCACCTACCAATTTCGCGAACAGTGCAAATAAGAAGCCACGATTATTATGCAATTTAACTTAGACACTGATAGCTCACAAGCTGAATCCAAATTTTTAGCTAAAACAGTTTCTGGCAGAATGCCTAAATGCACTAAAAAGCGGATTTCTGAAGAAACCAGTTATGGACTTCTTTCCAAGGTTGAAACTGCAGATAAAAGACTTGACAAATCAAATACGGGTATAACTGAAAAAGTACTAGATACACTGTTCAGTTTTGTTAGGTCTACGAAATTTCCATATTTTGCTGTTTTTCTGGTGGCAGTAACGCTTCGTGGGATACCTGAGTTATTGGTGTCTCGGTATCCAATTGGTTATGAAACAATAACGTGGTATGCTCCGCCTATGTTTGCTTTCAGTGAACAAGGATTAATTGATGTTTTTTTTGAATTTCTCAGAGCTGGACCACTATTTTACATCTTGATGTGGTTCACTCAGGTTATGAGTGGGGCGCATCCATACCTAATCTTGAAGATAGTTGGACCCTTACTTTATGGTGGTCTCTCGCTCTCTTTCCTGCTTTTCTTGAAACGAGGATTAAAGTTGAGTGGTAAAACGGCGTTCATAACGGCTTTACTATTAGTAGTTCAGGTGGCAGCATTAAGGGTGTCTTGGGATCGATTCAGAACCGTCTTAGGATTGATTTTTGTTTTTGCCACACTCGTTGCACTAAGAAGTGAACATAAATTCAAGTGGCCACTTGCAGCAAGCTTGGCGGCTTTAACGGCACTTACGCGTGAATATGTTGCAGTGGTTTTGTTTGTTACTGTTTTGGGTTTTGCAGTTTTAGAGAAAAAGAATCGGCTGACATCATTGGTTACTTTAGTTCCAGCTCTCTCAATATTCTTCATCGCATATTTTCCACGGGAGCTCTGGTGGAATCTCGTTCCGGAGGGTCAGTATGCTTTGGATAACTATCTTTGGACAGTGCAGGACGTTTTATCAATTTTTTTCATATGTCTTATTCCCCTTCTGCCCTTTGTTATAAAGGGTTTTAAGAGAGACAAGTTGCTTGATCCAATGCTTGGTTTGCTTCTTCTAGGCTCCTTCAGTGTTGTTGTAAGTCCTTGGTTTGCCGTGCCTGGTTATCAAAGGTGGCTTATTTTACTGGTTTTTCCCTTCACTGTTTACGCTGTTAGAGGATTTGATCGTTTTCGTTTGTTTGAGAGATGTCGATCCAGGAAGTTGTTAGCTGTTTTCTCTGTTTTTGTGGTGATCGGAGCTGTCTATTCCTCGGGAATTCCATATGCAATTTTACCTAATAGTTGGGTTACGACTAATCTGGTGGAATCTTCTATAGCTTGGGATCGAATTGATGATGTTAAAATTGTTTTAAGTTGGCTCGACGAAAACGCTGTAACCAATTCTTCTATACTTTGTGAAGAAAGGCTCTATGGATGGACATTGATTTATCTGAGGCGGGCGAACAACGATGTTGAGGTCATTCATTACCCCGATTTTACTCTGCTGGAGCCAGCTTTAGAAAAAGCCTTAGGCAATGGTTTCCATCAAATTTATCTGATCACGTACAGCGATTCACATACAGAGAATTTCAATTCTATTTATACGCAGAACAGCATTTCAGTTGTTCAATATGAATTATAATCTGCCCATGCGTTTCAAAACGCCTGCAAATCCTTCACCAGCGCCTACCATTGAACCATAAGAGGCATCGCTCTTAAATGAAACAATCCGGGTCAAACGCTTCGAAGCATCTCAGAGAAAATCCAGTAGCTTGGTTCGTTATAGCCTTCATGACCGTGCTGCTTATCAGCACATACTTATTGAGCCGAGGCATTTCCGTGTGGTCCAACGAATTTGGGATAATCGCCTATTGTTTACTGATGATTGTGGTTATTCTTCAACTGAAATCCTTTTTTAAACGCACAATGAATGAGGAATAAGAGAGTGGTTCGTAGCCCAGAACTCTCAGTGGTGATGCCCACTTACAATAACAGTGGCGTTGTGGACAAGTGCATCGACAGCGTAGAAGCTGCTGTTAAGAAAATAGGGGTCGATTATGAAATATTAGTCATCGATGATGGAAGCATGGACGACACCCGAACGAAAGCAGTTACTTGTGCAAGCAGAAACGGTCATGTGAAAGTTTTTGGCTATGAAAAAAACATGGGAAAGGGGTATGCTGTAAGAACTGGTTTTCAGCATGCCAAGGGGAAATCAGTGATTTTTATTGACAGCGATTTGGACATTGATCCAAAACAAATTCTTTATTATTTTCAAGCTTTGAAACAGGGATATATTGTAATAGCGTCCAAGTGGCATCCCCAGTCGAATGTGAGAACTCCGCTTTTGCGTAAGCTTCTCAGTCATGCATTCAATAGATTCGCTAGGTTTCTGACCGGCATTAGGATAAAAGATACGCAGACAGGATTAAAGGCGGTTAGAAAGGGAGCATTAGAGAGTGTGTTTTCAAGTTTAGCCGTTAACCGATACGCTTATGATGTAGAGTTGTTGGCTTTGGCGAAACTTCAGGGCATGAAGATTATTGAGTTACCCGTAACTATTCGGCAATCAAAATACAAAGTGTTTCCTGCAGGTGAAATATGCACGATGTTCTTGGATCTCCTAAGAATCGCCATTAGATTGAGACTTCTAAGAAGATACCTCAGAAAAAGAAAATGATTAACGCTTTTACTGTAGATCTGGAGCCTTGGATGGCCTTTTATGAGGATGTTCCGCAAAAGATGAGTTTGGATAGAGGGGAGCTCGTAAAAGGAACAATGCGTTTATTGGATACCTTTGACGAAAATGATATTCTAACTACGTTTTTCGTTCAAGGAATAGTCTATGAATGGTTTCCTGATCTTATAGACGAAATTAGCTCAAGAAACCATGAGATAGCTTTCCATGGCTATTCACACAATGGAGTAACTGGAGATCTTCTGCGAAGTGAAATTGAAAAATCAAAATTTTTAATAGAAAAATACTCAGTGAAGGGGTTTCGAGCACCTAGAATGCGGATCTTTCAACATGATTTAGAACTACTAAGTTCTACTGGGTTCCTTTATGATTCATCTATTTACGGGTCCTTTAATCGGCAAACTTCTATCTCAGGGCTGAAAGAGGTCCCAGTTTCTTCATATCCTGTAAGTATTGAGCAAACTTTTCCCAGAACGTTTAAAGATTCTCTAAGAAATTCAGAGATACCTTTTGGTTCAGGTTTGTTTTTAGGACTATTAAGTTCCAAGATACTTAGTAGTTTGATCAAGAAGGTCAACGACAAAAATAGGCCTGTTATTATGTGTATTCATCCTTGGCAGTTGACGGGTATACCTAAGACTTACTTTAGGAGGCTGATTGCAGATGTTTTTAAGCTTCCATATCTCCTCAAGGTTTCACAAAAGAGGATAAGTGAACTTCTGAAGAGTCATACTTTCTCAACGATTCGAATGCTTCTTGATGAACAACTTGCTGATGATTTTGGAGAAGACAGCGAGTGCCAAGTTGTTTGCAGAGGATAATTTGAGATGACGACAAAACTAAGGTTAGCTGACGACTCTGACGCAGAGGCATGGAATGATTTTGTCGTACGAAACGCAGTTGATGGCTATTCCAGTGTCTATAACCTGTTTGAATGGAGAAAAGTTTTGGTTGACACATACCATTATGTGCCATACTACCTTATTGCCGAAAACGAAAAAGGGATCACTGGTTGCTTTCCTCTAATGCACGTCAAAGGGAGCCTGTTCAAGGACAGGTTGATCTCTATTCCTTTTGCTGATTATGGATGTGGTCCATGCGTCCAGGATCAAAATATGGAGGCATTAACAGCTTTACTCAACAAAGCGAAGGAAATAGCCACTGAACTAAACGGATATTCAATAGAAATATTCTCCCCTGAACCATGGATATCTGAAGTACTCTGCAAAGTTGGTTACCAGAAAATCTATGATTACTGTGCAATTAAACTCGATCTAGGCAGATCTAATGAAGATATTTGGTTGGGTCTCGGGAAAAAAGTGAGAAATGGCATCAGAAAGGCAGAAAAAAGTGGCGTGAGGATTTCTATGGAAGACAACGAAGAGACCCTGGAAGCCATTTACAAGATGCATGTTAACAATATGATGAATTTGGGTACGCCCCCGCACTCAAAATCCTTCTTTAAGGAGATGTTTTTGCAACTTAGCTCAAAAGGGCTCGTTAAAAACTTCTTTGCAGAATTCAAAAATGAAAAAGTGGCGGCAATCTCCATTCTGATCTATGATAGCAGGGTAAGATGGGGAACAGGTGTTCAACTGGCAGAGCATAGATCATTGAACCCACTGAGTTTGCTACTTTGGAATGCCATTAAGTGGGCAAATGATAACGGTTATAAATCATTTGATTTTGGAGGTTCACGACCGAATTCAGGAAATTTCTCTTTTAAGAAGAAATGGATTCATAAAGACGGCGCGAACGGACAGGTTGTGAACCTAAGTCATCTCTATTTTTTCCTGAAAGAATCTGGAAAAGCTGTTGACATCCGTGATCCAACATATGAACGTTTGTCCAAGCTATGGAAGACTTTCATTCCCGAGTCAATTTCGAGAATCATTGGACCTTGGATAAGAAAGCAGATTGCTATGTAACAAGGCAGGAAAAGATTTTATGATCCCTGAAGTTCATACACCAATAGAGTATAGCGATGTAATTGATGCTTGCAAAGTTTCAGTAAACGAGAAAAGAAATGTTATTCAATCTTTTGAGAAAGATTTTGCTAATTACATAGGGACTCCTTATGCAAGGTGTGTCTCATCAGGGAGAAGCGCATTATATATTATTCTCAGTTCTTTGAGACTGAAACCGGGAGAAGAGATCATAATTCCAGCTTATACAAGTCCGATAATCCCCCAAATATTGCTGAATTTTCCAATCACCCCAGTCTATGCCGATATAGATGACGAGTCCTTAAACATGACGCCAGAGGCTGTAACTGAGGCAATAAGTGACAAAACTAGAGCAATAATTCCTATCCATATGTTCGGAAACCCGTGTAGGATTGACGAAATAAGAGAAATCGCATTAGAAAAGGACATTGTTGTTATAGAAGATGCTGCGCAAGCTTTGGGAGCTGAATTCTCTGGAAAAAAAGTAGGGGGATTTGGAGACAGCGGTTTCTTTAGCTTCGGTCTTGGAAAAAACATGACAACTATCGAAGGGGGAATGATTGTCAGCAAGAGAGAAGATTTAGCGGATAGAATTGACGCTCACCTCATGTCTTCTCAAAAAAAGTTTTTCCAAACTATCAAAGTAACAGCCATGCTTTTCCTTTACCCTTTTCTGACGTCCCCAAAATTCTATGAGATTTCCTTCAGAGTACGAAATCCCATGCGAGAAACCCATTTGTTAAAACGAAAACACGTTTTTCTAAAATACACTTCAATTCAGGCCGCTCTAGGCAAATCGCAACTAACGAAAATTGCTGATTTCAATGAACAACGCATCAAAAATGCTGAAAGAATCATTGACGAAGTAGAGCATTTAGAATGGTTTTCTTTCCAGAAGAGCCATAAATTGGCCAAACCAGTTTTTTTGAGACTCATAGTGAGATATAACCGGAAAAGGAATGCTAGAGACCGCTTGATGAAAGAATTCGTCAAACATGGTTTTGACGTTCCTGTCTTGAACGACTACTATCTGCTACCCTACTTGAGGTATGGCAAGTATCCTCGCAGTATTTACAAAATGTTTGTGCGAATAAAACGTGAAGTCGTAGACAAAATGCTTGCACTACCTACAAACCCCAGTTTATCTGATCGAGACATCGATTGTCTCATCTCTGTGCTCAAAGACACTCATTATCTCTCGTGAGGATATAATAAATGGCAAAAGTCTCGATAATTATCCCCGCGAAGAAGAGCAGTGAAAACTTGCGGAAATGTTTGGAACAGTGTCTGAAGTTAAACTATGACTCATTCGAAATCATTGTTCTGCTTGACGCAGAAGAAAATTTGGGGTTCCCCAAAACTAGAGTTTTAGCCACTGGTAATTCATCCCCTTCACGAAAAAGATTGGTTGGTGCAGAACATGCTACCGGGGAATTTCTTGCCTTCATCGATGATGATGCTTACCCATCCAGAGACTGGTTAAAAGAAGCAATGAAAAGTTTTAATGACGAAGAGGTTGCTGTCGTCGGGGGACCAGCCGTCACTCCAGAGGAGGACACACCATCACAAAAGGCAAGCGGATTTGTCTTTTCATCTGTTTTGGTTGGAGGTCCTTATACTTACAGATATTTTCCGGGAAAGAAGAGGGAAGTAGATGTCTGCCCAACTTGTAACCTTATTATGCGAAAATCTTCTTTCATGGAGCTGGGAGGCTCTGATGTGGACTTCTGGCCTGGAGAGGATACAAAATTATGTCTAGACGTAATTAACAGGCTGCAAAAGAAGATAATGTACGATCCTAAAGTTATCGTTTACCATCATAGGCGGAAACTTCTTGTTCCGCATCTAAAACAGATTTGGAGATATGCTACAACCCCATTTATTCTAACAGGAAGGAATATCTTTCAAAAGATTCTTCATCTCTTTCCTTCATTAATGCTAATAGGAATTATCCTCGGCAGCATCCTCTCATTAATGGGTTACATGCAGCTATTTTTCCTATCTGTTGCAAGCATCTACGCAATTGCAGTGCTAATTTCCAGTATCCATTCGTGTGGAAAATCGGGTCTAAGTGTTGTCCCGTTAGTGTTCATAGGTACGATTTTGACTCATATTGTCTATGGAATCGGCAATCTGAAGTACTTGGTACTGCAAGAGTGGAAATAAGTGAAAGTTAGCATTTCTTATCCTCCCTTAGAAAATGGTAATGGCGTACCTTTGTTAGGCCAAAACCGGCAGTTTCAATGGTTTAATGAACCCACTTATATTTACCCCATGGTTCCTGCTTACGCTGCAACATTGCTTAATGAGGCAGGATACGACGTCCTCTGGGACGATGCCATCGCTGAAGAGAGGAGCTATTCTGGATGGCTAAAAAATGTGGAACAAGCTAATCCAGATTTAATGATGATAGAGACTAAAACTCCGGTGATAAAGCGACACTGGAAGATCATAGCAGATGTGAAAAAAGTCAGCAGCGAAACCAAAGTTGTTCTAGTGGGAGACCACGTAACTGCTTTTCCAGAAGAATCGTTCAAAAACAGCAAGGTAGATTACGTCTTAACTGGCGGAGATTATGATTTTTTGCTTTTGAACTTGATTAAAACGATGGAAGGAGAAAAGAATCTGGAACCAGGGATCTGGTATATGAAGGATGGTAAAGTGGCAAACACGGGAGGTTTCCAGCTTGATCATGACCTCGACAGTATGCCGTTCATTAATCGCGACTTAACTAAATGGGGGCTTTACAATGAAAAAAACGGGAATTTCAGCAGAACTCCAGGAACATATACGATGGTAGGCAGAGATTGCTGGTGGCACCGTTGCACTTTTTGTGCTTGGACGACCTTGTATCCCAAGTTTAGAGTGAGGAGTCCCCAATCTCTGGGAGACGAAATAGGAATTCTGATAGAAAAATATGGAATAAAAGAAATCTTCGACGACACAGGCACTTTTCCTGTGGGAAATTGGGTTAAAAAGTTCTGCAGACTTCTAATCGAGAGAGGCTACAATGAAAAAATCAAGTTAGGCTGTAACATGCGATTCGGAGCATTGGACCTTGAAGATTACAAGTTAATGAAGAAGGCAGGATTCAGATTGCTCCTTTTTGGACTAGAATCCGCAAACCAAGAGGTCTTGAATAAAATCAACAAAAACGTAACTGTGAAAAGAATATCTAAGGAATGCAGATGGGCTTCTCAAGCTGGTCTAGAACCGCACCTGACGATAATGGTGGGTTATCCATGGGAAACTAAAGAAGATGTGATGAAAACTGTGGATTTGGCTAAACATCTGTTCAGGGAAGGCTATGCTAATACCTTACAGGCTACTGTTGTTGTTCCCTACCCAGGAACCCCTCTATTCAAGGAATGCAAAGAAAATGGATTATTGCGCACCGAAGATTGGGACGAGTATGATATGAGAAAAGCAGTGATAAAATCTTCAATAAGCCCAGAAGAACTGAAAGAAGTTGTGCAAAGATTGTACAAAGTTTTCTTTGAACCAAGATATGTTGTTAGAAAATTCTTGTCAATCCGAAATTTTGATGATATCAAGTTCATAACCAGAGGCATCTCCAAACTTCGAGGACACCTGAAGGATTTTAGCTAATGTCGCTGAATAGCTTCGCTGAACAGAATCGGGAGAGACCGCTGGTCTCGGTAATAATTACCACAAAAAACGAAGAAAAACACATAGAAAATTGTTCCAAATCGGTCAAGAAACAGACATACCCCTCTGATGAAATTCAACTAATCGTCGTCGACAACAACTCCTCGGATAAAACCGTGAAAATGGCTAAAGAATATGCAGACAAAGTTTTCAACATAGGACCTGAACGCTCTGCTCAAAGAAACTTTGGAGCCGAGAAGGCTCAGGGAAAATATTTGCTTTTCCTTGATGCAGACATGGTTCTATCTCACAATGTAATAACCGAATGTGTCGAGAAATGCGAGGCAGAAGGCTTCGTCGCATTATATATCCCCGAAAGAGTTGTTGGAGGAGGATTTTGGACAAAAGTAAGAGACTTCGAAAGGAGCTTTTACAACGCGACATGTATCGATGCGTTCCGTTTCGTTCTGAGAGAAAGTTTCCTGAAGTTAGGAGGTTTTGACCGATCCTTAACTGGACCAGAAGATTGGGATCTTGACCGCAGGTTAAAGGAATCTGGTAAAGTGGGCATAATAAGCGCCCCATTATACCATAACGAAGGCGGATTTAGCATAGGGAGATATCTGAAGAAAAAATGCTATTATTTCACTGGAGAAGAAGTATACATTAGAAAATGGGGCAAGAATGATCCTGTCGTAAAAAAGCAACTAGGAGCTTATTATCGATTAATCGGAATTTTCACAGAAAACGGAAAATGGAAGAAACTGGTGAAAAATCCGATACTTACGATGGGAATGTATTTTTTGAGATTCACCGTTGGATTTGCCTTTGTTTTAGCAAGTGAAAGAGGAGATGGTGATTTGGATTGTTCAATTAATGTTAATGGAGGTAAAAATTGATGAATATTTGTTTGATGCAACCCGTGCTCAATGATGAAATGCTTCATTGCGCAATGGATGCCCTAAGGAATGAAAGATTCCTGAGAGGAAAGAGCGTAGAGGAATTCGAAAACCAGTTTGCAAAATATATCGGCAGAAAGCACGCCTTCGCCGTCAACAGTGGGACTTCCGCGCTACAGCTTTCTTTGATTGCTATGGGCATAAAAAAAGGAGATTACGTAGCAACTACACCTGCAACCTTCGTTGCTACCGCAAACGCAATAACATATCTAAACGCTAAACCAGTTTTTGTCGACATATCTTTAGACACATATACCCTTGACCCTGAAAAACTTGAAAAATGCCTCAAAAAACATAATGGAAAAGTGAAGGCGGTTATACCCGTCCACCTTTACGGTTATCCCTGTGAAATGGATGAAATCTCCGCAATCTCTGAAAAATACAAAATAAAAATTCTGGAAGACGCATGTCAAGCACACGGTGCCACGTACAAAAACAGGAAGATCGGGTCTTTTGGTGATGTTGCTGCTTTTTCATTCTATCCCTCGAAAAACATGACGGTTTGCGGAGATGGGGGAATGGTAGTCACCGATGACATTGAACTTGCTGAAGAAATCAAGTCCCTCAGAGAGGTGGGTAGATCAAATGAGCCGGGATCATATCTCCACACTTGTATCGGATATTCTGCTAGGATGAATACTGTAAATGCTGCCATAGGCAAAATTCAGCTGAAATGTCTCGATAACTGGAATGAAAAGAGGAGAAAAGCAGCGAAAAAATACAGTGAAGACCTCGAAGGCGTAGGAGACATCATTCTGCCTCCCACAAATGGCAAGAACGTTGCAGTTGATCCCGTGTGGCATCTATATGTTGTTAGAACAAAATACCGTGATTCGTTGAAGAGCCATCTTGAGAAGAAGGGTATTCAGTGCGGCATTCACTATCCAATACCTGTGCACCTGCAGCCAGCCTATCGAAGTTTATGTTTTACGGAAGGCATATGTCCAAACGCTGAAGAGTGGGCACAGCAGGTACTGAGTCTGCCAATGTATCCTAATCTGTCTGAAGAAGAAATTGAATACGTGGTTGCCAACGTGAAAGCCTTCTATAAACAAAGGACAGTTTGAAGTTGAAAGCAGGAGTCATAGGCAGCGGATATTGGGGTAGCAAAGTTGCGGGGGAATATGTAGTTCTCCGCAAAGAAGGAATGCTCGATTCAGTAGTGATCTGTGACAAAAATGATTCTATGCTAAAACCTTTTGCCGACAAATGTGAGACTTCCAACGATTACGCTAAGGTTCTCAAAGAGGTAGACATGATTCACGTTTGTACACCTAACTCTACACACTATAAAGTGGCTAAAGAAGCGTTACAGCTTGGCGTAAGCGTGTTAGTTGAAAAACCAATGGCAGGAAACATAAACCACGCCTTTGATCTTGTAGAGCTTTCCATGAACAATGGAGTAGTATTGCAAGTAGGGCATGTTTTCCGCTTTACAAATATTGCACGAAAAGTAAAGGAGCTGTATGAAAAAGGAGAACTGGGCAAACCATATTACTTCAACCTCGAATGGGCTCATTTGATTCCACCGATAAGGAACGTAGATGTTGTATACGATCTCCTTCCTCACCCATTGGATCTGGTAAATTTCATAACGGGTAAGTGGCCTATCAGTTTTGATGGGATAGGGAAACCGTTCAGAAGAAGCGAATTGATAGAAGCGGCATTTATTGAAGCAGCTTATGATGGTTTTTTCGCCAATTTTCATGTGAGCTGGGTAGTTCCGTTTCGAAAACGAAAACTGGAAATTATCGGATCGAAGAAAAGCATAACTGCGGACTGCGTCAAACAGACAGCGACACTGTATGAAAAATCTGAAAGTGAAGACATAAGCGTCGACGCAAATAACACAATCAGAACTGAGATCTTAAACTTCATGGAATCAATAAAAACGGGAAAAAATAACTATAATTCGTCTATTATTGGAGCTAGAAGTGTGGAAATGATCGATCAAGCCATGAAAAGCATCAAAATTGTGCCGTGCCAATAACCGAACCTGTAACTAACGAAATGGTTTAATGATGATGGCGAGCATCCATCAAAATCACGAAGCTTGCGTGCACACTCAAAATAATATAACCAGTAAAAAATCTAGAAGTCTTAGAAGCGACTTTGTTGTTGCTGTCGATGCCGCCGGTACCGCCACTGCCATTTCGGTAATAAAAGGTTTGAGGCATCAAACGAAATATAAATGTAAGATTATAACATTGGACCCAAACCCCTTCGTTGCTGGACGATATATCTCCGATATGTTCTACACAGTACCCCCTGCTCAACATCCAGATGCAATCAACACTTTGCAAAAAATTTGCGTAAAAGAGCGCGTAGATCTTCTAGTTCCAATTTTTGACTTATGGTTACCACGAATATCTAGAGCAAAAAGAACTTTTCAGGAGGCAGGAGTATTTCCGCTAATTTCTGCTCCAGAAACAATTGATGTTTGTGCAGATAAATATGCAACGTTCTCGTTTTTCAAGGAAAACAACATTCCAACTGTAAAGACCTTTTCTAAAGAGGACGCATTAGAGAAAGTCAGGAACAAAGAGCTTTCGTTTCCTTTATTCATCAAACCAAGAGTTGGTGGAAGAGCATCACTAAATCTGTTTACAGCTTCAAACAAGTCTGATCTACAGTTCTATACTTCTCGCTCGAACAATTGGATTGTGCAGGAATTCTTGAACGGGGAAGAATTCACGTTAGATTGCTTGAATACTTTAGACGGTGAAAAATGTATAGCTGTGGTTGTGAGAAAAAGGACAGAAACGAAGGGTGGCTTATGCGTAAAATCTGAGGTAATTCATGACAGCGAATTAGTGGACCATGCCATAAAGATAGGTGAAAAGTTGAAAATGGTTGGACCTTATAACATTCAATGCTTTAAGGATGAACATGGCGAACTACATTTCACGGAGATAAATCCAAGATTCGCAGGAACTCACGCTTTTTCGATTGTAGTTGGCATGAATAGTATCTTGCATGTGTTAGACATGCTTAACGGAGTAGATGTCAAACCTCTGTTTAACCAAATAAGATACGACCTGCGAATGGTGCGGTTCTGGGATGAAATAATAGTGAAAAATGAAAAGGGAAGCATGCCATGGGAACTCTCTTAGAAGGGTACAATTGCTTAATACTCGACTTCGATGGAACAATAGCAAACTTGCAAGTTGATTGGAAGGCTATGAAAAATGAGTTAACGCATACCTTTGGCACAGACTTTACCATACTTGATGCTGGTTTGATGAGCTTAAACAATGGTGAATTGAATAAGGCTTTCAGGATAATAAAGAAGCATGAGAATGCTGCCGAATATACACCGAACTATGCCTTAATCAATTATGTAAAGAAACACAAAAAAGCATACGCCATTTTTTCAGATAATTTGTCAACTACAGTGAAAGGCATACTGGAAAAATTAGGAATTTTAGACAGGTTTAACATCATTGTATGTAAGGACGATGTTACTAATTTCAAGCCAAACCCTGAAGGACTATGGAAAATTCTAGAAGCACTGAATATCCATGATAAGTCTGAAGCAGTTTTTATCGGCAACTCGACTAAAGACGAGTTAGCAGCAAAAGCCACTGGAATTGAGTTCCTAAATGTCGAATCTGCCGTAAAGATTGATGATAACAAAGAGAACATGAAGTCAAAACTTAACAATATTGCTAAAATCTATGATCCTTCATTACCAGAAAATGACTTCGACTATTGGCTACTGAAATACGATTTTGAAGTTTTGAAGAGATTTCTGATAGGAGATGTAGTTATTGAACTGGGTTCTGGCAGAGGTAATATAACAAAAAGGCTCGTGAAAGTAGCAAAAAACAAGCTAATAGTTGTCGAGGGGTCAAAAAAGAACCTAGAAGTTATAGAGCAAGAACTGGCTGAGGAACAAAAAGTTGAGTTCCATCACAGTCTCTGGCAAAAATTCAAATACGACGAAAAAGTGAGTGATGTTGTATTTTTTTCTGGTTTAGAGCATCTTTCGGAAAAGGATGGAAAACTCGTTCTTGAAAAGATAAGAAGTTGGATGGAAGATAATTCGCGGCTGCATCTGATAGTGCCAAACACATGTTCACTCCATAGACGAATAGCGTGGTTTGCAGGGGTCGTGGAGAAACTGGACGAATACAGTGAAAGAGACAAAATGTTAGGGCACAAGACCTTCTACACGAAACAGCGTTTATTCGATCTGTTAAAGGATATAGGATTCGAAACCATTCACTGGGAAGGAATTCTATTGAAACCTTTCCCTAATCTCACCATGCTGAATCTCTCTCTCACTGAAAAAGAAATTGAAGGACTATACCAAGTTGGCAAAGAACTACCCGATTATTGTGCACACATTTACGTGTGTTGCATTAAGAAAGCTTAGAACTAATATGCACACTATTATCCCCCTCTGGTTGAGACGCACTCTAACGTAACTTTTCTTTCGTGTAAGAGCCAATGTTGGAAACTTACCGCTGAGGGGACATGTCAAACATTATTACCTCCAGGATTGCGTCTATGATTAGAGGGAACAAGAACTCAAAGAAAGCCAAAAATTCACGCGGCAATTTGAAAAAAGTAATTCCTCTTCTAATCATTGTTTTATCTGCCTTAACAATGGTTAATATCCATAAAGGGCATCTCTACTCGGTCTGGGATAGCCCAGTTCCTCCTCTAAAGCCTGAATTGTTGGTAGAAAAAGCGGGTTACACCTGGGATTGGTGGTTTGTTGGTGGTAGGTCTTATGGGCATGCATTCTATCTGCTATATTTCCTCCAAGTGTGGTTGTTGAACTTCATATCTCCCCTTGGGTTTGCTAACACCATAGTTTACTACGTGCTCTTTGCTTTCAGTGGTCTCTCAATGTATCTATTCACCCAAGATACTTTTGGGGGCTCTGAAAAGAATAACATAAAAATAGTTGCCGCCTTGATAGCAGCGCTCGCTTACATGTTCAATACTTACTGGATTTTTAGAGTAAGTATTGGCTTTTCCATTTCCTACATCCTAGCCTTCTTGCCTTTGCTCCTTCTCGTTTTAAGAAGAGCCCTTTATTCGCTCACAACATTGGACAAAATAAAGTATTTACTGGCATCGGCACTTGTGACAGTTGCCATGAGCCCTGGGTATAGTGGTTTACCCGCCATGGTGTTCACTTTTCTCCTAGTAACTGAATATGTCTTCTTCCTAGCAATTCTAACAAGAAAACTGAAGTCCTTTGTTTTTACGCTTGTCTTGTTTGGGCTATTCACTTTTTGTGCTAACCTATGGTGGATAGCGCCTCAGTTTTTTAATTCTCAGCTGGGGGATGTTGTTGTCAGAAGTAGCGGATATGTCGAAGAGTCTTTAGGTGTGGCTAAGTATTGGGTACCGTATTCTACTCCTCTAAATGCCCTTAGAGGGATTGTGTATGATTTACCCTCCTTGTATTCCACTATGCCTTGGACGACGCTTTATGAAACTCCACTGTTCTTACTGTTGTCAATATTTCCCCCAATTATATCGGCTTTATATTTAACGTCGAAACGTGCTAGAAAACATTCTGACACAATTGTTTTCCTGCTCATGTGGATCACTGTTCTCCCAATTCTTGTTGGCTTGAATCCTCCAACCGGGACGATCTTTTCATGGATGTACGAGCATATACCTTTCTTCATATTTAGGAGACCACCCAATTTTCTCTTCGGCTTGCATCTGATATATTCCTATTTATTTGGTCTCGGCATAGTAACGATCTATAGCTTCTCTCAAAACTTAACCAGTCGAACCAAGGAATCACTCGCGGATTTGAACAGAAAACGGTTTGTAATTTTTCGGCTACGTTCCGGCATAAAAAAAATCGTTAAAGTGTCGATACCGGTAACTCTCATTTTAATTGTTGTTTCGGTGATTTTTATTCTCCCCTTCCCATTATGGCTAGGGAAAGGATACGAGATAGAGTTAATGGGTCAAAGAGTTACTGGGACAGTTGAAATTCCCGATTATGTACAGAACCTCACGGAACATTTGAATGCACAACCTGATGAATATGGTGTACTTGTTCTACCTATGGGATCAAATCTTCGGGCGTATTCTTGGGATAACGGTTACTTCGGTTGGTCTCCATATTACATCATGCTTGATAGGCCCGTATTGTCCTTTCAGCCTCCTTCGCACCCCATGAATGGCTTGTACACTTACTTGGCTGCCTTCGAGTTCTATTTAGACTACGAGTTGGATCCAATTGGGTATGATCCAAAAGTGATTTGTGATGATGATGAAACGTTTTGGGAGTTAAACAAAGGCGGAGAAGGAACAATTGACGCTACTTTAACCGAAGAAACATCTACAGTTAAAAACGGAACTAACAGTCTCAAAATTGCGATTACTTCTGGTAGTTACAGTGAAGTATACATTGATCATTCCTACGATGAGCCCCAAAATCTTTCCAGCTATGACTTCATAGGCTGGTGGTGGTATGGGCAAGACACTGGCTCAATTATTCGTTTGCAGCTAAGAAGTAACAACAATTGGGACTATCGGAATCAATACGAATTCGTAGATGATTTTTCAGGTTGGAAAAAGTTCATGATCCCTCGCCTGGGATTTCAGCAAGCAGGTCCTAATCCGGTTGACTGGTCTGCTACGGACTATATCCGTTTCCAAGTTATACCAAACAGAAACACCGATTTCTATCTAGACCTCGTCGTCCTAGATTTTGGACAACAGCCAAGATTTGCGGAAATGTTATCCTTGGTTGGAATTAAATATATCATTCTAGCCAAAGATGCGTTACCCATACCGGGGCAACCCGTTCTTTTTGACAGCCAAGTCTACCAAGACTTCCTGTCTAAACAAGAGAACATTAGATTCGTGGGGTCTTTTGGTTCTCATCTGCTTTATGAGACTTTTGAGGATCCCAGAACATTTTACACCTCTACTTCAGTTATTACAAGTAATGTCTCTGACAACAGTGCTTTGTCACATCTGAAAAGATTGATTGACTCTGCAGATCCTTCAGAAGTTGCAATAACTCCGAATCTCACCATTGATTCTCAATCTCCTCCTGAAATATTAATTGAGAAAATTAGTCCTGTTACGTATGAAATACATGTTTTGAATGCCAGCAGCCCGTTCATACTTGTTTCTCCCTTTATCTATGAAAAAAATTGGGTTGCTAAAGTAGATGCGTCTGAATCAAGTCCAATCACGGTTAATGGCATGTTCAGCGGCTGGTTAATCGATAAGACTGGTAATTACGTAGTTAATTTGCACTATATCCAACAAGATTTTGTAGATATTGTAACTGCCCTCTCTTTAATCACAATTTTAGTTCAAATGTTCATAATCAGCCTTTCTCTTACACAAAGAGGCAAGAGATTATTGCTGTTTTCAAATAAACTTCCCATTGGAGTAGACATTCGATACCGGGCAGAAAGATTGAAAGTTTTTGTGTGTAATCGCTTACTAAAACCTACCATAAATCTCTTGAAATCAGAAATCCACAGAGCAGTATTGGGCATTAAGAAGCTTTTTAACAGAATAAGCGTGTCCCACGCTACTGCGTTTTGCCTTAGCATTATCTTTCTGGCTAGTTTGACAATGATAAAGAAACTAGGTTGGAATTTTGTTGCTCTTTGGGATTCAATCCAGACTCCTCTTAATCCCACCTTATCTGCTAATATGGATGTCTCTCTGTGGGATTATCAAACTTTGGGTGGACGAAATTTTGCGTCTCCAACACACTTTATTTATCACGTAACAGTATCAGCGTTCAGTTTAGTTTTCCCTGTAAACGTTGCTAACACGGTTCTTTTCTGGTTGCTTTTTCTCATGTGTGGGGTTTCAATGTATTTCTTTGTGATGAAAACCCTGAACATGGAAAAAGCGAAGAAATCGCTTGTTGCTTTGATCGCATCTCTGGTCTACATGTTTAATCCATACTGGGTTTTCCAGTTGGATACCCAGTTCCTTACTCTGTTCATATTGGCATTCTTACCGCTATTGCTGCTTGTGTCACGAGAAGCGCTGCTGTCGTTTAACGAGTCAAAAAGAAAGACGTTGGGGTATTCGGTTTTAGCATCTTTAGTTACAGTCATGATGACCCCCGGCATCGGCATGTTTGAAGAAGGGCTAGTGACAGCCTTTTTCTTGGGAGTATATTTGATGCTCTTAGCGGTTTTCAAGAGAAAATTAAGAGCATTAATTCCTACTTTGATTCTTATCGGCGGCTTCTCCCTCTTGTTTCATCTGTGGTGGGTTACTCCCAATTTAACTCACAGCACTGTTACGTCGGCTGTTAACCGCTCATCGGACTATATGAGCTATATCATTGGTGGCTTGTCCAACCGTAGTCCCTACATGACTTACTCCAATGTTCTACGGGGCATGGGTTACTATATCCATTCGGATCCCTACATTAAACCTCCAAATCTTGAAATCTATAATTCTTCGTTATTCATTGGAATCTCTATACTTACGCCTCTAGTTGCATCAATCAGTCTGCTTTCAAAACGAACAGTAAGAAAGTCTGAATCGATAGTTTTCGCGATTATTGCAGCAATTTTCATTCCTCTTTTCCTAACAGGATTAAATGCACCATTCGGCCCTATCATATATTGGCTAAGTGAAAATGTGCCCTTCTACATTTTTGCACGGTCTTCTTCATTCATGTTCATTCTACAGTTCGCATACGCATACATGTTTGGTTTGGGAATTTTCGCGGCATACTATTACATGAAAAAATTTCACATAACAAAACGAGTTGCCTACAGCGTAACTATGCTCATTTTACTTTTGGTAATAGTAGTTCTCCCGTTTCCTCAATGGTTGGGTCAAACCACGCAAACCTATCTCGTAGACAACGAGGCTAATAGACGACCCACTTCCGTTCTAGTGGAAGTACCCTCATATGTGAAAAATCTCAGTGGTTATCTGAATGATTCACCCAAGAAAGGTGGAGTGTTAGTTCTTCCCAAAGCGCTAAGCATGCGAGGTTACGATTGGGACAATGGATATTTTGGGTATGACGTCTACTACTTATCTCTTGAAAGACCCGTTCTTTCCCACGCTTTGGGAGGTACGACCCAAGACACTGTTTACGATCTCATTGACAGTTATATAGACTCAGAAATCGAGCAAAGTGATACTGATTTTTCTAAACTCTTGACATTGCTGGGCATATCATACATCGTTGTTGCTGAGGATGCATTAGGATGGGATGGAGTATTCAGATTCAATTTTACTCAAATTCACAGCTACCTGTCAAAATGTAAAGACATAGAACTAGTCGGGAGATTCGGCAGGCACGTATTATATGAAACAACAAGTGAACCAGAAACATTCTATCCCCTTTTAGGCGGTTTAGTTTTATCTGAATCTGTATCCCCAGAAAGCGCACTTAAAGGACTGCTAAGGTTCAATGATCTTACGCAGATCGCGTTCATAGACCACTCTGATGCTTCAAACTTGAGCGAAATAATGGAACCAATCTCTGTCTATCTTGACATTGATCGCCAAGAAACAGGTGCCGTAGTTGAAATATTTGATGAAAATGTCACATTTTGGGAACTATCACTATCTGGCACAGGAAATTACGATATTTCTTTGAGCCAAGACACAACCGAGAAGATGAGAGGACTATCAAGTTTGAAGATGGAGATAACAGCAGGATCGCGAGAGATCGTGGGGGTATCCCACGACTATGCATCACCACAGGATTGGTCAGAAAAGGAATTGCTATGCTTATACGTGTATGGCACCAACACGGGGTTACAAGTTAGAATTTCGGTTGCTGCTCCAGATTCGGATAACTGGTTCCGTTTCAACATGACAGACAACTTTTCAGGATGGAAACTGGTTGGAATACCGTTAGGGATCTTTGAATCAGCTTTTGGGTCACCTTCATGGTCGGCAGTCAAAAGAATACAGATTCATTTTCTTTCAGTTAACCAAACTTTCACCAGTTATCTAGATCGTACGGTCGTCGATGTAATAGATGATCCATATCTTTATGAGGTGAATCCGGTGCAAATGGTTGCAAAGCAAACTAGTTCTTCTTCTTTTTACGTACATATGAGAGATGTGGAAAAACCATTAATTCTGATTTCCAACTTTTTCTATCACAACGATTGGGTTGCTGAGATCGATGGAACACAGCTCGAACACCTCGAAGTTGATGGTTTATTCAACGGCTGGTTCATAAATAAGACTGGAAACTTCAACGTGAAATTGTATTTCCAACCACAACAACAATTCGAGTCTTTAAAAAATATTTCATTTCTATGTATACCAATCGCTTTTTTTGGTTTGTTATTATGTTCTCTAAAAAAAATTAGTAACCAAATAAGATTGATAACAAAAAGAACAAATGTTTGGAGGCAAAAAATAAAATGAAAAAAACGAGGTTTATCTGTTTTTCAGGTCCCGACGGAACCGGAAAGACTACACATTCGAAATTCCTGTTAGAAGAACTTAGAAAAGATGGTGAACAAGTAGAGTACATTCATATTTTCAGCAAAGAAGGCAGCTTCCTCAACCGTCTCGTACACTCGTTTAAAGTGTTCTCACGAGATGGCAAAGAAAGAAGCAAGCAAAACTCGCTTACATCCTATAGGACAACCATGACGCTCGTACTAAAGTCGCTGATAACCCTTTTCGATTCTTGGGCAACATATTGGTACTTAAAGTTGAAGCATAACCATCGTATCGTAATCTGTGACAGATATTTCTACGATAACATCGTTTATATCGCAGCTTCTGAAACGAAATTGGCGCCATTGATCCTTCGTTTTTCTTCACTGGTACCCAAACCTGACATAGCTATATTCCTGCATGCAAAACCAGAGATTCTCTCTGAAAGAAGAAAAGGTCAAACTCTCAAGTCTATGCGGCAAGTAGATCAGATCTTCAAAAGTTTAGTTGCTAAAGAAAACCTCATTTCGATTTCCACCGAAACTACAGCAGAGACTGTGGATGAACAGCTGAAAATGGTGTCCGCAGGAATAAGCAGACAACACATCAACAAGATTGGGAGGAGAAGAGAATGATGAAAAAACACTTTGTGTTGTCTTTAACTTTTGTAGTTTTGGTTTTGTCCATTTCGGTATTGTCTGTTGGTGGGCAGACCACGGGTACAAATCAATCCCCCACAATAGGTGACTTTCAAGCTCCAAGCATTGTCTATGCCTCTAGATACTTCTATCTTAATGCTACGATTAACGATGGTGACGGCGTAACCGACTTAGTCAGTGCCACGATTGAACTCGACAACGATATAATTCTTAAATGGGAAAACAGCACGGACGCCTTCACCGAACATAGTGACCCACAAGAATATTGCACACTCGACTCTTCGGGAAGTTTAACGTCTCTCGTTAATTCGACTGCCATCAAGTTGGTATGGAAGCTTAAACTCGACTGGACATATCCCGAAAGAACCGTAAATGTAGCTTCATCGAACACAAAGGTTTTCGACATTTCTGGTTCTTGGAACTCACGTGCACATGCAGAACTCTGCATATTCGAAGACGACCTGATAATAAGCTCAGCGAGTGTACCAGTGAAGCGAGTGAACGCGGACGGCGTGTTTTCGTTCAGCGGACACGTTTCTTACGAAGACACTTCAATCCCACCAGCAAGTGGAAACTCAGCGTTAAAATTTGATGGAGAAAATGACTATGTTGATGTTGGTTCAGGTTCCTCATTATTTTTAGAAGGGAACAGTTTTACGCTCGAGGGCTGGGTAAAAGCGAATGTGACTGAGACAAATCTGGCGATCTTTAGACTTGGAAACAACGAGTTCTATTGGAGATATAATGCAATAGGATATTATTCGGATGCAGCAGGTGGTCATAGCGGTTTAACAACTCTAGAAACAAATGAGTGGTATCATCTTGTGTGGACATACGATGGACAAGACCTCGTTTTCTATGTCAACTCGAATAACGACGGAAACATAACAAGCGTTTCTCTCGGAATGTTTGGTTCACCCAACTACGTTGGAACATGGGCTCCCTCAAGTGAAGCTTTCAATGGCGAAATCGATGAAGTCCGCATATACAATCGCACTTTGAGTTCAAACGAGATTCATGAGCATTATCAAGGCATTTACGCTGACGAAGAGGGGCTTCTGCTTTACTTAGATTTCGACGGTGACTGCGATGATGAGAGTGGACAGGGTAACCAGTGCACGGTACACGGAGCCTCATGGACTAACGGAGGGTGGGTTAACCTCGATGCAAAAGTCGAACTGGACGGAACCCTGAAACAAACCGTCGGGATAGTCAAAGCAGACGGTGATTTCACAATTCCAAGTGTCATTGCCGAACCCCTGATCAGTTCCTACAGCTACAACATCTTTGCCTGCACAGACGAAAACACTGTTCAGAACCAAACGGTGGCTGTAAGTGTGGACGCTTTGAAGATTGACTCCCACAGAGTAGACTTTGTCACCGAAAAAGTTTACATGCGCATGGTATATGCCTCTGATGATTCACCAGTTACTAACGGAACCGTCAGATTTGTAGGATTGGAAGCCCAAACTAACACCACTGGCTGGGCAGAGTTTAACATGACTGAGGTTTCGGACTTTGATTGGGGTCAAGAAGCCTATGCTGTCCAAGACGGCGCATATGGGATAACATGCAAAATGCAAAACCAGACGCTTCCTTTGGCCAAAAAAACCCGTTTGATACAAAGTGATGCCGAGGTCTCTGGACTGAAATGGGACGACGAGAAACTGACCATAAGTTTCGCTGATGCCACCGGCAATTACATCCTGAAAATTTCGGGCAACCGCCCCACATACATTCTCAACATCCCCTACGATCTGAGCACAGACTACACGAACCACTTGACTTTAGGTCACGACGGGACAAGGCAGATCATTGTAGCCTACTCGAACTGGGAAGACGTGTATATCCCTCGTATTGCACAAGGCACAATCCAAGGCGTCTCTTGGACAAAACAAAACTTGACGCTCACTATAGACGGGGCTCCTGAAACTGTCGAGACGCTGACCCTTTACTGTGGCGAAAGAGGTAACCCCCAAGCGACCGCCGGATTCACTGCAAAGCCCACGTACAACGCCCAAACCAACATTCTGACGGGACGGTATCAGCTCTCTGGTCAACTTGAGATTACACTGGATTGGGCTGTGAATTTCTGGATCGTTGATAATCTTGTGGACGTAAATGCCAATCCAGGACAAGCTGTCGAAGCGTTGGTAAACTTCGTATGGTCAGAGATGGAAGGGCTGACGGTCACAAGCGTAGAATTTGAGGGGAATGCATCAGAGTGGCTTAGTCTCGCTGAGACCTTGCCGAAGACTTTTGCCACGGAAGGGACAACATCGGGAAGCGGTTCCATCCTGTTGAGACTGTCAGTTCCTCCTATAACAGAACCTGGCGAGTATGTGGTACCCATACGAGTTCTAGGGGAAACTTCCGGATTCCTTCTTGAAACGACTGGTTACGTGTGGATAAGCGTTAAAGCACCACTTATCGCCACCGAAATGCTTGTTTTTCTATCAATATCTCTCCTCTCAGCTGTTGTTCTAGTTGCCTTCATTGTCTATCTTAGGCGACAAGGAAAAAGAAAAATTCAAACCGCATACTTCGCGGATTAACGGATAAGATCAACCTAGTTTAAGGGAAAATTAATGCTTTATAACATCCATGACATTCTCTCGGTCAATAGCGCATATCCTGGCTACATACCACAGTTTTTCATGCAAAGAAATGGGATAACCAATGCGGATCAAGATTGTGACTTGCTTATTCACGAACTGAAAAGTTTACCGGATTCTCTCGTCGAGGTGGCTTCCTCCACTTATCACGATCTTGATGATGGTTCAATAATTTACAGCACGCGTCTAGCAGGAATGCACATCGCTTGGTCTGTGAAAAACCTTGAAGGAAAAAGAACCGAAGTAAAAATTTCAAGTGGATACCGTCTTTGGAGCAAATTTATCAAAATTCCCATCGGAGGCATCCTTCCCGTGGGAATATTTCTTAAAGTTATTTTGCATCTTAAGCTCCTGTTAAAAGGGTACTCGTTCGTTATGGCTGGTTGTGTAATCCCAGTTGACAGTGATCGGGGAATTTTAGTTTCTGCACCTAACGCCATGGGCAAAACAAGTGTTGTAGTGGAGTTTGTAAAAAACCACGAAGCCCGTTTTGTTGCCGATGATACAGTTATTGTTAGGGGTTCAGAGAATGCAGTATTATCTTATCCTCAACCGATGAGAATTAGACCGAGATTGAAGCTTGATTTTCTACCCTTTATGGAGAAACACGTTGCTCCAGAAACTGTCTTTGACACAGAATACATGACTAAAGTAGAGAACCTTTTCTTCTTGGAGCGTGCTACTAACAATTCCATTGAAGAGATTTCTCATGAAGCTGCTGTAGCTAAATTTACCGCCATAAATAGGAAGATTCTGTCGTTTCAATCTGAAAATACGTTAATCTGGTATGCGGGATGCAATCCATCGTTTAGGTTAGCAACGCTAGCTGACAAGGAATGGCAGATTCTTTCCAATTTTCTGAAGGGAAAGAAATGCTTTGCTGTCCAATACAACGGTCGCCCTTCTTGTGCGGTAAAACTTATAAAAAATTTCTGAGACTAAAAGCCGCTATGCTACAAAGAGAATCAGCCTTTTTGCTTCACTTAACAACTAAGCTATACAGACAACCTGTCATAGAGCGACCACTGTTCAGTTCTTTGGATTTTGATGAGTTAGTTAGGTTGGCGCTTAGAAACAATGTGTTATATTACTTCGCCAAAGAGATAACATTAGACCACTCATGCATCAGTCCCGACGTTTTTAATTTACTAAAGAGATTAGTCGGATTGTGCGAAGAAGAGGCTGAGAAGATTCGGGTAGCCATTGATTTTCTAGAGGATTCATTTGATGATTACGTTCTGATTAAGACCTGCAAAGGATTTTCACGAATCCCGGATGACTTGGACGTGTACATACCAGATTTCGATCGGGCGTTCAACCGGTTAAAATCTAAGGTAAAATTGTTAGATTATGATTCAGAACGCAGAGAAGCAGTATTCGGAGGCAATCGAGTCGGGCAAATCCACTTGCACAGTAAGCTGATGTGGTCTGATGCCGTTTTTATTGATAACGAGCTATTAACTGCCAACCCCAATCGAGCAACGTTTCACGGTTCAGAAGTCAACGTCCCAAGTAATGAAGCCGAACTCGTCATTAACTTAGCTCATGTAAACTACGAAAAATTTGGCGTCGACATGACCGACTTGCTCCATATATACCGTCTTTCGGGTCTTGTGGATTGGGAAATCATTCGAGAACAAACTGCAAAATACCATTGGAAGAAATGTTTTGAACGCACCATCACGTTACTTGATGGAATACATAGGAGCCTGTATGCTTCTCCGTCTTCTTTCAGCGATCTCATTGATGGCGACCATAACGGGAGTGCAACATCTATTGAATTACCAATCCCTTTCCCAAGATCACATGTAATTAAATCCCTTATCGAACGGGGGGTTGTTACTTATATTCTCAAAAAAGCGTTAGGGTCAATTTCAAAATCAACAAGGATAACGCTTACTGGAAAAACATACCAAGCGCAAGGCAAAATTCCGAGCGAGCTCGAGTTTTACCAAATGGCTCGTCTACACAGTTGAACGATAATTAATTCGGTATCTGTGCCGGCAACTGAAGTTAGGGTGTGGAACAGCTGGAAATGAAGGGGGTAGATGATTTTAAGCCGCGAATTTCTGTGATAGTTCCAACGTTTAAACGGGAAAAATCGTTGATGAGAACTGTTGAATCTATTGTTGCCTCTAACTATGATAATCTTGAACTGATTATTGCTGATATGGGGAATTTAAGCAACAGTGCATTTTCTTCTCTAAAGAAGATAGAACAAGAAACTGGTGTAACGATAGAAATTCTGAACTGTGGCAACATGCATGTTTCCAACGCCATCAATCTAGGTCTTCCCCACACCAGCAGTGACCTCGTACTATTATGCTCGGACGACGTTGTTTTGGAGAAAAACACAATTCAAAATCTTGTGAATATTCTATTAGTGAATGGAGACATCGGAATAATCTGTCCAATATGCTGTTATCTAGAAGACAAAAACAGAATATGGTGGGCAGGATCAAAAATCAATATGTGGACAAGCAAAACGCATTTTTATGGTGTAGATTTTCCTTTTCCACCCACTGAAATATTTGACAGTGACACCTTTACAACTGTCGCTTTGGTAAGACGAGAGTTATTCTACAACAAAGACCGAGACGAATTGTTTTTTGTTGACCCAAGCGAGTTCCCAATACATTATGAGGAAGTTGATTTCTCCTTCAGAGCTAAAACAAAAGGTTGGAAAGTTTGTGTAACAAAACACACCAAGGCTTATCATGACGTTCCCACGCCTGAAGGAGGTGACATATTACGAAATTTTGGCATTCACACTCCTAGTAGAGCATATTTCTCATTAAGAAACCGAGTGATTTTTCACAAGAAATATTCAACGTTCTGGCAGTTCCTCGCTTTCATTCTGGTTTTCAATCTTCTTTTTCTGCTATATTACCCAAACGTCATTCTGTTCAAGTCAAAAAGACCAATATCCGAGAGGATGAAAATTCTGAAGAGCTATTTGCGGGGGTTCATAGACAGCCTTAGTTGGAGACCAACAATCCGCTTTGTGAATTTGATAAGCTAAAAAAAGTTCAATCTAACCAGCTGTTTTTATTGCTTGATTTCATTTAACAAAGTATGAATGGCACAAGCTTGATGACTATTTTTTCAAGCGCCCTTTAATTGTCTTTGACAAGCCTTCTTTCAAAGTTGTTTTCGGCTTCCACCTCAATAGTTTCTTCGCCTTGCTTATTTCTGCGCGTCTTCTTTTTGGGTCATCTTTGGGTAAAGGATAATATTCAATCTCGGACTTTGAACCTGTCAACTCCAAAATAATCTTTGCTAAATCGATAATTCGCGTCTCTACCTCACTCCCTACATTAATCACTTCTCCCGAAGCCTCAGTTAGCCACGCTGCCTTCAGGACAGCCTCCACCATATCTCTCACGTAAGTGAAGGATCTGGTCTGCATCCCATCCCCAAAAACCGTTAAAGCTTGCCCACTAACCGCTTGGTCAATAAAACGGGGCACAACCCTTCCATAAATGTCGCCGGAACGCATCCTAGGACCATAGGTATTGAATATTCTCAAGATTCGGGTGTCCAATCCATGCTGTGTTCTATAAGCTGTGATGAATGCTTCTCCCACCCTCTTCGATTCATCGTAACATGATCTAGGACCCACAGGATTGACATTGCCATAGTATGTCTCCGGTGTCGGAATCTGTTTAGGGTCAGGATCTCCATAGACCTCGCTTGTAGAAGCGTAAACCAATCTAGCCTTATGTTTTTTGGCGATACCCAATGCAATCCATGTGCCAAGAGCATTTGCTTTTAAAATTTGGATGGGAAACCTAGCGAACTCCAGAGGCGAAGCTCTACTAGCAAAATGCAAAAGGACATCTATCGTTTCATCAAAAATTATTGGCTGAGAAATATCATGTTCAACAAGCTTGAAGTTCTTTACTCCCATGAGATGTTGAATGTTTTCTCTTCTTCCACTGCTGAAATTATCGACACATATTACTTGAGTGTCTTGCTTCACCAACGTATCGCATATCCAAGAGCCTAGAAAACCTGCACCGCCCGTTACGAGAACGGATTTGCCCTCAAAGTTGATTCCCTCTTCGTTTAGACCTCTAACCAGAGAATCGGTATCTTCTTCAATGATCCGCATCAAAATTTAATCCACCACATTTATGCACCTATTTCTGAGTGTTGCTGTGAAATGGTCGGTAAGACAGGTTTAGGGCTTCCCAGTAGGTTTCCGGGCTGCCGATGTCAAGCCAGACATCATCAGAACTAAGCTTGACTGCACACACGTTTAATCCCCAGTCAACAAGCTTTTGGATGGCATCAGTCAGTTGAACCTCTCCGCCCTTACCCGGAGTAGTTTTTTCCAGCGCCTTGAAGACGACGGGGTGAAAAATGTAAATCGGCATGATTGCAAGGTTTGTTGGTGGCTTCTCCGGCTTTTCAACCGCTGCCTTAACCTTATAGACTCGTTTTTCTATCTCATCAGCCTCAATTATGCCAAATTGTCTTGGATCCACAATCTCCTGCACAAGAAAAGCGGCATCAGCGTTAAGCCGTTCATAAACGTCCATCAGCAACCTAATGTGTCCAGCACCTTCCGAAATAAAATAAGTATCACCCGCATGGACTAAACACGGCTCATTCTGCACAAAAGGTTGCGCCATCAACACTGCGTTTCCAAAGCCTTTCGGTTCAGGCTGATTCACCCACATCATTGTAGAAGTCTTAAGCTTCAGGTAAAAACTATCCAAATCCGAAGCTCTATCGCCTTTGCTCTTATTCTTCAGCATAACCACTGAATTCGGGTCAGGCGTAAAATGATCTTCAATACTTCGTTTTCCTCTTCCAACAACAAAACAAAACTCCCTAAACCCAGTGTCATAAAGTTGCTCGAAAACCATCTGCAGTAAAGGCTTTACACCCGCATTGCCATCCGCTAATCTGGAAAAAATTGGAAGCATCTCCTTAGGTTGCTCCTTCGTAGCTGGAAATAGGCGAGTTCCGAGACCAGCAGCTGGAATCACAACTTTCCTGATCAATCACGCCACCACACTCAGCTTTATCTAAGAACCAATATATAATTAGTGCAAGAGTTCGAATACTATCTTGAACGAGGCTGACGACTATGACTAAACGTATATCGATTGTTGGAATAGGTTACGTTGGTCTGTGCACCGCTGTTGGATTTGCAAGTAAAGGCTACAAGGTTATCGCTGCAGACTATGATTCCGAAAAAGTATCTTCAATAAACAAGGGCATCCCCCACTTCTATGAACCTGACCTTGAAGAAAAATTGCAGAAAGTCGTTAGAGACGGATACCTAAGAGGCGTTTTAGACAGTGAGCAGGCCATCGTGAATACAGACGTCACTTTTGTTACGGTGGGAACTCCAAGCAACCCAGATGGGAGCATCGACTTGACACAAATAGAAAGCGCCGCAATCGAAATTGGGAAGTCTCTATCCAAAAAGAACACATACCATCTAGTTGTAGTAAAAAGCACTGTTGCGCCAGGCACCACAGAAAACTTGGTTAAACCTCTCCTTGAAAAGGACTCGGGCAAGAAGTGCGGCTTTGACTTCGGCTTATGTATGAACCCTGAATTTCTGCGTGAGGGCTCTGCTGTTCACGATGCTTCCAATCCCGACCGTATCGTCATCGGCGAATACGACAAAAAATCGGGTGAAACCCTCGAAGTCCTATACCGCCAACTACATCGCGAAGAGTCAATCCCAATAGTCAGGACCAATCTTCCAACAGCAGAACTCATCAAATACGCCAATAACGCATTCCTAGCCACAAAAATCAGCTTCATTAATACCATCGCTAATATTTGCGAAAAAATCCCCGGCGCAGATGTCACAATGGTAGCAAAGGGCATAGGTCTCGACCAACGAATCAACTCCCGATTCTTGCGTGCTGGACTAGGTTATGGAGGATCGTGTTTCCCAAAAGACGTGAAAGCAATTATTGCCTTCTCCAAGAAAGTCGGCTATACACCCAATATGCTCCAAACAATCCAAGAGGTTAACGAAAAACAAGCAAAATACATGGTTGAAAAAGCAAAAAGAGAATTAGTAGACTTGCATGGAAAAACAGTTGCTATCTTAGGACTATCATTCAAACCCGACACTGATGACATGAGAGAAGCAAGATCTATCCTAATCATAAACCAACTCCTTCATGAAGGCGCCAACGTCACAGCTTACGACCCTGTTGCTATCTCTAACACTAAATCTATCTTCGGAAACAAAATCAAGTATGCTTCCTCAGCTATTGAATGCCTGAAAAATGCTGACTGCTGCATTATCGTAACCGAATGGCAAGAATTCAAAAAACTAAAGCCTGAAAACTTCACACAAAACATGCGAAAACCAATCCTACTCGACGGAAGAAGAATCTACAACCCAGAAGAATTCAACAAAAAACTCAAATTCGTAGCCATAGGACGGGGACAATAACAGCAGGTTGTTGAACCGAAAAAATATTTTATTTTTGACGCTTCAATAAGAAACGTTGCAGAGCCAATATGGTTGGGGCATGTGTTACCTCGCCACTTGTAAGTAATTCTTTTACGTCATCAACAGAGACGAACTTGATGTTGATTTGCTCTGTCGCTTCTGGTTTTGGTGTCCCCTCTTTTAATTCTTCGGCAAGGAATAGATGAGCCTTCTGAAGGCTTCTTGACAATGGATGAAACCATCCCATGTATTCGAGTTTTCTAGCCTTGTAACCTGTTTCTTCTTCAAGTTCACGGAGAGCACTTTCCCTAGGCGTCTCACCGGCTTCAATGTGACCGCTTGGAATCTCAAGACTAACACGATTTATGGGATACCTGAGAATTTCAACCATAATAATTTCTTTTCTGATAACAGGAAGAACAGAAACAAAATCTTTTAACACGATTTTCGTGAATGTTATCTCTTGATCACTGGGCAACTTTACTTTGTCTTCGAGAACGGATACAAACTTTGAGCGATAAAGAACCTTTGTATTCATCAGCTCCCATTTTTTCAATTGGTTCAATTCCTGAACAAATCAGATGTTCGATTCTTATTGGACTTTACGAAAGTAATAGATATAAAATGATTGCGCCAACTTGTCTAAGTTCTGCATTGTATTCAGAAGACAAACCTGAAACCGACACATTTCGTGAATTCAGGTTTGGAATCCAAATAGCTTATATGACGAAACTGGAAATAACCTTAAAAAATCATCAAGGCTCCTAATGAAATGTTCCAGTTTCCCTATTGAGGGGCTTGGACACGACTTAAATGAACAAAAAAGTGAAGAAAGAGCACAGAGGTGGAGAAAAATACAACTTGCACGTGTTTGTGGGGATGACAAATCTTCTACCTTTCAGATACTTCTTTCCGCCATGTCGGACGCTGAATATGAAGTATTGCAGACAATACACATTTCACTTTCACATGACATAACTAGGATAGCCACAACTGCAGTTCGTGAGCGTCACAAAAAGAAAAAACAGGATTCTCAATGAGACTATCACATAAAAGGTCCTTTTCTGAAGGTCTCGATATTAAGCACGTTTCCAACTTAGTATCCTTCCAAGCGCCACTTAGCTCATCGTAACAGATTAAAACTCGTTCTAACAACGTAAACTCGACAAAACTTTAATGCTAACCCACACGAAATAACATATCCTATTGGTGCCAAACTTGAAAGCTTTAGTTTTGAGTGGCGGCAGAGGAACTAGACTTCGTCCATTAACTTTTACATTAGCTAAGCAACTGATTCCTCTAGCTAACAAACCTGTTTTAGGATATGTCCTCGACCAAGTAGCCGAAACAGGCATAAACCAAACCGGAATAATAATCGCTCCAGAAACTGGACATTACGTGAAAGAATACGTAAAAGACGGGGCAGAATGGAGATTTAATGTCACCTATATTCCACAAGAACCATTAGGGTTAGCTCACGCTGTCAAGACAGCTAAAAACTTCTTGGGAGAAGAAGACTTTATCATGTGTTTGGGCGATAACCTGCAAGGACAGGGATTAACCACTTTTGTACAGAAATTCAAAAAAGAAAAGATGGATGCTTTGATATTACTGAAAGCTGTGGAGAATCCGAAAAAGTTTGGCGTAGCAACACTAGACGAAAAAGCCAACATCATAGAATTAGTTGAAAAACCAAAAGATCCAACATCAAACCTTGCAATAGTTGGCACCTACATCTTTTCAAAAAACATCTTCAAAGCCATAGACCAAATCAAACCCTCATGGAGAGGCGAACTCGAAATCACAGACGCCATACAAAAAATGATAAACATGGGATTCAAAGTAAAAGCAGAGACCCTGAACACTTGGTGGCTAGACACAGGAAAAAAAGATGATATATTAACAGCCAACGCAAAAATCCTTGACGAATATGCAAAACAAGATGTCCAAGGAATAGTTCAAGATAGCAAAATTGAAGGAAGAGTCACAATTCAAGAAAACGCAAAACTAGTCAACTCCACCATTAGAGGACCATCCGTAATTGGGGATGGTTGTATTATAGAAAACTCTTTCATTGGTCCATACACAAGCGTAGGTAATGGAGCAAAAATTATTGATAGCGCCATTGAATACAGTGTAATATTAGAAAATGCACAGATAATTGGCGTCGAGAGGCTGGAAGAGAGCCTCATAGGGAAGAACGCCACGGTGACCGGAAACCATAGGAACGGTTGCTTGAAGCTCCATGTAGGTGACTATTCGGAGGTGGAAATATGAAAGAACATGTCCTTGAGGGAGTGAAAACGTACGAAATTAAAATTTTGCCTGATGAGAGAGGCTTCTTTGCTGAAGCCCTGAGGCAAGATTGGAAAGAACTCCTTGAAGACGAGTGGATAACACAGGCAAACATAAGCTACAGTTACCCAAACATCGTCAGAGCTTGGCACAAACATACACGAGGACAGATAGATCACTTTTTGGTGCTGAAAGGCGCCATGAAAATCTGTGCCTATGACGAAAAAACAGGAAAAATGGTTGAAGTAATCGCCAGCGGCGAAAAACCTACCCTAGTGAGAATACCTGGGAAATACTTGCATGGTACAAAAACGGTCAGCAACACTCCATCATTAACTGTATACTTCGTCACAAGGCTCTATGATTATCAGAATCCAGACGAACACCGCAGACCTTGGAACGACCAAACGATAGTTCCCACAGAGATAAATGGCAAGAAAACTGATCCTCGCGTCGGCAAACCATGGGACTGGTTCAGTCCTCCGCATAAGTAAGGAAGTGGTTAAACAACGAATGTATTAGTGACTGGCGGAGCAGGCTACATAGGCTCCGTTATGTCCCGAATCCTATTGGAAAAGGGCTACGACGTAACATGCCTAGACAGGCTCTTTTTCGGAAACGATTCGATGAAGGACATAGCAGACCGAATAAACCTTGTCAAGGACGATGTCAGATGGTTCCAGCCAGAAATCCTGAAAGGCATAGACGCCGTCTTTGATTTGGCAGCCCTCTCGAACGATCCCAGCGGCGAACTTGAACCACAGAAAACGCTGGAAATAAACTACAAAGGAAGGGCTAGAGTAGCCAAACTTGCCAAAAAATACGGAGTCAAAAAGTATGTATTAGCTAGCACCTGCAGTGTTTACGGCTTCCAAGAAGGGCTAATAACTGAAGGGTCCAGTTTAAACCCGTTAACAACTTATGCGAAAGCCAACATGATGGCTGAAAAGGATGTCTTGCCTCTTGCCGACAAGTCCTTCTCTGCGACAGTGCTCCGACAGGCTACAGTTTACGGTTTTTCATACAGGATGAGATTTGATTTAGCCATCAACGGGATGGTCTTAGGCTTCTACAGAAACGGAAAAATCCCGATTATGAGAGACGGAAAACAGTGGCGTCCCTTCGTAAACGTAAAAGACACTTCAAACGTTTTTGTCAAAGTCTTGGAAGCAGAATCGGAACTCGTTAATGGGCAGGTCTTTAACGTGGGCAGCGATGAACAGAACGTGCAGATTTTTGACTTGGCAAAACTTGTGGCAGAATCCTGCAATCTACCCTTCAAGTATGAGTGGTACGGCTCTCCTGATACCCGAAGCTATAGAGTAAGCTTCAGCAAGATCAAAGAGACGCTAGACTTCAAGCCACAGACAACAATAAGAAAAGGAGCCAAAAACGTCTTTGACGCCCTCAAAGAAGGGAGATTGAATCCGGATGACCCGAGGACAATAACTGTCAAGTGGTACAAACACCTTCTAGAGATGCAACAGTTCCTAAAAGACATGGAAATCAACGGAGTAATCCTATGAAAATAGCCGTTATAGGATCAACCGGACAACTTGGCACAGACCTCGTAAAAACATTAGAAAACGGACATGAGGTCATTGGTCTAGCCCACAAAGACATCGAAATAACCGACCTCGAAAGCTGCCTGATTCTGAAGGAACATCGACCAGACATCGTCATAAACACTGCTGCCTTACACAAGACCGACCGATGCGAAGAGGAACCCCTGAAAACTTTCTCTGTGAACGCCATAGGAGCAAAAAATGTGGCTATGATATCCAAAGAAATGGGAGCCACAGCTGTATTCATCAGCACAGACTACGTCTTCGATGGCTCCAAGAACGAACCCTACACAGAAGATAATATCCCATTCCCCATCAACACTTACGGAATATCCAAACTGGCTGGAGAACACTACACAAGACAAAACCCAAAACACTACATCGCCCGAATAGCTAGTGTCTTCGGTGCAGCAGGAGCGAGTGGTAAGGGAGGAAATTTCGTCGAGACGATGATAACAAAGGCAAAGAAAGACGAACCCATTACTGTCGTCGATGATATGTGGATGAGCCCAACCTACACCAAAGATGCCGCCTCAATATTGAAAAAAATCATAGAGTTGCAACTTCCCTACGGAACCTACCACGCCACAAACAGTGGCTACTGCTCGTGGTATCAATTTACCGAAGGGATATTCCAAATCACAGGTTTAAATTCTGTTTTAACACCGATAAAGACAGAACAGCTAAACGTGAAGGCAGAAAGACCACAATTTTCTGCACTAAGAAGCACAAAACTGTCTCAATATGGTATAGAAACGCGAGGGTGGAAAGAAGCTCTACAGGCATATCTTATCGAAAAGGGGCACATACGAAGAGGCTCTTAGGACACATAACCAAATAAAAACGATTAGTATGAAAAAAAGTCAACCATCACTTTTCAGTATTTCATGGGCGGTTGAAAAGTCTTCTTCGGCTTCTCTTTCTGATCCGACCCCGATCATGCTGAAGTCGATTCCCATCTCCCTGTAGATGTGTTCTAATGCCTCCCTTGGTCTTATTCTGCCTCCAGCTAGTGGTTTGATGGCAATTACCGGTTTTTTGGCTGCCCTTATTGCTTCTACCGCTGAGTCTCTATTTGGGAACATCATAACGCCCATCCTGTTTATTGGAGTTACATAGCCATCGCACCTGATCCCAGAGTTTTCGAGTATTGGAATTGTTATGCCAGCGTGGTGAACTCCCAGAAGGATATGATGTCCATATCTGTTCATGAGCCTGTCTACAAGGGTTTCCAGTAGATCAAGCCTGTTAGTTACGGCTAGGAAGTCTGTTTCTGAACCTAATTCCGCGAATAATATTTTGAAGTCTTCTAAGATCGAGAGTTTTTTCTCCAGGCTCTCAAAATCAATTTGCAAATCCTTCAACTCCCTTCTTCCATACGGCTTAGAGTATTGTAGCGTCTCTTTGAACTTGGCTTTCCAGCCTTTCCTGCATTGGAGCACTGGGTCTTCTAGGTATTTGTCGAGGATCATGTCTCCGGCTATTTGTCTCTCGATTTTGTAGTATGTCAGCCACCTTCTGTAGGTGTCTACTGGCTCTCCATGAATGGTTAAGGGAATCTGGATACATGGAATTACCGCTATCTCGGTGTCTGCAAGTCTCTCAGTCTCTTTTATGGCTTCGAGGAAGAGATTCGTAAGCCGGTTATCAGCTGAAATTCCTGCTGCTGTAACAGTTAAGCCGTACTTTTCAACAGCTATTCTCAAGATTTTCACAGTGTTTTTTATGTCGGAGAATTTGGTTATGTATTCTTGGTTCTTCTCTAAACCTTGGTAGGACTCTCCTACGAACGGTAGGTGTCCAAGGATAAGCCTTGGGACTGGTCTATCTCCGATTTTTTGGAGGGGGAAGCCACAGGCGGCTATGTAATTGTTCATGGTTCACATTTAATATTGTTAGGGAAGAAATATTTTTGGGGATCGTTTTTGCGTGCTCGCTGAGCCCGCCTTGAATATCCCTATTTCGAATTCCTTGCAACTGCAGCATATCAAATGCTGTGCACTCGTGCTTCTGAATTTGAGTGACAAGAAACTGTTTACTATGGGACTATTTCGATTTCTTTTTCCATCTAGAATTTTAAAACTCTGAATGATTTCAAAACAGAGATGTGTTGCTAGGGCTATATGTGTGTATTCTCTGCATGTTAACAATGTAGTAATACTTCTTTCACTCCCTCTCTTTTTGAGGAATCAGAATTGTCTGAAGCGGTTGCTCAAAGAGGGGAAAATAGAAAAACGAAGCAATTGCTGGTAAGCGAACTGGATTTGACGAAGATTCAAGGGAGAGGAGATTTTCCCTGCCCAAATTGTGGGGTTATCATTTCTCCGGAAGATGAAACAGAGGATGTTTACACTATTCTGGAGGAGAAGCTAAAAGGCGATGTTTTGGAAGAGCTTGTGATTCAATGCAACAAGTGTTCAAGCCGAATCCATCTAACCGGTTTCCCTATTCTCAACTCTTAAACTATATTAGCTTCTAGCGAGTTGCACGATTTTACGCGTGCTACACTTCAAAGTTGTTTCATGTACTTTTGCACTGCGTTAACCTTGTCTTTCATTGTTCGCGGCTTGTCCCTTCTGTCGTCTATTATTAGAGTCGACTCGACCCTAACTATGCCCTTGGCAACGATGGCTTCGTGGGCAACCTTTACCGCCTCAAAGATTGGCTCTAGACTATCTGCCTCCATAACCGTTCCCATCGGGGTAACTTCACATTTCAAACCTTTCACTTCATTCATTGCCGCTATCGCCGCCGCCACATAACTTCCCATACTCGTTGACTTAACTCCCACAGGAGCTACGATAAAATAGGCAATCACTTTGCAAGATTTCACTGAACTCATTTGCCCATATCTCCATAGAACTTGTCCATTTTACTAGTTTTGGAACCTAATTTATTAATACGTTTATATATTTGTAAAAACCCGTTTAGGAGAACACATTTCGGTGAGTAAAGCACGAAGTTTAGCTAAGGTTTCAGCTAAGGGCGTATTCAACATTTTCTGGGGTCTAGCAGCCGCGTCAATTATATCAGCCGTAGGCGTAATGCTTGTTGCTGGAATTCTCTCTGAATCCGAATACGGGTTAGTTGCAATCGCCGTGGTGGGTCCCAATCTCATCGCAATATTCAGAGACTGGGGCGTAGACTGGGCAACAATAAAATATACAGCCCAATACAAGTCAGAAAACAAGCAGGCTAATGTGAAAAACGTTTTGGCTGCCGTAATATTTTTCGAGCTTCTGCTAGGCTTTTCCTTATCTATCAGCTCCTTTCTTCTTTCAGGTTTCATGGCAAACATATTAGATCGACCTAACATAGTGCCTCTAATCCAAATAGCATCCTTCACAATTTTCGCAGATGCTCTTCTAAAAGCCGCTCAAGCAGTTTTCACAGGCTATGAAAAAATGGAATTTCACAGCATAACCTCTATAGTTTACTCCACTCTCAAAACCGGATTTATGGCTCTCCTAGTGATCTTGGGGTTTGGAACATTTGGGGCAATCACCGGATTAACAATAGCATATTTAATTTCCGGAGTAATTGCCATAATGCTCCTCTACGTTGCCATCTACAAGAATCTACGGAAACAAGAGGAAAGCAAACTGGAAATCTTGGCAACCATAAAAACCCTGTTCAGATATGGACTTCCTCTGTCAATTTCAGCTATTCTCACTGGGTTTCTAGCACAATTTTACACCTTTCTAATAGCCATTTATTGCTCAGACCTAATTATTGGCAATTATCAAGTTGCATTGAATTTTGTGTTTATAGTTACCCTGTTTTACATGCCAGTATTAACCGTGCTGTTACCAGCCTTCTCCAAAATCGATTCGAAAGAAGAACAGGAAATGCTAGGAAACGTCTTCAAGTTTTCAGTAAAATACGCCTCCCTTCTCATTGTACCGGTAGCCTTTGCCATTATAGCCTTGTCTCAACCAGGCGTATCCGCAATTTTCGGCGGTAAATACTCGTTTTCGCCCCTCTATCTGGCACTAAACGTTGTCACTTTTATTTACACAGCCTTCGGATTTGTGAGCGCTGAGAACCTCATAAAGAGCCAAGGAAAAACTGATTTCAACCTGAAACTAGCCATAGTCACATCGGCTATAGGATTTTCCTTAAATATTGTGTTAATTCCGACCTTTGGTATCCTAGGATTGCTTGCGACAAACATAATATCTGGAATCCCCAGTTTGATCATATCTCTCTGGTGGATAAAGAAAAAGTTCAACGCAGCAATTGACTGGGGTTCCACGGCTAAGATTTTGTTGGCTTCCGATCTCGCAACTATTGTCACCTTCGTGGTGACGTCTCTACTGAACCTTAACAACTGGATTACACTAATCATTGGAGCGCTGATATTTCTAATAGTGTATTTGACAGCAGCTCCACTGATAGGTGCAATAAACAAAGCAGATATTGAAAACTTTAAAGAAATGCTGAAAGGATTTGGGCCACTTGCTCCCCTCTTAACCATACCCCTATTATTCATAGAACGACTGACCCGCGCCTAGAACTCAAAGCATATAAGCGTTAACGAAATGAAAAGACATTCAACTGGGTGAACTCCGTTGAAACTTCTAGTCAGTGTTGTAGACAAAACAGAAGCCTCAGAGAGCATCAAAGGAGGAGCCCATATAATTGACGTTAAAAATCCGAGGGAAGGCTCCCTAGGCGCCAACTTTCCCCGAGTAATTAGACAAGTTAAAGATGTTGTGCCAAAAAACGTTGAAGTAAGCGCAACAATCGGTGACATGCCAAATCTGCCGGGAACCGCTTCTCTTGCAGCCCTAGGCGCTGCCGTTTCCGGAGCAGACTATGTTAAAGCGGGACTTTTCGGCGTGAAAACCTCTGAGGAAGCAACGACATTGATGGATGAAGTGTGTAAGGCTGTGAAAGAGTATGCCCGTGGCTTGAAAATAATTGTTGCGGGTTATGCTGACTTCAGAACTGTTGGCTGCGTAAATCCTCTGGAGCTTCCCGAGGTTGCGCATAGGGTAGAAGCTGATGGAGTACTGGTGGATATTAAGGTGAAGAATGGTAAAAGTAACCTGTTCAATTTTCTAACCGATCAAGAGCTAAAAGAGTTTGTCGAGAAAGTACACGACAGTAATCTGATAGTTGCTCTTGCTGGTTCTTTAGATAAACAGGACATTCGGAGAGTATATGATTTAGCAGCGGATATCATTGGGGTTAGAGGAGCAGTTTGCACCAATAAAGACAGGTTAGGCGAAGTTCAAAGAGAGAAAGTGATGGAGTTCGCCAAAGAAATCAGTAATTTGTGAAAAAAACGCCTAAACAGTAACGTGTGTACAAATGGTTTTCTCGTTTTCCAGAATCAGTTCGATCCTTTCAGGGTATCTGCCATTAACAACGTAACAATACCCTTTTGTCTGTAGAAGAATTTTCGGTAGAGTTTTGTCAACGCTTGTTCTCTTGTTCCAACTGAGCAACTCTTCAGCAGATAACTCCTCAATCAATTTAGCATCTACATTTTTCTTCGGGTCCTCAGAGAAAATTCCGTCCACATCCGTGACTAGAATCAGTTTCTTAGCCTGCAATAAGCCAGCAATGTAAGCAGCTATGGCGTCCGAAGTTACATCCCATGAATGCTCCAAGGGGTCTTCACGAAACATGAACCTCGAAGGCAAAAGAATCGGCAACACCCCACCTGCAGAGTTACTGATTTCCTCTAAAGAGTGAGAAACGTAGGAATTTGGGGAGATATCTGACAGTAATAGCCCGTATTGGTCCATAGCTAGAATAGCCATTTTGTGAGCAACCATGTTTGAGAGACCGTGAGTTTTGTCAAGCTTTCGTGCAGTGTCTGCGAATTCGCCTCCGCCAGGCACAATAAGGATTCTGTAAGTTTTAGCTAGAACGCTTAACTCCTGACATAACCTCTCTAGAGTGGCGGGGTCCTCTGCTAAGCTTCCTCCCACCTTCACAACTGCTTCCATGTTACAGGTTTTCCCTCCAAATTACTTGCCACCATGAGAGCCACACCAACCGAGGGCGATACAACAGCTGCTTCAGCACCCAGCATTTCACTCATATCGATGATTTCCCTAAAGCCAGCTTTCTCAGCAGCTTTTCTTGCAAGAAAATCTCTGCCAATCCCAGTGATTACCACCGAAATCTTTTCTTGAATAAGTAGCTGCTGGATTCTTTCATAAACCTGCTTCAAGCCTCCCGCAATCTGCTCCACCTGTATTTTGTAGATAAATCGAGCCATATCCATAATTTCTTGTTCAGTTAACATATCAGTGTCTGCGCAAACGACCCGCGCTAACCTGACAATAGCCTCCTTTTTTGTTTTCCCGCGACCATCACATGTTTCAACAGTATATTCTTCTTCTCTTATGTTGTCTAGGAGCAAATGTACGTCGGCTGACTGAGCGAATAGTTCTGAGGAGAGCCGCACTGTTCCTCCCCGAAGGGGGATATCATCAACGATTGTGGCAACGTTTGTTCGTAAAGACCCTGAATAGACCAGTTCTCCATTTCGAAGCTTTTCAAGATCGGTTTTGCCCTCAGCAGTAATCTTTCCGTTAATCACGGGAATAATGCTTGTTGTGGTGCTTCCAACATCAACGACAAGGCAGTTTTTAGTCACCTGTGAAACCATCCAGCCGGTTGCAACCCAGTTGGCAGAAGCTACCTTAAGCGGCTCCCTTCGCGCATTCCCCACTGGAAGCAATTCAGCTTCCACGCTAAGAACAAACATTGGCGCATCATTGAGAACCTGAGTTGTACAATCTAAAATGTGGTTAACTCCCTCTTTTTTGGTCCAATAGGCGTCTGACAGCTCGGCAGTCATTGTAACCCCAACTCCATCCAATACGGTTGAGTCTACCAGCTTCTTTCTCAGCTTCTCCAAAACTCTTGGAAGCTTTTCTTTCCCCCTTTTCCAAATAGGAAAATATTCCACGGATGTCCTGAGCTCTTTGATCGTGCCATCTTGAGTTTTTAGGAAAGCGGCTTTGGTGTTGGCGCCTCCTATGTCTAAGCCAAGAACATTCACCACTTCAATCACCTCTACAATAGAATGCTAGAAGACGTTTTTTAGCTCTGTAAAAGGCTGATTTGGCACCCTTAAGGCTGGTTGAGGAGGTGGCGATGAGAGCATAAGCTGACTGGTTACCCACGATCGGAAATGGAGGCGAAATAACCTCCTTTAACTTGTAAGTTTCAGCGATAATTTGAGGGCGTGGAGCAACCTCTACTTTGGAGAAGAAGGCATAGCCTCTTCGCTGACCGTTTTTTGGAAGCTTTCGTCCAAAAACAACATCTACTATTGCTTGTGCTGGATTGAAATCCGCAACCTTCCTCAAACCTATGTAAGATGTTGTGAGCCGTGGGTTAACCTCCATCACGACGGGTCCCTCTCTAGCCAATACCATGTCAACACCAACATAACCTTTCAATCCCCTAATAGACTCAACAACCCGTTGAGCAGTCTTCAAGGCTTCCTCCTCTAAACTATGATCAAAAGGGACAACTCCACCAGAATATCTGGACTCCCCCTCGGGTGGCGCTAAAGTAACAAACTGCTTGTTCAATGTAACCGCCAAGGCTTGCTCCCCAGTTGAAATTACGCAGACGCTAGCTCCCTTTCCCCTAATCAACTTCTGAACGATAAAATAGTTACTCAGCGACTCCCGCGCCACTTTTTTTATTGCCGCTGCTATGCTGCCTTCATCGTTAACAAGGCTTAAGCCAGAACAGCTAACTCCGTCTAGGGGCTTAAAGACAAGAGGATACCCCAATTCTTTGATTAAACGCCTGATGTTTCGGGTTTTTTCGTGGATGTCTAGCAAAATTGTTTCTGGAACATTCAAGCCCCTTCTTTCTAACGTTTCATAAGTTGTCATCTTATTCGAAACCCGTTTTATCGCGTCAATCTGGCAGTTAAGCGATGTTCCTCCAGAAGATTCAATATTTTCCACAGTTTTTTTTAGCACTTGACCTGACTCTGGAGCGATCACGTAAACGGCATCTGCCACACCTGAAAGTTTTCTTAATTTCTCATTCAATTCCTTAGATGAAGATATGGAAGCAATTTTATCCGCTTCTATGGGTGGATTAAAGCTGCTGAGCCTTGAATCTAGCAAGGTTGTGACTTGGTGACCAGCGGCTTTGAAGTCGGAGATTAGGCTCCGGAGCATGCCATATCCCTCACTGAGGGTGCTGGCTGAAATTTTCTTGTTGGCGTATCCGCCTCCAGAAATGTGCTCATGAATCAAAAGATTCAAACTTCACCCTCGCAGTATCTCCTTTGTTATTGGGGTATCTATATTGAAGATTATTCCTGTGATTGACGTTTTAAATGGTATTGCAGTCCATGCTTTACGAGGAGAGAGAAAACGGTATCAGCCACTAAGAAGCATCTTGTGCAGGTCTGCAGACCCATTAGATATTGCCTTAACTTTTGAATCTTTAGGATTTAAGAACCTGTATCTGGCAGACTTGGATGCAATATTGGGAAAGCCACCGAATTTCAGCCTTTACCAGCAAATTATGACCGAAACTAATCTTGAGTTGATGGTTGATGCGGGAATAGCTGACATAACCAAAGCCAAGAAAGTGCTGGGAACAGAAGTGACAAAAATAGTAATAGGAACAGAGACACTGGGCAGTTTAGATTTTCTAAATAAAGTCGTCAAAGTCTTTGGTGAAGACAAGGTTATAGTAAGCATTGACCTGAAAGAGGGAAAACTGCTGAGTGTCTCAGAGGCTATCAGGTCAATGGATGTCATTTCTTTTGCGCAAAAACTTGCAGACATAGGAGTCAACCAAGTTATCCTCTTGGATTTAAGCCGGGTGGGGACTGAACACGGAATTAATCTGGCAGTTCTGAGGAATGTTCTTGAGAAGACTGGAGTTGAAGTTTTGGTTGGCGGAGGAATAAAAGGCATCCAAGAACTGGAGGAATTGAGGAAGCTCGGCGTTTCTGGCGCCTTAATAGCCACCATCCTGCATAATGGAAAACTCAAAGTTGATGAACTAAAATCTAATAGTTTCTTAGCATAAGAAAGTGAAACCATGCCTTCCAAGACAACACAACACAAAACAAACGAGATGCCGGAGAAGGGCTTACCCCAAAACATAATCCGTAAAATGCTTGAAGCAAAACTCCAGCGAGACCTCAACTACTCTTCCGGCAAAATCCTGTGTTCCATGTGTACCAACCCCAACAGCTTCGCCAAACAAGTTTACCGGAAGTACCTAGAAAAGAACCTAGGTGACCCCAGCCTTTTCCCAGCGTCCGCAGAACTGGAGCAAGAAGCAATTCATATGCTTGGTTCGTTGCTTTCGAATCCCAAAGCCTCAGGAAGTATCGTTTCTGGTGGAACAGAAGCGAACATCATTGCCTTGTGGGTTGCCCGAAATCTTGCCAAGAAAGAGGGCGGCGAAGTTATAGTTCCAGTTTCTGCTCACCATTCCTTTGACAAAGCATCCGACATGCTAAATCTAAAGTTGATTAAGGTGAAACTTAACAAGCGTTTTCAGATGGACGTGAAAGCCGCTGAAAAGGCTATATCACCAAAAACTGTTGCGATTGTAGGAGTGGCAGGCACCACCAGTTTAGGAGTGGTTGATCCCCTTCGTGAACTTGCAGAGACCGCCTTGGCACACAACATTCATCTTCACGTAGATGCGGCATTCGGAGGCTTTGTCCTTCCATTCCTTGAAGAGCTTGGCTATGAGACTTTAAACTTTGATTTCAGGTTACCCGGAGTCTGTTCAATTACTATTGATCCCCACAAAATGGGATTAGCTCCCATTCCCGCAGGAGGAATCCTGTTCAGGAACGCATCAATGACTGAACCTATCAGCATAAACGTTCCCTACCTTGCTGATGGAGAGACTGAACAATCCACTGTCTTGGGAACGCGTTCAGGCGCTTCTGCAATAGCCGTCTGGGCGTTGCTGATGCATCTTGGAAGAGCAGGCTATAGGACATTGGCTGAACGCTGCCTTAAGCTAACATGGAAGCTTGTTGAAGGGATTCAACGGATAGATGGCTTAGACATCGTGACTCAGCCTACCATGAATGTGGTTGGAATAAAATCGGATACGTTAGATGTTCGGTTGATCATTCAGGAATTGAGGAAACGGGGTTGGGCTGTTTCTTCCTTCCCTGACTACCTCAGAATTGTAATTATGCCCCACACTAAACCTGTAACCATCAAACTTTTCCTCGGAGACTTGAAGAAAATCATAAAGGAATTCAATAGCCAAAACACCTGAATTACTGTTTTCAAGACTAGTTTGACAATCTGAATAGAATGGACGAGAGTTTCTATACTTCTCTTTTGGTCGGCTCTTGCACTTTGAAAAGCGTCAAGATCAAACTTGAAATGAATAGAGTCGCCGAAAGCAGGAAAGGAAGAGCAGGAGACAGGTACTCGTACATGAAACCGCCAGAGAGCTGACCCAACGCACTTAAAATGTAGAAGAAGAAGTGTGTGCTGCCGATTATTTTTCCACGTTTATCGCGGGTTACAAGATCAGCTATCAACGCTGGATATGCAGTGTTTGCTAGGATCAATGCAACACCCAAAAAGAGGAAGCTTAAGGAAAGGATTATGATGTTTCCGTAGACGAACCCGATCAATCCCGCTATGAAGAGAAACCAAGCTATAATTAAGGGCTTTTTTCTCCCGAATTTGTCAATGATTTTGCCACAAGGTAATGCAGAAAATATATTCACAACAGAAAACCAAGTCAGTAAAGCTGCCCATTCAAAATCTTCAATGTTGATCACTTCAGTTGCATAGAAAATCCGATTGAGGGAGCACATAGACCAAGCAAAGTTGTAGATGGCAAAACTTGCGAATAGGAACAATATTGGATGGGAAGCTGTTTTTAATGCCCTTATGCCCTCAATTATGGATTTTGGAAAATTTCTGAGAGTTTCAGTTAGGCGATTTCCTTCAATAGTGTTTGTTAAAGTTTCTTTGAACCTCAGCCTCAAGATAGCGGCTACAAGAAATGCTGCAGTCACAATTAGGTACGCGATTCTCATTCCCGGGACTAGCCCAAATTGCACAGATAAGGCACCTGCAATTATAGGCGAGGGAACTGAGATGTAATGGAGGAGATTAATGATGGAGAAACCTAATCCCCTCTTCTCTGGGGGCGTCGAATCAGCTACAAGGGCCTGAAGGGCAGGCTGGTAGACAAGAAATAAGTTTTGTAATATCGCGGCTGCCATGAAGAACTGCCAGTTGGGAGCGATTGCGAACATAAAATAAGTTATTGAAATTGCGAAGGTCATAGTGACTATGAGCAGTCTTCTTCCATGCCTGTCCGCAAGGTACCCCCCGGGGATTTGGACTAATGCTAAAGTGACATAAGATACAAACCCGATGACTCCCACGATATAGGGGGTGCCTCCCAATCCTTCGATATATTTAGGATAGTACGTGTAGGGTATAGCAGCCGTAACAAGGATTATTGTTAATGTGATTGTGTTAATTAGAATGTTCCCTTTGATGAAGGAGAATTCGTTCTTAAGTTTAGCTAGAATTGCCAACCGAGTTCCACTTGAAAAGACAGTGACAATAAACCAAATAAATTATTTGTGCGCATTTTGGCATTTTTCTAGCAACATTTGCTTCCATTTTGAAGTAATTTTCTTGCATCAGCTACACTCTGATTCAGCAAAAGTTTGTGACCTATCGACGAACATAATATGTTGGTATATCCAAGCTACTTAACAACCTTTTTAGGCAGAAATGCCCTATTAAGCTAGCTACTCGAGTAAAGGAGGATGCACGATTTTTGAACATTCAAAAACCGGAAACTCGCGCTCCTTTACGTAGTAATGTGTTATGTTAGAGGTTTGTTTAATATGAGAAGATCAAAGATGGAGATGTATATTGACATCCTCAAGGTTCTGTCGCATAATGGGCCATTGAAGCTAACTCATGTCATGTACAAGGCTAACGTAAACTGTAGTGTCCTGAAAGAATACTTGGATTTTCTAATCCAACAGAGCCTCATTGAAGAACAGGTTTTGCATAAGAAAAGAAACAAAACAAAAATTAGGTACGCAATCACGGAAAGAGGAAGAAAAGTACTCAAATACTTCAACGAGGTTAACAGAGCCCTACTAATAACTCAAGAAGCAAACATGATTCCGCCAATGCTGTACTAAAAGAAAACCTAACGCTTCAGGCTTGACTGCACGCATATTGTTAGAACTAAAGACAGCTGGAAAAAAGAGAAAGGAGATTTTGGTTCTTCTATTCGTTAGTGTTTTTGTTGTTTTCGGGCTCTTTAGCTGTCCTTGTTATTATTCCGGCAGCGATTTTTATTGCAGCTGCGGCGATGAACAGGTATGAGCCTATGGCTAAACCCCAAGTTATGTCCATGGTTCCGTGGGAGTTGATGGTGTCTGAGAATTCGCCAATGAGGGGAGACGATGACATTGCCGAAGCCATATCAGTTACTTGCGAGGGTATCGCTTGCTCTCCTCCTATGAAACTTGCGAACGATGGGATGAGCCCAGCCAGCGAAACTATGAAGATTATTATGATTATTACGGGAATCAGTGATGTGATACCGCCGATTATGTAGGTTCGTGATAGACTTTTGGCCTTTTCAAGCCCGATGATGTCCAAGGCATTCAGGATAACGCTGGATAGAAAGATGATGGTGAAGGGGATTGCGAGTCCAAACAATGTAGCGAAGCCTTGATTGCTCTGCAGAGTGTTGACTCTCAGCCCGTTAATGCCGTCGATGAGAACTAACTCTGTTGTTCCAGCCGTCTCAAGCAGTGTGGTCTTGATGTTGCCTGTAACAACATACCATGGCAGGAAGAGGGCAACAAGATAAACAACTATGCCTACGATTCCCAGAATTACTCCAAGAGCATCCTTTGAACGTAATATCTTCAATATGTTGAGTTTTCCCTCTCTCTTTCGTTTCACAATTTTCCAAATCTTATAGGCTGCACTAACAGCTATGATCGCTGCAAAGATATAGACGAAATAGAAGACCAGCAAACTTGCTGTGAACCATGTTTGGTTTACTAGAAACTTGCCGCTTCCCCAAGATACCGGATTCAACCACTTTTCCGCGTTTTCTCCTTGTCCTGGACCGCTTGGACCCGCAGCGCCCAAGGAAGCGTCTACTCTTCTAGCCCAGTTTCCCCATCGTCCCCCAAATTCTAGCCAATCTTGGGAGGATGGGTGGTTTCCTGTGCCTTTTTCGCCTAGCTGAACAATCTCTAGGTCTTCCGGTTTTAGTGTGTAGGCGTTTCCTAATATGTCGCTTTCCAAGCCGAGTTTACCTTGGAATGGTTTGAAGTAGCTGGCATGGGAGCCTAGAGCAACGTAAACTCTTGGGTGAGTACCATCAACCTTCTCTACATCCTTCCAGACAGCTCTTTCGCCTGCATGATGCTGTGAATAAACTGCATACTGGGGGGTTTCCGTTGAATCCAAGACGATCTGTATCATCTCCCAGTCTCCCTGATGCTGGTTTAGGGTTCCGGGGTTGAAGGCGTAGAAGAACCAGTACTGAACTACAATGTATCCTGCTTCGCTTGTTACGTGCGCGTAGATTTTGTCTCCGAGGCTTTCGCGTCTCCGCTTATAGTCCTGCGCTATTTCTTCGGAGCTGCCCATTGTGTTGTTGAGAAAGTAATCTCCTGTTGTGTATTGGGCGATGCTTTCTGCTGTCGGTGAACTTTCAAGTAGTGCATTCGTGTCGCCTGATTTCACGTAAAGAACCGAGTTATCTATGTGGTAGTTTGCGTCGGTGGGAAAGAACTTTTCTCCAGCTGCAAAATGAAGGTATGGCTCATAGGTTAAAGCCAGTTGCTCCTCCGTTGAATCCATAATCCCATCATTGTCCGAGTCTTGCGCTGCAACATTGGTAATCGGAGAAAAAGTTAGTAGCCCAATGATGAAGAGTACCGAGAATAGTATGATTTGCTTTCGCATATTTTCAACACCACAACATAAACTCTTAATTTCAATCTTTTAGATGCTAAGTGCCTATAAGGTTTGGCACCCCAACCTTTTTTGATGTTGAATAGTTTTGTGTGCACACAAAAACGGTTGCATGAAAATATTAAAGTGCCATGTTGCAAAAATACAGGAGGCATTATGAAAAACCGATACTTGGCAGGCATACTAATTGGCATAAGTGTAGTCGTGCTTAGTGCCGTCATACTCATTTTGCTAAGCAGTAGCCCAGTGAATACTAAACCACAGCATTACACCTACAATATCGTCAATGTTTATCCTCATAACGAAACTGCTTTCACACAGGGGCTAATTTTTGAGGATGGAGTTTTGTATGAAAGCACAGGACTCAACGGACACTCTACACTACGTCGCGTAGAACTAGAGACCGGTAAAACCTTGCAGATTTACGCTCTTCCTAACCAGTTATTCGGTGAGGGAATTACAATTTTCGATGACAGAATTATCCAATTAACTTGGCAGTCGAACAGAGGCTTTGTCTATGATAAGCACTCCTTTAACTTGTTGCAAGAGTTTAGTTATTCTACTGAAGGATGGGGAATCACACATGATTGCAGTAGTTAATAATGAGTGATGGGACAGCAACCTTGTATTTTCTAGACCCGAAAACATTCACTCAAGTTGGTCAAGTCGAAGTACATGATACAGATACAGGACCCGTGACTATGCTTAATGAACTTGAATACATTCAAGGGGAAGTCTATGCTAACATCTGGAAAGAAGAAAAAATTGCAATAATAAATCCTCAAACCGGACAGGTTACAGGGTGGATAGACCTGGAGGGTATCCGAGATTCAGAAAATCGAGACACAAGCAATGTACTCAATGGGATTGCATATGACGAAAAAGAGGATAGGCTCTTCGTAACCGGAAAAAGGTGGTCACAACTTTTTGAAATTAACTTGATTCCTGTAGAGTAGCTTTTGGTATACATGTTTGAACATTTCATGCTACCCTAAAACTTCAGAATTCTGCGATTATTTTTCGTTAGAAGTGGATTCGAGTTGTTTTCCTTTGGATTTCGTTTTCTTCATTAGTCGGGGGCTGAAGTATACTAGAACTGCAATAACCGTTAACACAATCGATATGGGCAGTATCCATTCTGACCTCAGAAACCGTTCTAGCAGAAGTAACCCAACTACAAACCAAACCAGAATTGCTGCAACTGTTCTAACATGCATATTGCAATCCTCATTCTCAGAGAGGTTATCTCTGATATTCTTTAGTTGATGCTATAACTCTTCCCATTTTTTGCATTCGGAAACGTCTATTGTTTCTACATATTTTCTTTAGATTATTTAGAGATACTAGTACATAAATCAGAGAAAAGCTTAATGGAAACGAACCGTAGATTTGGCTCGGAAGGAGCAACAGAGAAACACACAAGATGATGAGAATGACGGAGGAAAATCAGGATAGAGTTGTAATCCGTGGTCTTAGAGGTGTTGCTGCCGCTACAACCCGAATTAGTTTCGTAGAACCCTTCGGGTCCCTCTATTACTCCGGATATGAGATCGATGATCTTGTGGATCGGGCATCATATGAGGAAGTTGTTTATCTCTTGTTGCATAATGATTTGCCTACAAAGAGCGAACTAGATGCCCTTAAGTCAGAGCTTTTCTCCGAGCTTGAGCTACCCAATCAAGTTATCGAACGACTCAAATCTGTCTCATCTGGCTGTCATCCAATGCAAGTCTTACGCACAGAAGTCTCTCATCTTGGAGAATTTGATCCTGAACGCGATGATGATTCTGATTCTGCAAACAAAAGAAGAGCCATTCGGCTAATAGCCAAGGTTCCCACAATAATTTCGTTTCTTCATAGATTCCGCACAAAAAAGAATCCTGTTGCTCCCATTGAAGAATTTAGTTTTGCTGAAAACTTTCTGTATATGTTCCGAGGAAAGGTTGCAGATCCTGAAGAAAAAGATGCTATGGAACGTTACATGATACTTCATGCGGATCATGGTCTTAACGCTTCTACCTTTGCCGCCCGTGTTACAGCCGGCACTGGTTCAGATGTGTACTCTGCTGTAACTTCAGCTATTGGAACCCTCAAAGGTCCATTCCATGGTGGAGCCAGTGAGAGGGTGATGACAATGCTTTATGATATCAACAGCCTCGACGAGGTGGAAGCTTACATACAAAGTATGCTGGATGACAAGAAGAAAATTATGGGATTTGGTCACCGAGTCTATAGAACCGAGGATCCCAGATCAAAGCACCTTCGAGGCATCGCTGAAAAGCTGTGTCAACGGACAAATAATCTGGTTACCTACCATAAATGCAAGAAAATTGAGGATACTGTCCATGAGAAGAAAGGTATTTTTCCTAATGTGGATTTTTATGCAGCACTAGTTATGAACGCCTTGGGGGTTCCCAGAGAGTTCTTCACTTCATTTTTCGCCTCAAGCAGAGTAACTGGATGGACTGCTCATGTGCTGGAACAGTATGCAGATGCGGTTCTCATTCGCCCAACATCGAAGTACATCGGCGAATACGGAAGAGAGTTTATTCCGATCGAAAACCGACGCTAGCTAGGTATGAATAGCTGTTTTCTCACAGTCCAACTGCTAAATCTCTAACTTTCCTGAGGTTATCGACATCATTTCTCCTAGAATCTTTTGGGGTTTCCATTATCAGCGGCAGCTGACCCAGCTTGCTTCCTAGCACATTTCTGAATCCTTCTTCTCCAATCTTTCCCATGCCGATGTGTTCGTGACGGTCTATTCTGGAGTTTAACTCTCCCTTCGAGTCATTCAGGTGAACAAGTTTAAGCTTCTTGAAGCCGATTATCTCGTCAATTTTCCTGAGGGTTTCTTTCACTGAATCTCCTGTTCTGAGGTCGTAGCCCGCTGCAAAGGCATGGCTGGTGTCAAAACATATTCCCACGCTTTCCGGATGAGCCAGTTGCGTGATTATATGTTGGATGTCTTCGAGAGTGCCTCCCATGCTGTTTCTGGTTCCGGCTGTGTTCTCGAGGAGAAGCGTGACGCTTCCTTTTGTATCGTTGAAGGCTTGGTTTATGGCGTTAATTAATCGTGTAAAACCGGTCTGCATGCCTGCTCCCAGATGGCTACCGAGATGAGTTACCAGATAAGGAATCTCAAGTCTCCTGCACCTTCCCAGTTCTGATGTGAGGGTGTTTACGGACTTCTTATAGACGCCGTCTTTGGGAGACGCTAAATTGGGAAGGTATGGCATGTGAGCAAAAACAGGTTCCACGTCATGACTCTTCACTTTATCTGAGAAGGCTCTGGCAGTCTCTGAGGTTAGTCTTGTTGGTTTCCATTGTCGGGGGTTCCTTGTGAAGATTTGGAAAGTGTTGCAATTCAGCTCGACGGCTCTGTCCACTGCTTGGTCGATAGAACCATAGATTGAGACGTGAAATCCGGCCTTCAATCAGATCAACAACAATGGCATAGTGATTATATAGTAAAAAACGTTTATTCTCGAAACTTATGGTAGAACCAACCCAAAAACAGGGTTACGGGAGAAGTCTCCAGCTTTTACTTGAGTTATCTCTGATTTACGAGCAGCCAATCTATTCAATTGGATTCTATTTGGGACGTGTGCCATTTAGTTTGAACTTGGAATGCGCGCGAATTAACAAAAAATGGAGGGAATTCTTGGGTTTCGATTTAAAGGAGTTTTATTGCTTCTTCCCTTGGAACAGCAACCAATGTTTCCGTATCAACTAGTTCTAAGAAACGAAGGAGCGCTTGCATGGCGTCCTTTTCGGTTGGCGCTTCAACAATTGCTACTGCGTCATAACGTCCCAACGTCCAATAAACCCGAAAATTGATGCCTTGCTTCTCCATATCTTGAAATGCTTTAGTGGCTCGGTCAGTACTTTCCTTTGTGGGCGGTTTCTTCCATTTGGCTAGAGTTATGAAAAACAAACAAAATCCCCAAATAAACTACTCAAGCATTAGGGATATTAGCATTTCTATGGGGCAGGAATCCCAAAAAAAGAGAGGGGTTATCCGCTTACTCAGATCTTTTAAGATAAATTGGTTCGTCTAACGCACATTGTTTGCCACAGGATTGTAGAAGTCTGTAGTATGCTCTTTTTGCTCTTGCCCGTTTCTTGCCTTTAAAGTAAAGAATCTCTTTTTCCATCAGTTCTATTTCAAATCTTATTGCTTCTTTCTTTTCTGAGAGGATGATCCACTCCTAACCCGTATTACTGAAAATCAACTATTAATTTTTTGTTGACAAAATAATTCCTGAAGGAATAAATGCTTCTCTTCAAAACAGCGATTTCAAACAAAAAAAGAGGGAGAAAATTATATGTTGAAGACTCTCTCGTACATGTGGGTTGAAGTAGGTAATTTTTACTTAAATCAGGGGAGAACGCCGATAATGTGAGAGGTAACCAACTCACCATGTTGCCAGACCTCCACTACGTGAAAACTAGCGACCTTACCAACACCCCCTATCGTAGCAATGACGTTAACCTTGTATGTCCAATGTATTAGCTCATCCAAATCGTCTGTGAATCTCTCTTCAAGCGAAGTATGTGCGCCTTGCCCCGCATGATCTCCTTCAGAGGTGAATAGCGTGATCTTTGTGTTTCGAAATATGAGAGCTCTTATTCCGCCTTCTTCTCTATCCCAAGCGGTAATATGGTACCTTACAGAGCCTTTAGCAACATAACTAACTCCGTCAATTTCAACAGTGTCCAAGATAGGTGTCTTTCCGGATTCATGAAGAAACTTTGTATCAGCATAAACAGGAGCTACCAACAAAATAGCAAAGCATAACATCAACCCATAAACAAAAACAAACCTATTTGTATTCAATTCTTATTCCCCCTTAAATGCTCGGTATAATCTAATGTTGCATTAAAGATTTGTGGAAGATTCTTCTATTGCTTAAAAAACATAAAAAATTTGGGTTTTGGGGGTTTAAATTTAATCCTTGAACATTTAAAAGGGGGAGTTTCGAGAGTAGTCTCTAGCTATCACTTGAGTTGAAGCTATTTTGTGCGTGCGTATGCCTCAACTAAGTCTCGTGCTGTGAGGATACCCACCAGTTTTCCATCCTTGGTAATAGGTAGCCTTCTCACGTGTTTTGAAGTCATGATGGCAGCGGCATCGTGAACGCTTATCCCTAGGGGCGCTGTAATAAGTGGCGACGAGCAGGCCTTACCTACTTCTATCTTCAATGATTTGTCCTTCGCTAAGAACTTGGTGAGCAGGTCTCTTTCCGTGAATATTCCTATCGGTTCTCCTTTGCTCGTGATGATGACACTACCGATGCTCTTCTCGCCCATCACCTTCGCTACACTCTCTACAGGAGTTTCCTCATCAGCAGTTATAACTCCCTCAGTCATGAAATAATCAACCTCAAACCATACCCGCATGGTTTCTGGAATCTCGGGTAAACTCCTGATAAGGTCTGAAGCAGTTATGATTCCCACAAGCTTTCCGGATTCACGGACTCCAAGTCGCCGTATTCTTTTCTCAATCATCATTTGAGCCGCCTCTTTTATCTGGGATTTGAGAGATATCGTGGTGATAGGATAAGACATGATTTCCTCAACTTTTTCCTCCTTTATGCTGACTCCACCAACTAACCAATCTTTCTCCAAGTCAATTCCCCTCCTCACAACTTCCCTCAGCAGATCCCTCTCTGTTATTATGCCCACAGGCGTGTCATATTTTACCACTATCAAGCTTCCAATATGTTTCTCGCCCATAATTTTGGCAGCTTCATGCAATGTGCTTTCAGGAGTTATTGTGACAACCTCATGGGTCATGATTGCCTCTATCTTTCGGTGACTTGCAAGATCACGCTTGTATTGGGAATATGCAATGTCAATGGCGCTTGGGAACTCCTTACTCAAGTCTTTATGTTTCTTCATATCCTTCCCCCACTACAATATTGAATCACAGCCTAATTAAAATGTAATGCATACACGCGCTCAAGGAATGAATTCAACATAGACTTTATTGTTCATGCTAAACAGTTCAACGAGAAACTGTTCCGTTAGGAAGTTTAAAGTTTAGATAGAGGCGTTTATTCTATATTATTAGGAGGCGCGGAGATTCTGGAAAAGAAAAAAGCTGCTTTTATTGCGAGCCTCATCACAATTCTACTCATTAGCCTATTCAGCATAGCAATACTGTTGAGCAATCAGCGCCTTCACGGTGAAGAATACAAGGCTTTAGCTGAGCAACTCTTGGAAGAGGCCAGGGAAGAATTCGCGAAGATTAGAGGTGTTTCCGTAAGGCAAGTAACTCTTGAAGTGGTAAACACCAGTTGGTTACTTGAAAACTGGGGCAGAGCATACGCAGACCCTGAAATAGCTGAGATCCGTAGAGAGGAAAAAATCTACAAGGCATTATTCATGATCTCTCAAGACGTCGACCTCTATGAGGCTAAGCTCGAATGGACCGGATCCTTTCGTGCTGCAGTGTGGCAGGATAAAATTTACGTTGTCGAAGAGAACTTTGACGTCACTAAAAAGGAGAGTGTGAAATCAACTTTTGTTCACGAGTTAACCCACATTCTACAAAAGGAATATTCCATGCCAGATAGACCGTCAACATTTGATGGTGACAAAGCCAGAGCTTCCTTAACTGAAGGAGACGCTACTCTTATGGCTGACACCTTCAGAGGAGAAGGAGTTAAACCTATTGTTTCTTCGAGAATTCCAGATGAAAAGGCTCTTTCTATACCTCTGATAATCACGTTCTCTGATGAAATTCAGCCAAGCCTTCCGGATACAATCAGTGACCTTAACTGGTTTCCCTACCGCTATGGAGTGGAATTCGTTGAAGAGATGTATGAGCAGGGTGGTGGCTGGGAAGCAGTTGAAAAAGTATATGAAAATCCCCCAAACACAACTGAACAGATATTGCATCCAGAAAAGTACTTCGCCCAAGAGGATGCCCAACTTGTTGAAGCGGCTTCAATAACTGGCGATTGGAACCTAACGAAAACTGAAAGATTCGGAGAATATTTCATCCTTGTTATGTTGGATAAGTGGATTCCAGAAAAAGATGCTGAGGAAGCGGCGGAAGGCTGGGGTGGAGATAACTTCACCTACTACGAAAGAGGTGACGATTTCCTATTCACGTGGAATATTGTGTGGGACTCCACGGACGATGCTCAAGAATTTTACCAAGCCTTTCAAGAGATGATAGATGAAACATCAGCTGAGAAGGAGAATTCCAGCTATTGGTTTGCTAACGGAAGGTACATTTCGATCCAATGGAACGCGAACTCAACTCTCATAATAAGCTCGGACAATGAAACAATTGTTCAGCAACCCTTCCTTGAATGAAAAACGTCTTCTGGTTGCCTCTGTCTGATCAAACAGGTATGACTCTTTTCCTTCTATGAGATTCCTTAATAAGTATCTTTGAAGTAAAAAACGTCCATGCATCACCGTAGTAAATGCGTTTTATTTGTCTTGATGTTCATTATTTTCTCTTTATCCCTCTATTCGAAAGCGTGGGCGGAATCAGGTGAGCTAGTTTTGGAGTGGGAGCAACATTGGGAAACCTATGGTGTGGGCGGCACCTGCAATTATGGTACACATAACTTCTTTGTGGGCGATGTCGACGGTGACGGCGTGATAGAAATGGTTACAGGAGGATTCACGTATGATACGGCGAATTATACTTTTGCAGAAGTGAAGGCGCCACTCGGAATCTGGAATTGGAACGGTGAAAACTTCACACTTGAACATAGTTATAATTGGGCAGGTTCCACCCGTTCCATTTATGCTGGCGACGCAGATGGTGATGGCATAACTGAAATAATCACAGGGGGACGCGTTACAAACAGCACGGGCAGTTATAGCTCGCTTAGAATCTGGAATTATGACGGCGAAGTCTTGGTTCTGAAAGGCAGTTTTGAAGGAGTATCTGTCAATTCAATCTTCATCAGCGATGTTGACAAAGACGGCAGTCAAGAAATACTCACAGCGGGCAGAGTCTCTAACGATACTCAGGCTTCTGCTCAACTATGCGTTTGGCAGTGGGATGGAAACAAGCTAACTTTGAGGAAAAGCGTAGAATGGTGCACCATGAAAGAAGCATATGCCCATTCAGTGTATGCGCACGATTTGAACAATGACGGCGAAATTGAAATCATTACTGGGGGCTATGATAACGATCTAACGAATAGTAGCGGCCAACTGCGTATTTGGCATTGGAATAAAGCAGAACTGTCTATGGAAGCGAATGAAGAGTGGCGTATGGTGGAAGGCGTTTATGGGGTAACCATTAGTGGAAACCCTATGGGAAATACGATAGTTAACACTGTGAAAGTGGATGATATTGACGGCGATGGTGTCTCAGAAATAGTTACTGGCGGATGGACATATGATGGAGAAAAAATTAATGCACAACTTACAATCTGGAATTGGAGCGGTCATGCTCTGAATCTGGAGAAAAGCCATGAATGGACTACAGAAGATATTACAGAAATCAAAGCCATGTCGTTGAGTGATGTTGACGGCGATGAGCAGGTGGATATCGTAACCAGTGGGGTAACGGCGGTTTATAGCGGTTTTAGCGATGTTGATAGCACTCCAGAGGCGGCTCAGCTCAGAGTCTGGAGCTGGAATGGTGAGACCTTAGCTCTGAAACAACAAGAAGACTGGCAGATTGGTGAGGGTGTTGCTGCTTGGAATGTGGGGACGGGTGATGTGGATCAGGATGGCGTAGTGGAGATAGTGACTGTTGGTTGCATGTATATACAAACTTTATGCGATCCTGATTTGAGAATATGGTCTATCGCAAGAGAAGCAGATTCTATTCCATACTCCCTGTTAGTAACGCTTGTTGTAGCGGTAGCTGCAGTGTTAGTTATAGTATTTGTTTTGATTAAGAAGAGGCGCAGTTAGCCTTAGCTAATGCGTATTCTATTTTGATGGAAAAAATGTTATATTGAGTTCTCACGTTTTGTTTAATTGTTTCGAGGCTTCTTTCACATATATGGGGAAAAGAAATTGGGTGAAAACAAGTTCTCTTATGAAGAGTTAACTCTGGCTCTTGTGGACAAGTCGCTGACGAAAAAAGAACTCTTCAATAGGGTCAAGCAAGACTTTAGCTTGCTTCCTTTCTTGCTTACTGGTGTTCATTCTGGAAAAGCCGCTGTTAGGTATGGTTGTGCAAAGGTATTGATGGATTTAAGTGAGGAGAATCCGGAGAAACTGTATCCCCACTTCGATGTGTTCGTTGATCTCTTAGACAGCAAATATCGAATCTTAACTTGGAATGCCTTGGCTGTAATTGCGAATTTGACCAGAGTTGACGCAGACAGGAAGTTTGATGCGGTCTTCGGCAAGTATTACAGTTTTTTGGATAACGATTACATGGTTACAGTTGCGAATGTTGTTGGCAATTCCAGCAAGATTGCATTAGCAAAACCCTATCTCATTCCCAAGATCACAGATGAACTGCTAAAGGTTAAAGACCTTTCCACAACTCCGCATCTAACAGACGAATGCAAGAGGGTTATAGCTCAAGCAGTCATCAAGTCTCTGGATGTGTTTTTTGACAGAATTGAACGGAAAGAAAGAGTGGTCTCTTTTGTTAAAGCGCATCTTGGTAGTTCACGAAAAAGCTTGGCAACGGCGGCAGAGAATTTTCTTGAGAAATGGGGTTTGTCAGCCTCTGCCTGAGGTTCATTTAGATTTGTGTAATTGTAGTTGTGTTGTTCTTGTCTACAAAAACGGATTAGTACTACAGAACCTTTTAATTTCATGTTAGGGCAAGTTGTGTGAAGAGTTCCAAATGAAGGACGAACGTGATTTCGAGCAGCTGTTAGAGGATCATGGATATTCTAAAAAGGCAATTGAGGAACTCTGGAAATGGTATGATCCCTCAGAGAAGAATGGAGTCGCAAGTTACTAATTAAACGCCGTAGAAGTTCTTAATAGTAAAGTTGTGACTATACTATCGAGGCGGCCCAAATGATCCGACAGCTCCTACATCCAAAACCCATTAAATTAGCTCTCTCAGTCATCTTCACACCTCTGGTGTTTGTAGCTACTGTAGTGTTCTATAGTTCTGTTCCCGAAACCACAGGCTACTTTAATATTGGCGAAATAATGGTTTACACTACAGCCATCCTTTTCGGTCCATTTGTTGGCGCTTTCGCTGGGGGAGTTGGTTCTATGCTTGCAGATTTGTTTCTGGCGGCTCCACAGTTTGCTCTAGGAACTCTTATTGTCAAGGGTTGTGAAGGAGCTATAGTTGGACTTCTCAGTCGTAAGAAACTTGGGTTAAGTTCTAAACTTCAGTGGAAAGTTTTCACGTTTGTTGCTGGTTTGGTTGTTGGTCTTCTGTTAGCGGGTATTGGTTCAATCTATTACAGTGGTTCTGTTGAATTGTATATTGGTATCCCTCCGCCTCTAACTCCCAATTTTGTCTTGTCTGTTCCACCCGTGTTTTGGTTCGGTTTAGGTGCCCTAGTTACTCTATTAATAGCTTTGATGGGGTTTGTTTTTGATCCGGAGTTCGGATGGCTTGTTCTCACGATTATTACTGGAGGTTTGGTGATGGTTGCCGGTTATTTTCTCTATGAACAATTTTACTTAGGTGTAGCGGCTGTGACGGAGATTTTTTTCAACATTATTCAAATGAGTGTTGGTCTTATAGTCTCGATTCCTATTGTGCGGGCAGTGCGGCGTTATCTTCCTTCCATCAGAACTTAATCATCTGAAGTTGGGTTCTATTTTGGAAAAAGTATGTTGGAACCTGTTGGAGGCAGTGTTACTCGTTTATTGTATTTTGTCTCTCTGAGAGCGCACAGTTTTTTTAGTTGCGATGTATAGAAGTGTTGAAGTGGGCTGGTGAAGCATGGTCGGCAACTTGCCAAGGGTGTCGAAAAGGTTGGAGAGGGTTTTGGTGGTTTCTAAGGCTGATGTTTCGGGGGTTAATGAGGTTTTGGTTGCTGGGGGTTTCAGGGTTGTTGGTGAGGCTCCTGATTTTGTTGTTTGTTTTGGTGGTGATGGTACTGTTTTGTTTGGGGAGAGGAGTTTCCCTGGGGTTCCGAAGCTTGTTGTTAAGACTTCGAGGGTTTGTAGGAGGTGTGATTATACTTTGGATGAGTTGGCTGGTGTTTTGTCTAGGATTAGGGCGGGCGACTATCGATTACATTCTGAGATGAAGTTGGTGGCTGAGGCTAGGGGTGTGAGGCTTGTTGGGTTGAATGAGGTTCAGGTTCATCTTAAGTTGCCGATTTCTGCTGTGAGGTTTTCGGTTTCTGTTGATGGACGAGAGGTTAGTGATTTGGTTGGTGATGGGGTTATTGTTGCTACGCCGTTTGGTTCAACTGGGTATTATGCGGCGACTGGGGGAGAACGGTTTGAGAGTGGCATCGGGGTTTCCTTTAATAATTTGCATCGTAGGAAAGTGGGGAGTTTTGTGGTTTCAGAGGATTCTGTTGTGAAGTTGAATGTTAGTAGGGGTCCTGCTTGGTTGTTGGCTGATAATGATAGGAATTTTGTCGAGTTGAATTGTGGGGATTCTGCTGTTGTGAGGAAGGCTGATGGTGTGGCGAATTTCATTGTTGTTTCTGGGGTGTGAATGGTGTTGTTGAGGGTTGGTCATAGGGGGGCTAGGGCTTATGAGCCGGAGAATACTTTGCGGAGCTTCCGGAAGGCTGTTGAGTTGGGGGTTGATGCTGTGGAGCTGGATGTCCGAAGAACGAAGGATGGGGAGGTTGTTGTTATTCATGATGCTGATGTGGGTCGGACCACGGATGGTAAGGGTTTGGTGAGTGAGCTTACGCTGGAGGAGATAAAGCGATTCTCTGCTGGGGAGGGTGAGAGGGTTCCTACGTTGGAGGAGGCTTTGGATTTTTTGGGGGAGCGGGTGAAGGTTCTGATTGAGCTGAAGGAGGTTGGGGTTGAGGAGGAGGTTGTGGGTTTGGTTCGTGAGAAGGGGCTGGTGGAAGGGGTGATTGTTGTTTCTTTTCTTGAGGAGGCTCTCAGGAGGGTCAGGGAGTTGGATGAGGGGGTGGCGACTGGCTTAATCTATGTACGATATAAGAATCCATTAAAGGCGGCTTTGGAACTGAAAGCACAGTACCTGCTTCCCCTGTACAGGTTCACTCACTCTGCAGATGTGAGGAAAGCTCATGAAGCTGGATTAAAGGTGATCGTCTGGACCATCAACAAACCAGAAGAGGCAACCGAATACAAGAAAAAAGGCGTAGACGGCATAGCCAGCGACAAACCAGACATCCTAAAACCATAATCCCGTTTCGAACAGGGTAACATTGCGTTTTCGCACTATCAAAAATTGAATTAATTCGGAATATGAATAGTCTATGATGCCATTGTGGTAAAATTTATATTGATTATGAGCTTATTAATAAAAAACGGGGCGGAGAATTTCTTGAGTGCGATTACAAAGGCAAAAATTAACCTCGAAGAAGGAATTATTGAACTTGAAGGCAGTGAAGCCTTCGTTACCAAACAGCTTGAAATTTTTAATGCAAATTTTAAGCAGATGAAGAGTCGAGCAGATAAAAAAAGTAGTAAAGATGAATCTGAGACTGGAACTAAAACTTCAAGAAAAAAAAGCGTAAAAACTCACAAGACTGTTGCTCCCATTCCATTAGATTTGAAGGAAAAAGGGGACAAGCCTGATTTACGAACATTGTATCGTGAAAAAAACCCCAAAACTCATATGGAGAGAGTAACTCTTTTCGCTTACTATCTGAACAAGCATTTAAACATTAAAGAAATGCAAGCGGGACATGTTGTTTCTTGTTGTAATGAAGTTAACTGTCGGATACCTACAGATATTACGGCAATGTTCTACAATATTCAGCAACTAAAAGGTTGGGTCAAAGTATCAAAAGGCGGTCAAGTTGCTTCAATAACTACTCCGGGATTAAACCTTATAAAACATGATTTGCCGAGAAAGAAAAATGTTAAAGCAAGTGAAACAGCAACTTGAAAATGATTTCAGTCAGGAACTGATTGATAGTTTATTCGAGTGTTATCAATCAGCCTACAGTGAATATCATCGGGGAAATCACAGAGCTAGTTCTCTTGAATGTGGAAGATTTGCAGAAGTAGCATTGAGGATGCTTCAAGAAAAAACAACTGGAACATATACGCCACTAGGTCAACAACTTCCAAATTTTGTCAATGAAGTCAGAAGACTTGAAAATACTCCCAAAGCGGCGTTCCATGAATCGATTAGGATTCAAATTCCTCGGACACTCCAAGTTATTTATGATGTCAGGAATAAGCGTAACATAGGGCATGTTGGCGGCGATATAGATGCTAATCTTTCAGATGCTACACTTTCATTGATGTCATGCAATTGGGTATTAACGGAATTCCTGAGAATCTATTATACATCTGACATAACCACCGCTCAGAATTTAGTAAATTCCATAGTCAAACTCAAGATTCCTCTAATTCAAGACTTTAATGGTTATCTCAAGCTATTAAACCCAAAATTGAAACTTCCCCAAAAAGTCTTGGCTTTACTTTATTATTGTGGTTCCGATGGGGCTTTGATCGGAGAATTACACCAATGGTTAGCAAATAAATTCTCAACTAGTCACATGAATCTGACGTTAAATACACTTGAACATGATAAGGCATATATACATCGAGAAAATGACCGATGCTTCATTACCGATACAGGAATAAAATATGTTCACAAGAACATACATTTTCAAATATAATGGAAAAAGCTGTTGGTCTTCCTCTAAACGGAAAAATCTACGTTCAAAAAGCCTGACATTTGTATTATATTAGGAGTCTATTAACAGCTGTATGTTGATTTCAATGTTTTTCTGGTAAACTGTATCTGTGTTGTTACCAGATTGTTATTTTTCCTTTGATTAGTTCTTGGCAGAAGTCTTCTATGTTTGCCAGTTCAGCGTCTATCACGTCTCTTATCCGCTTCTCCACACTCTTCTCCAATGCACCGCCATTATCCATAACCACCTGAGCCGCAGCAATAGCAGGCTGATCAATCGGCTTACCAATCTGACTCAAAAGCCAAACACAAACCTCAGCCACCTCAGGCACCTCATCACAAACCCTCTGAGCAATCCTGTGACTCAAAGTATTGTAAATCTTACCAACATGACTAACCGGATTCTTCCCAGCCGCCGCCTCGGTGCCTATGGGTCTATTCAGCGATATTACACCATTCGCCTTATTCCCCCTCCCCACCTGACCCGAATCCGCACCATCCGCACTCGTACCCAAAACACTCAAATAAACACCATCCACACCACGCCCCTCCACATCCAAAGTATTCAAATTCACAACAACCTTCTCAAAAGCACCCTTCTTATCCACAAACCCCTGAACATCATCCCGAATCGCAGCCTTCTTACTCATATAGTCCTTCTCACCACTAACAAACCTGTCCACAAAAGCCATAGCAACAGTCAAATCCAAACTGTCTCCCATCCGATAACCCATAACCTTCACATCCTCCCCAGCAACAGGAAACCTCCTCTTAAACTCCTTAGAATTCACATACCGCTCAGTCTCCAAAACCATCCTCTCAGTCCTACTCAAAGGCGCATAACCCACAGCCGCAGAAGTATCATTCGCCCCAAACATACACTGCTTCCTCTTGAAAATATCAGTAAGCCCCTGACTACCCGGCTTCAACTCCACCTGATAACGCATATGCACATCAGGATCAACAAACCGCAAATTCTCCCGCAACCACTCCTTAGCCGTCTGAACAGCAATATCCCCAACAGGTACGCTGACTCCAGCAACCTCAAAAGTCGCCCTATCCCCAAAAATAAGCAACATAGGCTCATTCACAACCCCCCCACCAAACCTACACTCCACCTCACCAGCAACCAACAACGACTTATCCGCATTATGATGCATAATCGCCCCAAACTCATCCAAATAAGCACGACTCAAACCCACAGAAACCTGATCCATAATCGCATCACACATAGAATCAGGATGCCCCACACCCTTCCGCTCAACAATCTCAACCATCTGCTTCTCAAGAGGCATCCGTTTCGAACCATTCACCAATATGTTCCGCATATGAACACCTTGACGAAAGGCTAACCCAAATAATTTATATATACCTTACGATAACACCCGCCCCAAAAACCCCCACAACCACCCAACACCACCCCCACTCATCCACCACCCATTTTTGCCTTAAAATTGTAGTAAAGATTGATAAACAGGACACCTCCATAGTGCAAAATATGCTCGAACAGTTAAAAGAAGCCTGCGGAGTCTACGGAGCACAAGACTACAAAAACAGACCCGTATTCCCCTACCTCTACTGGGGACTACGCGCCCAAAACCACCGCGGACACCAATCCCACGGCTTCCTCACCTACGACGGAACCTTCCACAGCCACAAAGGACTAGACCTAGTCCCAAAAATAAGAAAATACGAAACCCAAGAGTGGCTCACAAAACTCTCCGGACCATCCGGCCTAGGACACGTAAGATACAGCACCTCAGGCGGAACCGACTACCAATCCCTCGTAAAAAGCACCCAACCAATACTAGAAACATACGGAACCAAAAAAATCGCCCTAGCCTTCAACGGCAACATCGTCAACACCCCAGAAATAATCAAAGAAATCAGAGAAGAATACCCAAACTTCCGATTCAACTACGACGCAGAACTAATCTCCAGAAAACTCCTAAGACTCGGAAAACAAGGCGACCTAGCCTCATCCATCAAAAACTGCATGAAACAAATCGAAGGCGCCTTCTCCGTCGCAGGAATGACAGAAAAAGGAGAACTCTTCGCCTTCAAAGACCCACGCGGAATAAGACCCCTCTGCTGTGGCTGCAGCAGAGACCGAAAAACATGCATCGTCTCCTCAGAAACCGTGGGTCTAGACATAAACGATTTCCAACTTGATTTTGAAATAGACCCCGGAGAACTCGTAACCGCCACAAAAGACGGCTTCAACCGGGAACAACTGGTAAATGGAGAAAAAAGGGCCTTATGCGCCTTCGAATTCGCCTACTTCGCCAGACCAGACTCAAAACTAGGAGACAAGTACGTTTACGAAGTGAGAGAAGAATTCGGAAGAAACTTCGCATGGGAATACCCAGAAACCACCAGCAAAGTCGACATAATCATATCCATGCCCGAAACAGGCAACGACGCCGCCTTCGGTTACCATGAACTAACAGGAATAAGATGGGAAAGAGCAACAAGAAGACACAGATACGTAGCAGAAAGAGCCTTCATCCTGCTACCTGAAGAACGATACTCAACAATAGACAGAAAAATCAACATCGTCGACCACAAACTAGTAGGAAAAAACGTTGCAGTAGTAGATGACAGCATCGTCAGAGGCGACACCACCAAAGTCGTAGTACAGAAACTTCGAAAAATGGGCGCAAAAAAAGTCTACCTCTTCATCACCTTCCCACGCATAATAGGTCCATGCTTCTACGGAGTTGACATGGCAACCTACCGAGAACTGATAGGATCACGATACGACCCAGAAGAGATAGCTGAGATAGTGGGCGCCGACGCCGTAAACTACCAATCAGTGGACGGACTCGTCAAAGCCACTGGCCTGAACAAAGACGAACTGTGCCTAGGCTGCATCACAGGCAAATACCCCACGCCCATGGCACAGAGACTGGCAGACGAAATGAAAGAAAGATTTGCGAACGGATACAACGAAAAAGGGAGAATATACGAGACCGCCATCAACTAACCCCAGAACAGAAAATCTGACTTCAGCATATATAGGTGATCTGGATGGAAAAAGTTGGCATCCTAGTAGTTTCGTATGGTTCAAGAGCAGCCGCAATGATAGACGCCTTCGTTCGCAGCAAAGAATACGCCCCACAAATCTACGTTGTAGACAAACAAAAGAACCCCTTCAACGTGAAAAAGGCTGAAAGACACATTGTTATTTCTGACTTCAATTTAAAAGAAATCTTAAGGTTCGCCAAAAAACACGAAGACAAAATAGACTTCGGAATAGTTGGCCCTGAAAAACCCATCATTGCCGGCGTGCGAGACCTTATTGAAAAAGAAACCCGCATACCAATGATATGCCCCACCAAAAGATACGCAATCGAAGGCAGCAAGGTGGCTCAACGACAACTGTTCCAAAGGGTTGCCCCAGAAGTAAACCCCCAGTTCAAGGTTTTTGACCCAAAGGATTACGGCAGCGTGGGACAGGTTAAAAAAGGCGTCTATGCTTGGCTGAAAGAGCTCGGCAACGAGGTGGCGGTGAAACCTGATAGAGCCACTGCAGGAAAGGGCGTTGGCGTTTGGGGTGACCATTTTAACACTCGCGAAGAGGTTTTCGAGCATTTTCTCTCTAATTATGAGTATGGTCCAGTGATAATTGAGGAGAAGGTTGAGGGCGAAGAATCCAGTTTCCAAACGTTCTGCGATGGAAAGCGTTTAGTTCCTTTGCCTGAGACCCGAGACTACAAGAGAGCCTTTGATGGTGACAAGGGTCCCAACACGGGAGGGATGGGCGCCTACAAAGCTGCCGGAGATATACTTCCGTTCATGAATTCAAGGGATCGGGAGAAGGAAATTGAACTCGTTAACAAGGTTTTCCGAGAGCTGAAGGGAAGAGGAAGCAATCCTGAGTTGCGGGGCATCCCCTTCTACTCCGCCTTCATCCACACCAGCAAGGGACCTAAAATCCTAGAGGTTAACAGTCGACCAGGAGACCCGGAAATAATGAACCTGATGCCCATCCTCAAAGATGACTTCGTTGAGGTTTGCTACAACATGTTGGATGGAAACCTGAGGAAGGTCAACTTTAGGAAAAAGGCAACTGTTGTTACCTACAAGGTTCCGCCTAACTACGGCGGTTACTCAACAATGTTTCCTGACCAAGTAGATAAGAATGAAGTAGATACCCCCATAGATTTGACTGTGGCACAAAAACTGGTTAAAGAACGTGGAGATAGTGTCAGGGTCTATCCTGGCTCCATGGAGTTGAGGGATGGCGAAAATTATGCCCTTGGATCTCGTACCGTCTGTGTCGTCGGCATAGGAGAGGATATTCAAGAGGCGAGGGAAGCCTCCTTGGAGGGTATATGGGCGATTAAGGGCGGGGCTCTCTGGAATAGAAATGATATTGCAGCAAGGGAGCATATAGAGAAGAGCGTGGGGCACATGGAAAAGTTGAGGAGGCGCTGATGCCAGCAGAAGCGTCGCAAAGGAATCCTAGAATATTCGTTACCGACTGTGAAGGTCCAATTTCAAAGAATGACAACGCCTTCGAATTGGCAAGTAGCTTTGTACCCAAGGGAGACCGCTTCTTTGCTTTGGTAAGTAAGTATGATGATGTTCTTGCGGATGTAGTCAAAAAGCCCGGATACAAGGCTGGGGACACTCTGCGGTTGATACTTCCTTTCTTGAGGGCTTACGGAGCAACTAATGAAAAGATAAAAGAATTTTCCTCAAAAAATGTCTTATTGGTTTCTGGTGCAGGAGACACGCTCCAATTTGTCAATAGGCTGATGCCATCATTTATTGTCAGCACCAGCTACGAGCAGTATATTTCTTCCTTGTGCCAGCTAACCGGTTTTCCGTATAGTAACACCTACTGCACCCGTCTAAACATGGACAAATATGAGATAGATGAGGAAGAGACAAAAAGGTTACGAGAACTTCTAGGGGAGATAGTGACGCTGCCCATGATTGAAATTCCCAAAAACAGCCGCTCTGTCAACGATTTTTCCCAGAGAGACCAAGAAACCATACAACGGTTAGATGAGATTTTCTGGGAAGAAATTAGTAGAATGGAATCGGGCATGATGCTACGGGAGGTTAATCCTGTTGGCGGGTCAGAGAAGGCGAAGACTGTGCAGGATATTGTTGAGAAGCTGGAGGGCAGTCTTGACAGTGTGATGTATGTGGGTGACAGCATAACCGATGTCCAGCCCTTAAGGTTGGTGAGAGAAAACGGGGGATTAGCGGTTTCTTTCAATGGGAACGATTATTCTGTTCGAGAGGCGGAAATTGCTGTGCTTTCAGGCAACACAGTTGTTACGTCTGTTCTCGCAGAAACCTTCAGCAGACTAGGCAAAAATCAGGTACTGAAGTTGGTTGAAGAGTGGGGTTCCTTAGGACTGAAAAAGTATTGTGGCTCTCCAGCACTGCGAGAACGAATGACAGCACTGTATCCTGAGGGCTTTCCCCAAGTTGAGAGGATAACTGCTGACAATATGGAGAGGTTGAAGAGGGAGAGCAGCCTTTTTAGGAAGACTGTGAGAGGAGAGGCTATAGGAAAGTTAGGATAAACATATGACAGTGATTCCATGAAGGCTAAAATAGAAGACACCTACGCAGAAGCTTTCGATGGACTATACTCCAGAGTCATCGTCACCGCAGACCATCAAGAAGTGCTAATGAGAGCCGCAGAAGATGCCACAGCAACACCCTCAATAGTCATTGGTAGAATCGAAGGCGGCATCGAAAAATGGCTAGACAAACAGGAAACCCCAGATGGAAGAAGGGGCGCAATTCTACAGTTCTGGGGAGGCATCGATGAAGGCAAGCCTCTGGAAGAAGCGGTGAAAAAGTTTGAGATAGAACTCTCATATCGGATACGGCAGGACATCCTCGTTAAGCCCTTCACCGCCCTCTTTGATGCCATGCCTAATCCTGATGGAAAGATTGGCATGATGGAGAGGGTTGGTCACTGCGGAGACGGCTACGAACGGATAGAAAGACGTTATGGACGTAACTTGATTGCTGTACCGTTGATGGTTTCTAACTTTTTGATAGAATGTGAGTTGGGCTATGCCAAAGGAGTGATGGGAGCCAACTTCTGGTATATGTGCAAAACCAAGCAGGCAGTCATGGAGGGGGGAAGAAAAGCCTTGGAAGCAATACACAAGGTTCCGGAAGTCATAACACCTTTTGACATCTGCTCAGCCGGTTCAAAGCCTGAAACCAACTTTCCGTTGATTGGTCCTACCACGAATCACCCATACTGCCAAACATTGAAGAAAAAGCTGGGACTGGAATCAAAGGTTCCAGAAGACGTGAAGTATATTCCCGAGATTGTAATCAGCGGCACATCAATGGAAGCGGTTAAGAAAGCAATGAAAGCGGGCATCCAAGGCGCCGGAGAAGTGGATGGAGTGGTAAGAATTTCGGCGGGAAATTATGGAGGAAAACTTGGTAAACACAAAATCTACTTGCGGGAGCTGTTTTGATGACTTTTGATGTTATAGGCTTTGGCGCCCTCAACTTGGACAAACTTTTCAAAGTGAACATGATTGCCAAAGAAGAGGAGGAAGGTTTCGTTACAGGATTCAAGGAATCCGCTGGCGGCTCAGCAGCCAACACCATTGTAGGCTTAGCTAGGCTGGAGCTGAAAACAGGTTTCATAGGGAAGGTTGCCGCAGACCGCGAAGGAAAATTTCTCTTAGATGATTTCAGAAACGAGAAGGTTGACGCCAATGGCATAACAGTCTCGAAGAAAGGCAGAAGCGGCGTAGTCATGGGATTCATTGACATAAAAGGAGATAGAGCCTTGTACGTTGACCCCGGAGTCAACAACCTGACAGAATTCCAAGACATCAACTTAGATTACGCAGCCAACACCGAATTTCTGCATCTGTCATCGTTTGTTGGAGAAAACCCCTTCAAAGCCCAGAAAGAACTCGTAGAGCAGCTTTCTAACGTCAAAGTAAGTTTCGACCCCGGCGCCCTCTACGCAAGGAAAGGTTTGAGGGCTCTGAAGCCGATAATTAGAAGGTGTTATGTGATGTTTCCCAACGCCATAGAAACGAAGTTGCTCACAGGACAGGACTATGAAGAAGGCGCCAAAACTTTCATAGAATTAGGCGCTGAGGTTGCTGTGGTTAAGCTTGGCGAGAAGGGCTGCTACGTCACTGACGGAAAGGAGAGCCACCTGATTGAACCATACAAAGTGGACGCGGTTGACACAACTGGTGCAGGCGACGCCTTCTGCGCTGGATTTCTCTACGGCATAATCAAAGGAAAAGACCTAGTTGAATGCGGAAGACTGGGAAACTTTGTTGCATCCCGCTGTATAGAAAAAATGGGCGCCAGAACCGGATTGCCTAGACTAGAAAACCTGAAAGACCGTTAGAAACCTCAGAAACGTTTTTTCAGATACTCAACCATAGACTCAAAAACTTGTTTTCCATCACCGTATTCTGGCGTGTTTTCTGTTTTGGTCCAGTCAGGCAACTGCCAACCGTAAAAGGCTCGTTCAGGATGAGGCATCAAACCAAAAACGGTTCCTGTGGGGTCGCAGATGCCCGCGATGTCATGGAATGCACCGTTAGGATTCACAGGATATTCGCCCTCTGCATACCCGCCCTTCTGGTTGCAGTATCTGAAGACAAGCTGATCATTATCATATAACCTCTTCAGATAGCGGGCTTCATTCTCCTTCGAAAAGAGAAAGCGTCCTTCACCATGAGCCACCGGTATCCGCAACACCTTTCCTTTCGGAATTTTTTTTGTGAAGAGGCACCTGCCAGAATTTTCATGCCTGACATATACCCATCTGCAATTATAGCCAATCGGAATGTTGGTTGCTAGAGTTGCCTCAGGATATTCACTGACTCCTTCGAATGCGGGTAGCAAGCCTGCTTCAACAAGAACTTGGAAACCATTGCAGATTCCCAAAATAGGTCTTCCCTCATCAACGAAAACTTTAAGGTCGCTGCGAAGTTTTGTCAGGGTTCCCTTAGCCAAAATGGCTCCAGCCCGCACGTAATCGCCGTAGGAGAAACCACCCGGAAAAACAAGAGCATTATACTCAAGGAGGCTTCTTTTTTTCACTATTTCGTTGAGATGAATGACTTCCGCCTTGACTCCCAGTTCGTCGAAGGCTCTCTTAGTCTCTGCGTCACAGTTTGTTCCGCCGACCCTCATGACGCAGACGCGAATCTCCTCAGTTTTCACGTGATCATCCTCCTAGAGTGCCCTTCCAGCATCTCCTTAACTCCGGTAATCCTGCAGAAACGACCTTTTCCCCCTTCAAACCATAAACCGAAAGAATATCCTCTTTCTTAACTCTGCCAATCTCTGCGCATGGACTGCTTTTCATCAATGCTTCGAAATCTTCTATGCGCTTTTCTGTGACTTCCACCAAGAATCTGCTGTTTGATTCCGAGAAGAGGACAGAATCGTTTCTAAGAATTTCACTGGTTCTGGGAACATTTTGTAGGTGCAGTTCTACGCCGTAGCCGCTGCTGAAAGCCATCTCCGCCGAAACAACAGCCAAACCTCCATCAGAAAGGTCGTGGCAAGACCTTATGTAGCCAGAGTCAATGGCTTTTGTTATCAAGCCCATTGTTCCTTTAGCTTGCTCTACCCTCACTTTTGGCACGGTCTTTCCTGTGAAGTCTTTAAGCTGATAGTATTGGGAGCCTCCTAACTCAGGGTAGGTTTTGCCGACTAAGTAAAGGGGGTTTCCCGGCTGTTTCAGCTCCATGGAGACAGTCTTTCGTATGTCAGGGATTACTCCGATGGCAGTGATTAGGAGCGTTGGAGTAACTGGTCCCAGAGGTGATTCGTTGTAGAGGCTGTCTTTTCCTGAGATGAATGGGGTTTGGAAGCCTTTGGCGAAGTCGTAGCAGGCTTGACATGCTCTCACTAGAGAACCTAGCCTATCGGATTTCTGCGGGTTTCCCCACGTGAAGTTGTCAAGTAATGCTATTCTTCTTCCTCCAACAGCAATGTTGTTTCTTATAGCTTCGTCAATGCTGGATGCTGCCATCCAGTAGGGGTCGATTTTCCCGTAATTCGGGTTCATTCCACAGGAAATGACGACTCCCTTCCAAGAATCTGGGAGAGGTTTTATGACAGTGGCATCATTAGGTCCGCCGTGCTTGCTTTGGAGGGGCTTCAGAACTGTGTTTCCTTTCACCTCATGATCATAGGTTCTTACCACTGATTCTTTGCTGGCGATGTTTGGAGAAGAGAGTAGCTTAAAAATTTCATTTGTTAGGTTCTTTGGTTCTGGGAAACTTGGCTCTTTCAGGTCGGGTTCATGCCACTCTGCGGTTCCCT
>CAZUQX010000002.1:0-162468 GCA_964623205.1 uncultured Candidatus Bathyarchaeia archaeon | reverse complement strand
ACGTTTACCAATATGCTCTGACCAAGCCCTACAGTTTTAGGATTTACACTAAGAGCGGCGACAGTATCTTTTTTTGTCTGAGCAGCAACGATTGGTAATAATGATACAATAGCTGCAATAATTAACATTGAAACTAAAGCAATAGCGGTAGATTTAGATTTTTTTAAATTCTTTATCATTTTCTTCCTCCTAGTTTTACCTTAAACAGTTTCGATGAACATGCAATTAAACTGTTGTATGAAGCTATCCGACCGACAAAATCAAGATTTCATATCATATAGCAACCTACTTATAACTAGATTTCATTGGGGGAAGATTTTCCAACTGTCAACGGAATTGAACTTTTGATGGATTTGGGGGGGTTAAAATTTAATCCTCAAAAACGCGCTCATATCAACAATCGTATTTATATTGAAATTCATTCTCTTAATTGTGCTGGTTTGGCTGAAGGTTAATGGGTATGGTCTGTAGAGTTCAAGTTTACGAAAAACCGGTCTTAAATGACCCAGTGCTGATTGAGGGATTACCCGGAATCGGATTTGTCGCAAACATCACAGCTTTACATCTCATCCAAGAGCTGAAAGCAAAACTCTTCGCAGAGATACAATCATCCTACTTCCAAGACCTCGCCATGACCACAGGCAACGGAGGAATCTACTTTCCCGTCAACCAACTCTACTACCACAAAGCCAGAGAAGGCAAAAGAGACCTGATCATAGTCTACGGCAACACACAAGCCCTGACAACAGTCGGACAATATGAACTCTGCGGAAAAATCCTAGACATCGCCCAAGAACTAGGATGCAAATACATCCTCACCGTTGGAGGACTGAAAAAGGACGAAAAAATCGAAAAACCAAGCCTCTACTGCACAGCATCAGACAAAGAGACCCTGCAGGACGCTTTAAACCTCGGCGCCAAGATCATGAAAGGACACATCTTCGGGGTAGCAGGACTTCTTGTCGGATTATGCAAACTAAGAGATATAAGAGGTATCTGCCTTTTAGCTGAGACTCCCGGATTGTATCCAGACGCAACGGCTACGCGGGAAGTCATGAAAGCTCTTCGCAAGATGCTAAATCTGAAAATAAATATTAAAAGTTTAAGGGGAGCCGCAGAAGCAACAGATAACATACTGAAGTCTTTCGGAATCGTTTCTCCTTCAATAGAAAAAAAGGAGCGGGAATCGGATTATCGCTGGTTTATTTAGATGCTGCTTCTTTAGTGAACAGATCGTAGACTCTTTGAACTCGCTCAGCTGCTGGACCTGAACCCTCCACCACGCCCTTCTCGGTTACTTTGATCTTTTCCATGACCCAGATGAAGCCTTTGTCCTCATAGAGCTTAACCATGGTTGGAAAGACCTTTTGAAGGCGTGTAGACAGAGCCTTCAGATCAAAGGGTTTCTCGATAGTGAAGATTTGACCGATAGTGCTGCCGTTTAGAAAAATTCTGTGTATTTGTGTGCCCTTTTCGTCCTTAGCTTCTGATAATGAGAGGCTCATCGTGTCAGGGTCTATTCCAGATAAGGTTCCAGTATATTTTTTTCCATCAACCGTGATGACCATGACCGTTTTGTCAAGGAGCGCTCCTATCTCTCCGAAAAACTTTCTTTTAGCTACCGACATTTTAACACCTAGCCACTAAATAGAAAGGAGCAGAACTTATTTATTTCTACAGAAAACAAGAAAAACTTCACCATTTTGACCCATTCCATCAAAAACAATGAAAAATTCTACAGGGCATAGGATTTGAAGAATGCTTTCAAAGGTGCAAAAATTCTGCGGTCAGCTTTCGTATTCCCTAAGTTTCTTCATCAGCTGCTGCTTGCTTTCGGACGAGACAGTTATCTTGTTCTCTTTCTTTACGCAGCTATTCTTGTCCACGAAAATGATTTTTCCCGGTTCCAGATCCTCTTGGAGGTCCACGTTGGGACCGACGATGCTCTGGGGACCGATCTTTACTCCCGGTTCGAGACAGGCGTTGATTCCTGTTTTGCAGTTGTCTCCCATTATGGCACCCAGCTTGTTTGTGCCAGAATCTATCCGTTTCTCTCCTATTCGAACTTTAATGTTCTTCTCGTCGAACCGATAGTTGGCGGTTATTGTTCCTGCGCCGAAGAGGCAGTTATTGGAGATTATGGAGTCGCCGATGTAATTTATGTGGAACCAGCAGTCGTCGCCGATAATGGAATGTTTAATCTCTGTTGAGTAACCTACGACACATTTGTTGCCTATGGAGGAGTAATTCCAGACTAAACCGTTGTTCCCAATGACACTGTTCTCGCCTATATAGCAGGGTCCCCTTATGCAAGCGCCTTCAAAAACTCTTGTTCCCCGCCCAATCCAGACTCTCCCGTCAATTGTAGACCTCTCAGAAATCTCCACGCCCTCCTCGACCCTCTGCTTGGTTATTTGCCCATCCATAAGGTGCTTGTTTATTGTAAAGAGGTCCCAAGGATACTTGTAGCCTGCAAAAAAGCCATCATATCTAACGGCTTTAACAACATTCCTGTCTTGGATTAATCGTAGTATCGCGTCCTCATACTGGTGATCCGAAACAGGAATCTTCTTGCAGTAATCAAAAATTCGTTTGGGAAGGATGTAGACGCCGACTACAGCCAAGTTGCTCGGTTCCTTTCCCTTCGGAGGCTTTTCAACAAAATCTGTTACCTTTTCGTCCTCAACACGAATTATTCCAAACTTCCACGTTTCTTGGACTGGTTTACAAGAGAGAACTATCTCCGCGTCTCCGTCCCTAAATTGGCGGATCATGTTCTTTATCAGTGAAGCTTCGAAAATGTCATCAGCATTGACAACAAAAAAGTTGTCTTCTGCCAAACTCTTCGCGGTTTCGAGGGCGTCTGCCATTCCCAAAGATTCTTTCTGGACCGTGTAATCGATGTTGACTCCAAGCTTGCTGCCGTCTTCCAGATACTCTTTGATTTGTTCTCCATGGTGACCCACCACGACGACAAAGTCTTTCAGGCCAGCTTCTTTCAGTGTCATTATGACGTGATGAATCAGGGGTTTTCCCAAGATTTTGAACATGGGTTTCGGCTTGTTCACTGCAAGGGGAAAAACCCTCTTTCCTTCTCCTCCAGCAAGAATTATTGTCTGCAATTAATCACCTTTCAAAACTTTATTTAATTCTTGACTTGCAAAATCATAAAGTTCCCTGAGTTTCTCTTCCGTCCTCGCCTCGGCGGAGATTCTTATGACGGGCTCAGTGTTGGAAGCTCTTAAAATCACCCAGCCGTCTTTTTCCAGCAATTTCACGCCGTCTATATCTAAGGTCTTCAAACCATACTCCTTAAACTTTGACCGCAGCTTCTCAATGACCACAAATTTCAGGTTATCAGCACACTCGAAGTTCTTCTCATAGACGGACGGATACTTCGGCAGGGAAGCAACAATTTCTGAGAGTTTCTCGCTGCTTCTGGAGAGTATCTCAGCCATCCGTAGGCTCGCAAATGTGGCGTCATCCATGCCGTAAACTTCGGAAAAATAGAAGTGGCTACTCTTTTCTCCACCCAGCAATGCCTTCTCCTCAATCATCCTGTCCATTATAAAAGTGTGACCAACCCTCTCAACCAAGGGGATTCCGCCGAGTTTCTTCACGTATTCTTCAACAGCCATCGAGCAGCTCAGCTCGTAAACCACTTTTCCGCCTCTATGTTTCTTGAGAACATCTTTGGCAAAGATCAGCAGCGTCAGGTCTCCGGGGACCAGGTTGCCCTTTTCGTCTATAAAGACCGCCCTGTCGCCATCCCCATCATATCCTACTCCAAAATCCGCCTTGTTCCTCACCACTTCCTTCTTCAATTCGCCCAACGTCTCCTCCTTCGGCACTGGCAGATGTGCTGGGAAAGTGCCGTCTGGCTCTTGGTTCAATGTTAAAATGTTGCACCCCAATCTCTCGAAGAGCAGGGGAGCTACCAGTCCACATGTGCCATTTGCAGTGTCTGCTACAACCTTGAGCTTTCGTTCAAGTTGTATCTTGCTCTGAATAAATTTTTGGTATTCTTGGATTATGCCCTCGTAACTGACTGATTTTCCCCTCTTCTCACCGAGCTTTTTTAGATCGATATCTTGGGTTATTTGTTTGATTTTCTCCATTTCTTTACCGTAAATGCTTCCCTTCTGTCCCCTGAACGCTTTGAATCCGTTCCATTGAGGCGGGTTGTGAGAGGCAGTTACCATGACTCCAGCGTCCTTCTGGAGGCGATTCAGGGCAAAATAGAGGAGAGGTGTCGGAACTACGCCTACGTCAGTAACGTTGCAACGGGAAACGAGACCAGAAACCAAGGCGTCTCGAAGTGTTTCCCCGCTTAGTCTAACATCTCTGCCAACTACGACGGTTCTGCCTTCTAAGAAAGTTGCGAAGGCTGCTCCTATCTTAGCTGCGACCTCTTCTGTCAGGTCCTTGCCGAAGACCCCTCTTATGTCGTAGGCTCTAAAGATGTGATCAAAGTCTACGTTTCTAGAAGCGGTCAAAATTTTTTTCCTCTTAGACTTTATTGTTAGTCAACTCACTTAAATCATAATCGATGGGTGATCTGAAGGATCAAATCAAGTTTGTTAGGCTCTAGCCTCGTCTGGTTCTTCGTAGGGTTTGTGAATAACGTCTTTCACTTTCTTCGTGATTTTAGGTCCTAAACCATGGACATCCTTTGACCATTGATCCACATTTATGAGGGCATTCAAAGGAGCTCCATAAGAGTTTAGGAGGGCTACGCCTTTTTCTCTACCGATGTTCGGGAGACTAGCCATAAAGAAAATTTGAGCATCAGCCAAGGTCCCGTGCTTTTTCACTGGATGCACAACTGGAGCTCTCTTTCCAACGATTTGTTCCTGTTTTGCAGCCGTGTACAGGAAGTCTATCGTTTCCTTGTAGCTATTTGTATGAATCAGGTAGATTCCTTGTTTAGCAAGGGCGAACATGGCTCCCCAGACAGAGGCGGGCTGTATTCTACTGAATTTGTAGACGATAGGTAAGTAACCTTCTATGAGAATGAAAGGTTTTTCGTAACACTCCTTTAGGCTGAAAAGCTGGTCGAAGAGGTACCTTCGGGTAAGAGTGTAAACGAAGTCGCGAACAGTTTTTCTTTCAAAGGCGCAGAGGTCTGAAATAACATAGTCTCCCTTCTCAATGTGCCTTATACTAATCTCGGCGCCCAGCTCCTTTAGACCCTTGACTATTTTCGGCGCTGTTGTCGCCTCACGGCTATCCACTATTATTGTAGGTTGTTCGGTTTTTCCCTTATCTTTTAGAAAAGGGATGAGAGTCTCAGCTCCAGACATGCAGTTTTCCATCCACCATTTAATTAACTGAAAGTCAATAAATAGTAAGGGGTTGATTGATGAAGTTGAGCGAGCGGAACTATGCTCTCTTTGGTCTATTAGGACCCTTGACAGCAGTTTTCTTCGTATTCACCGCCATAATTTTTTCGTCGCGGTTCAGCTGGTGGAGCAATGCTCTGAGCGACCTTGGACATTCTGTTACCAGTGAGGTGGCGCCGTTGTTCAATTTCGGCTTGTTGCTATCCGGCTTCTTCCTGATACTTTATTCCATAACGACCCTCAGGAACCACGCCAAATACACAAGCCACCTTCTTGTAATCTCAGGGTTATCCCTTCAGCTGGTCGCCACCTTTGATGAGGTTTACGGCTCTCTTCATTTTCTAGTTTCAGTGTTGTTCTTTGTGGCGCTGGGTTTTGCTTGCATCATTTACGCCGTAGAGAAAAGATCCGCTGTAGCCTTTGCCGCTTTAATTATTGGCTTCGGCTCATGGGTCTTGTTTGGGGCGGGAATATACAGTGCTGGGATTGCGGTGCCCGAGGCCATATCCTCAGTGGCAACCTTCACATGGATTATGTTATCCGCTCTTAGAATCTACTTCGACAAATCAACTACGTGAAAGCGGGATACCCATTAAGGATCTCATTTTTCGGGTTAAGGTTAGTGTTGTCAGGCTTGTGAGAATTTGGTATCATATATCAGAATTTAATATATGTTGAAAACCGGAACAAAAGTTGTTAGGGAAGAAACTAGGGCAGTGTAAATGGGGGTAATTCTGTCGTATTCTAATGTTAAGGTGGTTAGGGTGTCTGTTGAAGGGGTTTGGGGGCGCAGTTGTTGATTTGTAGTCGGTTTAGCCCTATGCTGGATAGTCTGCGACATATGTGGTTGAGGGACTCTTCGGTGCCATTCAGGAGGCTGCCGCCTTCAGGAGTTAGCGAATAGACCTTTCTAGGTCGGTCATTTTTTAGGTCCCATTGGCTCTTGATGTAGCCTTTCTCTTCCAGGGTGCCTAGTAGGGGATATATTGTGCTTGGACCGAAATAAACCCCGAAGTTTCTTCGGATGCTTGTTATAATGCTGTACCCGTGCATGGGTTTTGCATTCAAGAATTGGAGTATTACGAGGTCTAGGAGGCCTCTCATGAGTTTTGTTTGGACCTCTCTTAGTTTTTGTTTCATATTTTTTCCTCTTGTAGTTTTGTTTTACAGTTCTTCTGTTCTACTTCTATACAATATGTCCGTTTCCCGACATATTACAATCTCCCTTATAGGATAAAGGACGATATAAAGGTTCGTGCGACCACGAAACATAAAGAAGCATATCAGAGCATATCAAAACCATGCAAAAACCTAGACAAATTAAATAAATAAAGACATCCAACTATGAAATAGGACCAATGGGAACAGGAAAAGCTTGACTGAACACTTCAGAAAACAAACTGTTCAACGCATATCCAGAAACTTCCTCGATATCCTAATCTTGAGGCTCATCCAAGCAGAACCAATGTGGGGCTATAAAATCATTAAAGAAACCGAGAGACTCTTCGGAATAAAACTTAGACACGGTGCCCTCTACCCCCTCCTCAACTCCCTAGAGGCAGAAGGGTACGCTAGAAGCGAAAAAACAACTAAAGGAGGACGCGTAAGAAAAGTTTACAGCATCACCCAAAAGGGAACCCAACTCGTAGACGCCTACTATGAAGTTTTGAGGGAGCAACTGCAAAAACTGGACTTACAAAAGGAGGCTCAGAAGACATCTTAAAGGATCCTGACAGATTTGCGATGAGAAGGGGAGGGGGAACGCCCGTCCAATTGGTTCAATAATGAAGTGCGTAGTCAAGGCGGAATTATAGGTTAAGAATGGGGAAATTAAGGTGAAACCTAAGAAGTTAATTGTACAAGTTAATCGAATGCTGGTTGAAAGAAGCAAAAAAGCTCTGGAGATCGCGAAAAAAGAGATTAAGCAAGAAAAGAGGGCGAGTGGAGAAATTAATGATGCTTTCAAGTATTACGCAAAATCTTGGTACGATGTTGCGCATCCGGGATTAGTTTCAATTGCTTGTGAAGCAGTGGGAGGCAGAGCTGACGATACAATCCCGGTACAAGTTGCCATGTTATTGCTAACTGCGGGATTTGATGTCCATGATGATATAATTGATGAGTCAAAGACGAAACATGGGAAGCCCACCGTTTTTGCGAAGTTTGGCAAAGACATTACTCTTCTTGTAGGTGACGCCTTTTTAATGAAGGCCCTAGTTCTTCTTCACAAGTTAGAAAAACAATTTCCTGCGGAAAAGATTGATGTAATCTGGAACATAATTGATGGTCTCTTCTTTGAACTTGGAGACGCTGAGGCCCTCGAGGCTTCCCTGAAAAGCAATGTGGATATTTCTGCAGAGGATTGTTTTCGGATTCTAAAAATGAAAGCTTCAACCTTCGAAGCTCACATGCGCATTGGTGCCATTGTTGGAGGGGCAGAGAAGGGTGTTGTTGACTTATTGGGCGATTACGGCAGGACACTGGGTATTCTGGTTAGCATAAGAGAGGAGTTTATTGATGTGTTCGAAGCTGAAGAACTCCAGAACCGCTTTAAGAATGAGTTATTGCCACTTCCTATCCTTTATGCATTCAAGAACAAAGAGACTAAAAGCACTATAATAGATTACCTTTCAAAACAGCGGGTCTCTGACAAAGATGCTGAGAAAATAGTAGATATCGTCTATGAAGATGAAAATGTTGAAACCTTTAGAAATGAGGTTAAGCAATTGGCTGAAAAAGCTTTAACTGAGATCAAAAATATACCGAATAAAAGCTTGTTACCCTTACTAGAAATACTAATAAGGGGAATGATTGAAGATTTATAATATTATTAAGAAAGCCTAGATGCTGTATACTCGCATTGGCTTTTTCTTGTTCTTTGCCATCCTTCATCCCTTACTGTATTGCTGTTCTACAGGTTACTTATAAGCTTTGTTCAACACATAAACAGTTTGTCCATAGGAAACTTAGCACGAATTAGAATTCTATTTACAGAAATCTTATCTCTGTAACACACCATTATTGACGTGTTGAGTTGCAAAAGAATGGAAAGAACATCAACCCTAAAAAGCGCCCTCTTTCAAAGAAGATTTCTTTCTGTCTTTATTGTTGTTGTAAATGTTTTATCATGGTATTTTCCGTTGTACATCTTTCTTGAAAGTGTTTTGAGAGACCTTCCGAACGGACCCAGTTTATTGCTATTAGCATTTGGAGTTCAATTTGCAACAGCTATTGGCTTTGGAATATTAGGCACGGCTTTGGCGAAGAGACTTCCAAGCACTACTTTCCTATCTTTTTGGATGTTTGTTGGAATAATATCCTCTGTATCCATGGTTACACTAGAGACATACAATATGGTAAATATTTTGTTAGTTTCTTTTCTTTTGGGATTTGCGTTAGGACTAGGTCTTCCCTCCAGTTTCGAATATTTTGGAGATCAAAGTACCGTAGAAAACCGGGGATTACTAGCTGGAATCACGTTTTTTGCATCAATGCTCTTCATTTTCCTTATAGGTTTACTTCTCAGTTTTTCTACTCTTTTTGTTGGTGCACTGATACTGGCTGCGTGGAGAGGAATTGGCTTGTTCTTATTTCTTCTCGCCAGACCAAAACATGAAAATCGCAAGGAAAACCTGACTGAGGTCTCTTATAAAACAGTTTTACTTGACAGGTCTTTTCTACTATATCTTCTTCCATGGGCGATGTTTTGCTTGATAAATTTCATTGAAATACCGATAGAAATTAATCTGTTTGGGGAAAATTTTGCTACATACATGCCAATTATAGAATATGGAATCGGCGGTTTTGTTGCATTGTTAGGGGGTTGGTTTGCTGATTCAGTTGGTCGAAAACGAATAATCATCGTCGGTTTCATAATGCTGGGAATTGGATATGCTATATTAGGCCTCTTTCACGGGTTCACTCCTTCATGGTATTTGTATCTCATCATAGACGGCATTGCATGGGGAATCTTCCTGCCGATGTTCTATTTGGTTATATGGTCAGAAATAGCAGGAAACCGCATCAAAGGAAAGTACTACTTGATTGGGTTAGTACCCTTCCTCATTGCAAGCTATACACAGATATTAATTACACCTTTTGTTGAAGGAATCGAGTACTCGGCAGCGTTTTCATTGGCTAGCTTTTTCCTCTTCATAGCGGTTTTACCATTACTATACGCTCCAGAAACTATGCCTCAAAAGCAGATTGAGCTCAAGCGGCTTAGGAAATTCGCGGATGACGCAAAAAAGGAAAAGGAAAAATACGAGAGAATGGGGAAGAGCTAGAAGCTTTCGACTTTTGTAGCTAGCTCATCTAGCATCTCTGTGAAAGGATGCTGTGGTTTTTCTTCTGAGAATATGTAGTTTCCTGCGGCTCGAAGCACCTCACAGAAACAGGGGATGGTGGCTAAGATGGGAAGCTTGTGTACGCTGTTAAAGTGCTTATTGAATTTCTCCCGTTCCTTCTCAGATGACAGATATTCTGCAATCACTTTGTTCATCAGGATTCCCGTCTTCTTCTCGAAGAGGTCGTAGAGTTCACTGGTCATCCGCTGACTACCCTTTATGTCAGAGGCATCCAAGCTTGTAACCACCAGGACAATATCGGCGGCGACAATGGCGTTGATGGATGAATATTGGAGTCCAGGACTTGTATCGCAAATGATGTAGTCAAGACCTGTATCGTTAAGAAGAGATTGTCTGAGGGACAAAAGCCTGCCTAATGCCTTCATCTCCCACTTCCTATCCTTCGCTGACATATCCCGGATAGCTTCGGTGGACGGATTTGCCAGTGCAACCAGTAACTTGCCGCCGTTACCATGCTCTCGACTCGCATCAACTAAGACTTTATCGATCTCACAGACGCCATTAAGGTAATCGTTCAACCAATACTCTGCCTTCTGAGTTTCGAATATAGCGTGAAGACTTGGAGCTCGGAAATCCAAGTCCATCAGGCAGACTTTTTTGCCCCTTCTAGCATAGGTGGCTGCTAGGTTAACTGAGAGCGATGTCTTGCCGGTTCCACCCTTGTAGGAGTGAACTGCTATAATTTTTCCCATTTTTGATCAAGCCTCCTTATCCACGTAGAAGTAAGCCTTGCGGCCTCTCCTTTCTTTTTTCATGTATCCCATTATCACCAGTTGGTTCAAATAACCACTCTCCACTGCCCTCGCTCGCTTTGTTTGTTCAGAAACCTCATCGGCTGTTGCTTCTTCGAGCTTGCAGAGGGTAACCGCTGTCTTTCTCAGATGGTCAGGGAGAGACAGGAGGGTCATTACGTCCAAGGCTTCGGGTAGGTTATCTGGAATCTCCCTTTGACCATGCTTCTGGATTTCAATCATCACATCTATTTTTTCGTTTAGCCGTTCTAGATTTTCTCTTATTTTTTCCAGTAGTTGCGTTGATTTTCCCTCAAGCTTTCTGTAGGCTGCCATAGTCTTGATCCCTGGATGTGTTTTCCGCATCTACAATATTGTAGCTCACATATTTATTAAGTCTTACGATATATTAGTATATATTCATGATTTGAACAAACATCGACAGAAGCCACAGAATATTGATCTAACAGAAGACCGCGAAAAACAAAGAGGAAGATGGAGAGAAGGCGCCGCTAGTAGAGGGAAGCAGGCAATCTAGCTTGACCCTCTTCGATGACTGGCAGCATAATCTTCAATTCTCTGAAGTACTTAAGAACCTTCAACCCTTTCTCCGAAACGGCGTAAACTATCCTTTTCTTGCCCACGGTCTTCTCTTCAACCAGCTCTTGCTGGATGAGAAAATCCAGGTACTCCTTCAAGACACTACAGTTTACGTTGGCCTTATACATTATGTGAGTTAGCTTAAGGGGACCTCTCTGGGCCAGAACCTTTAGGATGTCAATATACATCTCGAGTTTTGATCTTCGCATATTAACGCCACTTTCAAGTTTATTTTTTTCCATTCTATATATTACTTATGGATTCAGACTAAAGTTTTTAGGGTTTATCTCTGCAAAGGAGTTGTTTTTGCTTGTATTCTTTGGAAGACTGCGAGGCGATTCTGAAGAGCTGTAACCAAGTCATCCGCCAGCATGTATTGAAGTTCAGGGGTGAGGGTTTGGATCTCACTCGTGAAGGTTTCCATCACCATTTTCTGGAGTTTTTTGCGGTATTGGGGGGAGAACGATTTTTTCATCATTTTTTTCTCCTAATGGGTTATTGGCTTACTGGTTGCTGATGGTATTTAACTATCTTATGAATTTGGAAGATAGATTCAGAATGCACATTTCTTGAAATGTTAGCTGAAAAATTTTCAATAAACTGCTAAAAATGGTCATCAAGCTCCTATGAGCATCCACACCGCCATAAAGAGAGCCCACCGGCAACAGGTACATGCTGATTTTCGATATAATATCAGCTCTGAAACAAACACTATATTAACGTTTAAGATAGGTTTCTTGAGTGAACGGGTATGGGTACTACGGGTAATCCTTCTTTAGGGAAATGGCTGTTGTGTCGCTTGCTCCTAAAAACCTACTCTGAATCTGAAATAGCAAAACATATGAAATAATCAACCAACCAAACCACCTTCTTCCTCTAAAAATGTCCTGCAGGGCAGTCTCTCAAGCAAAGTTTGGTGCTCCGGCCGGGATTCGAACCCGGGTCGGCGGCTCGAGAGGCCGTCATACTTAACCGGACTATACTACCGGAGCCTGAACTATACGCTTTTTTTCATTTACGTTTCCTGTATATAGCCACTTCGTCTCTGTTGCTATAGCGCACATAATCAAAGCCAGCCTCTATAAGTTTCTTTGCTTCCTCAAGATTCTTGGCGGTTGTTACATGCCACGCGTCACTTTCAAAGCTGATAAGACGCATCCGCTTTTTTATCTGGGTTATTGCGTGCGCACGAAACGTTTACCGAGGTTCCAGTCGAGATTGGGCTTAACCATTTGTTGCCCCTTAGAGCGTTCCACGTTAACAACAGAACATATGCTAATACTATTAAATTAATCAGGCTTACTATGAGAACCACTGGGTCTCCGTCAGCAATGAAACTATCGGCGTTAAGGAATGGTAGGACGTAAGCTTGGTTGATGAGATAGGTCCCGCTTAAAATCGCATAGACTGGGCGCATCTTTTTAACAAATGGAACCAACAGAGCCATTACGCTGAGAGCTGGGAAAAGATATCGCTCATGAATCCGTGTGGGAAGCATAAAAAAACCGAAAAACAGCAGAAAAGCCGAGAATAAAATCACTAATTCTTCTGAAACGCCAAGACGCTTGTAAACAAAATACAACGTAAAAGCGACCAAGGCTCCAAACATCACCCAACCAATGGTATAAAGGTTCGTAAAAAGGAAAATCGGAGTGTCGGGTTTCCACATGCCTCCGAAACCCCAGATATTGAAGGCGTTGATCGTGGTGTATTCGTAGGTGCTTAAAGCACCAAAATAAATGTCACTTAAGAAGGTGACGGGATTACCATCAGTCCACTCAAGAGGTAGAATTACCATGAAGACTGTAACGATAGCTACACCTATTGAAGTGACAAGTCCACGCCAATTGTACTTTCTAAAAATGAGAAAAACCATTAGAGGAGCCAGAGCTATGCTTTGTGGCTTGGTAAGAATTCCCAGCATGAAAGCTACTGCTGCCAGCTTGGGTTTAGATTCAAAAATCAAAAGCAATGATAGGATGAGGAAAAAAGTGTATATCGCGTCGAATTGGCCCCAAATTGCCGCGTTATAGATTGTGGCAGGATTGAAGGCATAAAGGACAGTCGCTATCAACGCCATCTTAAGGTCAGATCGTTTCCGTACAAAAATAAATATTAGCGTTGAAGTTGCCAAATCAAAGAGGTTTGGAGGTAACTTGATGATGTATGCCATAAGGCTGGAACCAAAAAGCGAGAGCCCCTTAGCTATAGAGCCGAAAACCCAGAAAATATAGACATTGAATGGAGGATAATCAATAAATCCCGCTTCGTCATAGAAGACCCTCGGACCATGCGTGGCAGCGGTGTTAAACCACGACTCGTAAGTAATCAGATCATTTTCGCAACCAGGCAAAGGAAAAAGCAGGACTCTCACTACAAACGAGAAAAAAAGCAACGCTGCCAAAATTGTGGCTTCACGCCTTTCGAAAAGAATTCTCATCGCCGTCTTTCCTTGCGCCTATTTGGGATACACAAATTCACCGTGTTTTAGATAAATAGCTTTTTAGGGTTTCCCCCACGTTTTGGCAATCACTAATTAATCAGAAAAATATGACCCCAGCGTTGCAATGTGGTTATTCGAGCCTACGGTTTTACCTCAGTTTTGCGTTTGGAAAAAATTTCTGTGTTATGGTTAGAAATTTTTGCATTTCTTCTTCGGTTAAGGATTTTGACATAAAGTCTGGGTCTATGGTTGTCTTTCCGAGGCTGACGTCAAACCTCTGTAAAACGTATTTTTTGCATCCCTTTAGGCTACGGCATATCTGTTTTATGTCCTCTTCGTCATGGAGCGTGGGAACAACCGTGGTTCTGAACTCGTAATCCATGTTGGACCCTAATAAGAGTCTAATGCTTTCCTTCACCTTTTCCAGCAATTTTTCTGCTTTGATACCGGTTGCTTTGGAATATTTTTCCACGTTCAATGGTGCCTTTATGTCCATGGCTACGTAGTCCACGAGCCCTCGGTCCATAAGTTCCTTCAGCATAGTGGGGTTGGTCCCGTTAGTGTCCAATTTGACCAAGAAACCCATCTTCTTCAATTGGGAGCATAGTTCAGGCAAGCCACCGTGAAGGGTTGGCTCCCCACCCGTGATACACACTCCGTCAATCCAGCCTCTCTGCTTCTTGAGCTGATCTTCCACGTCCTCGAAGGGAATCCTATCCAACTTTTCAGGATGAAGAACAAGATTTACATTGTGACAGAAGGGACAGCGAAAGTTGCAGGTTGGGAGGAAAATGACGGAGGAAAGTTTACCATCCCAATCCACGAAGCTGACATCAACGAACCCTTTTATCTCCAACCTTCAACCACTTTCTAAACAGTAGACGTTCTTAGAGACTTAAGTTCTTTTATCCCAAAAAACCTAATGGATTTGAACTTCTACAACAAGGAAACCATTATAAAACTGTAAGACCATCCCCGTAGCATAAAAACAGGCATTAATGTGATCAGCTTTCGAAGTGATATAATGCAAACATCTACAGATACCAACAGTAACGTCTCTGAGGAAGAGAGCCTTCTTAGAACTCGAATGAAGAAGATAAGACATAAAATCGCGGTTATCAGCGGTAAGGGAGGAGTCGGCAAAACCGTTACTGCGGTTAACCTAGCAATAGCATTTACCATGCAAGACCATGACAACCGTGTCGGTCTCCTAGATGCTGACATTCATGGTCCCTGCGTTCCGAAAATGCTGGGCATGGAGGGACAAAAACTGAGGGTTGTACCTATAGGAGCTTTTCCAGCCTTGGGTCCCCTTGGATTGAAGGTGGTTTCTATGGCGTTTCTGCTTGCAGGTAAGGAGATTCCTGTCATTTGGCGGGGACCATTAAAGATGAGGGCAATCCGCCAGTTCTTGGAGGAGATAGTTTGGGGTGAGCTGGATTTTCTCCTCATAGATTTACCGCCTGGGACTGGAGATGAACCCCTGAGTGTACTGAAGTTGCTTCCAGAGATGGACGGTGTTGTTATAGTCACCATTCCTTCAGAGGTCTCCCAGACTGTGGTGGGAAAAGCCATCACTTTCTCTCGGCAACTGAAGGTGCCGGTGATAGGGATAATTGAAAACATGAGCGGTTTCGTCTGTCCGGAATGCGGCACTGAAACGCACATCTTCAAGACTGGAGGAGGAGAAAAAGTCTCTCAAGAATTTTCTGTCCCCTTTTTGGGAAGGATACCTCTTGATCCTAGAATCTGCGAGGCCTCAGATTTGGGGCACCCCTTTATCATGGAGCAATCTGACTCACCCGCTTCCAAAGCCTTCATGAAAATTGTGGAAAAAATCAAGGCATACATCCAAGAAAAAGAAAGAGAAACGTCGGACAAAGCTAGCGATGAAAAATAATTGTTTGAAGCTTTGTTATGGGGTAATTATGGTTGACCTGACCTGTTTTACTCCCTTCTTTGTTGCCAGCTCTTGAGCAAGTTTTCTTATGTCTTCGGCGTCGCCCTTAACCGCAACAGCCTCGAGACAGTCTCTATCGCTTAAGTGAACGTGAAGGACGGAACAGATAACTTGGCGATGATGATGCTGGGCTTCAATCAGATCATCCTCTAAGCCCTTCACCTCATGGTCATAAACCATCACTAGAACGCCCGCCTTTTTTCCCTTCTGTTTCTTAAGTAACCGTTGCTCTGTAATGAAGGATGTAACCGCATCTTGGATAGCTTTGGATCTACTGTCGTAGCCCACCTCTTCGATAGTTTCATCCAGCTCCCTCAGCAGTTCTGGAGGAAAAGTTATGCCAACACGGACAATCTTGGTCATGTTTGTCTCCCGGTTAAATCGTTAGCCAACTAGTCATAAAACCTTTATCTCTCACGACTTTCCCTGCTGGAGGCTCCGCCCCAAAATCATCTCCAACTAAACACAAAACATTGTGGCATCAAGCTATTTTACTCATGTAGAAACCTTTGTTTTCCTTTTTTTGTATCTGCATATTCCGAGCCACGCTCTAGTTCGTGACCTGTAATAGCCGTCCAGATTGTTCTCACAATTCTTTTGGCTACATTCAATTTTCAACTGTTTGTTATTCTCTCCCACGATTTGTTTCTGCATTTCTGTTTTGCCTAAATGGTGGATTCAGTTCTTTCTTGGTGCCCCGCAGATGGGACATGAGCTTGAAGTGGAAGGCATCAGAGCTTTGCAGTACTCGCAGGGTACCATCTCCACCTCTTCCTTGGTTGGGAGCATTGCAGACCTTACCACCTGAAGCTCGATTGTTTCGCTGGTGGCATCGGGACGACCTTCTACGCCTACTACTCCCTTGATGGACCATGTGACGTTTGCATCCATGCCATCTAGCGTCTCACGTCCACCTGCGGGAATGTTAATTTTGAAGGGGAAGGTCTTATTGAATCCAGGTACAATGTGTAGCGGACCGCTTGCCCTCAAATTTTCTGCGTGGAGGGTAGCTGAATCCCAGTATTCATGGCGAATGTTGCGTCGGAGGCGTTCGTTGTATACCCATCTTTCTCGTCTCCGTTTTTCGATACATCGGAGTTCTGCCCTTACTTCAGCGGCGTCAAATTCTTCCTTAGAGGAGACAGTGATTGATCCGTCTATATTTGCCCCCAAAGCGATGGTGCGTTTTGAAATTTTGAATGCAACTTTAGTTTTTGGTTTCCTGAACATTTTGAAGAAGCCCAAAGGGATCTATCTCCAGCTGGCTGTTATCCAGAAGAATAAAGAGACATTTATGATTTATGCGTATTCTTTGAAAGAGAAAAAAGAAGACTTTTTGGCTCTATCCGAACCTCCCCTCTTCCGTATTGGAGAGAGAACACATTGTATCGCATCGTGTAATACATGAACACGAAAAAATTTAGGCAAATGCAGGAGCATTACTAGAAATTTTGGAAAACGCTGTGGTGTTCTTCTTTTCTGCTTTTCCAGTTATCTCCTCGTATTGCCCATGCATTTTTCATGTCAAACCTTATGTTTACACTAGAACTTTCTCGCTGCTTAATCCTGTGTTTCGAGAAACATGTTCTGCAATAAACTGGTTTACCTTTTGTGGGTTCAAAAGGCACTGTAGTAGATTTGCCGCAATCAGTACATTTAACTTCAAACATCCTTCTTTGGGACATGTAAATTCACCTCTTGCATACTTGAATAGAAAAGATTCCAGTTATTCGGTAGGACAGGCCAATTCGATAAAAGAAAGCTCTTCAGCCATACTGATGTTTGCACCCTTATAAACGAATAGGTGAACAAGAGCGCGGGCACTCAGTATGTTTAAAAAAGGCACAAGAAAGGACGGGGAGTCTTAATCAAGGTATTTTCAGGATGAAATGTGCGTTAATACAGGTGCATATATAAGGTTCCGTGAGAGTATATTGCCAGCAACAGTGATTTATTGTTCAGTTATCTGTTTCTGTAATTCTTTGTTGCTGGAGAAGATGAATTGTGAATGAAGAAAACTTTGTTGATGAGGCTGAAGTTGTTTTAGCCGTTAGAGGCTATGAAACAGTAAATATTCGAAAGAAGGAGACTCTGGTTGATTATACGGTTTCTCCTCAAAATTCAGATGATAAAATACTGGTACGTGTAATAATTGAAACAACATCAAAAACAGGATATATTGGAGTGGATTCAGTGAGGGAGATGAGTGACTTGCTGGAGAAACGAAATTATGATAAAGGCGTTCTTGTTGGAAAGCGGTTCACTGAAGCAGCAAAAAATGAAATGGAAAATGATAGTATTGAGATGATTTCAGACATGATTAAACCTCATTTTGAGTTGATGAAACTTTTCTCGATAATAAACGAGTATGTACAGAAATTATGTAAGGCGAAATGCGGTCAGATTCCTTTAAAGGATTCTGATTGCAAGGGATATACGAATAGACATTACTCTTGCGCCGTGAGGTTAACAAGCGACAATGCTGATTTTCATTTTGAGCGTGGTTGGACAAGTTTCTTAGAGAAGGATTTAATGAAGCTTTTGGCGATTGAAAAAAGTACCAATTAATTGACCATAAAAGGGTATATTACCAAAATTTCTACGCAGTCCGCACGCGTGAACTAGAACAAAAAAGTGGAGGAAAAGGATATGATAAAAAAACATGACCAAATGAAATGCCCACGATGTAACAGAGATGGAATTGTTGTTTGGGTTTCGCAAGATAAAAAACAGGTGGGAATTCGATGTCCAGCGAGCCATAGTCACAGGAACCGTGGCCCCTCAAAATTTGGTCCAGTAGCACGTCTCAAACCTATACCCAAAAAAAACATGGTTTTTATTAAGCAAATCAAATAGCAGCAACCTACTACAACAATATGCACAATTATGTTGGGAAAGAGCGCATGCGCGCGCATCTGTCCTCTTCGAGACGCTGAAAAGAGAGATGGCTTCCGGAAACGTTCCCAGTGAAGAGGAACTCTTCGCGATAAGTAGAGGGAAAACGTTTTTCTGGGGTCTTCACGGTTATTTCAGTGATGAAGGTGCAGGACCAAGATTTAGAGCTTGCCAAGCTGAAACTTATAGAAGAAGACCTTAGCCTCGTGATCGTAAAGAAGGGAAAGGCCCTTTTTGAAACTCAAAAACAGGGGATAACGGGTTTTCTGGAAGCCATTGAGAGACTAGATAAGAATTTGATCGCAGCCTCAGTAGCGGATAAGATTATAGGTGTGGCAGCAGCCATGCTCTGTGTCTACGCTGGAGTTGCTTCCGTGTTCGCCCTTACCATCAGCGAGGAGGGAATCAAGGTGCTTGGAGATAACAATATTGCATATCGGTTCGAAAAGACGGTACCAAACATCCTAAACCGCGACAAAAAGGATGTGTGTCCCTTCGAAAAACTGGCTATGAATTCTGTAAGCCCGGAGGAGGCATACGTAAAATTGAAGTCGTTCGCGAGTCAAATGAAAGGAAAATCAACAAAAACTAGTTGCTAACTTCGTTATTGTTCCAAAGAAAAAAGGGGAAGGGCGTTTATTGTTTTCCTCTTATGATGTTGGTGATGGCAACAGTATAGGGGTTCCGTCAGGAGCCATTATCAGCATGTCAATGTCCGGAGCTATCTGCTTGAGAGTCTCCACTACAAGGTAAAGTTCTGCAACCCTAGTTTCGTTACTTGAATCCACTCCTGCAGCCTCAAGAACAAGCTCTATAGCCTCCCTAGTTGCATTCGCTTCGATAACTGTGGCATTCGCTCTCGCTGTTGCTTCAATTGTAATTTTCTCAGCATTCGCAGTGGCATTAATTACTACTATTTGTCTTTCGAAGTCTGCTTGAATCAGTTGCTGTTCTGCAACAAGTTTGTCCTCGATGGAGGACGTGTACCTTTCTGGGTATCCTATGTTTCTGAGTTCGAATTCAAAATCCATTACAGCTCCGGCAAGGGGTGCTGATGTGCTAAGTTTGTTCCAGATGGCGTCCCGCATGGTTTGAGCCACAAAATCTCTTTGCTCGATTGTTTCAATTGTATTAAAGTCCTTCGTGACTATTCTGACCTGTTCTCTTGCGATAGACGCTATAATATCGTTTTTCCAGTTCTTTTGGGGCAGATTCTCATATAGTTGCTTAACCTTCCCAGAGTCAAGCCTCCACCGTATCATGATGTCAATTTCCATCTCCAGCTGGTCCCTTGAAAAACTCTTCACGGTTGGAAAGTCTGCTGTGCGGTCAGTTCCGTCACCCCACATTCCCAAAGTATCCACCGCAACTGTGATCTGGACAGGGCGTACCCAAGGAGCCTTGGTTACCCATGTCGGACCCAGAATCGGGTCGCTGATTTTGCCTCCTAATGGGTCGACCAATACGACTGCATTGCCTACGGGCACATTGAGCCACATGGTTAAGAAGAAGACTGCTGCGAAAATCGCTGCCAATACTAATATTATGATTAATGCTAATCCAATTGTAGGATTAAACCTGAATCTCTCTTCGTTTTCCATATTCTTTTTTCACCTCCACTAACCTTTAAAACTAACAAAAAAATATGCCTTTTGTGCTGTCACAGGTTAGGTTCACTCTTTCTTACCCTTTGCATTCTATGCAAGTCTATTTTCTTCAACTGTAGATATATATTTTGTTAAAATAATATATTTATTTATATTGAGTCTATATAGAGACCTTATATGAACTGCTGCCGCCTGCTCTAGACGAGTGTCTCTCAAAATCATGGGTAATATCACCCGCTAGAACCTAAAGCTGTCTTCACAATCTTTTCGGCAACGGTTTTTCCAAGTTTGCGGCACTCTTCTAAGCCTTTCTCGTCTGGGTTGTACTTTATCCGTAGAGCGGGCTCTATAACATCCATTTTAAACCGGTTCTTCATGATCTCAACCAGCATGTTGGGAGCTTCTCCGCTCCAGCCGTAGGATCCGAAGGCTGCTCCCACCTTGCCCTTTAGGTCTACATCTTCTTTGGACAACCCTTCGAGGAGGTTCTTCATGTCTATGCCTATATCATGGTAGTATGTGGGCATCCCAAGAATTATGGCTTCTGCCTCTGCCAACTCCTCGGGTCTAGCAAAATACTTCACCTCTACATTAATCCCCACAACTGACTTTGCTCCCTCTTCAACCGCTCTAGCCATCTTCTCAGTGTTACCTGTTTGGCTGTAGTAGATGATAAGCAGTTTTAGCATCTTTGTCAAGTTTCAAACCCTCAACTAATGTAAGTGTAAATGAAGTAAAATAACCTTTATGGGTTCTTCAAAATTTAGTAGAGGTTCGAACCCCCACAATTATTATTAAATGATCTCATGATGTTATTACGTTGAACACGGTGGGACGTAGGTATGGCTATGACAGGCACTGTTGAGATAGGGATCATAGGTGGAACAGGCGTCTATGATCAAGAAAATTTTGAGAATATAAAAGAAATTAAGGTCTATACCCCTTTTGGTGAAACATCTGATCTTGTTTCAGTTGGTCTTTACAAGAACGTTAGGGTAGCGTTTATTCCTAGACATGGTAGAAACCACACGATTCCCCCGCATAGAGTCAACTATCGTGCTAATGTATGGGCGCTAAAGCAGTTGGGCGTCAAAAGAATAATTGCTTCTTCAGCGGTGGGAAGTTTACGCGAGGATTATGAGCCGGGAAATTTTGTTATCCCAGATCAGCTTATTGATAGAACGAAGAAACGGTTAGACACTTTTTATGAAGGGGGACAGGCATGTCACATTTCTTCTGCTGACCCTTTTTGTCAACAGTTACGGCGGTTCTTCATCGAGTTCGCTCAGAAGCTAGGCTTAACCGTTAAGAAAAGTGGAACCTACGTGTGTATTGAAGGTCCGCGGTTTTCAACCAAGGCGGAATCTAGGCTTTTTCGGATGTGGAAGGCGGACATCATAGGGATGACCATATATCCTGAATGTGTCTTGGCTAGGGAAGCGGAATTATGTTACGTGCCAATATCGATGGTTACTGACTATGATGTGTGGGCTGAAAAACCAGTGTCTACGAAGGAAGTAGTAGAAACAATGCGCAAAAATGACGAGAATTTCAAGAAGTTGATTCTAGAGGCTATTCCACAGATACCGAAAGATACGGATTGTGATTGTGGCAATGCCCTGAAAGACGCCTTAATCTAATCAGCTCTTTTCTGCATTACTATTTACGAGACCACGCCGTTTAAGTTCCCGAAGAATCTCATCTATCGTTTCTTCGCTGGAGTCAATCGTGTAGAATTGTTTCAGTTCATTCTTGACCTGTGCAAGATCAACGTCACCATCAGGGCTCACTGAAAGGCGGGCGCAGACTTTCGGAACAATGTTGCACATGTCCTCTGTGAAGTTCCAAGGGAATATTACCCATCGCCAAACTATCTCCTCGCCAAAGTAGTCGGGCATAAACTTTGAACTCGTTATATGCCTCAATGCGGCAGTTCTGATTTCGGAAGGTTTCAAAGATTGGATATATTCAACTGCTACGCGCATGCTTTCTCCAGTATCGGTTATGTCGTCTACAACTAGAACATTTTTTCCCTTCAAGTTGACCTTAAACGGATACTTTAGCTTAGCTTTTCCGTCTGGAGTTGCCGTTACGCCCCAGTGCTCAACCTTTAGACTTACAAGGTCCTTGACGCCTATTAAATCGCAGAGGACACGGGCTAGAACCCAGCCTCCCCGGGCTAATCCAACTATTAGGTCAGGTTTGTAGCCTGAACCGTTGATTTTCTTTGCCACTTGCCTAGCTAACTTGTAAAACAGGTTCCAGTCCATGACTTCGCATTCGAAACAATCTGCAGACATTAGAGAACCGCCACTCCAATTTCCTGATTAATTCATTAGGCTTCCAATATTACAGTTTCGCCTTTTTCATGTTTCTTTTGGACTTGTTTTGAATGTTGTTCAGCGTTTCCACTTAGTTATTGTTGCCGATTCTTTTAATTGCTAGTTTAACGGTTGTATCAGCTAAGAAGAATAGGGGTTAGTGACGTGAAGAGGCTTGTTTTGTTTGTTGCTGGGCAGTAGTTCTGGGTCTTAGTATAGGGCTTTATTCTTGGAATGCTTTGTTTGTGTCTTCTAGTACCTCTAACATTGAAGGCCCAAGTTCTGGCTATCTCACTTATTATCCGGGCTTTAAAGGGGGAAACGAAACTATGATTTTTCTTGTCTCTACAGACAATCCCAGGTATGGTTTCTGTAACTGGAATTATAGTGGTTATTGGGATGGTGCTGAGGTTAATGAGGGAGATCCCTGTTTTATAGTGAATGTTACTGTCAGGAATGATTACACTACAGATCCACTTTGGACGGATGAGAATTCTCCTCCTAGTTTGTATAATAACCATGTGAAACTGACTGCTTATCTTTACAATCAGCAAGGTAGAGTTGACGCAGTTGATGTTACATACCCAATTAATTCTTTGCATGGCGGTCATGTCTTCAAAGTAGAGCCAGAGGAAACACATTCAGTAGAACTGTACTTAGCTACAGACTGCAAAGACATAGAACGATATGAAATCTACGTCACCTACATTGGCCCTTTGATGGAACCTTAAATGACTAATTCTAGCCAGTTGATTCTGTAGTAGCTCAATAGCCAAAAATCAATCCGCTAACTATTAGTCGCGTATGTAGTAGTATTTGTAAGCTTACACTTACTTTTTTAGTATAAATAAATCATGTTTCTTTGTCAAAATGCGCGCGCATTTATCCCACTCGGTTAAGGTATACCGATTTGTTACCAGGAGGTTGATAAGCTGCCTTTTTCGCTTTTCTCATGGCTTCCACGCCGTCTTCCCAAGTCATCAACGGGGTCGTTTTAATTGCCTTAAATACCCCACTCGCCAGAAGAGCCATAGAAAGTGATGCCGCAGATACGTTATCGGGCATTTTTAGGATTGCAATTGAATCGTAATCACCAAATGCCATAAAAGCACATTCTATACTACCGCCAAGATTCTTTACCACAGGGCCTGCAATGTCCAAACGGTTTTGAGGGTTTCTAACCAAAGCAGCCCATGCCTTAGTTTGGTAGGACACCTGAACCAAATAAAACTCCATTATTCAAACCTCTAATAAGAGTATATTGAGACTTGATAAATTAAAATTTGCTATCATACGCGCTTGAGTGCAAATGCAAAAATTCTTATCTCCATAACAGAGAATTGCTATTATAGGGAGTGGTTATGTTGGAAAATGTTAAGATCAGAGTTTTGAGTGAGAATGATCTTGATGCAGTAGTCAGAATCGACAGGAAAGTATTGGGAAGAGAAAGGCGAGGGTTCTGGAAAAGAAAGATAGCATACTCTGACATTTATCCGCGTCCTGCTCTGGTTGCGGAGCTTGATGGCAAGGTTGTTGGCTTTATATTAGGATATGTGAGTGGATGGGAATTCGGAGTTCCCGACTCTGTTGGATGGATTGACACGTTGGGAGTCGATCCAATTTACCAACGCCAAGGCATTGGCAGACTATTATTTGATGCGTTGATTGAGGTTTTCAAGCATAGCGGAAGGGAGAAAATGCCTGAGGCAAAGGAAGAGGAGAAACCCAAGATAGAGGGAGTAAACATCGTTTACACGTTAGTAAGCTGGGATCGCATGGACTTGCTACAATTTTACCATGCCATGGGATTTAAGAAGGGAGACGTGCTCAACTTGGAATTAAAAATACGATAAATATTGCGTGTGCAAAAAGACAACCGTTTTAACAGAAAAAGGGAGGGAAAATGGTTTATTTTCGTTTTTTGAGTACCCAGTAGGCTGCTATGCCTATGACGGGGTATCCAAATCAGGAGTATACAGGTATATTCCGTCCAAATTGGGTTTTGGGGATTAAATTTAACCCTCGAAAAAAAGGGGGAGTTTGCGGGAAAAACGGGTGGTGTCTCCAGTAGTTACTTAAATCAGACTTGACCATCGACGTTTCAGTGATCTGATAGTTTTCAAGAAGAAAGCAAATTTGAAAGTAATTTATTATTCAATTTTCATGTAGTAGTATTCACCTATCTTCTTTTGATGTCTATCCAGCTTGGAATCTTCCTTGTTTACTCTTGGCCTCTTCGTTTGAGGGTCTCTTCGGAATGTAATTGTCATGTCCTTTAGAAAGCTGTTCATGCCGTCACGAAGATCCGTTGGCGGATTCGCAAAGCCGCGTAATCCGGGTTCTCCAGTGAATATCATGAGGCGATCAGCTATGAAATCTTGTGCCACCACATCATGCTCCACCACGAAAGCCGTTACTTTCCTGTTTTCGATTACCCGCCGTATCGTCCGAGCCACAGATAACCTCTCCTCAACATCAAGATAGGCGCTTGGTTCGTCGAGAAGATACAGCTCCGCCTCTCGAGATAAGCAGGCGGCGATGGCAACTCTTTGAAGTTCTCCTCCGCTGAGCTCCGTTACGTCTCTGTCTAGAAGGACTTGCATTTTGAGAGGCTGCAGAATCTGACTATGATACAAACTTGTATCAAAAGTTTTTTCAGCAGTATCCTTCAGCAGGTCCTCAACACTTCCCTTATACTGGGGCGAAATGTATTGGGGCTTATAACTTACCTTCAGTTCACTCTGGGTTGACGTTTCTCCAGAATCTGCTTCCTCAATGCCAGCAAGTACCTTAACGAAAGTGGTCTTTCCAATGCCATTGGGTCCGAATATTCCAACTACCTCTCCCCGTTTCACTTCCCCAGACACCGCTTGAAACTCAAATTCCTCGAAAGACTTTTTGATTTCACTCCATTTCAACAGTGGTTCACCCACCGTCAGTCCAGCGGCTGGAGGCTTAACATGAAAGATAATGGGTTCCTTTCTGAAACGAACGTTCTCGTCAGGAATGTATCCTTCAAGGTAGATGTTTATTCCCACTCTCACGCCGTGAACATGGGAGACTACGCCGTAGACTCCGGGGTCACCGTAAAAAATGCAGATTTGATCGGATAGGTAATCGAGAATCGCTAAGTCGTGCTCAGCCACAATCACGGTCTTTCCATCTTGTTTGAGGGTTCGAATAGCCTTGGCAGCCTGCAGCCGCTGCTTCACGTCCAGATAGCTGGATGGCTCATCGAAGAGGTACACATCCGCTTCTCGACAGATAGAGGCGGCGACAGCCACCCGCTGAAGCTCTCCCCCGCTCAGAACCTTCAAGTCTCGGTTCCAAACGGTCTCAAGCTGAAGCTGTTCAGTAAGTTGACCCAGCCTGTCCCGCTCGTCGACTTTCTCAAGAAGCTCTCCCACCTTGCCTGAGATTACTCGGGAAATCCGGTCTACATACTGGGGTTTGTGCACAACTTTCAGGTTTCCTTCGCTAAGTCTCTGAAAATATTCTTGGAGGGCTGAGCCTCGGAAATGTTGAATCAGTTGCGTCCACTCTGGGGGTTCATCATATTTTCCCAGGTTCGGTTTGATTTCTCCGGAGAGAATGTGGAGGACTGTGGTTTTTCCTATTCCATTTTGTCCTAGGAGTCCTAGGACTACGCCTGAGGATGGTGTTGGGAGGCGGAAGAGTTTGAAGGTGTTGGGGCCGAAGCGGTGGCTGGATTCCTCTTCCAGTTCGTCTGCCAGATTGACGATGGAGATGGCTTTGAAGGGGCATTTTCTGACGCAGATTCCGCATCCTACGCAGAGGCTCTCCACGATCTGAGGTTTGCTGGACTCGAATATGATGGCTTCAATCTTGTTTCTTACTGGCGGGCAGAAGCGATAGCATGGTCTACCGCAACGTTTGGAGTCGCATCGCTCCTCGTCTAGAACAGCTATCCGAACCATTTTCTATCGATACACCTGCTAACGTAGAATAAGGGACGGAGAATAATAACTTAAATCTGTTACTACTCCGGCTCAGGATAATTTTAAAGTTCAAGTTCATCTATTTAGTTATCAGAGAAAAAATATGAAATTAGTGGTGAACTAAAACTTGGAGTATGAAATTAAGTACAAGCCTTCATATTCGATGCTTGTTGTCAAGTTGGAATCTAGCGAATCTATAACAGCAGAAGCTGGCGCCATGACCTACATGGAACCCAACATAGATGTAAAGACACGGATGAGAGAAAAGAGCCTCTTAGGCACTCTTGGTCTCACCTTCTTGGGTCGTCAATCCTTTTTTGTGAATGATTACAGAGCACAAGAAGGTCCAGGTGAAGTTGCTTTCGTCGCTGCTCCAGTTGGCGATATCGAAACACTGGAAGTTAAACCAAACCAAGGCTACATCATACAAAGCGCCTCCTACATCGCATCCACCCAAAATGTGGAGCTGGACGTGAAATGGCAGGGATTCACAAAGGGACTGTTTGGACAGGGACTATTCATGATAAAAGCTACAGGAGACGGCACCCTCTTCATAAACACTTTTGGAGCCATAGACAAACACACCATAGACGCCGGCAAATCCTTGATCGTTGACAACTTTCATCTCGTAGCCTTCAGCGATAGCTGCGACTATAATGTCCGAAAATTCGGAGGCCTGAAATCGACGATTCTTGGCGGTGAAGGACTAGTTACAGAGGTAAGAGGTCCCGGTGACGTGTACATACAAACGAAAAACTTGAGAGAATTCGTGGAATGGCTCTGGACACTCCTTGGACCCAGAGTCAGGTCAAGAGCAAGATAGAAACCACAAAGCAAACAACTGACAACCCCTCTTTTTTCTATACCTATTTTCTTGTAGACCACCCCTAAAGCAGAATTGGAACGGTTGAGTAGAACCTTAATAGTTACTTCTCCATATCCGATTCGACGAAAACATGAGCGTCTTGAAAGCAACGAGAAAGAACATTATGGTAGCCTCTCGGATTGTGAAAAGGGGCGGATTAGTAATCTATCCAACCGAAACAGTCTACGGGTTAGGATGTAATCCATTCAACGTTGAAGCCGTGAACCGCCTTCTTAACGTGAAGGGCAATAGAATAAGGCCTCTACCCGTATTGGCAGCAAGCATCGATGATGTGGATAAGATAGCTTTCATCTCACAGAACGCAAAGAGAGTGTCTGCAAAGTTTTGGCCTGGACCTCTTACACTGGTCTTTCCCAAGAAACCGGTTCTTCCAGATGTTGTTACTTTCGGCTTGGATTCGGTGGGCTTGAGAATACCTGATAACGATGTGGCTCTTCGTCTCATCAGCTTGTCTGGGGGCCTTCTGATAGGGTCAAGTGCCAACAAAAGTGGGGAAGAGCCTCCGAGAACAGTTCAGGAAATACCGGATGAGTTGAAGGAAATGGTGGGTATGGTTCTCGATGGGGGATCTACGGCTCAGGGCAGACCGTCAACAGTAGCTGACTTAACTTCAAGGAAACCTAGAATCCTTCGTGAAGGTCCGATAGGGCTCAGAGAGATATTGGATACATTAGCTCTTAGTGACCAATAAGGCTGTACGTTCGATTACAAGATCGGTTAACGCTTCTTTTTCTAGTCCTTCCCTCTTCAGCTTAGCCTCGAATTCAAGGTTAGAAATCCTGAACAATTTTTTGATGGCGCTGATTTTTTTGTCGGTCAGTTCTAGAACGCTGTCGTCGCGTTCACCAGGAATCAGGTTAGAGACTAGACTTAAGCAAGCATCATTTTCTTGCCTATTTTCTACCATTATCAAGACTGCCACTTCTGAAGAGTCCCGCTTGATTCCCATCATTTCCACAGCCTTTTTTATCTGTCTCTGGGCAGAAGCGTAAAGAAGAGCCTCAACAGCCAGACTATTGGAGATATTTGTCCTTTTTTCGAAAGCATTCAGGGCATTCAAGGCGGCAAAATACAGGTGCTGTGGACTTGCCACCCGTTTAGCCTCAAAAAACTGAACAGCGGCTCCAACTCGTTCTCTTCTGAAGCGTTCAAGAAAATTGTTGATGTTCTCTATCTTAACGTTCCTGAAACCGATTATAATGATGTGTTCGTTGGATTCTTTCGGTTTTTCGGTCAAGGTATCTCCCAGAAGATTTCGGTTATGAAGCGTTCCACTAGTCTCCTGTCTAGCCCGTAACTAATCAGCTTTTCTTCGGCATCTTCCACGGTTCTTCCTTCGCCTCTGAACTTTTCCACAGTTTTTCTAACGGTTTCTTTTCTCTCCCAAGGGAAAACGATCCAAATGTATCTAACGCGGGAGTTTTGGTCTTAGGTTTTTGCGGTTCTTTCTGTAGCGCATATGTTTGTTTGTATACTATGGTTTCAGTTGTGATGAGGAGACGTGTGGAACTGAGACCTGAAAGAGAAGCAAAATCGCTGAAATGCTTGTTACCTTTCAGTTGTTGAAGGCGGTTTTACCGTTTCGTTGCCACTATTTTTGGGCGAATGAATTTGGCGCATTTTGGGCATCTGTGTCTGGAGAGGGTTCGCACAGTAGGGTATCCTATCGATTCCAGATACGTTTGGGACATGGATTCTTGGAACCGATGTTTACAGAGGGGGCACTCAAGTATCGTGGTCACTTCTTCGGTCACAGTGACTTTTTCTCTTCTAAGAACTAGAATGATAGAACCAACTACAAGACAGATAATTCCTAATATAGTGTAGTGTAGGAGGGTGATTCCCAATCCTAAACCTAAAAGTTCATCTTCATTTCCAAAGCTCAAGTTTATTGCTGAGATGATGTCTGAGGATGAAAAAACATCCGTGGCCCACCATCTCCAAACCACGATAAGCAGAACTATAACTCCAAGAATAGCGAGTGTAAGACCTAAGGCATAATAACTTTTCTTCTTAAGAATGGTTAATCTCAATCTCCATCCACCGCCACTTCATTTGGTATGTTTCACTTATTTAATTTGCGAAGAATAGGCTCTTTTAGGTTGAAAAAGGGGGAATCTAATCTAAAAAGTGATGTCTAATCGAGTTCTCGGAGGGCCCTCAACCGTTTCACTATGTTAGGATGAGTGGAAAAGACCTCCATGACCCTGTCGAAGGTAGTTACCCTTCTTCGCAGAACCTCCTCAACAAGCCCTTGATCGCCCATGCTTCTCCCAAACCGTGACAGGGATGCGGAATCGGACTCCGCGCGATCGGGGTCAGAGATGAAGAGAGCCTTGAAAGAGTTGAAACCACTTGCGTCGCGGCGGCTTCGTTTCACTTTTTTGGTTGAGTCAACTATTTTGGCTAGTCCTTCAGAGAGTTTTCGAGATCCATCTTCGACGATGGAGGCGCTGTGGCGGTCAGCGAAGTATTCGCGTATTCGGCTTAGGTAGAGGGTGAAGAGAGTGAGTATCCAGTATATGGCGATGCTTGCGATGCCGATGATAGCGGCTCCTCCGCTGTCGCGGTTATCTCTTCGGTTGAAGGCGGAGGAGAGGATCATCGAGTAACCAATGTAGTAGAAGATTGCGGGTAGGATGGAGACGAACATCATAACTTGAACGTCTCTGTGCTTCAGATGTCCTAGTTCATGGCCTATTACTGCTTCTACCTCTTCGGGTTCAAGGGTTTCCAAGAGTCCAGTTGTTACTGCAACTCTGCTTCCGGCGATGGGGGAACCGTAGGCGAAGGCGTTAGGTATTGGCATTTTGGCTTTCATTAACTTTGGTTTTTTGATGCGACTCTTCTTGCCGAGTCTCTCAACCATCTCGTGTAAGGCTGGGTCTTCGGTCTGTTTCACTTCTTTGGCTCGGTACATGACGTCTATGAGGTATGGGGCTATTAGCCACTGAATGATGTTGAGGATGATCACGATGAAGGGCAATAGTAGTAGACTGACGCCTGCTAAGGACAGGATAACTGTGAAGAAGAGGGTTGATAAGCCGATGATGAGGGCTAGGGTTCCTAGAAGGGAAAAACGAAGTTTCCATAAACTCACGAAATTATCCTCACTATTGCAGAGCAAGAAACGCCGCTTATATCCTTTGCTATTTTAGCATTTTTCGATTCTATAGAGGTTCTCAACTTTCGTGACTTGAATTTTTGTGCCTAAAATCTTCTCGGTTAACCAGATGTTTGTGTCTAGGTGGTCTGTTATTCCGCATGTTAGATATGTTGAGGTGCCGTTTGCCAGTGCAACGTAGGGAACAAGCATATCAGCCAGATGAGCATCTACAGTAGCCCCAGCGTCAATTTCTCTCAAGAGACTTTCAGCGGCTTCCCTGCCCACAGCCTCGCTGGATTTCCGCAGTTCTCCTATAGCGTCTCCTCCAAATAGTGCACCCTTACTCGTTTTCGCCCATAAGACCAGAGAACTGCCTTTCTGAAGAGGGTTAGACCGGTCATTAACGACATGAATCTTTGCCGTGTGACCATTGTTTCTGAGAACGCTCTTAGCTGCTTCAGCTTGCCGCTCTGCCACTCTCCGGTCCTCCAAGAAAGTACATACAGAAACGCCTCCAATCTCCTCTACTCTACCAAACTCCGTTAGACGGATGGAAGTGAGTTTAGAGACAGAGTCAACATTCAAGACGACCTCGCCCATACCCTTAGGATAGTAACCATACTTTTTGACAGTTAAGGAAGCTTTCAATCCCATCCGCTCAAGCATAGGCAAGAGCACGTATTTCATGTAGTTTATGGTGGGAGCGTAACGAACGTCTGTACCACCATTGACGACGTGAACACTAATGTCGCCCTTGGCATAGGCGCAGATGGGCAGAACTGTCAAGAGCAGCATGGATATGCTTCCAGCAGTGCCTATCTCAGCCCGCACCTCACCGCTTATGATACCGCTTGGCTTGAACCACAGTTCCCGAGAACCAAGCTTTGCCCCTTCAGTCTCAGCATTACAGAGCCTCGCCGCTGTATTCACGGATTCAAGGTGCTGGGGGCGCAGTCCCGGCTGACCCCGTCTATGGCGAATATTGTAAATGTGCAACGGCTCCCCCAGTATGCCTGCGAGAGCGATGGATAACCGCAGAATTGTTCCGCTGCCGCTTTTCTGGCTGCCGTCAATCTCCAACATTTCTGGTCCACTGAAATAATCCTTTCTCGATTTTATTAATGTTCCAAATGTTAAGCATTCCGAATTGCGTACCCAGTCAGAAACTCTGGAGAACAAAAAACTTTTCCATGTTCTATCTTTGTTCTTAATAGGAAGCTTTAGAGGGGTTCGCAGTAAGGCTTGAATCTAAAACACAAGATCAACCTTCAGATGAGTCAAGTATCCCAACAGAGCATAAATTGGAACAAAAAAAACCTCGGTTATACCCCCAATCGAAATCGGAAAGGCTGCTAAAACAAGAAGACTCAGCATAAAAAGGAAGACTCCATAGATTGCTAGGGATTTGAAATTGTGGAATGTTTCGGTTGTACTCCAGTTTGGCTCTGCCCCACAAAACAAAAGTGCAATAAAAAATGGAGCAAACAATAGAAGAGCGTATGTCTTATACCACGGTAAATTTTCGTAGAATGTATCTCTTACATCACGGTGAACCTTTCGTCTGAAAATAGCGGGCAGATCTGGCAGGAAATTACTGTAGAAAAAAAGCAAAATGCCAACAAACATCGAGTCCAAGGCATTCTGTCCAAAAAAATAGAACATTGCACAAACATAGAGAATGCTCGATGGCAAAACAACCCATTTGAAAACCTTGGTCAGAAGGTGCACATGCTCAAAAGTTTCAGCTTTCATAAACCAAAAAGCAATTTTTGCCCTAACCTTACGATTTACTCTCGTAAAATAGCCTAAGACTAATCCATAAAGATCTTCGTACAGCGATCGAGACACAGACCGACAAAAACGTTTAGCTCCTTTATATGTTAGCTTTTGTTTCAAAAATGGATAAGCCTTTTTTCGCAGAGAATAATCGAGGAACGGTATCCATAGAAAGAACAAAACAATCAGCGTAATGTTGACATATCTTCCGCCGTCCCAAACGTGATAGGGGGTTGGAAGCCCCAATTCTTGCTCTCTGACCAATTCACAGTACTCTTCATATTCCTGAAGTGTATGGAAAAAGCTAATTACCCAAAGCCCTGTCCCGATTGAAAGGGCTACAAGACCTAGAACAAATAGAAAATTCTTGATTCGCATTTTTCTATTATGCGCGCCCGTATACTATTTTGATGAGAAAACAGAAAAGGTTTCCGTTCTTCAAAACTAAAAGATGTTTGAAATACTTGCGCGCGTTTTAAAGGATGTCAAAAACCGCCAAGAGAGCGAAAATAAACTAACTTGAAACCAGACTTCATTAATGTTCCAAATGTTAACAGGATGGGACAAAACAAATGAGTAACTTATGGTAAAATAGTTTTATGCGGAGGTTGTGATTGATGGGGGAAGAGAAAGTAAGCATAGAAGAGCTGTCCCGAAAAATTGATGAGCTTCTCAGCGTCTTGAACGTGATTTCAGGGGACCTCGCCGAAGTTTCCAAGTCCCTTAAATCGGTAAGCGGACCAGCTGCTGCTCCTGCTGCTTCTGTTACACCAGCTAAAATGCGCGGCATCAAGGATGTTAAGCAAGCCTTTTCTTCAGAACTTGAGGGTATGTTAACTTTTGAAGAGAAAGAAAATTTCATCATTGTGAGACCACGGAGATTCCTAGGTTCCGACAATTTCGCGAAAGTTGCATCCGTTGTCCGCAACCTTGGTGGAGAGTATATCAGCGCTGGAAAAAGTTCTCACTTCAAGGTTCCCAAGAAATAGTTAACAGAAAAAGACTGATTGTTTTAATTCTGCAATTTTTAGAATAGTTTTTTATAAATGGTATTATTGATGTTTGCGCTGACACACCGGGTCCGTTTGGATAGTAACCTTGATGAATCTGATAGTAATCCTATACGCTTCAATGCTGATGAACAAGAGTTTGCGAGGACAAGAATTGGGTCAAGCCAGTCAAAGCCCTAATGAACGCCAATTGAGAAGATGAGCTGAAATGCAGATTGACAAGCGAGATTTGTTGACGATTACTGTGCTTTCCATAGTTTTCTTCTCAATAGCCACATGGAATCTGGGAATGAGCAAAACTCCACTCACCACTTGGCAAGCAACCGAAGACACAAGCTTTCACATTGACCTCGGCGAAACTGAAAGCATCCACAGCGTTTACCTCTTGGTGAAATTTGGCGCTGCTAATGTTACGGTTTATACGGGTTCTCCTGAAAATTGGAGTTATGTCAGAAAGGTTGATATTCCTACTTGGGGTTCGTCCGCCTACTATCGTTGGAGTCAATTCAACATCAACAGAGACACCCGCTACGTGCGGTTTAATTTTCGGTTTGATTTCCAGTCTGACTTAATGCAAGATTTTATCGAGGTTGCTGAAGTAGCTGTTTTAAGCCTAGATAGCCAGAAAGTTGCGATCAATGCGGTTACGGGTGAAAATACTTTTGACCCAAACTTGTCTAAGCTGATTGATGAACAGCACTTAGTTGAGTGCCCCCCAACTCACAGGTCGGAAACACATTTCGATGAAATTTACTTTGTTAGAACTGCGGAGAACTACCTGAACTTTCAGGATCCTTATGAGTGGACTCACCCGCCTCTTGGAAAATTAATCCTTACATCGGGAATTTCGGTTTTTAGATATAACCCGTTTGGATGGCGGATAATGGGCGTTGTATTCGCCACGTTAATGATACCGTTGATTTATCTCGTAGGAAAAGAGTTGTTTGGAACGTGGATCGGCGCTTCCGCTTCAGCTTTTCTATTAACGTTCGATTTCATGAATTTCGCGATGGGACGAATGGCAACTGTTGATGTTTATGTAGCCTTCTTCTCATTAGCATCGCAACTCTTCTTCTTAATCTATGTTAAAGGCGTACTTAAGAATGGTTGGAAAACTCCAGTTCTTCCATTGTTTCTGGCAGTATTGTTCTTCGCGCTCGGGATTTCAACAAAATGGACTGTACTCTTTGGTTTTCTGGGTCAGCTAGCTATTCTTCTGGCGCTCAGGCTCAGAGAGGTAATAGGGCTGAAAGATTGTTTATCAACCAAAATTAATGCGTTCTTCGATCGTCCATTTTTTCTGCTGGTTTGTTTCGTAGGGCTGGCAGTGTTTGTTTACTTCCTGACCTACATTCCAGACATGCTCGGAGGACGCAGCTTGGTAGATGTGTTTAATTTGCAGGGAAGCATGTTTAGTTATCATTCAATGCTGACATCTACTCATCCTTATGCGTCTCAATGGTGGACCTGGCCTCTTACTATAAGACCTGTGCTGCTTTTCCGAACATACTTGCCAGGCAACATTGTGTCAGTAATCGTGGCTATGGGGAATCCTGCGGTTTGGTGGGTCGGTTTCGCATTCATAATCTTGGCTGTTGAACGTGCCATAAGAAGAAGGGATTTCGCCTGCATTTTCATCGCGACCTTATTCTTTTTCCAGTGGCTGCCTTACATGTTAATTTCGAGAGCCACTTTTCTCTACCACTTTTACGCCAGTGTTCCCTTTCTCTGCTTGGCTACAGCATATTTTCTGAACAAATACTGGTGCAGCAAATGGGGAAAAGCAGCAGCGTTACTCTATTTTGCAGTAGTGGTGATTCTCTTCGGGCTCTTCTATCCAGTCATCTCTGGAATGCCTGCGCATACCTCGTGGATGAAAAGTATAAAATGGCTTGAAAGCTGGGTGTTCTATTAATGAAAGAAGAGACGAGTCAAAAGCATATGTTAGAGCTTTCAATAGTGTTTCCAGCTTACAATGAGGCGAACATGTTAGAGAATGCCGTGACAAAAGCAATGAAAGCCCTCGAGGAAATTACGCGTTCGTATGAAATAGTAATTGCCGAGGACGGTAGTACGGATGGAACCGACAGAGTTGCAGCCCTGCTTTCTGAAAGGTACCCACTCGTAAAGCATCTACATAGCGAAAAACGCCTTGGAAGAGGAGCAGCACTAAAAACCGCCTTCAAAAAAGCTAGCGGCAAAATCTTCGTTTACATGGATGTTGATTTAGCCACAAACGTGGGACAATTAAAATCTCTTGTCAAGGCTATCAAGGAGGAAGGATATGATTTTGCTACTGGTTCGAGGATGCTCTCTGAAAGCAAAGTTGAAAGAAGTCGCACGAGGCAGATATCTTCGAAAATCTACAACTTTCTGGTACGAGCAATGTTAGGCTCTAAAGTTAAGGATCATCAGTGCGGTTTTAAAGCTTTCAGGCGAGAACCTCTCATGCAATTACTTGACGAAGTAACAGCTTGCCACTGGTTCTGGGACACAGAAATCATTGTAAGAGCAATTCGCAAGGGCTACAAAATAAAAGAGATTCCAGTGGAATGGACGAGTGGACGTGAAACGAAAGTGAGTCTCATCAAAGATTCCTTCAACATGGCTTGGCAAGTGACAAAACTCTGGTGGCAACTGAAATGGAGTAGTTAAATGCAGTGCAGTTTCTTTAAACACATTTTTGAGCTGCAAAATTCAATTCCTGCGGATTTAGAGCCTAATCACAACAGTATGTTGAAAACAAGCTTTTTCTGGAAATCTTGTCTCACGGCTTCCAGCAAGATTGTGTGTAATTTTTTACACAAAGTAATTAAATTGCGCCTGCAAAATGACGATACACAGCAAGTATAAGGTTAGCTACCATGAAATATAGCTCATCTACAGAAAAGGCTGACCACATTTCCAGATGCCTAGAACTCGCCATCCTTCTGGAGGTCAGTGCCTATCCGAAGCCCGGAAACGTCCACAGAACAGCAGACTTTCCAGAAACAAGATATGAACATTTTCTCGCGTCAGCAGTTGCAATAGCGCCCTCCTTCAAGAAGGCAGCACAACAAGGAATCAGAGTTTCTGAAGGAAAAATCACTCCCTCCGAGGTGGGCATGGGAAACATAATCAAAGACGCTGTGGACAGAATGAGACGGAGCCAAAGCGGCGGCAACACTCTCTTAGGAGCAATAATCTTGCTCGCGCCCATAGCGGCTGCAGCTGGAATGGTCACTAACCAGTGGTCTCTGACTAAACTTAGAAAGACCATTAAGGTGATTGTTGAATCCACCACTCCACAGGATGCAGTGGACGTTTACGACGCGATAGCTGTTGTGAATCCAGGGGGTTTGGGTAAGTCTCCGAAACTGGATGTTACAGAGCCAGCTTCAAAAGGGAGGATTCTAGAGGAGCAAGTGACTCTTTTTGAAACATTTGAGATTGCTTCCGCATACGACTCCATAGCCTCTGAGTGGGTCAACAACTATCCCATCACCTTCGATCTGGGCCATCGATACTTCACTAAACAGCTTGAAGAGACAGGGGACATCAACACGGCAACTGTACATGCTTTCTTGAAGATTCTCGCCGAAGTCCCGGACACTTTCATCAGCCGAAAAGTGGGTCAAGCAAAAGCGGAAAGCATCTCAGCAGAAGCGGGCAAGGTATTAGAAGAGGGGGGATTGACAACGCCGTCAGGAAGGTTTCACATTCAAAAGTTTGACAAGAAACTCAGGGACCCAGCCCACGACCTCAGTCCAGGAACAACAGCAGACATAACAGAAGCAGTATTAGCCCTCAACAACCTAAACGGATACAAACCATAAACCCCAAAAAATGTCAAAAATAAATTTTGGATTTGGGGTTAAAATTTAATGGATAATAGCCTTTTGGCTCTTAATTTAAATCCTAGAATCCTGTTATTAGGGCGAGAGGAGGAGCTTGAGGAATGTTCGGGAGAGTTATAGTTGCTGTTGTTGGAAGCAGCGAATCTGGAAAGACCACAGCTGTAGAAGCTTTGACCAGTGGATTGACAAAGAGGGGATACACCGTTGCTTCTGCAAAGCATATTCCTGAACCAGAATTCACCATAGACACAGAGGGAAAAGACACATGGAGACATGCCAAGGCTGGAGCCAACACGGTCTTGAGCGTTGCCCCCAACGAATTAACCGTCATCAAAAAAGTTGACACCACAGAATACAGTCTAGAACAGATTATAGCAGAGTTCAAGGACGAAGTTGACATCATCATCCTTGAAGGATTCAAAGTATTAGCCGGACAAGATGCGACCATACCTAAACTAGTTGCAGTAAAAACGGTTGACGAAATTTCAGCGGCTCTTGAACGTTACAAAAATATCCTAGCCTTTATTTGTCCCATTCCAGATAAAATAGTGAAAACAGAAATCCCATTCATAGATGTGTTTAAAGCGCCCGAGAAGCTTGTTGAATTGGTAAACCAGAAAGTTGCGATTTTAGTGGAACGAAAACGGAAACAGGAAGAACAGATCACAATACAGGTTGACGGAAGATTCGTGCCCCTAAGTCCCTTTGTTCAAAAAATCGTTAGGGAAACTATTCTCGGTATGATCTCAACTTTAAAAGAGATAAAAATAAAGGGGGAAGAGAAGGTTTCGATAGTCATCAGGAGACTTTCAAGAGGCTAGCAAGCTCAAGTGGCATCTTTGGGATTCAGAGAGATAACGTTTAAAGAGAGAAAGGAGGCATTCAGACGCTGTCAAAAGAATTGACACCTCTCTGAACCTTTCCACAACCACTTATCAAGAGCTTAACTGACCTCCAGTTTCATGTTAGAGTGCTTTGAAGGCTTCAGACCATTCGTTGTAAGATGATATGCTGCGTGGAGATACGCTGGGCTTTCTGTCCTCCAAGATGCCTCTGAAATCATTCATGGATAGTGGTCTCGGCTTGGCGTGTTTGTCGCTTGCTTGACCAGATTCAAAGAGTTCTCCAATAACCCTTAGGTGCGCTGACTGACAAATGTCCCGTATGTCACTTCCAGAGAAACCTCCAGCCAACCTAGCGAATTCGTCTAGATCCACTTTCGGCGCCAAATTCAGATGCGTTGTGTAAAGTTTAAGCATACTTAGTCGCGCCTCATGGTCGGGTAGCGGAACCATGATTCGTTTCTGAAATCTACGTATAAAAGGCCAGTCTAGGGCCCAAGGCTTGTTGGTGGCTCCGATCACGTATGCGTGGATGTTCCTGCCTTTATCGATAATTCCGTCCATCTCCTTGAGAAACTGGTTACGAACCCTGGTTTCTCCACCAACCTCGTTCGAGTGCATACCGATCAGCGAATCTAGCTCATCGATAAACAGTATGGCGGGGCGTCCGTTATTAGCAGTTTTTCTAGCTTGATTGAATAGCTTTGCCACGTTCTTTTCAGCCTCACCAAGCCATTTGGACATGACCGAGGCTGCATCCACTGAAACAAAAGCTGCATCGATCTCCGTTGCAACAGCGGCAGCTAGCAGCGTCTTTCCGCATCCTGGGGGACCAAATAGAAGTATTCCCCTAGGCCAACCTAAGGGAAATAGGTCTGGTCGCTCAACTGGGTACACAATAGCTTCTTTGATGGCTCTTTTCGCCAGTTCTAAGCCCACAACTTGGCCCCAGCTTACATTAGGTTTCTCTTTTAGAACAAGTTCATCGTAGCTTGCCTTTCCATCCATTTCTGTTTCTTTTGAGGGTTCCATCATCTCTTCTGATCTCTCCGGCTGAGGCTGGATGGGCTGGACAGGTCCCCCACCTTGCAGAGCCTTTATCCTTTCTTGATACGCCTGCGCACGTTGAATGTAAACCGTGTTTAGTCCGTAGTTTGGGTATAACCTGACGAGTTTCAGGAGGGTTGAGATGCCTTTCTGGTACATTGTGATGGCCATCCCCCTAGAACCCTGTTTGTCTAGGCGAACAGCTTCCATAGCGTATTTTGTTGCAGCTTGTTCAAGTTCTTGAGAAGCGCTCATTATGACCACGCCTCAATCTTAATTTTTCCTTTTACCCCCAGAGTCTCTAAGGCCTTTTCCACTTCTCCGATTGCAACGTTTAATTCATTGGCACATTGAGTGATGTCTATCTGTCCTTCACGTTTTTTTGCGTACTGCAAGACTGTTTCCTCTAAAGCTGAATCTTTAACCGTCCAGGAAATTTGTTTCATTTCCGTGTCTTTATATGTCACATAATTTTCGGGTTCACTTGACTCAGAAACTTCTGAGCAGGAAGCTGTGAGGGCAACCATCTGTCTCCTCTTTTCTACACGCTGAGGCTTTTCCATGACCGGAGTGGAAGTTGGAGGCTCGGGAAGTTTTTCCGTTATCTGCTCCTCCAGCAAATCGGCGACTTCTTTAAGAACTTCTTCGCCGCCAGGAGTTTTCACGTCTATCGGCACTTCAAGTTTTGAAGAGTCGATTTTGGACATGGTCATGACCTCGAATATGGTCTCATTCACCCTTTCCATTTCATAGGCCATCTGGGGCATGAAAGAACTGAGGCTTTTCGTCACCGTTTTGAGATTTCGGAGAACTGGTTTCAGATCCGCAAATGCTGCGTTAAATTCTTTGAGTGTTTCCAGCCGTAAGATGATGCGTTCTACAAGAATCTGTGTATGGTAGAGGACTTTGGTGAGTTTTCTGATTTCAGAAAGTTCGTTAGCAAAGATTGCTGCTCGTTCATTGTTTTTTGCTTTTAGGGCTGTTGCACAAGTCTTGAAGAGAATTTGATCTCTTCGGGTTAGTTTGACAATGACTTGGCCTAATTTGAACTTTTGAGATTTAAGTTTCGGCACTGCTTCAACGATTATTTGTTCGAAGTTAGGAGAAGAACGTAATGGATTTTTGATGGCGGGATCCCTCACAGACCTAAGAGATTATGAACTTTATTTGTTTGGGTTCCTCACATGGACGATAACTGGTGGTTCTGGAAGGTTTGGAGAGACAGAAGCAGGTGCTTCCTGAATCTCCGTTTGTTCTGGACTTTTAGTTGGGGGTATCTCAGGCGCTTTTAGATTATCCTCTCCGAGGAGGAGGTTAGATAGCTTGTTCTTCAAAGCTTCTAGGTCGCTTTTTTCAGCGTTGACTCCCTTTAGTCCCCATTGGATTATTCCTAAAGCCTTCTCGTATGAATCACTGGTTAATCTGCCGATTTCTCGTTCAATCTCCAGGTTTATCAGAGCCGAGTGTAGCTCGTGAATTTGTTTGTTGCAGCTGTCAATCTGGCTGTCGATGTCATCCACTAGTCCTTTGGCATTATCTTTTAACTGGGTTAATGCCCCCTCAAAAGTCCTGTGTAGATCATCATGCATTTCTGGTGGAATTTTCTTCTTTGCTACAAGCTCGTTTAAAGCCCTGTCTTTTCGCCAGATCAAAGGAATTTCGTTACAGAGAGCTTTGGCCTTCAATTTGAGCGTTGGAGAGATCACTAGGTCTCCGTTGTCGATTTTAATTTGATCGCTGGTGTAGCTAAGGAATTCTCCGTCGCCGTGTTCAACAAAGATTCCATCTATGCGACCTGCGGGGGTTACCTTGAATGAGGCTACTCGACCGATTTGCCTTCCGTATTCATCCCTGATTTGTTTGCCAACAAAAAGAAAGGGGTTGGAAATGGGTTTTGACATAGTTTCACCTCTTTAACATTCGTGAACTGCTAGGTTTTTGTTGGAGAGCTATGTTTCGCTTTGAACTGCTTCACCAAATGAAGGGATGCCGCTGGGCAAGTCTGGGAACTTCTCTTTGACTTTCTGTTCTGCAACAGTGGCTGCTTCGTTCAGGATCTTCTGAGCGTCGTCGCCTGCTGTCTGGAAGTCGATGCTCATGCCAGAGTTGTATCCGGCGTCCATGATGATTCCGCTGAGTAAGTTGCCGATGCTTCCAATTTCTCTTTCTGCCTCTGGAAAGACTGAAGACATTCCAGTTTTGACACTGCGTAGAACACTAATTGCTGGAGCCAAAGTACTGACGACGTCGCCGAGTTCTGAAACCGTGCTTAACCTGAGGACTATCTGCTCTAGGGCTAGCCTAGAGTGCATAATCATCTTTTCCATTTTTCGTATTTCAGCCAGTTCGTTGGCGAAGACGTTGGCTCGTGCCATGTCGTGTTTTGTGTAGGCGTTAACGATTTTTGCGAATATTGATTTGTCGCGTTCTGAGAAGCGGTCTGATGCCTTGTCTAATCTCTGAATCTGCATTTCCATTTTTTTTACTGCAAAATCTAGGCGTGGTTTCAATGGACCTGGAGGGCGTACGGCGTCCTTAATTCTGTTGCTGATGGGTGTATCGTCGATTCCTTCTCCCCATTTTTTTGCAAATTTTTCTGACATTTTAAATTCCTCACGCAAGGAGGTGTGTTTATAGTGTATTATTACATTGTTAACATGTAGCGAACATTTACATATATACCAGACATAATATGTCCGTTTCGCCGCTGTTTTGAGCTTTAAATCTAAGATTGAAAGAGAGATGGGGCGCAGTTGCGAAAATAGACAGTTTCGTGTAAGTTAGACTCAAAAGGGCGGAGTTTTAACTGTTAAAAGCATGGTGAAGAGAATGAGTGACAGGATGAAAATACTGGGAGTATTTGCTCTGTTGGGTTTCTTTGGCGGAGTCATAGTGAACATCGGTCTCCACACTGTGTGGCCTTGGTTGGCAGCTAACCTTCCGTTTATCCTCTCGGCAGAGTGGGTCATATCAGGAATCGCAGGGGCTCTGATAACTACATTCTTTGTAGTGGTCTGGGTGTACCTCAGCAGACCCCAAGAGTAAAGCAGGAAAAATTCCTCCCCCCAATTCATTTCAAGTTTCCCGCATCTTTGCATAGCGGGAAGCAACTTTTGGCACAATTCCAAAAAGTTGAGAGCTTCAATAAGCGCTACCATTCAAGGTTCGGCAGAGCCAAAGAGTAACTTCTGTTGACCACTGATTTATTGGCTCTATATGTTTATAAGAGACCCGCAGAAAGGTTCCATACCTGAGGGCATGTGATGAAAGGATCTGAGATCCTCGGTGCCACTGAGCTTATTCTGGAAAAAGCCGGATTCCAATTGTCAAAAAGATGCTCCTCAAGATCCTTCTGCTTCGATCTAGCAGCCCAGAGAAATAAACAGCTTATCTTCCTGAAGATTTGCGCCGACATAGGAAACGCATGCCTCAAAGACGCTGCAGAACTCCAGAAGATCTCAGGATGCTTTTCTGCTATACCTCTAATCATCGGCGAAAAGACCCGAAAAAAACCACTCGAAGACGATACCGTTTACACCAGATATGAAGTCTGCGTCATAACAACTAAAACTCTGGAAGACATGGTCATCCGGGGAGTGCACCCACTGGTTGAGGCTGGACCTGGAGGCTACTACATAAAACTTGACGGAAACCTAATCAAGAAACGGAGACAAGAACTGGGGCTTTCTGTCGGAAAGTTAGCCGAGATGGTGGGAATCTCGAGGAGAACTCTCTACGGCTATGAGAGGGGAATGGCAAAAGCCTCAGTCCCCGCAGCCTACAGACTTGAATGGATTCTGGGAGCGCCGGTGGTGCAGAACGCAGACGTCTTTCAAGCTCCTGAACGGATGTGTCTCTTAGCTACAGCCCAGCTAATAGTGAGTAAACGCCGTCTTCTGAAGGCAGTTTTCAGAAAGTTTGCACAATTCGATTTCAAAGTAACTTTCATAGGAAGAGCCCCATTCGATTTCATCGCCCGATGTCCAAATAACGAGATGAAGATAATTGGGGGAGTGGCTGACGAAAGTGAACGGAACCTAGATCAGAGGATAAAGGAGACCACAAGTCTTGGCGAAATTATCGGCGCTCACGTCGTTTTCATAAGCCATGGAGAAAGAAATCGAGACGAAAAAAATCCCTTGATCGGTCACAAGGTTCTTAAAAAGATGAAGTGCCCAAAAGAACTCTTGATACACATTTAACTTAGCTTTATTCTCACGAAACCTTTTGGAAAATTTTTTTACTGCAGTTTTTTCTGTCTAGAATCTGCTTCTCTCTTAACCCGTTTCGCTGGTTTCCACGATTTTCTTACGAAATCTGGGTAGGAACCAAACTTTCTAATCCAGCATTCTAAGAATTTGATTGTTTTTGAGTCGCTTGGGTAGCCGCAACCCATATTCCCGTATTTCTTCTGCAGCTCGGAGAGCGCCCTATCCCGTTCCACCTTGGCAATGATAGAGGCTGCGGAGACGATGGGGTACTTTGCGTCTGCTTTGTGTTCAGATATTATCTTGAGACTGAAGGCGAGGTTTTCAGTGATGTGTTCCTTAAATCGGTCAGGTAGAACGTCCGCTGCGTCCACATAAGCTACATCGGGTTTAAGAACTGCAATCACTCTTGCCATTGCCTGAGCTTCGAGCCGATTCAGTCTGTAAAGCTTTCTTCCGGTTTCAACAACCCGATCAATCTCAGCTGGAGACAACAACACTGTGTGACATTCAAGAGCCAACTTCCTTATCTGTACAGCAAGGTTTTCTCGTCTCTGGGGAGTTAGGAGTTTGGAATCCTTAACGCCAAGGTCCACTAGCTTAGGCAAATCTTTCTCCTCAAGTGAGATGCCTGCTATGGCTAAGGGACCAATAATCGATCCCCGACCAGCATCGTCAACCCCAGATATCAGCATTTCCAAAGCCTTCGCCACAAACATTTCTTCAAAGGACTCTAAGACCTTTTTGATAATAATGTTTCGCGGTTAACCAGTTTACTATCGGTGAGAAGATTTTTTATTAACTAAAATAGCACTCTTCTATAGTCTTTGTGGGAGAGTCTATGTCCTTCATTATTGTAGTTATGACAGCTCCAAACAAGCAAGAAGCTGTGAACATTGTTCGCGCCCTGCTGGAGGAGAGGCTAATCGCCTGTGCCAACATTCTGGACCCTGTATGCTCCCTTTTCTGGTGGAAAGGAGAGATAGAGGAGGAAAAAGAGGTTTTAGTCCTCATGAAGTCCCAAAAAGCCTTTTTCAAAAAGCTATCAGAGAGAGTGACGGAGCTTCACAGCTATGATGTGCCTGAGATTCTGGTGCTTCCCATAGTTGAAGGCTCATCGTCTTACCTTGACTGGATGAGGGCTTGTCTCGAACCGGTGAAGTGAGATGGCTAAGAAGCCAGTGAAACGGGCTGAACGGGTTGAGATCGTATATGATAAGAGACGCTGGAAACTTTTGAAAGATTTGCGGTTAAAAACTGTTCAGGTAATGGAGACACTGGACAGCTGTCATCTGCGTTCCATTGTTCATGGAAGCATTGCCCGCGGTGACGTTTCAGAGAGAAGTGATATTGATGTTTTCTTGCCTGAGCCGCCCTCCTCTTTTGTTATAGAAACTGTGCTTGAAAGGTTCGGTTTTCATGTTCAGCATCGAACAGTTGTTCAGGCTACGCCTCTCTATGCCTTGAAAGCATGCATTGGATTGGACCAGCAGAGGAGTTTATCTTTTCCTTTGGTGAAGCTCCGTCCCGTAGAGAAAGGCTTCTACCGTTTTGGGGGCGAAGCTTCCCTTTCTACGCTTAGAGAAGATAGGCGGGTTGTGGGGGTTGACAAGCGGTTAATGCTTATTGAACCTACTGTGGAAGGTCATGTGGAGAGTGCAGTTGTGGGTAGAGAGGAAATGGTTGCTAATCTCTTGGGTGTCTCTCTTAATACTGTGTTGGATCGTGTTCGTGCTCTCCTGCGCCGTGATGAAGTGGGAAGAACAGGAGTCTTCATCGAAAGAGAACTGGCGCCAAACGAAACATTTGAACAAGCAATGAAAAAACTCGCTGACCAAAACCCTGCCGTCCGCAGACGAATCAAATTCTACCAAAAATAGATTAGCCGCTCAATCAACTCTTCTAAATCTCAATTAATTTTGGGTTTTGTGGGTTAAAATTTAACCCCAAACCCAACAACTATCTCCCTAACTCCCCCCTACTCTCTCCTACTCTCCTACTAACCCTCTCTCTAAAAAAACAAGAATAAAAAACATACAAAAAAAGTATTAAGCTTGGATTAATGTTCAAGTCTAAAACTCGCTGTCGTTTAATTTTTCAACTGTTTGATTTTCTTCATACAAATAATCTCTTGGTCTATCATAGTCTTTATTACATCTACCACAATGCCAGACAGATTTCTTTGCTAATCCTAGCCATTTCTTCTTAACCATAGAATCAAGTTGATAGTTACATGTAGGACAAAAAGGTTCTTCAGCAAAAGAATAATAGTTTTGGTCTATGAAATCTCCCCGAAAAAGAGCGCCTCGTTTGACTATCCATTTTACCCCAAAATGGGTTATTTCTGTTTCATCTTTTATGTATCTTGGTCTTCTTTTTACCGCGGAAAAAATCTTTGGTTTATGGACTTGATTATGAACAATTATTATCCTTACTACCAATACTAAAACTATGATAATTAAAATCAAGGCTATTAACTGAATATAGTTGGTTTGTATTCTTAGAAATATTGAAACATTAGGTGCAAAAATAGCCAGTAATATTAAACCAATCTCTAAAATAACTCCAGCTACGATGTTCACCATTAAATCTTTTAGAATACTCATAACCGTCACCTATCAAAATATTAATTAAAACATTTCAGCCTAGGAATCCATTTTTCGTTATTATGTCTTAAATTTTTTGCAAACAACAACGCTTCCTCGTTAATTAACGTCTCAATGCTTTGTTTCTTTCCAAATTTTATTCTTGGAATTTCAACTGACAAAGCTTTTAGGGTAATGGGAATCTGAGTAGGGCGGCGATGCCTCCGAGGGAGAGTAGTTTTGTTCCTGCTTCGTGTTCTGTGCTGAGGACCATGACCTCTCCACTTGCTTCTTCAACCTTTTTCATGATTGTCTCCAAGGCTCTTCTCTCTTCGTCCGTAGTCTCCCTCAATTTAGTGTCTGCAACTAGAAGCTTGTCAACAGCGCCATAATTGATTGCCTTTTCAACATCCGTAAACCCATATGTTACGTCTCCTCTACCTTTTCCAAGTCTCGCCAAAACCTCCTCCATAGCCCTCACTTCTACCGCCACCCTCATATCCTTCAGAGCCTTAGAAAGGATGCCTGAACGCAGCGATTCTTGTATTCCAGATAAGCCTGCACTGTTCACCCCTTTTACGTCAACGATGGAGTCAGCAACATCTTTAGCCTCTCTTGCTACATAATCAGCAAAATCGTTCTTCACGAATCCCGGTCCAATAACAACTATCGGACTATGGAGAGGAACCCAAGTTTCCCGCAGGGATTTCAGGGCGCCCTTGAAAAACAACAGTTTGGCTTTTTCCCGTTTTTCCGCCTCTAACTTTCCCGGAAGCCTAGTCCTCTCCCCAGCCTTCGCCTCAATGCCGTATTGCCGCAGAACCGCCACACAATATTCTTCATCATCCATCGAAACTATGGTAAGAGGCGCAGCCGTGATCCTGCTTGCTCTCTTCAACCGGTCTAACTGATGTTTCAACCATCGTTCTTTCACGATAGTTACAGCTTTATTAACAGTCACATCTATGGTGTGCCGAGAACCCTCCACACTCAATTTTTCAGGCGCCTTACACACAATCCCTCTTATCCTCAAGCGGTTGAGAACCCTATCCCAGAACATTTTTTCAACTTTCACGCCCAGATTGACGGGAACCCTTTTTGCCTTTGTTGGGCGGGCATACTGCCCCTCGACTTTCGTTTGTCTGGTTGTGCGGGCGTGGACCTCATCCTTTTCGAGAATTATGTTGTAGAGATGCCACAGGTCATCTAGACTCTCCGGCATGACCTTGGCAACGCCTTTTTTGAGGTCTATTCTGAAAATTTTCAAAGATTTCTATCCTTTTCCATGCTGGCTGGTGTAATTAGTCCTTGCTGAAAATCCGTTAAAAGCGTATTGGCGCCTAATTTCCTCTGAATCTAATGATAGCTGGCTCATTTGCAATTAATATGGAAGCTCTGTGCCATCGCTTACCCTTGTAAGAAGGATGAAAATAGGAGTGCCCTGAACCTGTATTGTGCATAATTCTTCTCTGATTTCTGGATAACTAAGCTTTGATCTCTTCGAAGGTTAATAGTTTTACCCGTAATGGTTGCTTCATCGCCTTTGAGACACGAGCAGCTACGAGGTAGTTGATATTTCGTTCTGCAGCAATGTCCACGAGCCTCTGCGTTATCACGCCATCAAAGACCACAGTGTCTATATCTTTCATTCCCTGAAGTTTCTCCGCAAGTTCTCCTACAGGAAGCCGATCCACATTTTTCAGCTTTTTGTCAAGGATCACAGCCTCCAATGTTCCTTCCAACTCTTTCGCGGTCTCAACAATTTGTTTGGGAACCATTTTTTTCCGGTGCTCCTTCTTTGCTTTTGTTTTTTCTAGGGGAACACGTTCTTTCAGGGCTTGTTCGATCTCGCTGAAAGTCAGGTCTTCTACTTCTTTGCCTCGGGGGGCTCTAGCAATATACTTTACCTTAGTTACTTGTTTCAGCTCTTTGAGAATGAGGTCCCCGCCTCGGTCGCCATCAAGAAATGCAGTGGCTTCTTTTTCCCGACATAGTTTGATTATTGTTTCTGGGATTTTTGCGCCTTCGAGAGCGATGACATTTTGTATTCCAGCTCTTAATAGGTTTGTTACGTCTGCCCTTCCTTCCACGACAATTATCTTCTTCGCACTTTCGATATCTGGTCCTGCTGTTAGCCCTTCGGGTCCGTATTTTTCAACTCTTGCAAGCCTTAACATTTCTGAGACTTCTCTGAAAATTTCGTCAGTGCCGGGCACTGTTTCAACGGTCCATTTCCGAAGAACTTCTTTGGCTCGATCTATGATGATTCTTCGTCTGGCGTCACGTATGTCTTCTATTTTGTTTAGAATGATCTTTGCTTGACAGGGTCCTACGCGGTTTATGCTTTCGATGCTGGCTGCGATGATAGCTGTGGAGACTCTGTCTAGGCTTGTGGGTATGTTTATCTTACCAGTAGTCTTGTCTTGCTTTGATTCTAAACTAATTTCTATTCTTCCTATTCTACCCGATTTTTGGAGTTCTCGGAGGTCAAGTTCTGGGGCAAACAATCCTTCTGTTTGTCCAAAAAGCGCTCCGATCACATCCGGTTTTTCAACTACTCCCTCCACTTCGAATCGGGCGCGAATAACATACTTTATCGTAACAGTCTGTGATGTTTTCGTTTTTATTCACCTCAATCATAATCTTTGTCTCCATTAAAATTGAGACGTTGCTGTTTTAACTATTCTGTGACTATTATACTTTGTGACTTCAGGCTCTACTCTTCAAAGTCTCCAGATAGGTCGCTAGCCCCTCTATATCTTTGACATCATGCCCCACCAGACCGGATAATCTTCTCCAGAAAAGAAGATTTGGGGTTATTTTCATCCCTTCTAGGCAACGAGACAGGCGGTATGTCCAGTCTTTGCCCTGCCTGTCAAAGTCCAACAGCAGGATGATTTTATGTTTTCCCCTTTTCTCTATTTCGCCAACAACGTCGAAGAAGGATTTTCCTGAGGTTTTTGTCGAGATGATGTCGCCAGTTATTCCCAACCTGTTGAGGGTTTGGATGTCGTTTCTTCCCTCCACTATTATTGGAGTGCCTTTGCTTGATTGTTTCTCAAGTCTTTCCAAAAGTTTGTGAATCTTCTCTAGCCTCTTCTCTGTTTTCGTTGACAACTTTTCTACCTAGTTATCTCTATCTTCAACATTTTTTCTAGCGTCTCTGGATGTTTTTGGAAATGTTCCCTAACAGGTTTCAGGATATCAACCAAGGCTTCGGTGACACCATTCTTCAGGTCAAGAGGATGTATTTTGCCTTGGGCGTAGGCGTTCTCTAACTGCTTGAAGTTTTCGAGGGTTTCGGGACCGCCATATTTGGCTGGTCGCGGTATCTCCAAAAGTTCTTTTTCACCAAAAATTACGAGTCTCGCCAATTCGATCACAGGATTTCCCTTCACTACTTTGGGGGGACAGTAGGCATCTCTTATTTTAGCCTCAATTTCTTTGGGAGTGTCGTGAACGAGTATGCTGCTTTGGGGTATGCTCTTGGACATTTTGGAGCTGATCTCCACGTTCAAGTCTGCATTTTCGTCAAACTTCTGTTCTGTGGTCTGGGGTCCTTGAAGTCCTAGGAGAAGGGGAGTGTGGAGGCATGAGGGTTTTTTCCATCTGAGCTTCTCTGCTGCGTCTCTCGCTAGCATGTGGGCTTTTCTTTGGTCTATGCCGGAGCAAGCCACGTCAACGTTCATCTGGAAAATGTCTGCCGCTTGCATACATGGATAGAAAACCCATGCTGTCTCGATGTCGGTCATGCTGGTTTCGCGACCCATAATTGGTAGGGCGCGCCATGTTCGTTTCACTGAGACGCTTTTGGCTATGCGGATGACTTTTTCCCAGTATTCAACTTTGTCTGTTATGTCGGATGCCCAGCGGAACTCCACTTTGTCGGGTGTTAATCCTAGGGCTGTAAAGATTTGTTTCAGGTATTCTCCGCAGGTGCGAATGTTTTCCATGTCTCCGCCCAGTTTGTTGTTTATCCATGAGTGCCAGTCGGCTAGGAAGATTGTGAAGTTGAAGCCGGCTTTTACCATGTCTTTGATTTTTGATGAGCAGACTAGGCCTATGCCGATATGTAATAGCCCGGAGCACTCGAAGCCCCAGTAGGCCCTAGGGTTAGTTTCTGTCTCCAGTAATGTCTGGATTTCTTGAGGGGTAATAACCTCCGCCGTATTCTTCATGACGAGATCTATTCTTTTTTGCAGGTCCAAGTGAGTTGCCCTCTTACTCCACTCATTTTGTTCTATTAACTTAAAAGTTCTTGTCGCGAGCACCTCATTATGAAGAAAAAGGCACTTGCGGCTCCTGTTTATTCAATGTTTTCGTCATCAAAAGTGAACAGGTCATCTATTGTTGTTTCTAGCGCCTTGGCTACGTCATGTGCAAGCTTTAACGATGGATTATACTTGCCCTTCTCCATATACAGTATAGTCTCTCTGCGTACTCCGACCATCCTTGCTAGATCATCTTGTGTAAGATTGTGCCTTGCCCGCAGTTCTTTGATTCTTGTCCGCATCAGAAGTCGCCTTTTCTGCCATAGTACCATCTTAACAAGCCATTTGAAATACTAGCTACGAGCATTATCGCAATTATGGCCCATCCAGCGTCAAGTTCAGGCAAAACTAGAAACTCCGTTCCAAATATCCTCCATAACATTAGCGATACCATGAAAGCGTAACTAATCCAGAAAGCGCCTATAGCTGCTTTCCCATTGAGCTTTGCGATGCGCTCGTCTTGAGTAGGATAACCCGATTTCTTTTCTTTACGAATTTTCCACAAAACAAACACGCCAATCAGAACCACGACGACTGCGTTCAAGACTAGAATTATTGGCCACAAAAAATCCGTCATCGTCCTACTTTCCCTCCTTTTTCCTTCCTGAAAGCGATGTTGTATTGGCAGTGGTTATTAGACCGATTCCAGTTATGCCCACAACCGTTGCAATGCCTGTGTGGTCTACGCCCAAGATTGGTTCTCCAAAAGCCATCAAAAAGGCGCCAATAAGACAGGTTGCTATTCCCAAGGCGAGGATGAAATATTCCCAGTTTTTCATCGTTTTTCCTCCGTTGTTTATTTATCACATTTTATTAGTTATTTCTAACTCTATGTTAGATATAGTTAACATCTGATATTTAAGATTAACTGTAAAACATAGCAGAAAACTCAGGTATCGCGGGCGTTGTGTCCCACGTAACTAACTCTCACCCTCACAGTCGGAGCTTGACGCTCTTCTCAGATGAGCTCTCTCAAACGTGGGTTGATTTTGCCCGCGCCCACCGTGTCCCATGCCTGGGTAAACCCTCCGTCAACGGTAGGTGAAAGTCACCATCCTCTGTCGGGTCCGTCTGCATGAGCCCGCATAAGGTTCCGGCGGGATTACGCTCCAGCCCACTATCATCGCAAATAAAGAGACTGACACAATGGAACATTAAGCTTTTCTATTCACAGAAGCTTGAACGCGCTTTCATTTGGCTGTTTTTATGATTTTTTGCAGGTCTATTTCGAAGGCACCTGTTGGATTTTCCAACTCGAAGTTGTTGAGAACTTCTGGGTGAATCTCACCAACAACACCAAGTTCCGTGCCCTTGAGTGAAAACGTAGCCACTCTTCCCTGCAAGAAGCTCGGGTGTTCAGCCTCTTTCACAGTCCAGTTCTTCAAGCCAAGGTTCATCAACAAAGCTTCCAGAATGGATTTAATTTCAGTGAAGTTGGCTGTTGGATGCGATGAAACTCCCGCAGCATGTATTCTCCGTTCTGTGCAGCTCTCAGACTCTTCATTGATTCGTATTACGTCGGAGACCTCGAACATTTGTTGAGGAAAAACTTGATGTTTGTTGTCCGCCAAGTTCTTCATCAGACTCGGCAACAGGTCGTTTCTTATTATGGAATATTCTGTGGAAACTGGGTTCGCCAAAGTTACTAACTCTTCAGCTTTTCTTCGCATCTTCTGGTAATGGTCAACCTCGTTGGCGAGAATGAAGTTTAAGGCCTCTACGAAACCTAGCCCCACCATTATCTGCCGAACGACGTTTGCCACCTCATTGACTCGATGTTCTTTGCCTGTTGTCACCGTCGCCGGTTTCGTGGGCTTCAACCGGAAATAGCCGTAGCCAATGGCAACCTCTTCAACCAAGTCAATTTCATGCATTATATCAGTTCGGTAGGCGGGAATTGTAACCTCCAAAACTCCTTTCTCAACCTTTTTTGCGTCCAGTCTAGACTTCTCCAGCGCCTCTACCGCTTTTGATTCTGATAACTTGAGACCTAACATTTCGTTGGCGTAATCTACTCGCATCTTCATCTTCTGAGGCGTAAGGTCTGGAGTAACCAAAACGTGACTAGGATATTCGACGCGGGTACTCTCTATGGTGCCTCCCATGTCCGCTAAGGCAGTAACAAGAACATTCAAGCTTCTTGAGATGGCGTTAAGCTCTGTGCCAGTAACGTCGATGAAAAGGTTCTGCGTATTGTTATCCACTCGCGTCAGTTCGCCGTTAATTATGGGTGGGAAGGAGAGAACTTGCCCCTTTCGGTCCACGATCAAGGGGTATCTTGAAGCCCAGTCCAATTCACTCTTGTATGCTATGCCTTTCTCATGTTTGTCCAAGACCTCCTGCGGAGTCATCTCTTCAGTCTTGTCTAGAGGAACAAACTTGATTTCGTTTGGGGCGCATGTGATGTATGAGAATGGAGGTTCAACGGCATCCAAATTGTGCACTCCGATTGAAGCCTTTTTTCTGTCCCTGCCCACCATCCAGTGAAGGTCCTCCTGCATCTCCATAAGCTCCCTGATAATGTCATAGCTAAGCTTCACGTCTCGGACAACAGCGGACACAACGTAGGGTCGGACTTCAGCCACACTCTCCTCCACTTTCAATATGATGTTTCCCTGTTCCACTTTATACGTGGGCAAGCCTGTCTCCCAGCCCATGAGCCCCCGAAAGGCTCTAGCCACCCCACCGTAGCTGCAAAAATCCACACGATTCGGATTATACTCGATCTTCACGTAATCCGAGCCAACCTCTTCGGTGTCAGTTCCCAGCCATGGGAGCCATTTAGCCATCTCTTCCACACTCAGATCTCGTCCAACAAAAGCTGAGAAACGGTCTCTTTCCAAGGTTATCGCTGGCATACCGGAGTCCTCCTTATCCAACCTAAATCATTCTTGTATAACAGCCGAATGTCTTCAATGCCGAGCTTAAGAAGTATCAACCGCTCCAAGCCTCCACCCCAAGCCAATACAGGATGCTTTATACCAAGAGGAGCCAAGACTTCTGGGCGGAAAATGCCCATTCCGCAAAGTTCAACCCAAGTTTTGAGTTCTGGAACGTAAACTGTGGACTGCATGGAAGGCTCTGTATAGGGGAAGTAGCTAGGCCAAAACTGTACTTTTTTCAGTCCAAGTTTCAGATAGAATTCTTTCAGGGTTCCCATGAGGTCTCGCAGGGTCACCTTCTTGTCCATTATTATTCCTTCGATCTGATGGAATTCAGCAAGGTGCTTATAGTCCAGCTTCTCGTTGCGGTACACCCTGTCCACTGAGAAGACCTTAACTGGCGGTTCCTTATTTTCTGCCAAGTAACGGATAGTTGCAGCTGTTGTATGAGTTCTAAGCACCAATCTTTTAGCCTCTTCTGGACTCCAAGAGTACTCCCAACCTCTTGAACCAGTTTTCCAGCCGTTCTCATGGGTTTCAGCAACCGCTTTCACAACCTCTTTTTCTGGCAGCTTCCCCTTTTTTGGTTGAGACAGATAGAAAGTGTCCACAATGTCTCTGGCTGGATGATCCTGAGGCTGGAACAGAGCGTCAAAGTTCCAGAAGGCTGTTTCAACTATGGAGCCTCGAATCTCAGTGAAGCCCATCTCCAAGAAAATTTCTCTGACCCTTTGAATTATCTGTTGAGCTGGATGAATTTTTCCGAAAAGAACTTCAGGACCAGGAGCCTTTACATTGAACTTTCTGAGTTTTACTTTTCGCCAGTTTCCTGTTCTGATAAGCTCTGGGGTTAGCTGACTAATTTCTTCCTGAACTTCAATACCCTTCTTAACCAGTTCCCAACCATTATCCGTTAATTCTAGTTCTCTCAAGGTCTTCGCTTCGATTTCCACGAGTTTCCGACCTTTCAGAACAGAAACAGTCTTCTGCATTTTCGGGTTTAACTCCTCAACGGTCAGAGACCCTCTTTCAGATAGTAGGCGCAGAAGTTTTTCATCTTCTCCAAGCTGCGGCTCCTTCAAAGATTTCAGGGTACCTCTTTTTATGGTCGCCCAGCCCTTTCGGTTAAGCCATCCCAAAGCAACGGATAGAAACTGTTTTTCTAAGCCTGCTTCTTCAACAGCGGAGTTAACTTTTGCTTCGCCGCCAAGCTTGATTAGGGAGTTGAGGAGTCGTCTCTCTGGGAGTCCTATTTCCGCATAACTTCTCCCTTCTTCGCTTAACGAGATCAAGGTTTGTTCTCTTTCATATTTTCTAATTAGCTTGTTCTCGGTGAGGGAGAGGGCAGCCCGCATAACTGCCGCGTGAGCCAAACCGCTAGTCTTAACTATCTGATCAACTGGGGCTCTTCCATTCAGTTTTTCTAGGGTAAGCAAGGTTTTCTGTTCATTTTCTCGAAGTTCAGGCACCTGTTCTTCCTCCTTGGCACTCTAGTTTGTAATATGGAATTGTGAACTTGGTTTAGCTTTATGCTAAGAAGGCTTTAAAGGTTTCAACATCAGAGGCAGAGAATGAGTGTTACTGGCGCTTTCCGCCTAGTTAACCCCTAATATTTCCCGTGCTTTGTCAACAAGTTTCTCTCGTTTTCTTTGATGCTCCTCAACAAACTTCAGAATAATCTTTTTCGTCCGAGCCTTGTGTTCTCCACATAAGAGGCTTCCGCATTTACAGCAGTTGTGAACTTCCACTATATCATCGTCATCTTCTACGAAATGGCACATCTCAATCTCGTATATGGGGCATATCTCAGGTACTCCCCCCAGTCGTTTCTGCTCTTCCACAGTAGCTCTTCCACCAGTGAAGGCGTTCGAAATCTTCTTAGCTATACTTTTGGTGCTCTCGTTCAGGGTAAAGTAGCTCATGGGGTTTCGTTTAGACATCTTCGGAGAACCATCCAAGCCCTTCAGAATCTTGTGGTAAGTAGAAGAGGGAGGAACAAACTTGAACTTGCGGCGAAACTTGTTAGCTAAATCTCGGGTCAAACGAAGGTGAGCATCTTGATCTACCCCTACAGGAACCACAGTCGGTTTGGGTCCCCCAAAATCTTCGAGTTGAGGCATAAGTATGTCTCCCGCCTGAACAAGGGCTGAAAGATAGAGACCAATGTGCCGCTCTCCGTAGATGGCTTTCATCGTGGCTAGAGTCACGCCAGCCCCAAAATGAACAGCTAAGTCTCGGACCCGCTGCTCCTTATACTGCCTGTAAATATAGCCGTTTTTAGGGTCAAAACCTAATGCCAGCAGGTCTGCTACGTTGCCGACAGAGATTTTTTCGGTCTTTTCGAATGGCAGTCTGTTGTCTTCGTAAGCTTCAATGTCAGCGATAGCGTAGAAGGCTTTGGCTCCCTGCTGCTGGAAATAGATGATTTCCCGGGCGGTCATGAGAGTTCCTAAATGAAATTCTCCAGTTGGTTTTATGCCACTCATCACGGCAAAGTCTCCGCCTTGCTTCATCGTTTCTAGGACGCGGTCGAAGTCTCTGTGGCCGAAGACTACGCCTCGGCGCATATACATGCTTGGATTCTGGATGGCTGACAGAAGAGAATTGAACTTCTGTATGCCGAATTCTTCGTAGAGATGGTTGTAGTCCTCAACCACCGTTGTTCCCCAAGGGTCAAGCACAGATTTCTTATTATCAACAGTATCCAACTGAAGCCCCACCTTTTCTAATCCGTAGAGTCCATAGGTTTAAGGTTTCTGGAAATTAAATATTCACCTAGAAAGCAGCCTAAGCGTCCTCCACTTTTAACACAATTCACCGTCTAAACTCTTTTAACTCTCCAATGTTTTAATGAAGTTCGTGTGCGATTATGGCAGTCCCTGAAGAAGAGTTACTAAAATATCGGCACGCCGGAAAAATTGCCAGAGAAGTACGGGAAGAGATCAAAAGAACTGTCAAAGAAGGGATGCCCATCATTGACATTTGCGAGAAGGCGGAGGCTTTAACTAGGAAAAAGGGAGGCAAACCAGCTTTTCCATGTAACGTCTCTGTCAACGAAGTTGCTGCCCATTACACGTCTCCCCCCAAAGACAAGCGCACCATACCTGAGAGATCCATAGTTAAAGTAGACATCGGCGTTCATGTTGACGGTTATATAGCCGACACAGCAACAAGTATCTGTTTCGACCCAGAATACCATGACATGGTGAACACGGCAGAAGAGGCACTAGAGAAGGCTGTGGAGCTGCTTCGACCCGGTCTCTCAATAACCCGTTTCGGCTCAGCAATTCAAAAGACAATAAAGACCCGGGGCTTCAAACCCGTTTCAAACCTCACCGGACACCTGATCAGACGTTATCTGATTCACGCTGGTAAGTCTCTACCCAATGTCTTTAACCTCTCCGCCTCCAGAATAAAGGAGGGAGAAGTTTATGGTGTTGAACCTTTCGTAACAGTTGTGAATGCCGCTGGCAGAGTTGAGAATTTGCGGGAAGCCTACATCTTTCGCTATGCTAAGCACAAGTCCCTGAAAGACGCCTACGCCAAAGAAATTTTGAATTTTATTAGGAAGAATTTTCTGACGTTGCCTTTCACTGAGAGGTGGCTAAGTAAATTCTTGTCGTCCAGTGGCTACAAAACTGCCTTCTCTGAGCTTCTTTCGTCTAAAGCTGTTGTAGGATACCCTGTTTTTGTTGAAGCAAGCAGAAACCTTGTTGCCCAAGCAGAACACACTGTTTTAGTGGTGAGGGACGGCTGTGTTGTGTTAACCTGAACGGTTATTCTTGCTCTTTTTTCGTAGCTTCGCGATAAATGGCAGTTATTGTCATCTTCTCGTCGCATTTCTGGCAAGGTCCCGTTTCTTTGAAGATGTAGTCTCCTTTCTGAAAGTCTCGGATGTTCTTAAAATCGCACTTCGGACACTCTAGCGTGGTTATCACTCGAGGCATCTCAAGGATTGCGCGCATGGGTTGTGCCCTAGTTTGCAACAACAGGTATCCTGAGAGAGCTAGTCCAAATATACCTAAAGCCAAGAAGGAGTACGAAGTGGGGAGGTCGATTTCATTAATAATGTTATCAAACGCTATATAGAGGGCACTTAACGATAGAATAAAGATACCAAATACTATCACGAGATAGAAAGAAGAAACCCTTCTAACCGGCTCATCTTTCTCAGTCATATTCTTCATCTACTGTCCAATCCCTATTGTATTCCCGATTCCAGCTATTATGACATTATCCCCCTTCTTGGTCCTTTCCAGAATCAGGCGCTTGATCCGCTTTATCACTGGATCAATTGCGTCGAAAATTTCTTTTCGCATAGGGGAAACTGCGTCTCCGAGGTCCTCCTTAACGATGACCGCGTTCACAGGAATCTTGTGTTTAACTATCGCATCCTCTATCTTGAACTGTTCAACTCCCGGTCCACCGATGGCAGCGCCTACTCCCTCAGCCACTTCCCCGAGTTTCTCTCCTTCAAGCTTCAGCGCCGCGTCTATCATGATTATTGTAGAAATCTTCCCTTTTTTCTCTTCGATTATCTTTCTTATTCCGTCTCCAGGCTTGCCCACGTTTCCTCCCGGACCCTTAGCCTTCAAAACATAAGCTGTTCGACCCTCTATGGGCACTGTGGCTGCAACCACATCCCTCGCTATTTCTTTTGTCTCATATCCCTGCATTAGTTTGGCGGCGACTAGAGCACCAGCACCGTCACCGATGGGTTGACCGACTGCGAAGGCTCTTAGAGCGTGGGCATATGCCTCGGCTTGTTTCATGATCATGGGTAGAACCATTTGAATCTGCATGATGACGTAGAGGCTTTGAGTTTTTTTGCCTAGGAGATAGAAGTGTCGGATAACTTTGTAGATCATGTTTAGTGCCATGGCAGCTTCTAAGGTGTTCTCGAGATTGTTTAGTTGTGTTTCGTCTGCTTCAGGTGCCATGAGTTTCACTTCATCTTTGAAGCGGACGTCTCTAACGTCAAGGATGTGTTCCAATTTCCAGACTATGCCCGAGGGATCCATGCTTTGGGGGGTTATAGCGATGTATTCCAGAAATTGGTCGATTCTCTCAGCGGGGTCTCCTTTGGGTTTCCCTATCTCCTTTATCGTCTCAATTGCTATCTTTCGGCCATCGTCTCGTATTAAATTGAGGCGACGCAGATGGCCTTCAACTTCTCTAATCATTATTCTCGTCTGAAAACGTTGCCCGTAAAATAGGAATAACACAAAGATGGCGGAGATTGCAAACTGAATAATTACAGAAACAATATCGCCTCCACCAGTGAGCAAACCTGCAACTTCGTGAATCATCAATAGTCACACCTCTGAAGACTACATAGTTGGTAATAAATTTTGAGTATTTCCCAGAATAATTTAGCGAAAGTATTAGTAAGATACGGTGAGAATATTTCGCAAAGAGCATGTTAATAGCTCCGCTGAATAAGGTGGAGGTCATTTTCTAGAAGGATACCCGTTAATGTTGAAGCGATTGCCAGCTTTCCCGGCTTCACGTGGCCGAAGACCACACTAGCACCAGGAACGGAGCATGGTTTAACTTCTGAGTTCGGAATGGGATCAGGTGGGTCCCACGCCCTATGGCCGGCAACCCAACTACTTTGATTAAGTTTGGTTTTTTAATGTTTCGCTTCTGTTCAGGAAACGTATATATTGGGAACATGTAAAATGTTGTTAGATGTGGGGCCGTAGTCTAGCCACGCCCTATCTTTTGATGGGGCGCTAGAAAGGGATGACGACAGTCGTGCCGATAAACGGTGCAAGCCGTTAAGGGCTCCAGAAATAAGCAATGGGTTTGCTGACCAGACTCTGGGATGACGAGATTCTGGAGCGAGGAGAAACCCGTAGGGACGGGGATGAACTGTTCCGGGTAAAGGTCGTCGGTTCAACTCCGACCGGCCCCACCATCACTACAAACTGTGCCTACAAAGAAAAAAGGGCCAACTTTTTGTTCCATTTGAACGAAGCAAGTTTTTGATAAGCGGTCCTTAAAACATAAATTGGTAAAGTGAGGCATGAAGGATTAATATTGCTTGTCAGCATTTGGGGAGGCTCGTGGGCATTTTTCACTTTGCACGATTAAGTCGGATGGGGGATTCTTGGTTCAGAGCCGTGCATTGCCGAGGTAGAGCGCGGGTCTTTTGGTTTGTTGTCGTGATTCTTTTGCTTGTTGCACTCCTGTTAGTACCCATCATCGTTGGTGTGTTTCTGAGAGAAACAGGGGCTGATGTGTTTGTGGGTGTAGAAGTGGGATATGATAATGTTGATGATATTGTTAGGTTTGTTGATGAGGTCGGGGAATGTGTTAATCTTATCGTGGTAGGTTCATTGGATGTCACAACAAACGAAACGAAGCTGATTGAGGTTTGTGACTACTTGTACAGTGAAAGCTTGTATTTCATTCCTTTCATGTTCATAACCGATTATCTTGACATGCCTAGTTTTTTTCAAGTGGCGAAGGAGAGGTGGGGAGAACGTTTTTTGGGAGTGTATGTTTCCGACGAGCCGGGAGGGAGGCAGTTTGACTTTCCAGATGTTAGGGCCGTTTCTGAGGCTGAGAATTACAGTGACGCTGCTTTGAAGTATGTTGGGGCTTTCAATGATGGGTTACAGTTATTTTTTTCCCACTTCGAAGAGCATGCTAACGTGACAACTTTCACTTCTGACTATGCTCTGCACTGGTTTGACTATAAAGCTGGTTGGGATGTTATTTTCGCAGAGTTTGGCTGGAATTTCAGTAGACAATTGCATGTTGCACTCTGTAGGGGAGCAGCTAATGTGCAGAACAAAGAGTGGGGAGCAATTGTAACTTGGACGTATCAAAACTCGCCGTATATTGAAGATGCAGAGAAGCTTTACAAGGACTTGGTCTTAGCTTACAACAATGGCGCCAAGTATATTCTTGTTTTTAACTACCCTACAAACGTAACTGAATATGGAATCTTAACTCAGGACCACCTTAATTCTATGAAAAACTTCTGGAATTACGTGAATGCTTTTCCTCAGCCTACGCAAGCCTTGAGGACGGCTTATGTTCTTCCTGAGGATTATGGTTATGGATTCCGTGGACCAGACGATACAATATGGGGACTATGGGGTCAAGATGAGCTTTCTGAGAAGGTGTGGAACGACGCAAATAGTCTTCTGATATCATATGACAAAAAATTGGATATAGTTTATGATACAGCAGAACTTAACCGAGAGCAACTATATGAGAAACTAATCTTTTGGAATGGCACAACAATCCAATTTGACTGAAAGTCATATCTGTACACATAACATCATTTTGCAGTGTCTTTCAGGAGATAGAAATATTAAGAAATTCGTATTCATCAATAGGTTGCTGAGTTCCAGAATCTGTTGATTTCTCTGTTCTGGCAGAGAGAGGGGCCGTCGGCTAGCTTGGTCCAGGCTCTGAGACTTGGGCTCTCGGGACCCCGATTCAAATTCGGGCGGCCCCACCACACTTTAATCAAGAGCAGGTGGCATGAATGTTTTTCAGAAAAAGATAGTTTTCAACAATGAAGTATTATTAGGTTTCAAATATGATGGAAGAACTGGTGAATGAAAAGGGTGATTGCGTTAAGCCATGGTGTTAGCTATTTAATCTATAAAAGTCACTGCATCAACTAATGGTTAAAGAGTCAACGGTTCCAGGAGGAGAAAGGATTAACACATGAAGCCCTTCAGTTTTGTCCACGCCGCTGATCTGCATTTGGGCTACGCTCAGTATAATCTGGATGTCCGCCGCAGAGATTTTAATGCAGCTTTTCAGGAGCTTGTGGACAAAACCATCGAGTTAGAACCTGACTTCATGATACTTGCAGGGGACGTCTTTGAGCATGCTCGCCCCTCGAACTCCACCCTTGAAATTGCTATCACCAACTTTCGAAGGCTCAGGGAAGCTGGGATACCCGTCCTCGCCGTTGACGGCTCCCACGATTCAGCCCCCAACATGATAACAAGCACAATCCTCAACCCCCTAGACAGTGCAGGTTTGATCCGTTACTTACCCCGTCATGAGGGCGCCTCTTGGAAAAACGAAAGCTGCTACGTTTACGGCATTCCCAACTTTCGAACAGCCAGAAAGACACAGGAAGAGTTACCCGCCTTTCTGGAGAAAAACAAGCCCGCCCCTGACCCCTCCCTATTCAATATTCTAGTTTTCCACATGGCTTTGGACATTCCTGCCCTTAAGCCTCCCCAGATGGAAGCTGAAGCCCAACCAGAGTTTCTTCCCGCAGGCTTCAACTATTACGCTGGCGGACACATCCACACACCCTATAAATCCCCTTTTAAAAACGGTCTCCTCGTCTACAGCGGCTGCACAGAAACAGTAAGCTACAAGGACGCAGAAACCGAGAAAGGCTTCTACCACATCCAAGTCAGCAAAAAAGGCGTGCCAAAGCTTCATCGAATTAAGCTGGAGACCCCGCGTCCCTTCCTCATTCTGGATCAGACCTACACCGGTTTGACCCCTGCGAAAATAACTGAAGCTGTGGTAAAGCTGGTGAAAGAAATGGAAGAGCCCGAAGCTATTGTGGTTCCAGTTATCCGCGGAGTCCTGCCCGCCGAAGCTGTACGAGGAGAAATTGACCTCGCGAAAATAAGAAATGCTGGCGAAAAGGCTCTCCTTGTTCACCCAGTTCTTCGACTTAGAGAAACCGAAGTTTCTGAGGATATTATCCGCTCCATCTTCGAGGGAGAACTAAAGGATCTGAAAACAAAGGCTTTCGAATACTTCTTTGAGATTTTTTCTGAAAGCTACAACAGGGAGGAGAGCGAAAAAATTGCAAGACTATCTGTCGACCTCATTAGCCCCTTGGTGGAAAAGCAGGAAACGAGAGTGAAGGAGAAGCTGGAGGAGTTTCTTTGAAACTGGAATCTATGCGGCTAGAGAACATTCGATCGCATGCCAAAACATTCATCTCCTTCACGAAAGGATTCAACTGTCTTGTGGGCGGTCTGGGACAGGGAAAATCCACTGTTCTCTACGCCTTCGATTTCGTGCTCTTCGGAGACCCCTTAGGCAGAAGTTACGAATACCTTCTTAGAGAAGGCGCTAAGGAAGGCAAGGTAACAGCGGTTTTCATTCAGGACGGCAGAACCTACAAGCTTCAGAGAGCGCTTCGAAGGCAAGGAAAGGGCATCAGTCAAGACATTGACCAACTCAGGTTTTACCAAGATGGCAAGTTGATTGCAAGCGCCAAAAACGATGCAGTTGCCGAGGAACTGAAGGCACTGACTGGACTGGACAAAAACCTCTTCCGAGAGGTCGTCTGGGTGCGCCAAGAACACCTCAAAGAACTCTTAGACATCACCCCCAGGCAACGCCAAAAAAAGCTGGATCAGCTATTCGGGCTTTCCGACTACGAAGTAGCTTGGAGTGGATTACATACATTTGAGAGAGACTACGAAGTTGAAAAGGATATTCTCGAACGAGACCCGGACGTAATCCGCGTAGGCAAACTTGAGAGTGACTACATCGGAGCAGTTGAAGAATTTTCATCCACTACAGGTCAGCTCAAAGACATGGAGAAGAAACTTGGTGACGCAGAATCTGCTCTCAATGAGGCGACTGCCCGTCTTGGAGGTCTAGAGGAAATGCAGAGAGAGACCGAAGCGCTGCAGAGAAGGGAAATTCAGATTCAAACAAACATCACCAACATCAAAGATAGGTCCAGAGAACTGGCGGACAAAGCTGAAACAGATAAGAAGCGCCTTGACGAAATAGAAGAACTCTTGAAACAGATGGAGACACAAGAGAAATCCCATCGAAACGAACTCCAAGAAATCGGCTTAGGAACAGAAAAAACACCGGAAGACCTGAGAACCTATCTTTTAGCCGTTGAGGAACAATTGAGGGACATAGCCGGTGAACAAGAAGCTACAAAAAGAGAGATAGGAGCGTCTCTAAACAGAATTTCAAGCCTCATAACAGAAAATAAATGCCCCACCTGCCGTCAAAACCTAGCTGGAGACTACAAGAAAAGCCTCCTTGAGAACCTTCAAGAAGAAAAAGCTGATCGGGAAAGAAAGGTTGCAGACCTACAGAAGAGCCTCGATAAACTGAAGAGTCTCCACAGTAAAGTTAACTTCGCCTTCTCGAATCTGCAACAGCTTATCCCTCGAATCGAAGACATGAAGAAACAGATTACAGAAAAACATGAAATTCTGAGTAAACTTTCTGCCGAAATTGAAGAGACACAGAAACAGGAGAAGAGACTGCAAAAGCAACTTGGAGAAACGCTGAAAGACATAACTAAATTCGATGTTACTGAATTGGATTCTGCGCGAAAACTGCGTGATGACGCCTTCACCACATACTCTTATACCAAGCATGAATTGGAGAGTTTAGAGCGAAGAAAAGTGGACCTCGCCTTAAGGGTAGATGAGCTAAAGGAAAGGTTAGACAACGCTAAAAAGAAGATTGAGAGAAAAGAAAAGGTCGGTAGACTTCTTGGAATCATCGAAAGGATACGAGTCGCCTACAGGAGCATCCAACCTAAGCTTAGAAGCGAGTTTGTTACATATCTCCAGAGGACTGTTCAGCAGGTATTAGATAGCTTAGTCGGAGATGTGGGACCTGCATTGTTTGTTACGGTTGACGAGACCTATTCGCCTCTTGTTAGCAGCGAAATGGGTTATGAACGGGAGGTTTCGAACCTTTCAGGCGGAGAACGGACCATACTAGCATTTGCTTATCGGATAGGTCTTGGGCAGTTGATTATGCAGTCTCGAACTGGACACGGGCTTTACATGCTTCTCTTGGATGAGCCTACAGAGAGTCTGGGAAGAGAAGACGGCTCCGTAGAACGATTAGCTGAAGCTATCAGCCGCCTGAAGGCTATCGAACAGATAATTGCTGTAACTCACAACGAAGCCTTCGCAGAAAAAGCAGAACACGTCATACGCATCGAGAAAGAAGCTGGAGCAAGCCAAGTTTTCATAGAGAAATAATCCCTCTATTAATTGTGAAGTCCATGTTAGAATATGAAAAGTAGAATCAGCTTAGATTTATCAGGCAGTTTTCGATGAACAAGATAAAATAACAAAAAAGGTTTATTTTCTAAAGAACCTTTCCTAATAGAGAGGAGTTTCTTATGATAGAGAATTTGAAACCAAAAGTTATTGAGGCAATGCTTGATTCTATGCCTGTTGAAATATCGTTTGTCAATGAGAATGATGAAGTCAAATACTTCAACAAGAATGGTGACCGAATCTTTCCTCGACCAAGAAGCATAGTTGGCAAAACGGTTCAGCAGTGTCATCCGCAAAAGAGCGTGCATAAAGTCATCCAGATTTTGAATGCCTTCAAGAATGGAAAGAAAGATGTGGCTGAATTCTGGATTAATCTAAAGGGCAGGCAGATTTACATCAGATATTTCCCTGTTCACGATAAGAATGGAAAGTATTTAGGCACGTTGGAAGTCAGCCAAGACATCACAGACCTCAAGAAGATTGAGGGAGAAAAGAGACTTCTGGATTGGAAATAGACTGGTTCCATTAAGAGTAACCAGGGTCTAACTTTTTCCGCAAGTCATAAAAACTTATTATAATGATCTGATTGGGGTGTAATATGAACAAAAAACTTGTATTGTTAACGGTTTGTTGGGCAGTTCTCCTTTGTACGCTATTTTCAGCAGTTGCTTCAGCTGAGATTTCAGTGGGTGTGAAAGAGGGCGACTGGATAGAATACCGAGCAACCTTTACTGGCGACGTTCCTGAGGACCATTATTATGTAGAATGGGGCAAAATTGAAATCATAAATGTTGATGGAACAACAATCGATGTTAATGTTACGTCGAGATATTTTGATGGAACAGAAGAAACTCTAAGTCACACCTTGAACCTTGAGACCGGTCAGATCGAAGAGGCATTAATTATCCCTGCAAACTTGAATAGCGGTGACGCATTCTTAGAACAATACGAAGACACGATAACGATCACTGGGGTTGAAGAGAAAATCTGTGCAGGCGCAAAACGTAGTGTTGTATATGCAGTCACCTCCCTTGCTATGTATTATTGGGATAGGTCTACAGGCGTTTTCGTTGAAGTTACCTCGACCTATAATGGTTTCACTTTGACTATGAAAGCGGAAAAAACAAACATGTGGCAACCTCAAATATTTGGGCTAGACCCAATTGCCTTCCTTGTTCTACTAATTGTAGCGGTAGTTGCTGTTTTAGCAATCTTCCTCATACTTAAAACGAAAGAATAGTTCTAATCGCTTCTTAATCATCTGAAGGTTCCCGAGTAACAGGTAAGGGCGGAGCTGTGGAAGCCAACGCCCAGCCAATCCATGCCACAACAAAAAGAACAGCAAATACTATGATTACTACTGGAACGATTATCGCCCATTCACTGAGGGTCTTTCCCAAGAACGTCACGTCTTCTGGCGACAGAAAAAGCCACCAGAAATACCCAATCATTGCAACTATAGCTAGGGCAAAGATTAGAACACCTAAAGACCTGTCTCTCACTGGTTTTTCCCGCCTCGAACTAAACGCTAAACGCCTTCACCACTTAAAACTTTCGAGGCTCCACTTCATCCGCAGAGAAAGAAATTAAGCAATGAACATACGTTATTGGTAGCAACCGCGTATTTCTGGAACAAAAGATGCAGGTACAAAAAATCTCAGAGACTGTGACTTCTGCTTTAACCTATATCGAAGGCGCATTAGAAGCTCATGCCAAAGGTGATGAAAACAAGGTTATACAGTTAACTTGGCATGCAGCCTCTGACCTAGAATACGGGCTTTTCCTCTTTTTTCTCATGCACCAAGACGAGACCCGAAGTTCATCATGGAAACTTCCTCCATCTAAACAGCCCGAAACAGAATTCCTCCTAGTCTCTACAAGAAACCTTCTAAGAGAAGCCGCGAAAAGGCTTGAGGTAGACGACCTCAGAGAAGCTCACAAGAAAACGTGGTTGGCACGAGGTCAGCTATTGAGGATTCATGATTTCTTTGAGAAAAACAGAGGAACGTCACGAAGCTTTCTCGTTAGCTAGTGTACTGTCTGCAGTTTAGCCACGGGTTTTGGCTCGAAATAGGGGCAGTAAACTAGGTCATCTACGTATTCTCCAAGCCGCTCACAATAGATTCTTGATGAAATGATGGCTTCTTTGCAGACCATACACCGTTTAGATGAGGCTCTTCGCCTCAATTCTCTCATTTTTTATCATACCCCAGAGTAGGCTCGTTGGATTGATGATATGGACTAGAATTTGTGATAAGTGTTGTGAAGCAGAAATCAATATTCACAGTTAGGCTCTATTCGGGTTGTTCTTTTTTCTCTTTTATTATGAAGGCGTTTTCTCCTCCAGAGATAACCCGCAAAACTTGCTTCAGTTCTTCCCTGTGCAAAAACTTTCGAAGAAGCAACCGCAAACGCGATCTTGAAGGAGCAACCTTTTCCTCCTCAAACTCCAAGGTAAGCTCATTTTTTGCAGAAGCCACAGTCGCATTTAATTTCCTTTCCAGAAAGTCCACCAAATCTTGTACATAGTCACCTTCATAACCGCGAAGATCAGAAACATTCACCACGATAGTTGACATTCTTAATTAACCTCACAACCACATTACAAAACAAAAACTAGCTTTTTAGTTCTTCTCTTCTATCCACTATTTCCATTGTGCCCGGACCAGTACCCATCAGCGTGACAGGCACCTTGAGTTCCTTTTCAATATTCTCAACGAAAGCCTTTGCGTCTCTAGAAAGCTCGCTATAAGATTGGGCACCTTTGCACTCAGGAAACAGCACATCAATCTTCGTTACGGCAGTCTGGGTGGCTCCATTCAACATAACCGCCCTCTTCGCTAAGTTAAAATCGAAGGGCGCTGCTCTCCGCTTTCTTCCAGTCACAGTGGCGATTTCAGCCCATCCTCTACGTTCAGCCTCCTCCCACGAAAGCTCACCCGGAAGAGGACCCCCACCCACACGTGTATTGTAAGCCTTGAACACAACGATAACGTCATCAACGCTTGTTGGTCCAATGCCAACGTCTGAACAGGCTGCGGAGGCGCACACGTCCTTAGAAGTAACGTAGGGATAGGTTCCATGGAAAAGTGAAAGGTAGGTTCCTTGGGTGCCTTCAACAAGAACGTTTTTTCCTTCATTGATGGCGGTGTTCACTTCTAAAGGAACGTCTACCAAGAAGTCTTGAAGATTTGGAAATTCACGTGCTAACTTGGCTACGCGCATTACTCGGTCAGCATTGCATGGACCTGACCCTGAACCAGTCGACTTGATCTTCTGTGCCAGATACCCCTTTTTATCCGCCTCTATATGCTTAGGTTCTATGACAGCACATTGCGGGTCCACGCCGACTCTGCCTTGAGACCCTGTCACCTGTATCTCCTGAAGCAGAATTTCTGGATTGACTAGAACGCCTGGTCCTATGAGAAGGCGACATTTGGGAGAAGTGAAAGCGCTGGGCAGCATTCTGAGCTTGTAGGTTTTTCCTTTAAAAACTACGGTGTGACCCGCGTTAGGACCCACCCCAGCCCTTGCTGTTACAGCCGTTTTGTCTTTTATTGCCAGATAAGAGATCATTTTTCCTTTTCCGGTGTCTCCGAAGAAACCGCAAACTAATACTGTGCAGGGCACTTTTTATCGCTCCAGCCTTTTCAACGTGGGCTGTGGTTCTTAAATTTTGTTGTAACAATCTTTGATAATGAGGAGTTTAGGGGGAAATAATCTTCCTCTGGCAGGAAATTCTGTGAAATCTTAAATGTGAAAACGGATAAAAAGACTAGAAATGGCTCAGATAGGAAAATGTGAAGCGCTAGAGGGTTAGGGGTGGTGAAAGATTGGGGGACGAAACGAAGCTGCGGGTTACAAAGCCGCTAAGTAGATTTGCTGTTGCCTTAGGCGGTTTTCTCATATTTGTGGGAATCATAGTGATGGGAATCTTCATAATTGGTATTCTAGACCCTAGCATCTTTGAAAGCGAAAACCTCCAGAACTTCCAAAGTCTCCCCTTAGTGCTGTTGTTGACGATTGGTCTGCTTGATTTGGTGGCTGGAATAATACTTAGACGAAGGTGATTGGAGATGAAAATCCGAAGAATCCTAACAGCAGTAACCGGTATTGCCCAGGAAGTTGTGGGAGTGGTATCTATAGTCTTGGCACTAATGCTCTATCTCAACATTCTTGAAGTTCAAACAGTGTTTAAAGTGCCCTCGGAACTCCTACCGCTCTATCTGGTGATTCTTGGCATGTTCAGCCTTTTTTCAGTTATAAGCGGATTATATCTAATTCGTGAAGGACGGGGATAGCTAAAGGAGGAGAGTGTCTTGGGTAAAGAGAAGAAGCATGGTCTTGTGAGCGCAATAATCATGGGGCTAGGGGGCGCCATAGGATTCGAGATTTTTGTGTTACTGAATTACGGCTACTTTAATTTGGCAGGACCCAGCGTGATTTCAGCCCTCTTCTTCTGTGGTCTAATAAATATGACAACCATGCTGAGTTACAGCGAACTCAGCGCAGCCATCCCCGAAGTTGGAGGCGAATATACATATACCAAAGTTGCCTTCGGAGGTATCATATCCTTCATGGCGGGCAGTCTCAGATGGCTCGCCAGCGTCTTCGGGGGAGCCCTTGCTGCCGTGGTTTTTGTTGAACAGCTTGGAACCCTTTTCTCGATTCTTAACTTGACATCAATTCAAGACATAATTTTAGTTAACGCTGCTCTGCTGATCGTGGGTATAATGGTCATCCTTATAGTTCTCAGCATTCGAGGAGTAGAAGAAGCCAGTACTCTTATAGTGGCAGCGTTCTTAGCAATATTCATCATTTTTCTCGCCGTAAGCTTAATGCGCGCGCACATCCTGACACCCCGAAACATAGTGCCCGATGCCTCACCCGACAGTTTATTCCGCTTTTTTGCAACCACTGCCTACATTTTTCCCATGTTCGTTGGAATGAGAGCCTTAGTGGCTGGAGCCCCACAAATCAAGAATCCGGGAAAAAATGTTCCTAAAGCTTTGCTTGTGTCAACGATTCTCTTGACCATCATCTATTTTGCTGTTGCCTACGTGGCAGTTGGGGTTGTAGAACCATCAGAGGTTGATGCTGGGCCCCTTCTCAATGTCGCTGCAGAGAAGATCATGGGTACGATTGGGGGCGTCCTCTTTGCTCTCGCTGGAATAATTGCCAGTGTCTCATCCATGGGCACCGCCATGACTGTTCAATCAAGCCTTCTTGGAGGGATGAGCAGAGACGGGTATCTACCCAAAGTGCTACAGAAAGTTCATAAGAGATTTGGAACGCGTTACGTGGCAATCATTGCAAGCTCGCTCGGTGTGATAGTTTTCGGCTCCAGCGGAGCAGTCGTGTTTCTTGGATATGCAGCGAGCTTCGGTTCTCTCTTGGTGTTCGCTTTGGTCAATCTTTCGCTTATACAGCTCAGGAGAAAGATGCCAAGGTTAGATAGACCCTTCAAGTCTCCACTTTATCCCCTTACGCCCATCGTTGGAATCGTCATGTCCATCCTACTTCTAATTTTTCCCTTAATTTGGAGAGATGTTAACGCTGAAAGTGCAATAATTTCCAGTCTTGGACTCGTGGCAATAGTTCTGGTTACTTATTATCTCAGGATGGTGATGCGGGAAATCGATTTTGACAGATTACGGGTTGCCGTGGGGGGAATCAGTTTCGGTTCGGGAGTGGTTCTGATCTTGCTAGCCCCCACTATTGCATCTCCTTCTCTGTTTATCATCATGATGCTGGTTGGTGTAGTTTCCATCATTGCTGGCGTTTTGAATATTCTTGCGTCCGCGCGAAAAACTATTAGCTAACATGCTACAATTTATAGGGTGAGCAAAATTGCCGAGAGAGAAGAAAAAAAAAAGGGAGATTTCGGTTCGCGCACCAGATTACATACCTAAGAGAGAGCCGATTCTGAAGGACACCACTGGAACCGAGGCTCTGGGCGTGTTCAAGGTGACAAAGAATGTGGATAGAGGTTTCGCTTTCGCGATGGTAGTTATTGGAATCTTCACCATTGTCCTATCAGCTTACAGCAACCTTTCATACATCAATCTGTTTTTGAACCCGCTCTTCATCGGCGTCCTAGGACTTGTAGGAGCCATAAACATCCTCTGCGGACTATTGCTTCTGTCCAAAAAATAATCCAGACGATCACAGAGAGACACAGGAGATTTAACCTTTAATATCTCCTCAAGTCTTCCTAGTTGTGAGGAAGTTTCCCGTGAAGTACTACCGTATAGCAGATGCTTACGAAAAGATTGAGGCAACAACGAAGAGGCTTGAGATGACAGACCATCTAGTCCAGCTTCTCAAAGAAACTCCAACGAACCTCATCAACAAGATAGTATACTTGACACAGGGAAAATTGTATCCAGACTTCGTTGGAATAGAAATAGGCATCGCAGAGAAACTAGCTATACGGGCAGTTGCGAGGTCTGCAGGTCACAGAGAAAAAGACATAGAAAACGATCTACAAAAAACCGGAGACTTGGGGGAAACTGCTCAGAGGTTCCTAGAAAAGAAGACACAGGTATCCTTCTTTCCAAAACCGTTGACCGTGGAAAGAGTCTACGAAACCTTAGACAAGATGGCAGAATCCACAGGCTCGGGATCAGTAGACCTCAAAATAGCTCTATTAGCAGGTCTTTTGTCAGATGCCTCTCCAACCGAGGCAAAGTACATAGTTCGAACAGTGACGGGCAGCCTAAGACTGGGAATCGCAGACATGACAGTATTAGACGCTTTAGCCATAGCTTTTGGAGGCGGAAAAGAGACCCGCGACCAGCTGGAGCGCGCCTACAACATCTCATCTGACCTAGGCAAAGTTGCCAGAACCGTCGCTGAAGAGGGAATGGAGAGCATCAGACAATTCAAGGTCTCGCCCATGAAGCCCATTCGTCCAATGCTTGCTGAAAGATTGAGTTCGCCTGCTGAAATTCTTGAGAAGCTTGGAGGAAAATGCATAGCAGAATACAAGTATGATGGAGAACGAATACAAGCCCACAAAGAGAAAGATCAGGTTATCCTCTTCTCTCGCCGCCTCGAAAACATCACCGATCAGTATCCAGACGGAGTCGAATACATCCGAAAACACGTTAAGGCTGAGGAAGCTATTGTGGAAGCCGAAGCCGTTGCCGTTGACCCAGAAACAGGCGAGATGAAACCTTTTCAGGAACTAATGCACCGCAGAAGAAAATACGGAATAAAAGAGGCAATGGAAAAACACCCAATAACGCTCTTCATGTTTGACGTGCTCTACGTTGACGGAAAAGACCTGACCCTCAAACCCTATCCCATTCGACATCAATATCTTGAAGAGGTCATTGAACAAACTGACAACGTCAAGGTAGCAGAATATACAATAGCAAAAAACCCCGAAGAACTGGAACTCTTCTTCGAAAAGACCGTGGAAAGCGGAAGCGAGGGAATAATGTGCAAATCCGTGAATCCAGACTCTGTTTACCAAGCAGGAGCAAGAGGATGGCTCTGGATAAAATACAAACGTGACTACAAGAGCGAAATGACCGACACCGTTGACTTGGTGGTGGTAGGCGCCTTCCACGGAAGAGGAAAACGGGCTGGAACATACGGAGCATTCCTTCTTGCAGCCTACGACCCAGACAAAGACACCTTCGAAACGGTAACAAAAGTTGGAACCGGATTCACTGATGCGGACCTTGAGAAACTTCCCCAATTGCTGAAAAAACATCAGATAGCCCATAGGCATCCTAGAGTCAATTCAACCATCGAGATGGATGTCTGGTTTGAGCCAGCAGTCGTCATAGAAGTCAGAGGCGCGGAGATAACTCTCAGTCCAATCCACACATGCGCCATGAACGTTATAAGAGAGGAAAGCGGACTTGCCATAAGATTCCCGCGTTTCACAGGAAAATATCGAGTGGATAAATCCCCAGAGGACGCAACAACCACGCAAGAAGTTGTTGAAATGTACAGAAACCAACTCAAAAAGATAGAGGGCTAGCCATACAATTATTCAGGTTTTTTCAGTTCCTCAAGACGTTTTGAAACTGTGAAATACAATTGATCCCGCAGGGCGTTCCCAACGGGTTCCAAATGTTTCAAATCGCTTATTCTCCTCGTCAGTTCACTGTCCTCAAGAACTTCAGCCGTCCATTTTTCGAAGTCTCCGCGATAAAGGTGAAACTCCAAAGACGAAATTTCAACGTCCCTGATTTTATGCACAAAATCTTCCAAGGACATTGCCCTTTGACCAATGTAGTTTCCAACAGACGTGAAGAAATAGAAAGCATTCTCCCTTGACAGCGTTCTAAGAGTACGAGCTAAAGACGGGGGTGCCAAAGGGAAACTCTCCTTTAATTCGAGAAAGAGACTCTATTCCGTTTAAACTCTAACTGACAAATAGCTTTTATAGTTTTCATTTTTGCTTAATCAAGAATCTTTCTTCTTTGTATTTCTTTGTGATAATTGAAGTTCGGATCCTCAGCACTCCCTGAAGAGGCGCCACTTTTTTTGCTATAAAAGAGTGCAGTTCATCTTGGTCTCGAGCAAACACCTTCGCGATAATCAGCAATTCCTCAGAAAGCGATATTGAAACCTCCAAAACCTCTTTGGCGTCCGACAGATTTTTTGCTACATTATCGCTTTCCTTTGGATCAGTATATACGGTCATACGAGCGGTGATGTAATTCATCCCAATCTTTTCAAGGTCAATGTCAACGGTCCATTTTTTTATGACCCCGTTTTTCTCCAACTTTCTTATTCGATCATAGACCGTAGAGTGAGCTACGCCTAATTGACGACCGACCTCCGAGTAGGTTTGCTTCGAATTTTCTTGGAGGGCTTTTATTATTTCCCAGTCTAGGGCATCGAGAGAAATCGTTTGGTTTTTTCGCTTCATCTTCCGAACCTTGGAGACATTGACTAATTTTTATATATATGCAATTTATTGTTTGCTGTCGGAAAAATGTAGATTTTTGGACAATATTCCGTAAGATTTTCAAGCTTCAAATCTACGGATTCTGAGTCTGATTATAGAAAAATGTAACTAAATAGGTGATATTCCCTACATTTCTTCAAATCTTACACTTCAAAGCGACAAATTTTCAAGATACCTGTTAATTAATCTTAAATCCATGGAAATAGAACTATCTTCTATAGTTATTCACCAAGGAATGCCCATGAATTTGTCTTTTCCCAAAGTTTGGAGTCTCATCGATGAGTTTAAGGAATGGTGCCGCTTAAGAGGCTGGGAGACCTGTGAAAATGAAGACTGGGTTAAGACAGACGACGGAGAATATCACAATTTTCTCTGGACACTAACTATCTACCCATCCACTTTTGAAAAAATCGCTTCAAACCACAAGGGCGCTATCCGTCGCGGCACTTCTTACGAAGTGGTAGATATTTCATACATAGCTTGGCTGTTTCAAGAAAAACCACCAGAATTCCTGATGCAGAGAGTTAAGAAAAATCCTGAATTGCTAAAGAAAATTGCTATATTTGACCTAAGCGGTGCCTACACTGGCGAAGCTCTTTGCCGAAAGCTAAACGAAACAGAAAGCAATGTCTTCAAGGAATTTGAACAATTCTTAGAAGAAGAATGGGACGTAACATTTAAGCCCGTCAACCAAATGCCCACCCTAACGACTTAAATCCTCATTGCTAACAAGTTTCTGAAGACATGCTAAAGCTAAGAGAGTGAAAAAAAAGAGTACGTTTCTTCTGCTGTGAAAACCAAGCTTAAAAGGGCTTGTTTCATACTTCTTATGGGTAACGATCTGTTCAGGTAAGCGTAGAATAGTCTATTTGAAGGAAACAAAAGATGAGTGGAGAAGAGGAAAGGGAGAAGATTAAGAGGATTGCCAAGCTCCGGGCTCTCCTTGAAAAGCGTGTAGAAGCAATGGAGGAGGAACTGGATGGACTGAAAACGTTGCTTGAGTTAATAGACTCAACCCTACTAAAAGAGGGTTTCAAAAGAGCCGAAATCTCCAAGCCCATTCAAACCCCTCCGAAACAGGCGCCCACACAATCTTCGGTCATGAAACGAAAAAAGGGCATCCCCTTGAAGACGGTAACTGGTGACCTCTTAGCCCAGCTCTACGTTGAAAAGGACTTCATGCAGGTTTCGTTCGCAGAGGACAAGAACTTTGACATCAACACTCCGCCTTTCACATCTTTTCTCGTGGAGAGAGTTTTGGCGAAGATGCAAGAGAAAGACAGGGAAGCCGCCAACAAAGGTGAGATAGCTCCGGAGAAGATACTGGATTACAACATTAAACGTGATGGAAACATAGTCCGGGAGATAGACATTAGAAACATCAAGCCCGGGAGGTCTCGAGAACTGAAGTCGTCCATCCGCTGGACCTTGGAAAAAATGTACGAGAGAATGAAGCAAAAAGCAAAAAAGCTAGATTTATTAGACCGCTAGAAAATCAGTTGTGACATCCGGAGTTCTTTTATCTTCGATCGAAATTTAGAGAGAGTAACTATGAAAACTAGGCAATTAACCGCCAAGATACTCACTGGATTCCTCAAGTTCAAGGCAAAAAGACCCACCCCCCTCTTTGCCTCCTACAACGTTACCGGCAGATGCAACATGAGATGCGTCTTCTGCGAATGGTGGAAAACAGACACGCCCGAACTGCCAACAAAGAAGGCAGCAGCAGCTATAGATGCTGTTTGTAGCTTAGGCGTCCCCTTTTTTGACCTCAGCGGAGGCGAACCCCTCCTGCGCAATGACTTAATTACTCTAGCCAAGAGAGCGGCATCACATGGATGTTTGGTGAGCATGAACACCAACGGAACACTTCTAAATGAGAGCCGAGTCTCAGAGGTAGCGGACGTCTTTGACTTGGTTGTCGTATCCCTTGATGGTCCCAAAGAAGTTCACGACAAGATAAGGGGAGTGGCAGGAACCTATGACAAGGCAGTTGAAGCCATAAAACTGCTGAAGGCTCGCGGAGTAAGGGTGGGAGTAAACAGCGTCGTGACCCCATGGAACATCACAATCTTGCCCCGATTCATCGAGGAACTCCACAGTCAAGTCGACTTCGCTCAGGTTCAACCAATCCATCCTTATCCTCCCCCAGCCGAAAGTACACCCTCCGAAAAAGCAGTTTCCCAGCTCCTGAACTATCTGCTGAAGCTCAAACGCTCCGACCCCGGTTTCCTAGCGGTGCCCACAGATTTTATCAAAGGTTTTGAGGCGTTCTTCAGCGGTAAGGCACCGAAGATCTGTCACGCTGGAGAACTTTACGTTGCCATCGACCCGTCCGGTAAACTCTTGGCTTGTCCCGCTCGGGCAGACATAGTGCTGGGAGATACTTTAAGCGGCTCTATCAGCGATATCCTGAAGGAGAAGCGGGACAGTGAGGGATGGCATAAAGTCTCTTCTTGTAGGGGATGTTGGCTTGAATGCACAGTTGGAGTATCAATGGTTCTAGAGAATCCCCTCAAGGAAGCCTCCCAGCTTATCAGCCTCTGGACATCTCGCAAAGATTAAAAACCTGTGTGTCTACGCGCTTAGGTTCCAAAATACGCCGATATATTTAGTTAAAGATAAATACATCTCTAATCCTTCAAGATAGTAGGCAGTGGGACCGTGGTCATTGGTATTCCTAAAGATGATCATGAAGTTTTTTTAATCGAAACGTCAGATAGAGAAGCGGGAGTTAGAAGCCTCTTCAACAAGATTGACATGGCTAAGTTCTCTGGAAAGACGGCCGCCTTAAAGGCAAATTTTAACAGCCCACATCCTTTTCCCGCCTCAACTCATCTTGACAGTGTAAAAGCAATCATAGACGTGTTGAAGGAAGCTAAAGTTAAAGAAGTAACTTTGGCTGAACGGAGTGGTGGTTCCCAAAATACCCGCGACGTCTTAGAAAGCTTAGGCGTCTTTGATCTGTCAAAGAAGATGGGCTTCAAGGTTATTGCCCTTGATGAAGAGAAGAAAGAAAAATGGGTTAAAATTGACCGCGATGGGACTCATTGGCTCCGAGGTTTCTATATTTCCAAGGTTTTTCTTGAATCTGATATTGTGGTTCAGACTTGCTGTCTCAAAACTCATCGGTTTGGCGGTCATTTTACAATGTCCCTCAAGAATTCTGTGGGTTTGATAGCCCAGAGGCTTCCCAGAGGAGTGTATAATTACATGTGGGAGATGCATGGGTCTCCCCACCATTCTATGTGGAAGTTGTATGGGCCTCCCAACACAAGGCTCATGATAGCTGAAATTAACAAATTCTACAAAGTTGACTTCGTAGTCATGGATGCACTAAAGGCGTTTATCAGTGAAGGCCCTGAGAAAGGAACACTGGTTGAACCTAACCTCATGCTTGCAAGCAGAGACAGAGTAGCTATTGATGCTGTCGGAGTGGCGATTCTAAGAAAATATGGTGCATCAAGCCTCATGAAGAAGCCAATTTTTAAACTGGATCAGATAAGAAGAGCAGCCGAACTGGGAATTGGAGCCAAATCTGCTTCAGACATACGACTGACTCCACTGGATGACAGGAGCAGAGAAGCAGCCAACAAAATAGAGCGCATACTCAAGAAATAACAGATTAAGTGCATAAATAGCTAGATTATAACTTTCTTCAAGTTATCCTGCGATTGATGCTTCTAATATTTCATTGAGAATTTCTATGATAGTTGTTAATTGTCCTGTGGCGAGTCCGACGGCTAGGAAGGATATGCCGACGAGTAAGATAAGGGAACCGAATATCCTCTGTTCAGGCAGGTCCATGAGCTGTTTCCATCCATTGATTCTATTGTATAACGCGATGACTATTATTTAAGAGGTTTCCGTTCAACCCTCAAGAGCACCTTCCATGCTGAGGCGCCTATGCTCAACCATCATGCACCTGTTCATCACAACCATGAAGCCGGCTTCCCTCGCCCGCCTAGCTGCCTTATCATTAATGATTCCCAACTGCATCCAGACCACCTTAGGAGTTCCCAGCCTATTCTTCAATTCGATGGCTTCCTCAACGATGGCTGGCACATCCTCGGAAGGTCTGAAGATATCTACAACTTCTATGGTTTCGGATGTGTCGAGGAGACTCTTGTGACATTTCTCTCCCAATATTTCGTCAGCAAAAGGATTAACCGGAATAATCAGGTAACCCACTGACTGCAGGTACTTCGCTACTCGGTGGCTATCTTTGGCAGGGTTTCTAGACAATCCCACAACTGCCACAGTTCTGTAAGTTTTTAGAACTGATTTTATCTCCTCTTCGCTCAAACTTTTCAGAACCCGGAAGTTCAGTTTTTGTTTTGGAGAAGTTTTTCGCCGATTCCCTGAATGGCTGTTATCCCCTTTGAGGTTTCTGCATATTTGAGCGGTGCCTCGCCCGCCCTGTCTGCCTTCAAGACTATTTCGTCGTGGGGAATCAAATCTAGCAGGGGAAGCTTATTTTCTGTTGTGAAGCGTTGAATTAATTCGCTTTCACTTGAATCTCTAACTTTGTTTCCAACGATGAAAACGTTTTTGATGCCCGCTTCATTGGCTAACCCGTATATTTTCTTAGCAATCTCCAAGGACTTTCGGCTGGAGTCAGCAACTATAAGCATTGTGTCCACATGGCTGGCTGTTCCCCTTCCCATGTGCTCCACGCCAGCTTCCATGTCCACGACTACAACCTCGTCCCTTTCGACCATAAGATGGCGAAGAAGCTCCCTGACCACAGCGTTGGCTGAACAGGCACATCCTCCGCCGGCAGACTTTACGGTTCCCATGACGAGCAGATTCACTCCGTAGGGAGATTCCATTCCGTTCTCTTCAACTATATCATCAACGGTGAAGGAGAGGCGGTATACTCCCGGATAATCAGTGCGGGTCTTCGAGTCCAAGAGTTTGGAATTCTCGGAAATCGGAACTATCCGGTTTGCCTCCTCAACGGGTATGCCCAATGTCAGGGCTAGATTAGGTGAGGGATCGGCGTCAATAGCCAACACCTTAAAGCCTTTCTTTGCAAAATAGCCCGCAAGAACCCCAGAAACAAGGGTTTTACCCACTCCACCCTTACCAGAAACTGCAATTTTCACTCTAAATCACCAGTTTTCACTCGGTTTTTCATGTTTACTTGCGTTTTCGGAAGTAATAAAGGTCATCTTTTTGTTCCACAGCAAGGGCACTTAGCATGCGCGCGCAAAAAATGATGAAAAAATTGGCGTAAGTTTATTGGCAAAAATCTTTTAGGATGATTGATCAACAACCGCTAAGGGCTTAACATGAAGGCGTCAGTTGTGCTGTTAGGCTGTCTGTTTCTAGTTGTTGGTGTGATTCTCTGCTTTATTGCGGTCGATCATAACTGGTATGGAGTCACATGGACCGAATATCCCTACAGAATGGTTTCCTTGGGTTATTGCTTGGCATATTGGTAATTATTGTGGGTTTAGCTATGTCCGAAAAGAAGCAATATCATTCAGCAAACCCATAATTTAGACCAAGCTCTGTATGCATTATGACCCGAATTAGTACACGCGCGAGCTAACGTAATAATGCCTGTTGAAGGCACCCAAAGTGCAATTGCGTATCGGTCAATTTGTAGCTCATTTGAGCTATTTCGCTTTTGCGACGGGCTTGAGTGATTTCGTAAACTCTTCGCAGGAAAACTTCAAGTCCGTGACCTCGGCTCTGAGTTTTTGTATGCTTTTCTTTTTGCTTTCAATCTCTTTTCGGACCTTTAACCGCAGTTTTTCCATTAAAGACGTCAAGTTTTGCTTCTCTTCTATCAAATTAGCCTCTTCACTCACTAATTTCTTCAAAACTACAGTTGGTTTTTCCTTGCCGTTATCCTGCGTTGAAACAGTTTTCTTCTCAGAATTCGTCGCAGCTTTTTTCCTTTTTAGTATATTCATTTTGGCTTCAAGACAAATTTTATCTAAGACATAAAAAACTATTATGAACAGCTACTTAGAATTTAAACTCCATTTTCCAAACACAGCCGACGCTTAATACTTCTCTAGTAACGAGAAAAACGAACATTAATTAATGGTTCATCCGGGAGCTCCTCACAAGAATTACGGGTGTGTGTTTTCTTGTGAGAATCGGGAAGATTAATAGGGCTTGGTTAACAAATTTTATCGTAGGTGAGATTGATTTGCCTCCTGTTAATTTATTAGAGAATATTTTTTGGGTTGGAGCAGTCGACTGGAACATCAGGCACTTTCACGGCTTCACATACTCAACTCATCGCGGAACCACATACAACGCCTATCTAATAATTGACAAGAAAATCGCTCTCGTAGACACTGTACACAAATCCTTCGCAGGAGAGATGATGGGAAGGATCAAAGAGATTATTGACCCATCCAAGATAGACTACGTTATAGCAAACCACGTTGAAACAGACCACTCTGGATCCATCGCAGAAATCTTGAAACATGCCCCCAACGCAAAGGTAGTGGGCACAGCCGCATGCAAACAAGGACTCCAGAAACACTACTTTGGAGATTGGGATTTCCAAGTTGTAAAAACAGGTGACACCCTGAGTTTAGGCGAAAGAACATTAAGTTTCCTTGAAGCCCCAATGCTTCATTGGCCAGACAGCATGTTCACCTACATAGAGAAGGACGCCCTTCTCCTGCCAAACGACGGCTTCGGTCAGCACTTAGCATCCTCAAAGCGGTTCGATGATGAGGTGGACCAGAATGTGCTGATGGAAGAGGCGACAAAATATTATGCCAACATCTTATGGCCTTTCAGTCTGCTTGTAACTAGAAAGATTGAGCAGGTGCAGAAGTTAGGTCTGAAGATCGACATAATTGCGCCTAGCCATGGCATCATATGGCGCAAGGACCCCATGAAGATTGTTAAGGCTTATCTTAAGTGGGCTGATGGAGAGGCGAAGAAGAAGGTGTTGGTTGTCTATGATACTATGTGGGAGAGCACTGAGAAGATAGCTAAGGCTATGATTGAGGGTATAAGTAGCGAGGGGGTTGAGGCATTGCTGTTTAGGCTCCCATTTTCTGATGAAGGAGACATTATAGGAGCGTTGCTTGAAGCGAAGGGACTGCTTGTTGGTTCTTCAACTATCAATAATGGTGTTTTGCCGACTGTTGCTCCGTTTCTCAGGGAAATGGAGGGTTTAAGACCGAGGAACAAAATTGCTGCTGCTTTTGGCTCTTACGGTTGGGGAGGAGGAGCAGTAGGGACTATTGAAAAGGCGCTGAAGAGTGCGGGCATGGAATTGGTTGCCCCAGCCATGACAGTTAAATGGGTTCCCGACAAAAACGAACTCCAAAAATGCTACGAATATGGAAAAGAATTCGCCAAGAAAATAAAAGCAACAACATAATCTATCGGGTCTCGTTGTTTCTCTCCGGTTTTTCTTTCTCCAGTTTCATCCACCATTCGGGAACCTTAACGTTGTCGGTTGTGTCCCAGTTGTCGAAGGGTTTTATGTCCAAGACTGGTGTGCCGTTAAAGGCGTCTAAGCCCTGAACAGTAACAACATTGTCTTTTACATCTAAGAGTTTGACTCGAGTAAGCCCGATAGGATTCGGGCGGTAAGGTGTTCGAGTTGCAAAGACTCCCAGCAGCGGCATGTCTTGCCTACCTCTGGGATGAACATTCTTGATTCCTTTTGCTTTATCATCTATTTCGTGCAACCAAAAAAGAACAAATATGTGCGAGAACTCTTGGATTCCCTCCAGAGACTCTGCCAAATCTTCACGAAATATTATTTGCGAAATGAGGCTTTTGTCCCTAACCTCCTTGCCTACCGCCTTGGTTTTGACGAAACCTACAGGCTCCAACAAAATCTTCCCTTCTGAAGACATTTCATCACAAGTCCTTTTAAACTTGAACTAAAAAAATCTTGATTTCTTTGTTATATGATTATTTCTGTGGGATCAGATAAAAAAAGGGGAGGTTAGGATAGTTTTTGTTATTGTGCTTCCTTAGTCATTTTCTTGGCGAGGTTGTAGATTACGGGAACTAGCATTATGCCCATGGCTATTGCGAATGCCCACGAAATGTTGGCGATAACATCTGTTACACCTTGGAACGTAGCGAAGATAGCTCCAGCCCCAATGATTAAGAATATGCTGTAGAGAACAAATTTTGCGTATCCCGCAACTGGCATAAACTCTTTGTGATCGTCTGTTATGGATTTGATTAATCCATCAGTCAAAGCTATTCCTGCACCAATAATTACGAAGCCAAGAATCAAAGGATAGACAAGGTCTCCGGAAAGCAACATAAGGTCAAGGGCAATTAGCAAGATAACCGCGATTAAACCAATCTGCAACAGATTCTTCAACATATCAGCAATTTCAGACTTGGCTTGTGGAAAGACAGGTTTTAAGGTATTGCCGACAAGACTTGCCAAGAATCCAACAAGGACTGTTCCCAAGATAATGATTACAACTCCACCTAGTAGCCTTGGCAGATAAGCAGCGATGTCCACCAAGAATTCGCCAGCAACTCCTTCAATGCTTAAGATATCTATCGCTATAACAACGGAAATAACGATTACGAAAGCCGTTATTACTCCACCGATAAATGAAGACAAGTCCATTCCGGCAGACCGGAAAGATTTTCCAGTTTCTGTCTCGTCAAAGCTCTTCTCGATACCCAATTTCTCGACAACTTTGTTTACTGCCCTTCCAAGAAACTTCCCAACTACATATCCAATTATGATTATTATGATAGCAGCGATTATTGCAGGTAAAGCACCAACTAGGTCAGAAAGGAAATCGGTTAGCATTTCCATTAGATCCACCATTTATATCACCGATCCAATATTTGGTAAGTTCCACTTAAGAAATTTTGTATAAGCATACTTGTTTACGCCCTTTTTAGGAGTAACTTTGGGTTTTTAGGTTAAAATTTAACCCAGTAGAGACCAGAATCTACGGATTAACATTTTTACCAAATCAGGAAAGGATCTAAAACTAAAAAAGTCTTTAGCGGTTACTTGCTTTGAGCATTCTCTCTTTTGCAATATTCATTGCTGCATCCCTTACCTCAATATCTTTGTTTAGGGCGGTTTCCAGAATAGCTATGGTGTTTTTCCGGATTTTTCGTTGAACCAGCTCCAACATCCGTTTGGGGTTGTAGCCTCTGTATTCAGCGTATGAAGATATTACGCCTCCAGCGTTCGCCAGAATGTCAGGAACAACCATGATTCCCCTCTGAGCTAAGGCGCTCTCTATTTCAGGGCTTACAGGAAGGTTAGCAGCCTCAACCACCATCTTTGCTTTCACACGGTCCACATTGTCTCTTGTGATGACATCCGGAAGAGCAGCTGGAATAAGAATATCTACAGGCAACCCGAAAAGCTCCTTGTTATCCAACACTTTACCGGGTCGGTAATTTATGACTGAACCTGTTTCCATCTTAACGCCTAACAGCTTTTCATAGTCTAACCCGTCAGGATTGTAAATACAACCTTTAGAGTCGGAGACTGCCACAACTTTCACGTCAACTTGGCTAAGATACTCCATTACATAGGAACCAACGTTTCCGAATCCTTCTACAGCAGCTGTTGTGTTATCAGTGTCCAAGTCTATGTAATTCGCTGCTGTGAATGCTGCTTGTACCACTCCCAAGGCTGTGGAGCCATATTCGTGGGGCAGACCACACTTTACACCCGGTTTGACGCAGAGTTGGGCTGGTTTTCCAGTGGCAGACTTCATGGAACCGTTCTCTTGTGCAAAAGCAGCCATCTCTTTCTCTCCAGTGTTCATGTCCGGCGCGGCTACATAGAGGCTTGGGCACACCCGCTTCAGGGCTCTGGAGAAGGCTCTGATTATCTCCATCTTCTTCTCTTCGGACATTTGTTTTGGATCAGCAATTATACCTGATTTCGCTCCTCCAAAGGGTATTTTCGCTAGGGCGCATTTCCATGTCATTGTTCTGGCTAACCGAAAGATTTCTTGTGTTGTTACTGTGGGCAACATTCTGATTCCGCCTTTTCCGGGACCAAGAATTGTGTTGTCTATGACCAGAACACCTTTCATTCCCACTTTGGGATCATAGACTTGCAGTATCTTCTCTGGACCCCACTCGTCAGCAAACTCCTCTATCTTGAGATTCATCTCGTTTCCCCAGAAGATTATATGCCAAATGTACTACTGAAACCATTGTTAAAAGTTTCTTAAACAAGACCTCGACAAAAAATAGAGTGCCACTAAACATAAATTGAAGGCTCTTCATTTGTCATTTCAGGGAACTTCTGGAATAGAAATCAGTTTTGGAGGAAGATAATTGGGGCACATATATCTTTACACTGGAACGGGTGGAGGAAAAACCGTAAACGCCTTAGGTTTAGCCCTGAGATCGGTGGGTCATAAACGCAGAGTCATCATAATTCAATTCTTGAAGTGGTGGAAGAACACAGGAGAGTATAAGATTAGAGAGAAACTGCAGCCATATTACGAAATCTACCTGTTTGGCAGAGAGGGCTGGAAAGGATTAGCCAATTTAGGCGAAGAGGATAGGAGGCTTACACAAAAGGGCTTAGAGTTTGCCAGAAAGGTTGTTGAAGAGAAGAAGCCGCATCTGCTGATTTTGGACGAGGTGAATTTGGCTCTCCACTGTAACATGCTGGAGATAGAAGAGGTGCTGGAATTTTTGGAAACTATCCCAGAGGAAACTGATGTTGTTTTAACTGGAAGATACGCGCCGAAAGAACTTGTTGATAGGGCTGATTTCGTTAATGAAGTGAAGGATATAAAACATTTAGAAGAGATGGTGACTACAGAGGGCATCCAATACTAGTTAACCGCCTGTTTGAAGGAGAAGTATCGCCTTAGCGAGGTCGCCATCGCTCTCTTCCAATGCTCTTTTAGCTTCTTCTATGCTTTTTCCAGTCTGGTCCGCAACAAGCTGTGCATCCTCCTCAGGAACAGTTACCTTAGCTGTCTGAGCTTCTAGAGCCCGTTCACTTACTTCTCCGGTGACTTGGAAGATTTTTTGTCCCTGCATTTCGAGGACAGCTACCTGAGCGTTTTCAACCACGATTTCTTTGTCGCTAGTTTTGAAAATGACTTCTTGGACGTCGGGCATCTCTCCCATGTTCATGCCCATGCGTTGCATCATTCTTTTTGCGGCTCTTGGACTCACTTTTCTTCGCAATTCTGTTTCCTTCCTGCTCTATACTGATTTGATTGTGCCTTCTTAACTTTTTTCTGCTACGCCTCTCCGCACCCGTACAGCCACTCCTCTACTGAAAGCTTTCATCTCCTTTCCGGAGAGGAGAGCCCGTCCCACAGCTAAAACCTCGTTCTTTCCGTTTATGACTATAACTTCTTCCTGTGGTCTTATCTCTGGGTCAACGTCTACTACATGTTTAGCGAATGTGCTCCTTCCTTTTGCCACGAAGGGTTCTACATCATCCTGAATTCTGACCCATGACCGTAGAGGCTTAACTTCATGAACCATTCTTTTTGCTCCAGCAATGGTTAAGACAAAGAGTCCAGTTGTTGGTCGGAGAGTAGCCAGCAACTCCTCTCCCAAGTATATGTGCCGTATTTTTCCCGTTCTCTTGGAGTAGACGATTCTAACTTCGCTCGGGAAGAGACTCCTACCTACCCCTCTTCCGAACTGGTAATCAGCTATACTCCGTATCTTCTGGAGAACATCCAACTTGTCGCCCATCTCTTCACCAATGATTTCATTATTACCATTTACCAGCTAAAGAATTAAATTTAATCCCAAACCCAAACCAGTTGGATTTGTTTTAGTCAAAGTTTCTTGACAAAAACACTTTTTATCTGTCGGTAACAGAGATATTGTTGGTGCCCATTGTGAGTCATAAAAGGGCAACTGTTATTCTTTTATTAGTTCTTTCCTTTTCGATGTCAATTGGTACAGTTTCCTATGTTATGGCAACTGAGGATCATTGGGTTACTAAAGAACCAATGCAGCAGGCAAGAAGCGGCTTAGGCGTCGCCGCAGTGAACAGAAAAATATATGCCATCGGGGGTGTTATATCAAGCGGGTTTGCAGGTCCTACTCCTGGTTCTACTGTTTACTTTAGCAAAGATCCTGTAGAGGTTACAGGCTCGAATGAAGAATATGATCCAGCAACAGACACGTGGACTTATAAAGCAGCAATGCCAACTCCACGAGCTGTCTTTGCTACAGCAGTTTACCAAAACAAGATCTATTGCATAGGCGGAAAAACAAGCGATAATTACACTGGAGTAAACGAGGTATATGACCCCGCAACAGACACGTGGGAAACAAAAACGCCAATGCCAACAGCCAGAGCTTTTCTAGACGCAAATGTTGTAGGCGGCAAAATCTACCTGATAGGTGGACATAGTTTATTTCCATACGAATTTTTGTTAGTTAGCGAAGTTTATGATCCAGCAACCGATACATGGTCCACAAGCGAGCCAATGCCCTCTGGAACACTCGCTGGTTATGCTTCAGCTGTATTTGATAACAAGATATATATCATAGGGGGTTTTTCGCAAGACTCTATCAGGAACCAAATATATGACACTGAAACTGGCAGTTGGCATTATGGCACATCACCACCTTCTTGGGGTAACGCCGCAGGAGCAACGACGGGCATAATGGCTCCAAAGCAAATATATGTTGTAGGATATACAGATGTTGGAGTTTACTATCTCGAGACTGATAGTTGGAGTTTAGGCGCGCATGTAACGACTTCACGCTTCAATTTTGGTGTTGCAGTCGTAGATGACACATTATACGCAATTGGAGGTCACACCTACAATATGCTTCCCGGCGATTACAAGCCAATCGCAACAAATGAGCAATACATACCCATTGGCTACGGAAAGCCTGATCCCTCTTATGTGCCGCCTGACACCTTTGCACCAGAAATATCGGTTATCTCACCCGAGAACGAGACAAGATACAAGCCTGACCTTCCCCTGATTTTTGTTGTGAGTGAAACGGCATCATGGATGCGGTATAAACTCGACGGCAAAACGGTTATTGAAATCGAGGGCAACTCCACCCTCAATGAATTGTCTGTCGGTTTACATAACCTGACGGTCTATGTTACTGATGTTGGGGGCAACACGGGAGCTTTCGAGACAATCTACTTCACCGTAGATAACACTGCACCGCTCGTTACGATTCTAACGCCAGAGAATATAACGTATGACGCTGAAGTTCCGTTGAACTTCACAGTTGATGAGGAAGTTTCCAGAGTGTGCTATAGCATTGACGGACAAGAAACAGTTCCAATCACCGGCAACACCACTCTATCAGGATTGACAGGCGGTTTACATAATATAACAGTCTACGCTGAAGACGAAGCAGGAAACATCGGCGCCTCAACAGCAGCCACATTCACCGTAGCCAAGCCAGAATATCCACTAACAACATTGGTTGCTATTGCCTCGGGAGCATCACTGGCAGTTGCCGCCACAGGTCTCCTACTGTACCTCAAAAAGAGGAAAAACACCACCAAAAACGCCAGAGATAATGCGAACAACTAGTGAAGGTAATGCTTTAACGGTTCTTCAAAGGGAGTAACCAAAACAAATCCTAACTGATTTGGGTTCGAAACCTAATTTTGCTGTTCTGCGCAGGTAAAATCAGATTCGGGGAGAAGAAGCTTTAAGTTTTCTCCCTTCTTTTTCTATAAGAATCTAGTTAGGCGGAGAATCAGATGGAAAAGCTTCACCATAACGGCGTCCTAGTTCCACCCAAGTATGAAGGAAAAGGTCTCACCGCCAAAGTAAAGGGGGAAGAAATCAGGCTAACAACCGAGCAAGAGGAGATGGCAGTAGCATGGGCAAAAAAAGTTGGAACCCCCTACGTCGAAGATCCTGTCTTCGCCAAAAACTTTCACTGTGACTTCTCAAAAAAACTAGGCATCAAAGTTAAACCCGGAGACGTTGACTACTCAGACATAATTGCCCTTGTCGAAAAGGAACGGGAATGGAAAGCAAACCTCTCCAGAGAAGAGAAGAAACGGTTGGCGGCTCAAAGAAAAGTTGTCAGAGAAGCGAACAAGGAGCATTACGGTTACGCTTGTGCTGATGACGTCAGAGTGGAGTTAGCTAACTACGTCGCAGAGCCCAGCTCCATCTTCATGGGACGAGGAGAACACCCCATGCGAGGCAGCTGGAAAGAGGGACCACGCGAGGAAGACATTGTCCTGAACCTTTCGCCGGACGCACCTAAGCCAAAGGGTAACTGGAAAGAGATTGTCTGGGAGCCTGAGCTCATTTGGATTGCTCGCTGGCAGGATAAGCTCAGTGGTAAAATGAAGTATGTCTGGTTTTCCGACTCCAGTGACATAAAGCAGAGTAAGGATATCGAGAAGTTTGACAAGGCAAAAGAATTTCGCCGAAAGCTTTCCCGTGTACAGAAGCACATTCGGGAAAATCTTGAATCTGAGGATTTGAAACGCAGGAAAATTGCAACAGTCTGTTTCCTTATTGATGAGCTGAAGATTAGGGTTGGCGACGAAAAGGACCCAGATGAGGCGGATACTGTCGGCGCTTCCACCCTTCGAAAAGAGCATGTTAGCTTCAACGGTGACGGCACTGTGTCCTTCAACTTCTTGGGGAAGGACAGTGTGCCCCACATTTTCACTACCGAACTCCCGGAAAACGTCATCAGGAACCTTAAGGAATTCGCGGCAAATGCGGAAGCTACCCTTTTTAACGGCATCCGTTCTAGACACGTAAGCGAGTTTCTTGATGAGGTGATGACTGGACTCTCAGCGAAGGTTTTCCGTACTCTTTATGCTTCCGATGCTGTGAAAACGAAGCTGAAGAAGACCCGTGCCAAACCTGAAGACCCGGTTTACGTGAAGAAGTATGTTGCTACGATAGCGAATCTTGAGGCTGCCAAAGTTTGTAATCATAAGCGTACAATCCCGAAGACTTGGAAAGCGTCCCTAGAGAAGAAGAAGGATCGCCTCAAGGTTCTTAAGGAGCGTGCGAAGCTGGCTCAGGCTAAGCTTAGGAAAAAAGCGAAGGATACACAAAAGAAACAGGGGGAACGACTGGAAAAGCAAGAAGAGAGGCTGAGGGCTGCCGTGGAGAAGCTGGAGGATACTAAGCGGCAACTAGAGGAACGACAAAAGCAAAGCAAAAACGTTGATGCCTTGAAGAAGAGGATTAGAAGTAACCGTGAAGCTGTAGCACGGCAGAGACAGCGCATTAAGGAGCTGAAGGTTAAGCATGAGGAGCGGATGAAGAAACTGAGGCAGAGCATGGAGAATCGGAGGCAACGAGACAGAGCAGCTGTGGAAAAGATGAAGCTGAAGGTAGAGATTCAGGGGGAGACTCGGGACTATAACCTCACGACCTCATTAAAGAGCTACATTGACCCCAGAATCTACTATGAGTGGGGCAAAAAAGTGCAGTATGATTGGAAGCTATACTACCAGAAAACTCTGCAAAAGAAGTTCAGCTGGGTTGACCGCCAAGAAGACAAAACAGACGGCTAGAAACGTTACCTTCCAAAGCTGACTACAGGCTATTTCTTGTCTTTCTGAAATAGAAAGAACCATAAAACCCAAAACCCTCTAGTTCCACGTATATGTAGGGTTTGAGAGATGGAGACTAAAACGATAACTAGCCCTGAAATGCGCGCCCTAGAGATAAACTCTGAGTATTACGGCGTATCTAGACTACAACTTATGGAAACCGCTGGCAGAAACGTCGCCTACGAGATCGCCTCAAGATTCAAACCAAAAAAAACCAAAGTGGTAATCTTCTGTGGTTCAGGAGGAAACGGCGGCGACGGCTTCGTTGCAGCACGCCATCTCACCTGTCTAGGCTTCAAGGTCGAAGTGATACTTGCCACAAGAGCCTCAAACATCTCGGATGAATCAGCGCGTAGCAACTGGCTTGCCCTGCAACCTCTCAGAAACACCCTTAAAATACGTGAAGTTTACGATTCCACATTAATCCCAAATGTTAAGGCAGAAGTTGCAGTGGACGCTCTACTAGGAGTAGGGTTGAAGGGAAAACTGCGCCCCCCAATCCTGCAGTTAGTTGAAAAAATCAACGGGATGAAGGCATTCCGTGTCTCCGTGGATGTTCCCACTGGAATCAACTCAGATTCTGGAGAGGTTTTGGGCAACGCCGTGAGAGCAGACCTGACCGTCACCTTCTACAAGGCAAAGCCCGGACATGCCAAGGCAAAAGAATACACTGGCGAACTTGTGGTGAAGGATATTGGCTTGCCGCCTGAACTTGAAAGGTTCGCTGGTCCCGGAGACGTTCCCTTGGCAGTTAAGCCTCGTATTCCAGAAGCCCATAAAGGAACTTTCGGCAGACTCCTCGTAATCGGGGGAAGTGATATTTTTTCAGGCGCTCCAGCCCTAGTTGCCATGGCTGCTCTCCGCGTGGGAGCTGACGTGGTCTCTGTGGCCGCTCCAGAAAAAACTGCCTATGCGATCTCCTCCATGTCCCCAGTTCTCATCACAATAAAATTGAAGGGAAAACACCTGTCCTCCAGCAACATGTCAGACCTAAAGGAACATTTAGAGTCTGCAACGGCTGTTGTGGTGGGTCCGGGGTTGGGGCTGCACAGTGAAACGAAGGACGCTACCATAGAACTTGTGGAGCTGGTGGAGGAAACTGGGACTCCGTTGCTTTTGGATGCTGATGGGCTTAAAGCCTTCGCAGAGTTCAAGAGAAAGGTGGACCTGCCTCTGGTTTTGACGCCCCACGCCAGAGAATATGAGATTCTGACTGGAAGAAAGTTGCCGAAGGACCTAGAGGAGAGGGCGGAAGAGGTCCAGAAGGCGGCGCGGAAACTTGGGGCAACCATACTTTTGAAGGGACCTGTTGATGTAATCTCTAATGGGGTGGAGGTTAAGTTCAACTTCACTGGAAACCCTGGAATGACCGTGGGTGGAACAGGGGATGTTCTCTCCGGTGTCGTTGGGGGTTTGTTGGCGATGGGAGCAGATTCTTTCAGGGCTGCGGTTGCAGGGGCGTTCATTAACGGCGCGGCTGGAGATTTTGTAAAGGCTGAAAAGGGTTACCACATGATCCCCACAGACCTTCTTGAATGGATTCCCCACGTTATGGATGACCCCATGTCCCATCTGGAGGTGCGAAAGAATCAGTTCTAGGCCCGTTTCAGTCACGGTTTATCATGCCAAGCAGTGTGACCCAAAGAAATGCACTGCATTGAAGCTTAAACGTCACAGCTTGGTTAGGGTAGTTCATCGGGTTAGAGAGTTGCCTCGAGGAGCAGTTATCCTCGACCCGTTTACACCAAAGGCATTTTCTCCGGCAGACCGAGAAAGACTGGAGAAGAGAGGCTTAGCTGCCTTAGACTGCAGCTGGGTACACGCAATCGAAGTTTTTGATCTTTCTGCCCATGGAACTTTTCGTTGTTTGCCTTATCTTGTGGCGGCGAATCCTGTGAATTATGGGGTTCCGACGAAACTCAGCACTGTGGAGGCTTTGGCTGCGGCTCTCTGCATCGCTGGTTTTCGGGAACAAGCAGAAGAATTATTATCGAAATTTAAGTGGGGACTCCAGTTTGTCGCGTTAAACGAAGAGCTTCTGGAAAGCTACGCCCAAGCAAAGGATAGCGCGGGCGTTGTTAAGGTGCAAAAAGAATATGTTAACCAAAGCTGCACCGCACACTAAATCGTAAAATGACTTCTGAAGCGAGTATCATTTGTTGCTTGAAAATTCCATTGTTTTTAGATTATATTTGAAGACTAATAACAGCGGTATGTTGAAAACAAGCTTTTCCTAGAAATCAGCACCTGTGTAGTTTTGGTCGGGCGGGCGGGATTTGAACCTGCGACAATCCGGTTTCTGTACGCTTGATAGGCTAAATGATGCCCACCATGCTGGTAGGCGTCTACAGCGTCTCCGTCAGCTTGGAAGTCAAGCTGGCTCGGAAGCTCTACCAAGCTGAGCTACCGCCCGACCAAGTGTAACCAACTAGAAATTCCAATTTATGCGTTTCGTTACGCTTAGTTAATATTTGGGAGAAAAAAGGGTGAGGAGCAAAAAACAAAAAGCAAGTGCTAACCGCTCAGCTCTTCGATGTGCTCTTCTACAGCAGTAAGTTCTTTCTTCAGCTCTTCCGCATAGCTCTTCAATTTCTCGACCTTTTCCGCCTTAGTCAGAAACCGTTTACCATAACCATGCCCTCGACCATGAGAAGGTGGTCCACAGCAGCATTCTATACACATGTTTTTCTTCACCTCCATCTTAACACAGCAAAAAGTATCCGAAGTAAAGTATTTAAACTATCAAGTTTATAGTAATATAGTCGCTATCCACAAAGAAAGTGAAGACTATGTGCGAAGAAGAAGGACGCGTCTGCCTCTGTCCCCTCAAAGGCATAATAGATGTAATCAGCAAAAAATGGGCTCTCCTCATCATCAACGCCCTCGGCAATTGCGGAAAGCTAAGGTTCAACAAGCTCATGGAGGCATTAAACGGCATCAGCCCAAAGACCCTATCAGACGCGCTGAAGGAACTCCGAGCAGAAGGCTTAATCAAGAGAGAATCCTTCGCCGAGATACCCCCACGAGTTGAATACTCGCTAACAAAAGACGGTGCAGAGCTTAGAAAATCTATTATACCTCTTCTGGAATGGACTGCAAACAGAGATAACACAGATAAAGAGCGGTGTGCTGAATGTCCCCCGCAACTGCGCACACGTTATCAAGCAAACATAGGTGAAGAAAAATGAACCGTGAAAGAATTCAAGAAATAGTAGCGGGATATGACCCCAAAGAAGTTATGATCGGAGTGCTTGGATCCCATTCTGCCTTAGAGATGGGGCATGGCGCCAAGCAGGAAGGATTCGAGGTAGTTGTTGTCTGCCAGAAGGGAAGAGAAAAAACATACACCAAACACTACAGAAATCTCTTCGATCACGTATTGCTGGTGGACAAATTCGTTGACCTGATTAAAGAGGAGAACCAAGCCAAGCTACGGCAATTGAATACTATTTTTGTGCCAAACAGGTCTTTCTCAGTTTACGTGGGCTACGACAACATCGAACAGAAATTTTCGGTTCCCCTCTTAGGGAACAGGTTCATGCTTAGAAGTGAAGAAAGAAACGTGCCCAGAAACCAGTATGACCTGATTAGGCAAGCTGGCTTAAATTTGCCAAAAATTTTCGGTTCACCAGAAGAAATTGACAGACTGGCTATAGTGAAAGTTCCTGAGAAAACAAGGAGTATAGAAAGGGCTTTCTTTTACGCTTCGTCTCCAGAAGAATTCAAGAAAAGGGCAGAAGAGAGAATACGCAAGGGGATAATCGACCGGAAAGACTTGGAAGAAGCAATCATCGAAGAGTATATTGTCGGAGGCAAATTCAACGCCAACTATTTCTGGTCACCAATAACCGACGAGATAGACCTTCTAGGGTTTGACCGCAGAATACAGACAAACCTGGACGGCGTCCTCGATTTGCCCGCTGACGAACAATTAGAGGCAAAAATATCAACGCAGAACGTAGAGATAGGGCACATGGGAGCAACCATGCGAGAATCCCAACTGGAAAAGATTCTGGAAGCAGGAGAAAAATTCGTTGAAACCTGCAAAAAAGAGTATCCTCCAGGCATAATCGGATTGTTTGCCCTACAAGGAGCCATGAACAAAGATTTAGAGTTCTACATTTTCGATGTGAGCCCCAGAATACCCGGTTGCCCCTGCGTGGAACCCACCTCACCCTACATGAAATACAAATATGGAATGGAGGTCGGTCCGGGAAGAAGAGTTGCCATGGAAATTAAGGCGGCTGTTGCCGAAAACAAACTTGAGATGATAGTAACGTGATTTCAAAAGATGAAGTAAACAGTATTCTAGGGAAGTATGAAAGCCGGAAAATCACAATAGGCACTCTAGGCTCTCATTCTGCACTTAACATTTTCAAGGGGGCAAAAGAGGAGGGTTTCTCTACAGTTTGTGTCTGCAAGAAGGAGACTGAAATCGTTTACAAACGGTTTCCTCTAGCAGACCAAGTTATTCTGGTTAAGGACTTCAGTGAGATTTTGGATGATAAGGTCCAGCAGAAACTGAGAAAGGCAAATACAATTTTGGTTCCCCACGGCTCCTTCAACGCCTACGTTGGAACCGAAAAGATGATTGATAAATTGCGTGTGCCCTTGTTCGGCAACAGAGAGCTCCTGAACTGGGAAACGGATAGAAAAAAACAGAGAGAGTGGTTGCTTAAAGCGGGCTTAACTTTACCCAAGACATTTGATGATGCTGATGATATAGAGGGGCTGGTTATTGCGAAGTTTCCCGGGGCAATGGGTGGAAAAGGCTACTTCCTTGTAGAATCTCCTGAATCTTTTCAGAAGAAAGCAAACGACATGATCAAGAGAGGACATTTGCTGAAGAAAGATTTGGAGAACATACATTTTCAAGAGTATGTCATTGGCGTGAACGTTTATCCTTTGTATTTTCATTCTCCCCTCAACAAAGAAGTTGAACTTCTGGGAATGGATCGTCGTTACGAGTCTACTGTAGACAGTATTGGAAAGATTCCTGCTAGTGAACAACTGCAAGTTAATGTGAATCCCACATATACTGTGGTGGGTAATTTTCCGATTGTTGCGAGAGAGTCGCTGTTGCCGGAGCTTCTCAGGATGGGCGAGAATGTAACATTAACATCCAGAAAGATTGCTCCTCCCGGGATCATAGGACCTTTTTGTTTGGAGACTGTTATCACGGATGACCTGAAAATCTACACGTTCGAGATTTCTGCGAGAATTGTTGCTGGAAGCAATGTGGGCATCGGCACTTCTCCGTATGCCTATCTGAAGTATGGCGAAAGAATGTACATGGGCAGAAGAATAGCCAGAGAAATAAAAAACGCAATAGCAAACAATGAACTGGAAAAAGTCGTGTATTAGTCAGTTTCTTGAATCACTTGGGATTTGTTCTTGTTTTGATTTCGTGTTCAAGTATGCCGCGGTAGAGTATGAGGGGTGCAATCTGTTCATTGGGTTTGTTAGTTGATATCATCTGTTTTATGCTTTCATCCAAACGTTTCTTGTAGTCTTGAAGTTCCTTCAAACTCATGTCCTTTAATTTGGTTTTAAAATATTCAATAGGATCACTCATGCCCATTCACTTCCATCATATCTTCCCTTAATAGACTACTGTCGATCATACTCTTCAACTTTGTCATTCATGACAGCTAATTCGACACCCGCCAGTTTGAAAAGCTCTATTGTATCGCTGTCAGCATGATAATGCTTCTCACAGACCACACGCTTGATGCCCGAATTTATTATAATCATAGCGCACCTTCTGCACGGCGTCATCTTACAATAGAGCGTGGAACCATCAAGAGATATCCCAAATTTTGCAGCTTGAATGATTGCATTCTGTTCTGCATGCAAAGTGCGTACACAGTGCTGCGAGACAGTTCCATTTTCGTTCATAAATTTTCTCATGTCATGTCCTGCTTCATCGCAGTGCGGTAATCCTGCAGGCGCTCCAACATAGCCTGTGGTCATGATTCGTTTGTTCTTGACAATTACGCAGCCAGCTTTTCCTCGGTCACAGGTGGCACGTTTGGAAACAGCCTCGCATAAATCTAGAAAGTATCTGTCCCAGTCAGGTCGTGGCTTACAATCCATTCTTGACGTCTCCATTATTCGACTATACACCTACCCAAACATAGAATAAAACTGTTTTTTCTCCCACCGAGTACAGAACCTGTGAGACCCCCCCTCACCCTTAACCTAGTATTCAATAATGTTAAATATGGTCCTTGTTTCAAACGAATAGTGGGCCGGTAGTTCAGCCTGGCATGAATGCCGCCTTCGCAAGCACAGCAGAAAGAGGCGGAGGCCGCGGGTTCAAATCCCGCCCGGTCCACTATAGAACGAACATGAGACACTCTCTATTTAGAGACGTGCTTTTTTGGAAAAATCCTGTTTTCAACATACCGCTGTTATTAGTCTTCAAATATGAAGGAGGGAATGACCTGTTCGAAGATTTTGAGGCGGGTTCGTTGGTTAGGACTTTACCTACGTAACGTTAGATTGGGATGAGTTCTTGAGGTTGGATGGCGGGTTCTGTTAGAGGATGTCAAGCATTTCTTTCAGTGATTCTGCTTCTTCTCGTAGCTTAGCTACCTCTTCTTCTAGAGAGGTGGCTTTTGTCTCTGCCTTTTCTTTAAGGTCCTCTATTTCTGCCATGAGGTCAGTCTTCGCGCTCTCCAGCTTCTCAATCTTCTCCCGGAGACTTCTCAAAGTCGTCATCTGCTTATCTCCATCTCCATTAAACGCTTCAACACAACAATTCTCTCTTGCCCAACAACTACTCACCAACAAGCTAAAAACTTTTAGGTTTTTCTACGGTTACCTAAATATTTTGATTTAAAGAATGATGCTGGCTTTAAACTAATTTTTCGAATTTAGCGGTTTCAAATACATGATTATTGCCCGCTACCTAATTTCATCCTGATTGGCGAGGCAGTTTAGGGCGGGAGGGGTTTATGTCCCATTCCCACCTGTGCGAAGCAACCAAGTTCCTGTACAGAGGACAATAAACCCCCGAACGCCCGTGACTAAGACGCGATCTCTAGTGAACAAACTTGTGGGGGGTATAAAGTCTCAGGGTAGAATCTTCGCAAAGCTTTAAGCTGAAAGTAAGGAATCTTATGGAAGGAAGTGAAATGATGAGGATACGAACTTTCTTAGCTTTTTTGCATCTACTGAACTTTATAGTCATGATCCTCGCAACAATCTACCTTCTAAACAGTCTCGGGGGGCAGCTGGAAGCTTGGAGATTACCCCTCTACAGTTACTATCTGATAATGGGAATCTCCGGCGCAGCCATCGCATACTGGATTGCAATAGACGGAAAACGCCTAGAACACTACGCAGCCAACATAGAAGAATTAGAAAAAAAACTCCTAAAGTTAGAGCAAAAAATCAAGACCATAAAACCCCGCATTCCCGAGAAGAAGTGAATCTCACCCGCTTTAAATCCAGAAACTGGAACCACAGCCGAACTATGTTACTTTGAAGATCCACGGATATTTTCTGCTCACCAGCTCGCCTATCGAGTGGGGAGAAATAATTCCTTCTTCACATATGATTCCGTGAATGAAATCTCTCCTCGTCACGTCAAAAGCCGGATTTCGTATAATCAAGCCAGAAGGAGGATCGTCCCAAACCTCACTTGGGCTTCTCTCCTCAATTCTTTCGTAATTGCCGTGGATCGTCACAGGATCAAACTTTAGAAGCTCCGACACCACATAAAAGGGCGTTCTAGCCTCCTTAGCAGCAAGGGCAACCATGCTCGTTCCAATCTTGTTTATAACATTGCCCTCAGAGGTTATAGCATCAGCCCCCACCACCACCAAATCAACATCATTCATGAAATACCGCACTGCAGAATCAACAATCAACGTTGTCTTGATTCCAGCATCTAACATCTCTTTTGCAGTGATTCTGCCCTGAAAGACAGGTCTCGACTCGGTGCAGACAACCTCAAAAGATTTCCCATCTTCCTTTGCTCTTCTCAACAGGTTAGTAACGGTTGAAGAGTGACAGTGAGTAAGAACTTTTGAATGGTGGGAGATTCTTTTGGAACCGATAGCAGCGATCTTTTCCTTCGACTTTTCAAGATTCTCCAAGAATTGCTTTGAAACCTGTGAGACTACGTCCACTAGGTTTTTGACAGTCTCTTTCTCGCTAGATTCCACCGCATGAATGACATGGCGAATAGCATTTCTCATCAAGGGCTCTGTCTCTCTAGAAGCAAAAAGAACCTCTTTAGCGTCAGACAACTCCTTCAAAAACGTCTCTTTCCCTTTAGCCTTGGACTCTCTTGCCCCCTCTTCAATAGCCTTTATGGCAGTTATCGCCACATTCCGGGCTCCCTGAACCTCAAGCCTTCGTATTCTATCCGCAGCAACTAGAACAGATTTCTGCAAAATGGCATTCCCCAATTCAGTGTAGTATCTAACATATAGTAAACTGTCAGTGGCTTATTTAAAAGCCTAAATCAGCAAACAAAAAAAGGGCGGGAAAAAACGAGTGAACACCATGCCATGTTAGACGTAGGCACCCCCAAGACCCTAGAGGGAAGAGTGATCATTGAAGGTTCTATGCTTTAGCTATGTTTTGGCTGGCGGTTATGTAGTCTTTAATAGCCTTTAGTACGCCTTTGCCCTTTTCTTCGATTGCCTCAAAGGTCTGACCAATACTGTGCGGTGTAGCAATCACCCGCTCACTCTTAATCAAACTATTGGAAACTTCATCTTCGAAGGGTGATTTAGAGGCGAAAACATCTAAGGCTGCCCCGATTTTTCCAGCACGCACAGCATTTAACAGAGCTTCTTCATTTATGATTCCGCCTCTTGCCGTGTTTACAATGTATGCGCCATCTTTCATTTTGGCAATTTCTTCTCTGCCGATTAGATTTCTAGTATCTTCAGTCAAGGGGCAATTCAAGGTTACGAAATCAGATGTCCTCAAGAGTTCATCCAAGGAAACAACGACAACTTTGTCATCTTGAATACAGGGGTCCGATACGATAACTTTCATTCCAAGGGCGGAGCCTAATCTAGCAACTTCTTTGCCTATTTTGCCGCACCCAATTATTCCCAAGGTTTTTCCAGTGATTCGGCATCCAATCAGGGATTTTTTCTTCCATTCTCCGCGCTTCATTGAACTGTCGCCTTCAACAAGGTTTGTGCAATGCGCCAAAATGTATGCTATAACGCCTTGTGCAACGTCATAAGATTGAGCTGGAACATTGTAGAACTTGATTCCTTTTTCATTCAGGTAGTTCAGGTCGATGTGGTCAGTGCCGTGAGTAGCGGTTATAACGCATTCTAGGCTCTTCATGGTATCTACTAGTTCTTTGTTGACTTTTGTTTTGCTTCGGACAACCAGTATGGTGACTTCATCGAGTGGCAGACTGGAATCGATGTCGCTGGCTTGAAATACCAGTCCAAACTTTGATAGACTATCGAGAAACTCCTCGCCGAAATTGTCGCACACTAAAATTATATGTCTCTGCATTGTTCCATCGACCACTAACATTCAAAATTCTTAGGTGAGTGATTTTTGGGAAACCGATTGGTTGCAGCTGAATCTGTCTTCATGCCAAACAGCCCTTTTGCTCAGGGAAAGAGATAACGCATTATTTAAGCATTTTTGGATATAAGAATATACGTTGTTTTTAGCTAACGTTTCCATCCAAGGTCAGCCAGAACCATTCTCAGGGCTTCCAGCATCGAAGTTATATCCTCGGATTTGATGTATCCCATGTTACCGATTCTGAAAGTGAGGTTTTTTATGCTTCCGTAGCCCTTGGCAAGCTCGAACTCTTTTTCTCGCATCTTCTGGTATATCTCAAGTCCATCAATGTTAGCTGGGGCGTTTACGCAGGTTACTGTTGGACTTTCGTAGCCGCTCTTGGGGAACAGGGTTAGTCCCAGTTTTTCGACGCCGTCTCGAATCCGTTGATTCCTTTCTGCATATAGATCGAAGAACCACTTTTTGCCGCCTTTCTTTTCTATCATCTTAAGGATTCTGTTTAGACCAGCTATCTGGGGAATGACGGGGGTCATGGGTGTACCCTCATCTTTTTGATGTTTTTCCCACATCTTGAAGTCGAAGTACCAGCCTTTATTCTGGACAGTCTCAGATTTTTTTAATGCCTCTTCGCTTATGCTTCCCACGCCTAATCCGGGAGGAACACCGAAGCACTTTTGAGAGCTTGAGAAGCAGACGTCCAAGTCCCATTTGTCAACTTTGATTTCTGTTCCGCCCATGGAGCTTACGGCGTCAATAAAGACTAGTTTTCCATGGTTTTTTACAACTTTGGCGAGTTTTTCTATGGGGTTTATGAGTCCTACGCTTGTTTCGTTGTGGGTGATGGAGACGGCTTCGATGTCCGGATTCTTAGACAACTTTTGGTTTAGCATTTCTGGTGTGATGGGTTCTCCTAGTGGAGCTTCGATTGTTTCTATTTGTTTTCCGTTTGAAATTGCTACTTCTGCGAATCTTTTGCCGAAGCTTCCGCATATGCAGCAGAGCATCTTTTTGTTTACGCAGTTTCTGACGGATGCTTCCATGAATCCTGAGCCTGTACTGGAGAAGAGGAAGACCTCATTTTCTGTCTCCAAGAAATTCTGCAGCAGTTCTACTGTTTCGGCGTGGAGTTGTTTGTATTCTTGGCTGCGGTGGCTGAACATTTGCTGTTTCATTTCTTCCAGAACTTCGGGATAGCAAGCAACAGGACCAACCGTGAATAACTTCAAAGTTTACACCCAAAGGTAAAACAAGAAAGGGAATATTAAACCTTTTATTTCACTGGAAGGCGAAAAAAGGCAAACAATTGACACCTTGATTAATGAAGAAGCTCTTTAGTTGGTCACGTTTCTGAGGAATGAAAGGAAAGAATGGATTCCAAGAATTGTGAAAGCTCTACCACCCTTCGATGATTTGGTATAATTCTCCCCTTTTCCAAGCCTCGCTCAAATCGGTGTACTTGTAAGTTCCATTTTCCAGTTTGGGAATGGCGAATGATACAGTATAATATTCGTTTTCGTACTTGAATTTAAACACTGACATTAAATCTTGCCATCGAGCCATCAAATCATCCAAGGACAAGGGCTTCGACGAAAAACTGCCGGTCTCGTCTTCCCAAAACATTGTATCTTTATTGACCAAAATGCCACCTTGATATGTGCAATGGTAAAGCTTTATAGTCTCATTATTGGGGTGAGTAGCGAATTGAGACCAAATACTTTTTCCATAGATATTCTGTTCGTTGGACAAACTCCAACTCGAATCTCCTCCTTTTCTTATGATTAACTCGTTTGAAGCTTTAGGAGGAGACATACCAAACAGAAGATAGGCAAACAAAAATGCTACAATTGCTATTATTAATATCGCCAAAAGCCTAGTTTGCATTTTCATAGTATATAGACACTCCAATCCCAAGAATATTTTCAACATTTACTATATACGTTTTACGTGCGCTTGTGTTTTGTGTGTTGTACGGGGTTTTGTGCGGTGGTAGAGAAGAAGGAGTATTAGTAGTATTGGGTTTGGGGGTTAAGTTTTAAGTCTTACCAAGTTCGTTTTGTATGGGAAGAGGGCGGGGAGACCGCCTGTGTGGAGAAAAACTACGTTTTTCTCTTCTTTGAAGTAGTCTTTCTTTATCAGGTCGATTAGTGCTGCCATTGCCTTGCCTGTGTAGACGGGGTCAAGGAAGATTCCTTCAGTCTCAGCCGCCAATTTGAGGGCTTCAGTCACCGCCTCATTCAGCACCCCATAACCCTCCTTAACGTATTCATCAAAAACAGCTACCTCCTCAGCATAAATAAACAAGTCAACACCAAGAAGCTCCGCTGCGCCATTAACCAGCTCAACTATCTGCTTGGACGCGGCGTCTCTGTCTGCAAACACACTTATTCCAACAATCTCAGCTTCAACATCAAGCAGTTTCTTTCCTAATACTAATCCAGCTTGGGTGCCGCCTGTTCCACAAGCACAAACAACATAATCCAGATTTTCTCCCAGTTCACCGAATTGGTTAACCAGTTCTTTCAGGGCAAGGGCATATCCAAAAGCGCTTAACGGAGTTGTGGCTCCCACCGTAATGATGTAAGGATTCTGTCCTTTATCCCTAAATTCATCAGCTACAGCCGCCAATCTACCAGATACATCCGAAACAATATCATCCACGAACCGAATCTCCGCGGACAACAGCCTATCCAAAAGCAGATTTCCATCATATACCTCAGGTTCTTTCCCCTGAAGAACCAACACCGGCTTCATCCCAAGCCTTCGAGCAGCAGAAGCAACCATGCAGACACAGTTCGACTGAACCATCCCAGCAGCCACAACAACGTCCGCCCCCCTCTCCTTAGCGTCAGCGAAAACAAATTCCAGTTTTCTAGCTTTGTTACCCCCAAAGGCAAGATCAGTCATATCATCCCTCTTAATGAAGAGGCTGGGACCACCAAGAACCCTAGAAAGGTTAGGCATTCTCTGCAGCGGCGTTGGAAAACCCGCGAAACTTATCTTTCGACCATGAATCTTCTCAAAAACTAATGATTTCTTAGACAAAATACTCACACGAGTTTTTAGCTTACAAACTGGCTATTTAAGTCCTATCATAACTGCTACGGTTCTACGGATGACTTAGTGATACGCGATCAGAATTCCTAAACCGAAAGTTTAATAGAACAGCAAATCTTCAGCGTCTCAAAGAGTGACTCCACAATGGCAGCCAAATCAGTTCTAGATTTCGTGGGAAACACACCCCTCATTCAACTGAACAGCCCCAAGGGCGTATTCAGCACCTTCAAATCAAACCTCTTCGCAAAAGTAGAATACGTAAACCCAAGTGGAAGCATCAAAGACAGAATAGCCAAATACATGATTGAACAAGCAGAAAAACGCGGCGAACTAAAACCCGGATACACCATTGTCGAAGCCACAAGCGGCAACACAGGCATAGCATTCTCCATGGCAGGAGCAGCCAAAGGATACAAAGTAGTCATCGTCATGTGCGAAAGCATGACCCAGGAGAGACGCCAGTTTATGCGTGCCTACGGAGCAAAAGTTGTATCAACCCCCGCAGATCAGGGGCTAAAAGGGGCTGTCAACAAAGCAAAGGAGCTAGCCAAACAGCCAAATTGGTGGATGCCAGCTCAATTCGACAACTACGATAATGTGGAGGCTCACCGGATAATAATGGGCAAGGAAATTCTAGAACAGGTTCCCGGAGGATGGGTTGACGCCTTCGTGGCTGGAGTAGGCACAGGAGGCACCCTCATGGGAGTCGGCAAAGCCTTGAAAGAAGTAAATCCTGATGTAAAGATAGTGGCGGCTCAACCAGCAAGCTCCCAAGAACTCACGGGCGGAAAAGCGGGTGAACATAAAATAGATGGCATCGGTGACGGCTTCATTCCAAGCATCGTGGAAAAGTCTCTAATCGACGAGGCAGTAAATGTTGAAGATGAAGAAGCAGTGAATTGGAGCCGAATGCTAGCCAGAGAGAAAGGACTCTTCGCCGGCATATCCTCAGGCGCTAATGTATACGCAGCTGTACAAATCGCCAAGAGAATGAAAAAGGGGCAAACCGTTGTCACAGTATTGCCTGACAGCGCAGACAGATACGCAAGCCTTGGGCTCTTCGAAGACATAAAAGCCGAAAAAATCCATGTTCCAAAAACCTTTGCACCCTAACCTCAACCAACTTTCCACAGCGTTACACACATGCAACCTCGTCTGTTTGTGACCAGTTCTCCAGTTAAGCGTCTATTGAACATGTCTTGGGAGAAGACAGAAAAAAGGGGGATAAGTAGCGTTTGCTACTTCTCTTTTGCCATTGTGAGAACTGATTTGATAGAGATTATTACAGCTGCTGGAGCCGCGAAAGCCACGATGTAAGATAGGATGGCGGAAGCCCAATAATAGAGCAGAGGATGAATATACCATACCCCCGCCCACACATTAGCAGCTGATGCCACCAATAGGGCAATCGTAGCTATGAGGAAAGCAGTTACTTCCTTGGCAGTAATACTTGTAATCCCAATAACAACTCCCAAAATCAGCATAGCAAACAGAACATATCCATCAGATGCTTTGACATCTGCAGCCCAGTAAGCTGGAATAGCATCATCTGATGTTGGTTTGGATTCATTCCATGCCGAATAGCCGAGTACGAGACCAGCCACTATTGCTACCACAACGAAGATTATGTAAGCCCATCGTGCAATTTCTTGCATATCCATTTTTTATCCCACAAAACTATAGTTATCTTCGTTAACCCATTATAAATTTTGTGTGCATGCATTGAAGAAATAAAAAAAAGCATAAAATAACAGTGGAAAAGGACTCTGCTACTTCCAAATCTCTAGTGCTCTCTGCAATTCCTTATGAGTCTCAGCGTATTCTTTCAGGGGTATGTTTTGCAGGGTTGCGTCAACTGCCTGCCTCATGGCCTTAGCCCCAGAGACTGTTCCTCCAGAGTGCCCATGGATTCCTCCTCCAGCTTGAATCACAAAATCTTTCCCGAAGAAGTTCATTAAAGAGGGGACCAGCCCGGGATGGAGACCTCCGGAAGCAACAGGCAACACCTTCTTTAGATCATCTAATTTGGTTCTGAGGGCTTCGCAGTTCTCGGAAACCTCCTCTCTGGTTTCAGACATCTTCCCCACAACTGTTCCGACGTGAAGCTGGTCCACGCCAATGATTCTAACGGTTTTTGCGATGGCGCGCATTGAGATTCCATGCTTAGGGTTTTTGGTGAAGGCTGCATGTCCCGCTCGGTGGGCATGAATCACCAGACCAAAATCTTGTTCGCGTACGGTTTGCAGCGCAGAGAAGCCGCAGGTTAGAATGTCTATCATTAGGTATTTTCCGCCGTGGTCTTTAACAAATTGTGCCCTCTCCAGCATCTCTTTTGTTTCTGAGGTGATGTTAGGCATGTAGACTTTCTTCTCCCCCGTTTCCTCTTCAGCCTGATCCCGCATCTCAAGAGTCTCCACAATTCGATCATGGAAGGGGTTGAAGCTTTGGCTGCTGAGGTTCTCATCGTCTTTCACGATGTCGCATCCGCCAACCCACGCTTCATATGCTACCTCTGCATGATCCTTCGTTTTCAACCCTAGTTTCGGTTTGATAATTGTCCCAACTAAGGGTCTGTCCCTAACGTTTAACAGCTTACGGATTCCGTCCACACCATACTTGGGACCTTTGAAGCTTCGAACAAGTTCTGGTGGTAAATGAATGTTGTTGAGCCTCAGGTTCTTGAGAGCCCGTAATCCAAAGACGTTTCCAGCCACGCTGCTTAAGATGTTGGGCATGTTGCCGGGTTCAAACAGTTCAATAGGATAGGCTACTTGGAAGCAGTTTCCATCAATGTGGAAGACGCGGGCAGCAAGCTTTTCCACATAAGGTTTTGTTGTGGTAAGTTCTGTCCATGTTCCTATGGAGCTTTCGGCGGCAACCCCTCCAGCCGCCTCAACCAAACTGATGCCATCTGGTTCAACATAGAAGTCGCAGATTACATCAGTTGTTTTTGGTGTGTAAGAGCGGTCAACAAAATCTACGTATTTCAATCCTGATCAACAACCCCTTTACTACTCAGCTAATATTATACTGGAGATAAGTATTAGATTAACGGGTTGGATGGGCTATGGAGTTCAGGGTAAAGCTTTTGGGAATAAGAGCTGGCGGAAAACAGATAGTAGTGATAGACGACGAGTACGCAAGCCGCCTAGGCATTCACTCCTCCGACAGAATTGAGATCACTTATGAGAAACAGCACTTAATCGCCATCACTAACGTAGCCACAGACTTCCCCAAAAAAACATTGGGCATCTACGAAGAGGTCCAAGACAAACTGAAAGTCCAAGAAGGGGAAACAGTACAGGTTCGACCAGCTGAAAGACCTGAATCCCTCAGGTACATCCGCGACAAGCTAATGGGACGGAGACTTAGGGCACCAGAGCTTAAGATGATAATCATGGATGTGATTGAAAGGCACCTAAGCGATATTGAACTAGCCTCATTTGTCACAAGCCTATACATTCGCGGAACTAGCATGCACGAAGCTGAAGCCCTGACAAAAGCAATGGTGGAAACTGGACAAACCCTAGATTTCGGTAAAAGTCCCATCTTGGACAAACATAGCATAGGCGGAGTGCCGGGAGACAAAACTACCCTCCTTGTGGTTCCCATAGTTTCAGCAGCCGGTTTCACGATTCCTAAAACATCTTCGCGAGCAATCACTTCTCCGGCGGGCACTGCAGACCGAGTTGAGGTCTTATGCCCTGTTGACCTGCCCGTTGAAGAGATGCGGAGCGTTGTGAAAAAAACTAACGCCTGTCTCACGTGGGGTGGAGCCCTTGATCTAGCTCCAGCGGATGACCTCCTCATCCAAGTTGAGTATCCCCTCTCTATTGACCCCCTCCTCCTACCCTCGATTATGAGTAAAAAGAAGGCGATAGGTGCAGACTATATTGTGATAGACATACCTACTGGAAGAGGCGCAAAGATCAAGACCATAGGAGAAGCCCAAGCCCTAGCCCAAGACTTCATAGAGCTAGGCAAAAGACTGGACATGCATGTTCAGTGTGCAGTGACTTTTGGCGAACAACCCGTCGGATATGCTATAGGACCAGCCCTTGAAGCGAAAGAAGCACTTTTGGCGCTGATGGGTGAAGCCCCCATAGACTTGGTGAATAAAGCCGTTAGTTTAGCGGGATTACTCTTCGAGATGATGGGAGTCAACAACGGCACGCAAAAAGCAAAGGAACTCCTCAAATCAGGTAAAGCTGAGAAGAAACTCAGAGAGATTATCGCTGCTCAAGGCGGCGACCCTGATGTAAAACCTAGCGACATAGAGGTTGGAAACGAGACAGCGGAGATTCGCTCAGAGGAAAAAGGGAGGATCCAATGGATCAATAATAGAGCTATGGCTCAGATAGCGAGAGAGGCTGGAGCGCCCAAAACTAAGGGTGCAGGAGTTCTGTTGAAAAAGAAACTCGGAGATAAGGTAACGGAAGGAGGCATTTTGTATACGGTTTATTCTGGAAGTGCACAAAAACTTGACTCAGCGGTTCTGTTAGCCGAGAACCTTAATCCCATAGGGATAACTGAGAAGTTTGGCGAGAAGATGCTGGTTGACCGCATCCCCACGAAGAAGATTTCCCATGAGAAGCCTTTCATTCTGGAAAGATAAAGCGGACAATAGATGAATTTTGGGATGTCAATGGTTAAAGCCGTTATCTTTGACTGGGACGGAACACTCGCGGATACCAGAGAAGCAGTAGTGCAATCCTTCCAAAGAGTTCTAGGGCAAGTTGATTGCATGGTTAGTGACGAGTTTATAGCGAGACGACTGGGCATCGGAACAAAAAAGACCATTGAAGAAGCATTGAAAGACTGTAACGTTGAATTAAATGACGAAATGCTAGACAATCTTGTTAAAGAGAAAATCAGAATTCAGACAAGTCTCACCAATATTGTCAGCCTCTTTGAAGGAGCCACCGAACTTTTAGAAGAACTGCAGGGAAGAACCAAGATTGCTCTGGCAACAATGAGCGGTCGAAAGGTTGTTGACAAGTTACTTCCAGAGAATGGAATTAAAGGGTATTTTGATGTTGTGATCACGGCAGATGAAGTCTCTAAGCCGAAACCTGACCCTGAAGTTTTTCTGGTTTCTGCAGCAAAGTTGCGAGTTGAACCAGAAGATTGTGTGGTCATAGAGGATTCAGTCTTCGGTGTTAGAGCCGCTAAGGCAGCAAAGATGAAGTGCATAGCTGTTCCTTCAGGGGCATACACTAGGAAAGAACTTCAAGAAGAGAATCCAGATTTGATGATTGATGCACTCACTGAAAAAGAGAAAATACTGCGTTTCATTTGTTTTGGATGTTGCTAGTGTCGAGGTTCTCATTAAGTGGGGATTGTGTTAGCATCTTTTGTGGAGGATGGGGAACAGCAGGGGTTTCTCTGGAGCGCTGTAAGAGGTAGTCTGATGCCTTTGAAGCGTCATAGACGAGTTTTGCGGTCTCTTCTAGGAAGTCCGCTAATTTTATTCCGTTAAGTGTTAACTTGTAGGTTCTAGGCTTTTTCCGCCTGAAGACGAGGCGTCTCCTTCTTAGGTTTCGAAGATGTTTGTAGGTTCTTCTGATGTTTATTCCGACCGTATTAGATATCTCACGAGCGGATGTGCCGACGTCTGGAATGCCTGTGTACACTCTCTTTTCTGTTGGTGAAAATGGCTTCTTGGGCATCTTTTTTGTTTTGAAATAGAAGACGTATTCTGAGGTTGTGCTTCTAGTTATCAGCCCCGTTTCTAACAATCTTTTTAGTGTTCGAGACAAACTTTTCTGGGTCAGGTATTCAGAGAGTTCAGTGTAGGATTTTGGTCCCTGCTTTAGTTTCTTTAGTACGATTTCTTCGTAACAGCGGGAATGCGGTGGCAGTGGGTTTTCAATGTTGAATCTGCTTAGAACGTTGTGGAATTTTATTCCGTATAATGTTAAGCGGTATTTGGTGCCGTCTCTTTTGACAAGACCAGTTTTCACTAGTGGTTCGATGTATTCGATGGTGATGGTGCGTTGGCTGTGGTGATATCCGTTGTTTTTTAGGTATTCTTGCAGTCCTTTTGTTCCGCGAGGACGTTCGTGAAGGGCGTTCATGACTGCTTTTCGTCTGCTGTTCTTAACGGCGTTTAGTAAGTTATGTATGTGATCGTCTCTGCTGAAAATTTGGTTCATCTCTAGAAATTCGTTTTTTGTTCTCCAGATTTCGCATCGTTCTATGCAGTGTAGGGGGGAGGTGGGTTTGCAGTATCGGCAGAAGGCATCGGCTTTGCTTAGAATGTCGATTAGTTCTGCGGTGTTCTCTGTGGTTTTACTGACCCAGTGGTGAGTGTTTCTAGCGGTCGTGGTTTTGTCCTCCACATCGTATGTCATGGAGAAGTTGGCAGAAGGCGTTGCTTCTGTCTGAGGGGTGATAGAAAGGAGCAGGGGGGAAAGTTTTGGTTCTCTCCATGGCATACGTCATGTTAATATGACATACGCCATGTTTATATACGTTACCGAACTAACACTATAGACGGTGAAACAAAACATGGTACTTCCCTGCGAAGTCGCAGTAAAATCAGTAATTCCAGCTATCCGATCAGCCATAGCAAGAGAACTAACACAATCCTATGGACTCAAACAACAAGACGTAGCAGTCCTTCTGGGTATCACCCAAACTGCTGTGAGCAAATACACAAGTCGCACTAGAGGCGCGGTTCTCCAAGTTGAAGAAGTGAAAGAAACTCAACTGGTTCTCAAGGAAACTGTCGAGTCATTGGCTAATGGTCACATGAATAAATATGAACTTGTGGCAAAATTGTGTTTAATCTGCGAGATAATAAGACAGAGAGGACTCATGTGCAAACTATGCGCACTCTCAGACCCAAACATAGACAACCAACAATGCATAATCTGCTGCCCAAACGGGCACTCAACAAAATAGGCACCCAAAAGACCAAAAATTAAACTGAATAGTCTAGTACTCTATTGTGGTTAGCTGGTTTTCTCCTTTGGCTGTGGTGTGGTTTCCCGTTTTTTGAAGGCTTCGACGAACTTGACTGTTGTTATTTCCGACAGGTACCGCTGTATGTCTAGGGCAATTCCTCTTTTTGCCAGCTGTATCCCCTCCACGTAAAAGGCTTCGTCAGGCAGGTTCACCGTGACATTTGCCTTTCCAACCTTGAAGTCGAACTTCTCAGCCTCAACCGCAGGTATTCGACGGTGGATGAGAGCAGAAATTTTTTCCGCATCCGTCTTAAGTTTCTTCTTAACGGTAACCTCGTAGACCAAGGTTTTCCCAGCCAATGCCGGATTAAAGTCAAGTGTTACTCTCCCAGACCCCATGATTCTCACAGTAGCAAGCCTCTTGTCATATTCAACCTGCATTCCCACTCTAGGGGTAATTCCACGGGCAATCAGTCGCCTGAGAGGAACAAGCCTCACCTTTTCTGGATCCCGGTTTCCGAAAGCCTTCTCTGGCGGAATCTCAACAGACTCCTTTTTCCTAATTTTGAAATTGAGAAGAGCTTCATCCAAGGCTTTCAGCACCCAGCTCTCTCCAACAACAACTAGTCTTGGCTCGTAGAGCTCTCCCTCCTTGTAGAGTTTCTTCTCCTTCGCAATTTCTTCAAAGGTAGTATCGAAGACCTCTCCGGTCTCCTTAACTTTACCCGTATAATCAACAATGATGAAGTCGCTTTTCTGAATGGGCACACATATCCTTCCTTAACAGGTTTCTCTGCTGATGTCTAGCCTCCAACACTATTCATAAATGTTACGTCTCTTCTGCACCAATCATGAAATCATCGAATTGTAGCTTTCATCTTTAGATGCCTAAAGAACATCTACCATTTTGTAGTTGTAAACCTTAATTCGAATTCATAAGAGTTTATTACCTAAGCCCAAACTCTTTCCATATGGAAACCAGTCAATTCTTTCTAATTGTTCTCCCTTTGGCACTATTAATCGGTATTCTGGTTGGCGTGGTTTTCTACCTTGGAAAAGAGGGAGAAGAAGATGATTATGAGAAAGAAATGAAGAAGCTCCGACAACTACTGCTTAAAGGAAAACTTGACAAAAAAACATTTTTGCATATCCGAGATAATTTAAAAATCGAAGATATTTTTGTTGACGAAACCGAAAGGCTTGACCAAATGCTGAAAGAAAAGACCATTGATTCAGATGCGTACATTCGAATGAAAAAAATTCTTGAAATGAGCTTTAACGAAAGATTAGAAAAAATAAGCAAAAGACACGATTTCGACAATCTAACCCTTTAACGACCTATAACAGAATTTACATTATCTTCTTTTTCACCATCATAATTTCCTCCTAGTTCACGGTGACTTCCAATTTGTCACCTTTCGATTTCATTGCTGCAGCTACTCCTGCGCATATATTATTTATCTAAAGCTTCGCCAATACTTCCTCAGAAGTCGCTTCAATTCTGAAACGCTTTTCCGGACTTTTGGACGACACCAGCTAGGTTCAACCGGCGCCTCATAAGGATCAGTCACACCGATTTTTTCTAAACCGACAACTCCTGCAGTTAAGGCGTACCAGCACGAAGGCAGAACTGTTGGATTATATCCGCTACCAGGCAGCAAAATTAGCTTGCCATCACAGACCCTTTCTGCCACCTCAACTATAGTCAGAGAGAGTTTAAAGAAACCCTTTACAGTCAGTCCTAAATTGCCAAGCCTGTCGGCGAAGTGAACGTCACTTCCTCCATTAGCTAGAACGATTTCAGGCTTGAACTCCTCCGCTAGAGGAACAAAAACTTCCTCCAAAGCTTGAAGATAGGTTTGATCCCCGGTTCCAGGAGGCAATGGCACATTGACATTATATCCCTTCCCCGCTCCCTCTCCAATCTCCTCAACGAAGCCTGTGCCAGGATAAATTGTTCTAGGGTCCTGATGCAAGGAGATGAAGAGCACTTCAGGGTCTGAGTAGTAGATGTCGCTGGTGCCATTACCGAAGTGCACATCATAATCCAAGATAAGCACACGCTTTACCCCATACTCTTCCCGAAGAACCTCCACTAGAACAGCCACGTCGTTGAAGAGGCAAAATCCTCCCCCATAGTTTCTGCCAGCATGATGATAGCCACCCCCCAGAGCGACAGCCCTCTCAACCTTCCCATCATAGATTGCTTTGCCAGCCTTGATAGCTCCACCGACCATTAGGCGGGCAGCCTCAAGGATTTGGGGCGAAACCGGAGTCTCCAGGTCATAGGGCTTATTTTCCTCAGCCAAACGGAAAATGAGATCAACATATTTTTTATCATGGACCCTGAGCAGGTCTCCCATGGAAACTGCTTCAGGCTTCAACAAGCTCACTGAGGGAAGACGAAGCAGCCCCTCCTCCTCAAAGAGTTTCATGACGTTGCTGAAGCGATCTCCCTTAAAGGGATGGTTAGCCCCCAAATCGTATTGGCTAAACTTTTCATGATACGTTATCGCAACCTTCAAGCTCTTCATCTCCAGAGACGAGGATACATCCCCCTTCTGGGGAGGCATCCCAATATACAATAAAGTTAGGAGGGGGTTAAATTCACGTAACCTTGAAGCTCTTGACTAACATACTCTAAGCCCAGTCTCTTCAGCGTTGCTTTGGTAGGTATCCCCTGACTGTCCCAACCTCTCTTACTGTAGTATATCTGAAGCATGTTATCATACTTTTCACGATCTAGAACCGAGCCATTCAAAGGTCCTTTCGTGATGGGTTCATCGAACCACCGTGCAGGCGGAACGTCCATGTTTCTGTTCCAGCTAGTAGCGTATTCCCTCACCCAGAAGGCTCTCATCAAGCTGAAGACTCTGTCAGCGATGACGAAGAGATCATCCATAGTCATGCTTAATCCTGTTGCAGCCTCTAAGAACTTTGGATACCAGTCCAGACCAAAACCTACCTCCACCCAAGGAAGGCGACAGGTTGTGAAGCACTCGAAGACTCCACCCCTTAACCTCTGCAACTCGATAACCTTGTCAACCTTGGCTTCTCCATAGTTTTCCCGTCCCGCAGAAACCTCCCACGATATAACCCAAGCGTCCTTATGATGGGCACCAATGGAACAGGTGCCATAGGAAAGAGCCATTCCCGGGGTTGTGTGACAATCGTAGCCTGAAATCTCTAAACCTTTTATCTGCATAGCCCACTTTGCAGAGTCGCCGCCAATTTTTTCAGAAGCGGATCTCACGCCATCCGCAAGGAGAGCTCCCAGTTCCCGTTTAAACACTATATTTTCAGTCAGAATCTTGGCTTCTTCAAAGTCGCCCCACTCAATCTTGTAATCGATAAGCCCCTTCTCTGAGGCTTCCATAGCGAAGCCAATGGTGTTTCCGAGGGATATTGTGTCTACGCCGTAATCGTCAGCGAGTCGATTCAGAGTCGCTAACTCCTTGAGGTTGCCTAAGCCTATATTGGACCCTAGCATGGCAACATTTTCGTAGTCCAATTCAGAGGGCATCTTAGAAGTGTCTTCCACAATGTTGCCGCAGGTCATGTTGCAGTTGGGGCATCCCCTATTGTCTATTTTTATTTTTTCCATTGCAAACCCTCCAATCTGGTCTGCCGCTTCGAAGACCCCTTCACGGAAGTTATATGTTGGTAGAACACTGTTCTCCTGACTCCACTCATGAGTTATCATTGTTCCCTGCCGTTTCCAGAAGTCGTAATTTGGTTTAGTCAATACCTCCCTGTAAGCTTCTATGCCCAGAGTTCTCATGGCTTCAGGGTCCTTGGCTGGAATGGTCTTTGTTCCCCTTACAGCAACCGCTTTCAAGTTTTTGGAGCCCATAACTGCACCCATACCTGGTCTCCCTCCTCCCCGACCCCCCTGAGAAATCACGTTAGCGAATTTCACTTGGTTTTCGCCAGCTTGACCTATGGAGACTACGCCTGTGCTCGTGGAGTATTCTTTCTTGAGGCGTCTCTCAGTTTTGAAAGTGCCTTCTCCCCAGTAGTCTCTGGCGTCAACAAACTCTGTCTCGTCATCTTGAATGAGCAGGATGGTGGGTTTCGAAGCCTTTCCACTGATTATGATGCCGTCGTAACCGGCTTTTCTCATCTGAACGGTCGCTTGGGTGCCAATGTTCCCGTCTCCGTATCCTCCTGTAATGGGGCTTTTCGCTGCAACCAGAAGTTTCCCACTGCTGGGAAGTGAAAAAGCGGTTAGAGGTCCGGCTGCGAATATCAAGAGGTTTTCTGGAGAAAGGGGATCTAGTCCCGGTTTAAGTTGATCCCAGAGGATTTTTGCTGCGAAGCCTCTGCCGCCGAGGTAGGTTTTGGCGAACTCAGCATCGTATTTCTGGGGAACTGCTTTTCCTTTTGTTAGGTCTACTCGGAGTAGTTTACCGTTCCATCCATACATTTCGATTCACGCAACTTGTTAGGAAAAATAAGAAACAGGGCGGTATATATTTGGGTTTTGGAGGAGAGAGCAACCCTAGTCTGGATATGTAGAATTGTTTTTCTATTTGGAAAAAAGTTAAGGGATTGTTAGGATTTAGAAAAAAAGAAGGAGGATTATTTGGTTGTTTTCCGGTTAATAGTCTTCGTAGGTTTCTTCGCTAGTTGTTTCTTCTTCGTATTCTGGAGTTACTTCAGCGGGCGCTTGAGTCTCTTCTTCAACCGCAACCTCTTCTTCCATTGGAGCTTCTTCTTCACTCAAAGTTTCTTCATTAGATGTTTCGGCTGGATTCTCAGTAATAGCGGACTCTTCAACGATTTCCTCATAAGGTGACTGTTCTTCAGTTAACGTCTCTTCGATTGGTGTTTCAGGCAGAGTTTCTGCTTCAGTCACTTCTTCGGTGGAAGGCATTTCAGTAATCTCTGCTGTGGACGGAATTTCGACGGTTTCTTCCGTGGTTACTTCAACTATTTCTTCAGATATTTCGGCGGTCGGTGTTTCTATGGGTTCTTCGGTGTTTAACTCGTTAAACATGGGTTCAACGTCGATTGTCTCTTCAGCTGCTTCTTCAACCACATCCTCAACGGGAACTTCAGGAGCTTCAACAGGCGCTTCAACTGGTTCCTCAACCGGTACCTCAACTGGAGCCTCTAACGTCTCTTCTTCGAGTGAAACTTCGACAGAGGTGACAAATGTCTCTTCAACTGGAGCCTCAACAGGAAAATCAACAGGAGCCTCTAATGTCTCTTCAACAGCAACTTCAACAGATTCCTCAACAGGAGCATCAATGACAGCTTCAACAGGCACCTCAAATGCAGCCTCAGCTAACGTCTCCACAGGTTCTTCGACAGCTGCCTCAACAGATATTTCAGCGTTTTCCTCAAGAACCTCTTCAGTGAGTTGCGGCGTCTCAGCGTCTATCGATGGGGGTGTGGGTGTTGGCTCTGCCACATCCGGCATAAGGCTGGCTACTGCCTCCTTGATGAAGTCCAATTGTTTTTTCAAGGCGCTGAGGCCATTTGAGAAAGCGCTACTTTCGTGAGCGTGTAACTCTTCGTCAATCTCTCCTGCGACATACTGGATTTCCGAGTTTGCGAGAAGCATCTCTAAGGTACTGATCTGTGTTTCTAGGTCACCTATTTTGTTGGTCAGGTTGTTGGATAGAGTCTTCTGGCGTAACTCAATGTCGGAGATGATGGTGGTAAGTTCGTTGTCGAGGGAGTTGTATGTAGGCGCCGAGATTTTGCCCGAGTTGAAAAGATCGTCGAGAGCTTGCTTCTTTTTTCTGGCTAATTCCAAATCCTTGCTTATTTTCTCGAAAGAATACTTCCATGAGATCAAATTCTAACACCCAGCCGAAAGCTACTATAAAAGAACGAAATAACTGTTGTTAACATGTAGATATATCGTTAGCTGTCAAAAACGGTTCCTTTTCCCATTTTATCCCCGAGACACGTTTAAACAAGCATAGATACCAACACACACACAGCCTCAATCATTAACACCCTTGACTAAACATGAAACAGTGCTGAATTAGCCCTTTTTTGACCTATAAAAAGCGAAGCAATGGAATGTGTATGGGGACTGTCTGAACTCGGATTCAGATTTTTTATAGATTCGGATTGAAATTTATACTAAATTATAAATATTCATAGTTGTATATAGATTTAAAACATGACTAAACAAAACTATACTCAAGAAGGTGGACGACAAATGGAGTCCCAGGTCCTAAAGAAAATGCACAGAAGAATCGTCAAGAGCTTCATGGATATACTTATACTAGCTGAACTCCAGAATGGCCCTATGAGCGGTTATGATGCCATTGCTTTTGTTCACAACAAATTCGGAATCTTAGTCAGCTCAGGAACGGTTTATTCTCTCCTATACTCCCTAGAAAGAGACGAACTGATAAAGGGCATGTGGGCTAAAAGAAAAAGAGTTTACGAACTGACTGAGAAGGGAGAAAAAACCATTGAGGTCGTACTCAACGCCAACGACAAAATCAAAGGCTTGATAACAAGCCTCCTCTTAACCCACTGAAACCCACAAGATCGAGACACGAACACAAGAACGAGGACACAACGGACAAAACCTTCACGAACAACATACTTCAAAACATTCACAGCACAAACCCCACATTCAATCAAACCGCCCACCTGAAATACAAAAGAAAATTGCCTCACAATTCTAGGAGGACAGCAGATCAGAGAGGCAAACCTTTCAGAAGATTTCATTGATCTGAACCGAACGCTACAGTGAATGCAAGCTAGAGGTGAGACCGTTTGTGCTGCATCTAGGAGATCACGCCGGTGACCTTAGCGAGTTTCGCGGCAGAATCGTAATCCAGCCTTTTCACTTCTAAAATTGTGTATCGTTCGGGGCGAATATTACAGGCCTGCACCAAAGCCTTTACAATAGACTCAGGTTCTACGCCAAGTTCTTCAGCTGTCGTGGGAGCTCCGGCGTTCTGAAGAGTTTCTTTGATGCCTTTCCAATCTATGTTGTATAGATAAGCCATCATTATCGTTCCCACACCACACTGTTCTCCATGCAAGGCACCGTTCCGTTCAATCTGATCAAGAGAGTGACTAAACAGATGCTCTGAACCGCTACAAGGTTTGCTGCTTCCCGCGATGCTCATGGCAACCCCACAACTTATCAGAGCCTCCAAAATAAGGCGAAGACCCGCCTCTGATCCGGGTTTGATTACATCAGCGTTTTTCGTCACCAATCTTGCACTCATCAGAGCCAAACTCGCTGCGTACTCCCCATAGTATTCATTCTTTACCTTGTGAGCTAGTTCCCAGTCTCGAACAGAAGTGAATTTCGAAACAAGGTCCCCGCATCCGCTCGCAGTGAAACGATAATCCGATTGAATAATAATAGCTGTATCTGCCACTATGGCCATAGGCGACTGCGCCATCACAGAGAAAGGCTTCTTCAACCCTTTGACAGACGCCACAGGACTTGCAATACCATCGTGGGAGGCCGTTGTCGGCACGCTTATGAAAGGGATTCCCTGACGTGTAGAACTCAGCTTCGCAACATCAATTTTAGTTCCCCCGCCCACGCCGAGAACGATCTGGGGTTCTAATTCCCGAATTTTTTCTTCAACAGCCCGAACTTCCCACATGGTGGAAGAATTCACAACAAGATAGTTAACATCCATTCTTTTGTCATTGAGCAGGTCGATAACTCTACGACCTGCGACATTTTTGGTGTCTGGACCGGTAACCACAAGCGCAGATTCGCGAAAGCCTAACCTCTTGCAAATCTCGCTTAAAAGAGGTAAGGTTTCGTTTCCAACTACAACTTCCCTTGGAAGCTGCATTCGATGTAACTGCATCTTCAATGCAATCACGGATATGAGGAGTGGCTCCATATTAAGTTTCAGGATTCTACCATTTAAGACGTTAAATGCCAGCAAAAAATGATGAAGTTTCGAAATCTTTTTAAATACGTCAAGGATGTATATACACCTCTGGTTTCTCCCGATCCAGTTCTGCTCTATATCAATTTTCGGGGGACACAAAAATGCATGAAACAGTTGATAAATTAGCCTTAAAAGGAACAACAACGGTTGGTGTCGTTTGCGCCGACGGAGTCATCCTATCTTCAGACACCCGTGTGACAATGGGATATTTCGTAGCCCACAAAAAGGGTAAGAAAATATACCAGATAGACGACCACATAGCCATGACCATCTCAGGCGGAGTTGCAGACGCACAGTACGTTGTCGAAGTACTCAAAGTCAACGCCAAACTATACAAACTAAACAACGGAAGACCCATGCCAATAAAAGCTGCATCTCGCCTAGTCGCAAATGTCCTCTTTTCTGCACGTGGAGGACTAATAGCGCAGATTCTTGTTGGTGGTGTTGACTCTACAGGACCCCACGTCTTCTCTTTAGATCCCTTCGGTAGCCTCACAGAAGAAAAGTATGTTGCTACAGGTTCAGGTTCTCCCATAGCTTACGGCGTTCTGGAAGACAAATACAAGGAAGGATCCCAAATAAAGGACCTCCTGCCTGTGGTTGTACGCGCCGTTGATTCAGCTATGAAGAGAGACATAGCAAGCGGAGACAGCTTTGACGTAGCTGTCATAACGGAAAAAGGTTATCGTTCATTAAAACCTGAGCAAAAGAAAGACCTTCTAGGAGGCTCCTGAGGAGCGAAAAGAAAGCGTGACAACATCTGGAAAAGACAAAGTGGATATAAGCCAGCACATACTAGAGAACATCCCGCCACAGGCTGAAGTCACTCGCATAGAGTATGAAGGACCCGCTCTCGCTGTTTACACCAAAAAGCCTGATGTTCTAGTTGAACAAAGTTACATAATAGCAGACATAGTCAAGCGAATCAGAAAGAGGATAGTTGTTCGTTCCGACCCTTCTATAAGAGCTGAAGAAAGGGACACAGAGAGAATTATAAAAGAGATTGTCTCCGAAGAAGCAGAAATCACGAATATAAATTTTGATCCAAGCCTCGGAGAAGTCATCATCGAAGCAAAAAAACCAGGAGTGGTTATCGGAAAAAACGGAGAGGTCCTACAGGAAATCATCAAAAAAACCCGTTGGCGACCCCGAATTCTCAGAAGCCCCCCCATACCCTCCAAAATCATCGCTCACATGCGACATTTTCTTTACTCAGAGAGCAAAGAACGAGAGAGAATACTACGGGCCATTGGAGAACGAATTTTTAGACCCATGGTCTATGAAGCTGGAGATGTACGCCTCACTGCCTTGGGCGGCTTCCGACAAGTGGGAAGATCAGCGATCCTTGTTCAAACAAGGGAAAGCAACGTGCTGCTGGATTGTGGCATCAACCCAGGGTCTACAAGTTCCCTCAATGCCTTTCCACGATTGGATATGCCTCAGTTTGATCTAGACGCCTTAGATGCCGTGGTTATAAGCCATGCCCATCTGGATCACTGTGGATTTCTTCCCTTTCTTTTCAAGTATGGGTACGACGGACCAGTCTACTGTTCGGCTCCCACTTCAAGCCTCATGACCCTGCTTCAAATGGATTACCTGGACGTTGCAAACAAACAGGGAGTTATGGCACCTTATAGTCAGAAGGATGTTAGAGACACGGTAATGCATACCATACCTCTGCGGTATGGCTCTGTAACCGATATAGCTCCGGATGTTCGTTTAACTCTACACAATTCCGGGCACATTCTCGGCTCATCGCTAGTTCATCTTCATATAGGCGAGGGACTGCACAACCTAGTTTATACTGGTGATTACAAGTATGGCAAGTCGATGCTTCTTGAGCCTGCCGTAGCCATGTTTCCCAGAGTAGAGACCATAATAACGGAAAGCACGTACGGCGCTCCAGGAGATGTTATGCCCACAAGAGCAGAATCGGAGCAACTCATTACAACGATAATTAATGAGACTCTGGATCGGGAAGGAAAAGTTTTGATTCCAGTTCCGGCGGTGGGAAGAGCCCAAGAAATAATGCTAATTATTGACGGGTATATGCGGCGGGGACTGCTGAAGGAGGCTCCCGTCTTTGTGGAAGGCATGATCTCTGAGGCAACCGCAATCCACACTGCATATCCTGAATATCTAGCTAAAGGAGTGAGAAACAGCATCCTTTATGAGGGAATCAATCCTTTCCAATCAGACTACTTCACCATTGTCGAGCATCCTAGCGCAAGGGAAGAGATCGTGGAGGGGGACCAGTGTATAATCTTGGCGACCTCAGGTATGCTGGAAGGAGGACCAGTAATTGACTATTTCAAACGTTTGGCAGCGGATAAGCGCAATACAATAATCTTTGTCAGCTATCAGATTGAGGGAACCATGGGATCGAGAGTCCAGAAGGGCTTAGCTGACGTCCCCGTGATAAACAGCTCGGGAAAGATGCAGGTGATGAAAGTTAACATGCAAGTTGAAACTGTGAGGGGATTTTCTGGACACTCAGACAGGAGGCAATTGGTTAATTATATACAACGGGTGAAGCCTAAACCTGAGAGAATAATTATAACCCATGGTGAAAAATCAAAGAGTCTAAGCATGGCTGGTCTGTTCAAGAGAAAGTATAATGTGGAAGCACTTGTGCCAGAAGTTCTGGAAACAATCAAGCTGCGGTAGATGCCTTCTCTTCAGCAACGCCAGTTTCTTGGCGCCAGATTTTGATGAAATTCGGCACTATAACTACTCTCTCCTCTCCTAGGCGGGCGATGTCTCCTCCGATGGATTGAGTGAAGCCATAAAGTTCGTTCACAACCTTCTTGACATCTTCAACGCTCTTTCTAGCAAGAGGAGTAACCTTAAGAACAAGAATGTTTCCCAAGCTGAGTTCATGCTTGATAACTTCTACGTCGTCGAGCGAGCGTAGGGATATAGCTTTCAAGTATGCTTTCTTTTGAGATTTTTTGTTCTCTTGCTCTGAGGTCGACAATAGACTTCACTTCCTTAACTAGTTAGAGACGTTTTTATTTTAAGTATTTCCACTTGGTGCAGTCTATAATCTTCAAAAATTGAGATTTCAAATTAGTATTTTATAATTCTTATGAAACAACCCTGCTGTTTTACAATAATCTCTCTTAAACCGCCATGAATTAACGAAGAAAATTACAGTCATGAACCTCTAACATAGCTCCAGAGTTTGTCGCCCACAAAATGGAGATTTCTAACGGTTTTCCCATGATTGATAGTCTTCATAGTTTCAGAATTGAAGAGGGCGACGCCCACAGCTAAGGGCTTACCGTGACGCTCATCAACGACAAGAAGAAGGTCGTTAGCTTCAAATTCGCCTTTTATGGCAACAACTCCAGGAGCCATCACGTCCGCTCCTTTGCAAACATAAGGCACGGCACCCATATCCACTACTATCGTGGGAATAATGGGAAAAAGCTCATCAAAAATTAGAGTTGGAAAAAGCTCATCATTGGACCTAGCAATCAAAGGTCTTCCGTTGAAAATGAAGATTTCAGTGGTTTCAATCTCGTTTACCTCGACATGAGTTTTCGATCCAAGCAATCTCTCAATGTCTGTTCCTAGCTTGTTAGTAACCTCTAGGAGAAATCTCTTCTTTTCCTTCTCTTTCAGGAAGTGTCTGAGACGCTTCTTTGGCATATCAGCCACCACAGGTCATACAATACTCGCAAGAGAGCTGTTTTTCAAAACTTTTTTGCTGTTGGTGGACAAACATCGCAAGCTTCTGGAACCTCTAGGGAACCCTTGTGCCAAGTGCATATCATGTCTCCGGATCTGAGGACTTTGCATAATTTGCAGAAGTGTAGCATGGCGTCGAAGGGTGATATTTTATCGGCTGCGATGCCTTCAGCGATCTCATCGACCATGACCATAACAGGGGAGGAGGCTTCAAGCTGTTTCAGCATTTTTTCTCCCCGTTTTGAGTATAAATAATGACTTATGGAAGCTTGGGTTGTTCCAAGTTTTTTTGCTGCAGCCACTTGAGAGAAGTGGCATTTCTCTATTAGACTCCTAGCTACCAGAGAACGAAATGCTGGCAGAACTGAGCGCACAACAATTTCACAGGGTGGTCGCAACTGAGTTCACAAGATTATAACGGCGTTATTGCTTATAAATGAAACGCGAAGAAGAACAAAAATAGAAAAATTAACCGTGTTGTTGCCTTGATTCTATGGTTGGGAGCTGCTTAGCCTTGGAGAAAGGGTTATCTTTTGTAGACGTAGAGCGTGTGTGACGGGTATCCCAGCTTAGGGTTTTCGCAGAAATTGTCAACTTTTGATGGCTTCCAGCCGAGAATTTCGTAGTCGTGGGAAACAACTCTAGCTCCCGGTTTGAGTTCTGCCTCTAGCTTTGATTTTATTTTTTCGTTTGCGCTGGTTGTCAGATAGAGGAAGACGATGTCAGCAGCAGACAGGTTGACGTTGAATATGTCTTTCTGGATGATCTGTGTTTTCTCGTTTAAACTGAGTTCCTGAATGCTGTTGAGTGCTCTCTTCGCCAGGTCTTCCCTCAATTCAACTCCCACAGATTTCGCTCCAAAGTCTTTAGCAGCCATTATGACCGCGCGACCATCTCCAGAACCTAGATCATAGAGGACTTCTCCTGGCTTGAGTTCAGCCAAGATAAGCATCTGACGCACTACCGGCGTGGGTGTAGCCACAAAAGGTGCAAGGAACAAAGTTAATTCCTCTTGGTTTTCTTTTATAGGTAAGCGCTTACTTTTATGGTTTTCGCGGAATAACTAGCACATAAGCTTTCCGTTTTTTAAAAAAAATCGCAAATGATCAATGACCGACTATGTTATAATTGAGTACGTGTATAATCTATTTTACATCAATGTCGGGGGGGAGCCCGTTTGGTCAGGAAAGCAGGCGAAGGCTATAAGGTTGTTTTGACCGCTGACAGAACTTTGATGAGTGAGTATAGCGGGGGGGTTTTTCTTGGCTTCTCTGCCTGCGTGCCAAAAGGGCTGATTCCCGACTGGCTCTACTTCTCGATGTTTTGTCCATCTGTTCCTGTGAATGAGGATGGATCGGTCAAGTATGCTTCTTGTGGAATAAGAAAAGTTGAAGCCGCATTGCTGGACCATGGCTTCAAAGATGAAGAGGTGATTGTTGCTCACCCTGAACATCTTGACAAAGTTGTGGGTTCCAGAACTAAAGTCGTTGGAATCACAGAAACTGACCCTTTAGGCAAGGCACCCGCGACTTCTACATTCACGCAGTTGTTTGATGGCGAAGCGTACATGAATATAAAATTTAGAGAACTGCTGAACCACCCTGCCATTAAAAAATACAGACCACAAATCGTTGTTGGGGGTCCTGGAGCTTGGCAGCTGGAAGACAGAGAGATTTGCAGCAGAATGGGAATAGATTGTGTGATTGTTGGTGAAGGGGAGAAGGTTGTGGGTCCGCTTTTCGAGAGAGCGTTGAATGGGGAACCGCTGCCGGAAGTGGTGCATGGAGAGGTGGTTGAAACAGAAGAAATACCGCGGATTAAGAGAGGGACTGTGGATGGGATAGTTGAGATTGCTCGAGGATGTGGACGGGGCTGTGACTTTTGTGTTCCAACGCTTCAGCGTTACCGTTGCCTTCCAATAAAGGACATTTTGAGGGAGGTTGAAGTTAATCTTAGGGCTGGGAGACGGCCGTTACTGCATGCAGAGGATGTGTTGAGGTATAAGGCTAAGGGCTTAGAAGTGAATAAGGAGGCAGTGATAGAGCTTTTTAAAACTGTGAGGAATTATCCGGGCGTTAAAGCAGTGGGTATGAGTCACTTTGCCCTCTCTTCCATTGCCAGTGCACCTGAAGTTGTTGAGGAGATTTCGAACATTCTGGGTGCAGGTAGAAAAGTAGGGTGGCTTAGCGGGCAAACAGGCTTAGAAAGTGGTAGTCCTAGGCTGATGAAAGAGCATATGATAGGAAAATGTAAGCCTTTTGATCCGGAAGATTGGCCTCAGGTAGTTGTAGATGCTTTTGAGATTATGGAAAGGAACTTGTGGGTTCCTTGTGCCACCTTGATTATTGGTTTTCCAGGTGAAACTGATAAGGATGTGGAGTTGACCCTTGATCTTGTTGGAGAGTTAAAGAGGTTTAAGAGTGTGATTGTTCCGCTCTTTCTTGTTTCGATGGGTGGGCTGAAGGATAAAACGGAGTCTTTCACTATTGAGAAGATGACGCCTAAACAGTGTGAACTTTTCTTTAAGTGTTGGGAGCACAATATAGATTGGGGGCAGACTCTTCTTCAGGAATATTTCCTCACGAAGAGCGGAGTCAAGGGATATGGACTAAGATTTCTGTTTTCCTACGGCATCAACCAAGCAAAGAAACTGATGCAACAATGTAAAAAAGACTATGATTATGACTTGGCAGCTATGATCAAGGATGAGAGAAGCGGAAAAATAAAGGTAGGTCCCGCACCCATACGATTCATCTACCGATACCTGCGCCAGAGCAGATAATGCCATAAACAATAACGATGGAATGCCTTTTCTACCAGAATTTGCGTTTTAGGGATTTTCTTTCAGCTTCTGTTATCAATTCGAAGAAGTGGTCTGAAAGCGCGTTTTCCTTCTCTAAGATTTCTTCTGCGTCAGATAATTGGATGTTTCTTCCGGAGAGAGACACAGCAGCTGGCTTACCGTATCTTGAAACAAGCCTAGCCGTCTTCACCGCCTGCCTGTTAATCTTCCTCTCGCTCTTCGTCAACTTCTCTCCTCTCTTATCCACCAAAGACTGAACCCCATCTTCATCTCGCCTAAGCACCCCCAAACTCTGAGACCCACATTTGGGACAGACAGGCTTCTCCGGCAAATCATTCAAGCGAACCATCTCCAAATATTCCCAGCATTTAGTGCAAACAAACGTCCGCACTTCATTAAGGAGACGCGCCCTAGCCGACTCCACAAGAATCAACTTCATCCGCTCAGGAGGAATCAAATCAGTCTTCATGCTAACTTTCTCCAATCCAACACGCGCAACCGGAGACGCGTCACCCACAGCCTCCAACTTCCGAACCTCAATCTCCCCCCCGCGAACAGCACCAAGAACCTGAATTGCCTTCTCCAAATCCAAATCCTTCCTGAAAACCTCCTTCAGAGCCTCATCATAGATGGCTGTGCCCTCAAAACTCTCCAACAATTTACGAAGACTCACCCTGCTTAAATCAACCCACTTCTGTATACCACCAAATCTTCGAGCCACATGAACCATCCGCCTCTTGAAAATCCCAGTCTTCACAGTAGACCGAATCAAGGTATCCCGAATATCCAGATCGCCCATCCGCTTCAACTCCTCAAACAACGCCATTATACGGTCAGCGTTGGCGGCGCCCATAGTATTCACAAAGATGCGATAAGGATCAAACTGAACCACCACGCTATGCCCAGTCTGATCCGACAAGATGTGACCGATCAGCTGAGCCAAAGCTCGGTTCGTGAGAGACCCAAAGTTGGCGTGAAGGATCACGAAGTCCTCCCAGTCCTCAATTAAAATTCGATTTCCGGTGGGTGCAGGGTAGCCTTTTTTCACATGTTCAACTGTCTCACGAATCGCCCTTCCAACAGTCTCTACATCAGCAGGATATTTCCCAGCCAATTCTGCGGCAATCTCAACCGCTTCTTCACCGTTCTTAACCCGTTCTTCTATGAAACCTCTGATTTGACCGACCTCTTGAGCCACTTCAAAGGGAACAGGAATCTCCTCTCCAACCCAACTTGGAATAGCTCCTGTCGGGTCTTCAATCTGCCTCACATAAATTTGGTCGCCAGAAACGCTCAAAATCTGCCACGGTCTACCTTGAATAATGAACTTCACGCTGGGTTTACCATACTCGGCAACGAAAGCTTCATCCAACACACCAACAGCAGAGTCACTCCCCTCGTCCACAACCAGAAATTTCTTGTGTGTGGGAATCATGGATAGGTTGTCAAAGTAATATTCGTATAGTGGTTTTGTTTGGCGAGGCTTTATGACAAGCATATCTTCTTCAGAAACCCATGCAAACCTAGGAAAACGACGATGCATATAATCCAGAACATTCATGACATCCTCCACCGTAAGGTCAGCATATGGAAAAGCCTTCCTGAACAGATCATGAATCTCATGGAAACTCCACCGTTTCTGCTTCATCAACAGACCAGCAATTTGATGAGCAAGAGCATCAAAAGGCTTGGAAGGAATCTCCACAGGCTCCATATCTTCATCAATGGTTCTACGAGCTATAGCCATAGCCTCTAAGGTGTCGTCTGAATCCATGGTGATTATAACGCCCTTCGGAATACGCCCAACCCTGTGCCCACTTCTGCCCACCCGCTGAATAAGACGCGTAACCTGCCTAGGACTCATATACTGAACCACCATGTCAATGCGCCCAACATCTATACCCAACTCCAAAGAAGAAGTTGCAACAAGCCCCTTCAACTCGCCCTCCTTCAATCCCCGCTCCGCCGCTAGCCTAGAAGGCTTAGCCAAAGAACCGTGATGAATAGAGACAGGAAAGTCTACATCCCAAACCTTGAATCGACTAGCCAAAACCTCCGAGATGGAACGGGTATTCGTGAAAAGAAGAACCGACCTATGATTTTCCATGTACCGCCGAATAACACGAATACGAGCGGCAACTTCAGGATGAGTAAACAAGGCAGAAGCCAATTCGTAGTCATCCTGCGTGGGTTGCGGAAAAAGGATCTTCAGATCCATCTGCCTCGCTAAGGTAACCCTTACAATTTCAACCTCACGTTCAGACCCAACCAGAAACTGAGCAACCTTTCTTGGACTACCAATCGTCGCTGACAAGCCTATACATTGGAAGTCCCTGCCCGTTACCCAACGCAGCCGCTCAAGAGCCAGAGACAGCTGGCTTCCCCTCTTGCTGTCCGCCATCTCATGAACCTCATCCACTATCACCCATCTTACCGCACTGAGATGCTGCCGCATCAGTCTTCCCGGCAAGATAGCCTGCAAGGTTTCGGGGGTGGTTATCAACATGTCTGGAGGACTCCTAGCCTGCCTAGTCCTCTCTTTGGTGTCGGTGTCGCCGTGCCTAACAGCCAGTTTAACATCAAGGTTGTTGCACCACCACTCCAGACGCTCAAGTAAATCGCGGTTCAAGGCTTTGAGAGGCGTCACATAAAGGATTTTGATTCCCCGCCTTCTTTCAGGCGTCCTAAGAAGCATATCGAGAACCGGAAGAACAGCGGATTCAGTCTTTCCAGTAGCAGTAGGAGATATGAGGAGAACGTTTTTTCCCTCAAGAATCTTTGGGATAACCTTTTCTTGGGGCTCAGTGGGCGTTTTGAAGCCTTTCTCCTCAACCAACCTGCGGATGGGCTTAACGAACCCTTCGAAAACGTTTGTAGATCTCTCTGGCAAAGTCAATATGCACCAAAGCTAAAAAGGTAAAGCAAAGCCGTTGTAAAAAGCATTTTGGAACAGCAAAACAGCCTATCAACTTCCTATTCCTGTACTTTTCAGGTGTTTATTCTGTGTTCATTAGTGAGAATGAAAGGCAAAACTTTTATTCATCATAGGTGAATCATTATTGCGACTATTAATGGAGGAAGAAACATGGCTAAATGCACAAACTGTGGAGCCGCAGTTGCCAACCCTCGAAAAAGCTGGAAAATGGCAGGTCGCCCAGATAAGGCAGGGAAGAGAACCGAATTAACAATAGGACTCTTCGACTGCCCTAGCTGCAATAAAACTTTCAAGGTTGTCTTAAACAAGCGGAAAATCTGATGCTCCGGATCCCGCCGAGGTCTGTTTGCTCCTGAGGGCAGCGAAACTTTAGGTTAATAGCTGACAGGGGTCTAATGATAGAAAAACTCAGACTTAGGCGAACTCTGAGATACCCCCCATTATCCTCCTTTTTTTTGTTTTATGCGTTAGGTTTTTATGTTTGGAACAGAGAAGACTCCTAAAAACTTCTGAGTGTTATCGGAGTCAAGATTTGGTATGAAGTTGCCTGAAATACTCAAGCAAGATTACATGTATACTGTCATAATGATACTTATCGTCCTACTTACGGTTTTCATTTTTTGGTTCGGTATGAGATTCGTCTTCAGGACAGAACACCCGATCTTAGCTGTTGCTTCGGGAAGCATGGAACCAGTATTGTATGAAGGGGACCTTATACTTATTGAAGGAATACAGAACATTAGCGATATTCATGCTGCCACTAAAGACGCTGACCCTCCCGGCGACATAATCGTGTATCAAGGACCAACGGAGCTAATTGTGCACAGAGCAATAAAGAAAAACAATGGGGATGGAACGTACACTTTTGAAACTCAGGGGGACGCCAACTCTTATCCAGATAGATGGAAAGTGGATGAGAGCAATATTGTTGGGAGATATACAGGAGTTAAGGTGCCGCTGCTGGGTCACATTGCCCTGTTTTTTAATCCCCTTGAAGTGAAAGTAGCCTTCATTGCGTTATGGATAATAGCTCTCATACTCTTGGAATTAGTTCCTTTGATTAGTAAGAGCTTCAGACGCGACGACACTGAAGAAAGCCTTTATAAATAACTCTGCCAAATTCATGGTGTTTTATTAAGGAGGGACTAGAGATACCCAAAGTTGAAGCTTCTATCCGAATAGAAAATGTTGTAGCGTCTGCTACGTTAAATCAGAGGGTTGACCTAAACGCGGTTGTTAAGGGGTATCCGGGTGTTGAGTATCGTCCGGAACAGTTTCCTGGTTTGGTTTTTAGGTTGAAGAGACCTAAGACGGCTACTTTGATTTTCAATTCCGGGAAGATGGTTTGCACTGGAGCTAAGTCTGAGAAAGAGGCAAAGAGGGCAGTGATGAAGGTTATAAGGGAACTGAAGAAGAGCGGGATAATCATCATTGGAAAGCCCGAGTTGAAAATACAGAACATTGTTGCCTCAGCGAATTTGTCTGGCTTGATAGACCTCGAAAGGTCCGCCTACTCTCTTGGCAGAACAATGTATGAGCCCGAACAATTTCCTGGTCTCATCTATAGAATGGATGTACCAAAAGTTGTGATTCTTCTCTTCGCGAGTGGAAAACTGGTTTGCACAGGCGCTAAGCAGGAAGAAGATGTTTACGAGGCAGTCAGCAAACTTCATAAAAAACTCGAAGAAGAAGACCTCATATACTACGAAAACCCCCAATAACTCTCCCCTTTTTAGGGTTCTTTCTTTTCACCTAGTCTATTGGAAGATAGAGCAGAGACTATGCGTCATGGAACCTGTGTTATTATTTGCCCACAATTGGGGCAGTGCACGTGACGGAGGGATTGCTGGCAGTCCCAGCCTGAGACCACAGCTTTCTCCTTTGGCAGCATGTATCCACAGTGGGGACAGCGATAAAACTTTGAACGTTTTAAAAACTGCCTTAACTTCTCTAGCATTCCCACCGCTTTACCCCTTGTAAGGGGTCAACTATAGCCGCCTTTTATGAACGATGAAGCCCCAATTAACATTTCAGATAAAGACAGTTACTCCACATGGCAGATAGCCGCTTATTTTCTTTTTACTTGTTTCAGTATGGTATCCAACTGGTCTTCTGTTATAGCGCCTATGTCATATAGTTTGTAGGCGGTTTCGCTCGTTGTAAGAAGATAATGAAGATTGATACCGTCCTTAGCCAAATTTTTTTTGCCATTCTCCTCTCGATCAAGCAAAACAACGGCGTCAGTTACCACGCCCCCCTCGGCTCTGACGGCTTCAGCAGCTTTCAGTATAGACCCTCCACGGGTTATGAGATCATCAATCAATAAGACGCGGTCACCGGGCAACAGAATCCCCTCCACTCGCCTTTCCCTTCCGTGCTGTCGTTCGGTTGGGCGAACATAAATGAAGGGTTTTTTGAGGTGATATGCGGTGATGGATGAGAAGGATATACCTGCGGTGGGGATGCCTGCGATTCTATCAAAGCCGTTGGCTCCTATGTCGCTTTTTATCAGTGCGAGGTAGAAGTCGCAGATTCTTTTAAAAGCATCAGGGAAGCTTGGAACAATTCTTAGGTCTATGTAGTAGGGGCTTACATCGCCGCTAGTGAGCTTGAAAGTTCCGAATTTCAAAGCACCAATCCTGTTTAGAATTCTGCCCAGCTCAGCCTTAATCGCTTCCTTTTCCAAGTCTTCTCTTCCTCTGATGAGAGTTATGTATTCTGGGTTTTAAAGAACTTGCGTAGTTTTATCCGTTACTTTTAAATGAACCGCCAAGAAAACCCTTTAGTCAATCAGAAGTGGCTTATATGGTTGATGTCTGGCTTCCCTACGGGAGAACCGAGGTTTGTGCGAGGATACCTACCCGAAACTTTCTGGGCACTATAGAGCCTAAAGAAAAGTCGGGAGTGGCAGATTCAAGAGTTGAAATTGAGAGAGCTCTGAGCCAGCCCATTGGAACGAAACGATTGAGTGAAATTGCTAAGGCTGGTGACAGAGTAGCTATAGTTGTTGATGACGCAACTCGGGCTACTCCAAGTCATTTGATGATTCTCCCCTTACTAGATGAGCTTAACGAAGCTGGAGTAAAGGATGAAGACGTTACAGTGATCTTTGGTTGCGGCTCTCATCGCCCAGTTAACCCAGAAGAGATGAAAAGACTTGTGGGAGAAGAGGCAGTAGCAAGAGTCAAGACCCTAAACCACGACTACAAGGCAGAGGATCAAGTTTTTCTAGGCAAAACATCCTTCGGAACAAAAGTCTACGTTAACAAGGTCTTTGCCGAAGCCGATGTGAAAGTTTTGGCAGGAGACATAAATCTGCATTACTACGCTGGCTACGGAGGCGGAAGAAAAGGAGTTCTTCCAGCAGTCTCAAGTGCCGAGACAATTCAGAAGAATCACTCATTGCTCCTGCATCCACAGGCTTCCACAGGCAATCTAGAGGGAAATCCTATACACGAAGATATGATGGAAGCGGCTAGACTCGCCAAGGTAAACTTCATCTTGAACATCGTAACAAACAGCAAGAAAGAGTTAGTTCAAGCCTTCGCTGGAGACTTGGAACAAGCCTTCCTAGAGGGAACAAAACTCGTGGACGAAATGTATAAAGTTCCTATCGAACAGAGGGCAAACATCGTTGTCGTGAGCGCCGGTGGATATCCCCTCGACATTAATCTCTTCCAAGCCTCCAAAGGAATGCACAACGCCCTAGAAGCCGTGAAGAGAAAAGGCGTCATCGTGTTGGTGGCAGAGTGCCCTGAAGGACACGGTAATGAAGTCTTCTGCGAATGGATGGAAAAGTTCAACGACCTAAAACGCATAGAAAAGGAGATAAAGAAACGTTTCGTTCTAGGAGGACACAAAGCCTACTACCTAACGAAGGCGTTACAAAAAGTCAGCATTATTCTGCTCTCGGTTATGCCTGACTACTACGCAGTGAACACCTTCAAACTGAGAACAGCAAGGGCACTGAACGACGCCTTGAGAGACGCCTTCGAAATAGCAGGCAAAAACGCCAAAGTCTACGCCATTCCTTACGGAAGCGCTACCTTGCCCGTGGTCAAAACTGCGGAACAAAACGGCGATACACAGTCTTTATAGGTCTCTGAATTTCGCGGTTACTTTCGCTATTTCCTCAAACTTGGTTAGAACCTTGCTGATTTTTTCGCCCATTCTGTAGGTATCCTTGTCGAGCCTTCCTTCAGGGTCAAGTTCCTTCAGTACGTTAGGTTGGTTGAGATTGGGGTTTTTGTGGGCGTAGGGCCATAATCTGAAGGAGCCTCCAGTAATCTCGTCTATCAGGTAAACTTTTCCTTCGATGATACCGTACTCAAGCTTCATGTCAATTAGCTGGATGCCAAAGTGGGCGAAAGCTCTTTCGAGGTGCAGAAAGATTTCGGCGTTCATCCTCCGCATCTCATCATATTCGATTCCTCCTTTTGCTCTGATAATATAGTCGATGTAGGTGTCAGCTAGCATGGGATCATGCAGAGGATCATCTTTGTAATGAAACTGGGTGATAACAGGGTCAAATCTCTTTCCCTCGGTTTTATTCCCCCATTTTAATATGGAACCAGTGGCTACCCTTCGAGATACCACTTCAAGGTTTATCTTCCGATCCAGTTTCTTCACAAGAACAACTTTTTCCTGAGGACTAGAAACATAATGCGTTCGAACACCCTTACGATTAAGTAACTCGAAAATGTTCCGATTAGTTCTCCAATCGACCAAAGCCTTTCCTTTGATAATGTCATGTTTAACCCCGTCTCCCGCTGTGATGTCATCCTTAAAGACCATAAAGACCGTCTTCTCATCTTTCGGGTTCTCATAGATTATTTTGGTTTTTCCTTCAGCAAGCTTTTCTAACGAGTTGAAATCGATTGACATAGATTCTATTCTCACGTTTTTACAGGGAAATCAGGTATGTAAAGCAGATTATTTTAAGTTGTCTAACCTCTTAATCGCAAGTCACTGCTCCTGCTGGCGAACCGACAGCAGTAACAAGACCATACCACTTCAGGCATAGAAGCTCTTCAGTACTTTTAGTGCGTTCAGCGTAATCCATTTGCTTGGTTTGCCTTTCTGTTCGATGTTTGTTTGGAAACGCCCATTGAAAGTTCTCTCCAAGCTCCATCGCACATGATCATCCTGCTTAGAAATCACTAGATCTACCGCTTCTTGCATTCGTTCGTCCCTGTAACCAAGCTTCGTTAATATGCCCAAGATTTCCAAAGCATCTGTCTGGTACATAAGGGGAAAGCCGAACTGTAGCCAACTTGGTTTAGAAACACGACTTAGATTGTGGCTCCTTTTGTGAATGTGATGAACGAGCAAGTATTCTGCTCCCGTTTCAATCGTGCCCCTAACATCTCCAGACCTTTTGTCGGCTGGAATCGCTGCTAATGCTTTCAATGCTTTAACAACACCCATGTGACAAGAATGTTTTCCAAAGCAGCTCGTAGCTTTGTCATAGGGCCAACCTTTAGGTCGATGTTCTATCTTGTCATCAAATCTTTGATAAGTAGTAATCCAGTTTATTCCACGTTCAACCCGAGGGTCCGTCAAATATCCAAGTCTAATCAGGCTCCACACCATGTTACCTGTTAAACAGGGAATAACGCTGCTGTGCCTGCCTCCACCAGTTCTTGCACTGGTTTGAAAGGAAAAACCGCCGCTTTCACGATCTTGCGAATTCTCTAGAATAAATTCGCATGCCCTTTTGACTCTTTCATCCCTTCCATCTGCTCCAAGTTCTGTCAAGATTATGAGCTGCCACACCGTACCCTTGTACTTAGCTGTATAGAATCGTTCAGGAGTTTCCCAGTAGCCTTGGTCGCTCTGTTTAGCCAAAATCGTGGGTACTACTCCGATGTTCATGATCTCGTTTTTTGCTTCTACTACTTCAGGATCGTTGTCAGGTTTTTCTAAAAGCTCAGTGAGGGTAAAAAATCGTACTGAAGGATTGTTCTTTTCTAATAACCAGTCTGTCGGATTCTCTTTCAGCAGGGATTTCCAGTCACTCATATTTTTTCACCTGCATTCCATGTTATTAAGAGTCTCTAAGAGGGGACATGAACCCTCCGGCGGTTCTCCGTGGTAAAGGAATCATAGAGTTGCATTCTTGTATTTTAACTTCTTTTCCGGAAATGAATTTTCCAATTTTCTGTGCTTTCGAACGTATTTCATGTAGTACACTGTTTTCAATTTCCTCAAAGAGGAGAATCTTAACGGCTGGCTCTTTGCCTTCTTTGAAGTCCCAAACGCCTACAGCCTTTCCATCAAGCAAGATTGTTGAAGTAGCGTTACCCGATCGGTCAAACACTTTGTCATAGTGCTGGTAGGACAGATACCTTTCACGTTCCTTATAACCCATGAGGTAAGAATCAAGGGCTGGCAACAAATTCACTACTCGATTTTTAGGTGGAGTTGTCTCTTTTGGAGCTCTATCCGATGGGAACATAATGAAGCCGTCTCTGAAACCCTCAATCTCAACCGGAATCACCTGTTGTTGGATTTCCTTCAATGCTTCTTGAATTACTGTTTTGTTCAAACCAGTCCACCAAATGATGTCCTTTTCGGTCACAGGACCAAAGGAACTTATGTAGTATTGCACCAACAGGGCTACTGCGCGGCCTTCGCTTGGCTCGTTGAGGTCTATGTCTGGAAAGTAATCATGGAACGGATAGTAGGTATGAATATTGCTTTTCCATCCCTTCCTCGGATTTCCGCGTATCAACAGCCCTTGGTCACACATCAAATTCAAGATCGCAGAAATGTTCAAGTCGGTCATTAATGCGTTCTTCATTTCTTTCGCCGTCATTTCCCCGCCTTTGAGCACTTCCAGAACCCGTTTGGACATCTTGCTGTATTCTTTTTGAGTGACTCCCAAATATCTGCTGTAACGTTCAGAGGTGAGTTCCACCATCTTTTTGGTTGCAGAAAATGCTATGGAAATCATTCCCTTTGGAAGTATGTATACGGTTTTTCGCACACACCGAATCTTGCCGAGACTTCTTTTCTCATATAACGCTTCATCTAACGTTTCCCTTGTGAAATTCTTGACTCTTGAGAACATGGAGAGGTAGGGTGTCTTAGGAATGGTGCCATGGAGGCCGCCTACATCCTTCACGATTTGGACAACATCATCAGTCTTGGAATCAGCAGTTAAATGTTGTTTGCGCAAAATGAAGTTGTTAACTAGACTAAGGTTGAGATCACTCATTCATCATTACCCACTAGTTCACCATCGAAACAATTTGTCGGAATCTCTATGCGATATACAAGAGATCATTGTGACAAAACATAAATGTGTGGGTTCACTGAGAAGGAAAAAACTTGTAAAAAAGAATTGTGTCAGAAGAAGGCAAGAATTTGCTGGTTCAGGAATTTTCAGCTATAGAGGCGCCTAGAGACGAGCCCTTGTTCCTAGTCTTGGAACGTTTTTCAGATTTCTGTGTGGAGCCTTGAAGCGGGAATTGAAAACAGTGTTGTCGGGTCCTGAGATGTCCATTTTGTTCCGCAGTAAGGACAGAACTTGTAGTGGTTGGGAAAAGTGGTGGCTGCATCCGAATGGGCAATTTTTCATTTTGGCATCTTCCTCAATCATTGTTGTCTTTAGATGCACCCGCCGCAGTTGACGCAGCCGCTCATTATGCCTCTGCACCACATGGGTAGAGGCCTTTGCGGCTTCTCGGTTTCGGTTTCCGATTTTATCCTCTTTCTTATCAGGTCTTGTCTACTGCGAGTGTGTTCTTGCAATGCCATCTGCTTTCACCGAAATAAACTAATGAGATAGTCTGGATTATTCTTTAAGGTCAAAAAAAGGATGTTCTGAGATTTTAGTCACATTTATTGTTACTTAAGTTTATATATTAGTAAGGCGGATAACAGCATATGGGACTTAGTTACAGTGAATGTTACTTTTATCCCTACATAATGAAACATACGTGACAAAAAGAGAAGGAGGATAATGAAAGATTGGTTACCAAAGATGTGCCAGGAGGCATTCCGCTGCCTTTGCTGACTGAAAAATGGCTCAGCCAACGTTTTCCCGCGATGGGAAGAATCCGGGTTGTTGAAGGGTTAGGTGAACAATGGAAAAGACGGAAACTCAATTCTATTGTCGTGGTTGCGTTCCATGCGGACTTGGAGGTGGCGCAACTCAAACATTTTGTTCCTTTCTTTTTCCTTGAGGAACTCATCGATAGTGGTTATTCCATCAGTCCAGTAGTGTATATTGGAGCTTTGAGAGATATTGGTAGAGGCTATCACCGGGGAGATATTGGGGAGAGGGTTGCAGAGGCGCACAAATTCTTTCAGGGAGTCTTTTCTCCAAGTGCAAGGGTTGTGATTGTCGAAGATAGAGCAGAAATTCAGAGAGACGTCTACAGCATCTTGATAATACTTGATTTTGAAAAGAGCCTCCAGAACATCCTTGGACAAATAAACACTCGAAAAAAGCTTCTTGAGGTAAAAACAGTTAAGCTCAACGAAAAAACATATCCTCTCTCTGAGTATGAAAAAGAGCTTCTTGAAATCTATCTATTTGACAGAAATAAACTTGGAACAGAAATAAAGAGATATCCGTATGTTAGCTGGGGTTTAGAAGCCCTTAGTTATCTAGGAACGTCATATAACATTTTTGACAAATCCAATGCAGGTCTCTCCATTCTTAAGAGAATGATCTGTGCAGATCAGGGTATTGAATATCCCGCAACTATTGTTTTACCAGATCCTGTTACGGTCTCAGGAAGACCAATGAGATATTTGCACGCAAGAGATCTTAACCCTGATGAGGCGTTGTTTATTGTTGATTCTTATAGAGATATTAGTCGTAAGCTTTACGAGCAAGAAAACGTATCCTACAAATTCCTTGATTATCTTGTAAGGAATGTCATCCGACCATTTGCTTCAGCCGCTATTCAGAAAGATGTGGAGCCGTGTTGGGAAAAACTGGGGATGAAAGAGCACAGGGAAGATGAGATGGTGCCCCGTGAGCAAAAACGCCTTGCTTTGAAATGCTACTGGGAGTTTATTAAATCGTATTATGATTCCGTCGAAACGATTCTTGGCACTCATGAGAGCTTGTTTGTTCCAGAGGAATTAACTCAGAAGACACTTGATGCTTTAGGTTCGAAACGGAATAGGCAGATTCTCATTGAATTGGCTTCCCATTACCAAAAACATGCTTCATCGATGACAGTGGGTGAACTCTTTGAAAAGATGGGGTTGAGGAAAGGGGCTAAGAAGGGTCTTTGGAGAAATTTGGAGACCCTTGTAAGGTGTGGTTTGGTGGATAGGATTCCGGAAGGGAGGAAACTCCACAAATACAGCATATACGGGAACAAGACTACAATCAGAATTCGATGGCCCCTTACCGAGACTCGAAGAGAAAGACCACAAAAATAAGTTAGTGATAGTGGGGTCGCGGAGGTTTGAACTCCGGACAAATAGAGAGGTCTCCTGCTGGTCCCTCTTTTTCCGAATGTAAGCAGAAGTAAAGGTTCATAATCCGAACTATTGTTTCATACAACTTAAATTGGAAAGTAGAACTTAATGTAACCATTGTTAATACAGGGGTAAAGTGCCATGCTGACGATGTTGACACAATTCCTTGATACACTACTTAATTCAGGAGTACTCGTACCGGCAATCTGGTTAAGTCTAGGTTTTTGCATCGCATGGTTTCTCCTATCAGCAAAACGCTCTATTGCACTCTCCCCAAAAGAAGCTGAGATGTTATGGAAATTCCACAAACAAAAAACAGGATGCAGCGCCAAAAAATGTGAAAATATAACACGCAGAGGAAAGATAATAGGATTCAAATGCGAATGTGGATACAAACACGTCCAAAAAAAACATATAGTTAGCGTAAGCGTATAACATAAAATTCTTAAAAGTTGTTGTGCGCTAAAGCCCAAAATCACCTTAAATCTCATTTTTGATGGTGGGGTCGCGGGGATTTGAACCCCGGAAAAATGGAGACATCACCCGTTTCTTTCCCGCACTTCCCCCTTTTTTCAAAGATCGAGAATTATTCTTTTAATTCCAAATCCAAAAAAATTGATTGATCTCTCGATCTGGCTGAATCGAAAACTATTTTGCTGATTTGCAGTAAAAAGGTTTTGAGAGACGATGTTGGATCACATTAAAAGAGATTTGTCGCAACTTAGTGATCCCGATAGAGCAAAAAAACTATCTGGTTTTTTTAAGACGGGAAAAGGTCAATATGGTGAGGGCGATGTTTTTCTTGGAATTCCTGTTCCAGAACAGCGCAAAGTAGCGAAGAAGTATATTGATTTATCATTAAAGGATCTCCAAGAATTACTCAACAGCAAAATTCATGAGCATCGCTTCACTGCCTTAGTGATATTGATTTCTAAATATCGAAAAGCTGAAAAATTGGGTAAAGAAGAAATTTTTAATTTTCTTCTAAAAAACATAGAAAACATCAACAATTGGGATTTAGTTGATTCGAGTGCACCAAGGATTGTTGGAGATTATTTGGTTAACAAAGATAGATCCATCTTGTATAAGCTCGCAAAATCAAATAGTTTGTGGGAGAGAAGGATCTCAATTCTTTCAACCTTCATATTTATAGATAACAACGATTTTGAAGATGCATTAAATATTTCGGAATTGCTTTTGCAGGATAAACACGATTTAATTCATAAAGCAGTTGGTTGGGCGCTTAGAGAAATCGGAAAAAGAGATCAAAACGTAGAAGAGCGTTTCCTAACTAAATATTGTTTGCAGATGCCAAGAACTATGCTTAGATACGCTATTGAGAAAATTGATGAAAAAAAGAGGAAATTCTATCTAACCAAAAAAAATAACAAAAAACGGTAAGACCAATTGAAGTAAAAAAAAATAGTGCAAGTTCCCGCAACTCCCCCTTTTTTGGTTAACAAATCTTTAATTAACATTGGTTGGAGTATTTGGAGTTGAATAGTTATGACAGAATATTCTTTGCATGCTGGAATTAAAGAGTGGTATTCAGTCTTAGGAGGTCAAGTTGAGGTTAAAGTTGATGATTTCATTGTTGATGTTGTAAAAGATGGGTTGTTGATTGAGATTCAGACAAGAAACCTGCCTGCAATTAAAAAGAAGGCAGGTAAGTTGCTTTTAACTAATCAGGTAAGGTTGGTTTATCCTATTGCGAAGGTTAAATGGATTGTTTATGTATCGAACTTAGGAGAGTTTGTTAGAAAAAGAAAGTCTCCAAAGAGGGGAAAAATAATTGATCTTTTTATTGAAATGGTACATTTATCGGATTTGATTAATGATAAGAATTTTTCTTTTGAGGTTTTGTTGATTGAAGAGGAGGAGTTGAGGTGCGATGATAGAAAAGGGAGCTGGAGAAGAAGAGGAGTGAGTATCAAAGATAGAAAGTTGTTGAAAGTTTTTGATAAGGTTGTTTTTGAGGATAGAACTGATTTTCTCAAGATTTTGCCAGATAATTTGGGTGTGTCCTTTACAAATAGAGTTTTAGCCAAAAAATTGGGGATTTCTATTAGGTTAGCTCAGAAGATTACTTATTGTTTAAGAAAAATGAATGTATTAATTATTGATGGTAAGAAAAAAAGAGAACTGCTGTTTAGAGTTCCCAAAGAAAGAGAGTAATTATTTAACTAACAAAATCAGAAAAACCAACAATCATGTGGGGAAAAATATTCAGAAAGCCCAAGTAACTGTCCCATGCCTCACGTGGTGGGGTCGCGGGGATTTGAACCCCGGACCTCGCGCGCCCCGGGCGCGAATCTTAGACCATGCTAGACCACGACCCCAACTGTCTGGTCTACAAACCTTCTGTCAAGGGCAGAATTATTAACACTCTATTTCAGCTTAAAAACATTGGCGAGGCAGAAAGCACAATCCGCTACTGCTCATCGGTGGTCAAATTAGGCTTCTGATAACAGCAGGCAAAGGCTGGGCAGTCTAAATAAGTTTGATTCGCAAGAAGAATCTAGGGTCACTGGAAAACTATTTTGTATATCCGTAGACGCCCATTGTAAACAAGCTTTAGCCAGTCTATGTTGTCAAACTTTGCAACACATCCCGGATAATTTCTTAGTTCTTCTTCACCCACGTAGATGTATGTGACATTGTATGTCTCAACAACCTCTTTCAAATCGTCTTCACTGCCAGTATAGGCTCTATCAACATCGTTAACTCTCTTCCAGATGTCGTCAAGCGGGATTCCGTGACCGTAGGGCCAATTCACGTAGGACGAAACTCTGAGTCTTCCTCCAATCATTGTTGGAGGGCAGTGAATGGAATGCGAGTAGGTCAAAAAAACAGCGCGTTCCTCTGTGTTGTCTCTGACCCACATACCTAGGTTATATTCGTCCCAGTTAGCTGCTGTGTAGTTTGTTGAAAGGTTGTAGAGAATGACACTTGCCGATGTTAAAACAGAAAGTAAAAGCAATATCAATGCTATGTTTCTTCTGATTTTTGCTAGAGCTGTTCCGCTTAACACAGCTATGGGAATCCAAGCGAAGATGAAGAATTTGTACATGTCCCATGGATTTGGCGTAATGGAGACAAGATTTGGAATTAGAAATAGGCTAATGAAGACGACTTTTAGGAGTTTTCCTTCAAGTTTTGTAAGTATAAGGGCTAAAGCGATCAGAAAAGGAATCCCAAGATTCATAACGTAATAGAGAACTGCATTACCCTCTATGAAGTTGAAAGCCCAAAGAGGAGTGAGTGAAATTGGGACTGAAGGGGCTCTTGAAATGATAGAGGGTAACGCGACGATAGCTGACACTAAAAAGTACAGGTAATATTTCTTGAAATTCTTGAGGTTTAGGGCAATGCTGATGAAGTAGGCAACGTAAGCGCAAACGAATGATATAGCGTGGAAGGGAAACAGCAAACCAGTGACTAGGCCTGCGAGAAGGATTCTGTTTCTATCTTCCATATTCCTCAACAAGGTTAGAACGAATGCGAATGCTGGCAAGCCTATTAGTAGTGGTCTCTGTTGCAGCAGGTTATCAAAGATGGATGGCAAACCGAAGAACTCACCATACTGGTAGATATAATTTTGTGAGGGATTGAATTGCCCACTGGTTAAAGCTGAAAAGAGGGTTAGATAGCCGAAGCCCCAGCCAAATATTGCCATGAGCATTGAAAAAGATGCTGCACGTTCTCCGTTCACTCTTGCGAGAGAATAGATTGATAAAGCAAAAATAAGAATGAAAAACGCATTTGAAATGGGCAAGAGTTGTGGCAGGAAACCGTAGACTTTTTCTAAAATCGCCGTGTGAAAGTCCACGAAGTAGTGATAGTTCATCTGTTCTCCGGAATAGGAGGGCATTTGTGGTGGGAAATTGCCGTTGTTTATGCTTTCGATTATTTCGTAGTGCAGGGGCGTGTCTTGCCAGTTTGAACCTGTAATGACTACTCCATTCTCGTTTCCGAACCAGACGCTTCTGTAAAGAATTACCAACACAAGAGTGAAGATGAGAAGAAGAATCAGCAAGGTTGTTTTGCTGAGCTGTTTGGTTCTGAGAAAATTTTTGAGGTAACATGTTCCTTTCTTTCTTGAATTCACCAACACATAGACTACAGCCAGAGCAAAAAATGAGACGAGTATAGTTAGCCTTGAATAGCCAAGTAGCAAAGATAGATAGTATATTAGTTGAGTGGAGACTAAGACGCTGAATATAGGGATAAATGCTAGAAGCTCGTAGGATTTTAGCCTGAAAAATCTGGAGAAAATCAAGCCTGGAACGAGGAAAGTGAAGATAAACGCAGTCAACAATGCCACGTGAATTGAAATAACTGACACTAAAGGTAGAAGCAGTAACAAAAAGGAAAACCAGTGATTTTGCAAAATCCCCGTATATGGAAATCGTTTAATTACGTTTACTTTCTGGAAGAACACATTTTTATGAAGATGTTGTGCCGCTATAAAATTTGTTGTGTGCCACCATTTTTAGGCGGTAGTCACCCCATTTGCCTGTTAGCGTTCAAGCAAAGATTGCTAAGAAAGTTGCTCGAATTTTTCAATTATCGCGTTCACAGTCGTAATTTCTGCATTGTAGATGTTTTTGAGGTATTTTAGCCCTTCTTCATGATCTTTACGGGTGAAAGCTTGCACACCGTCGCTGGGGACTATTATTTTGTAGCCCCGGTAGAAGGCGTCGGCAGCTGTGTGTCTAACACAGATGTGAGTGTGCACCCCAACTAAAATAACCGTTTCCACGCCCATGCCACTGTAAAGACCCCGGAGAAGAGAATCAAGACCAGCCTCGTAAAAGCCACTGTAGACACGTTTCTCAACAACAAAATCGTTTTCTTTGGGCGCAAGTTCCGGGATAACCTCGCCGCCTAGCGACCCCTTTATGGCATGGTCACCCCACCTCTCAACAACTTCAAAATCGGTACTGAGGTGGGCATCGTTGGAATATATCACTGGCACACCATGCGCTCTAGCTGCTTCAACAAGTTTCTGGAGGGGTTTAATGATACTTGCGACGCGGTCAGTTTTCAACTTGCCTGTAACAAAGTCATTCAACATATCGAGCACTAGAACTGCCATTCGTGACATGTTAGCACCCCTAAAAGGTACCTCGATTTACTCCTTATCTAGATTCCGTTTTTACGAGTCTACATAACGAGGGCTTAGAAAAGTTGTTAATTCACTTACAATAGTCCCAAAAGGGCATTTACATATGTTGATTATATTCCCTTTCAGTTTCAAAAGAGCTTTCTCTCTGATTGTGTAGTGGTTTTTCTTCATCCTATCCACCTGTTGTTTAGAAACTCTATCCATAGCATTAGTGCGAGAACAATACTAAAAAACACATAAAGCACTACTGTGGATTTTTTTTCAACCTTAAGGTTAATCCATATCGGGAAGGTAAATGGAAGATACCTTGAAAGGGACATAAAGTATCCAGTGAATAAATAAATGGCAAGTAAGCAAACAGAATAAACGCCGAGAACTTTGTCAACCTGAAACACTCTCAGGTAGAGGTATGTGAATGTAGCTAAAGTTATCAGTAGAAATACTGAGTAATCGTTCCAGTGAATAGGGGGTTTGCCGCTTGCCAATGGAATCAGAAAAACTTCAAGAAAGTTAAGGTGGGGGTCCCACACCGTTTTTTGTAGAGCAGCCAATGGCGCAAAGATTTCGCCGGTTTGAACGAATCCATAAATCCCCCAGAAGATCAACCCAATGACGGGGAGTAAATAAATCAGAGCTTGCTTAATTTTTTTCTGTACGAGCTGATGAAAAAAGATTATTACAGGAAGAACTATTCCGGTTAATCTAGTAAGTGCAGATACCGCTAAAGTGATGCTTGACATGTAATGCTTATCTTTTCTATAAAAACACCATCCAAGTAAGGTGGTAGTTAACCATAAACCTTCGGTATATCCTAAAGATGTGAACAGGTAAACTGTGGGAAAGAACGCAAACAGAAGGGTTGAATATTTTGAATATTTTTCTCCCATATAGCTTGAGGCTACCTTGTAATATATGGGTATCCATAATATCCCAAATATGATGCCTGCTAGGGCTGTTGATGCTGCGCTGTAGTTCACAAAAATGTTGATTGTTTTTATCGCCGCTGGAAAAGCTGGCATAAACGCCCAGTGGCTAAGATCTATGTATCCAAGAGCCGCTATTCTGTCATAATACGCGGAGTCCCACCTGTGAAAGATGAGCCACCACTCGTTTAGTTCAAGTCTTCCATATGGCTCGATGAATTCAAGATTGAAAAGATACAGGAATACAACAAGTTTCGAGATAACGACTAAAATGATAATTTGTGTAATTAGGTCTAATCTAGAAGGGTGCAGAGACTTTATGCGCTTTAGCATGTTACATTTTCACTTCTTGTTCCTTGAAAGTTCTGCAAATTTTCCCACTTCTAGGTAGTCCATGGAGCATTTAAGATTTTTAGGATGCTCAGATGATTCAGATTATTTATGGAGTTAACTAATGTATTTGTGCGCGCGCATTTTAGCGATAAGCTTCAAATAATCAATATTCCATGTTTTCAAAGCGAAAAAGAGCCTCAACCTCTAGAAATGAAGAGGCTAATCGTGTGAACGAAAGATTGGTTATTATAGGACTTATCAAAGCATATTTTACTGTCATCTTGTATGATAGGGGAGGAAGTTGACCCGAATCTACGTTTGCCGGAAGTGCAAAAGGAAGTATTCCCCTGAAGCGTATAGCCAAAGTCGTTTCTGTCTTAACTGTGGAACATATCTAACCGCTAGAATCGTGGTTTCCAGTCGCCCCCACAGACGCTTAGAAGTACCGAAGAGGAAGATAGAGAGCAATGCTCCTGAGAATCAGTGGCTTCCTAGGGGCTATGAAGAACGTAAGGGGCAGGTGAAGTTTATCGAGGAAGCGACCAAAGCCCTTGAGAGTAACAAGGTTTTTTTGGGGAGCGCTCCCTGTGGGATAGGAAAGTCTCTTGGGGCTCTCCTCAGTGTTCTGCCCCTGCTGGGAGACAACAAGCTCCTGATCAGTTTCAGAACTAGAAGTCAACTTCACATTTTTCTCAAAGAGTTAAGGGCATTAGAGCAGAATCCTTTGACTGTATCCTTCTTCAGCAAGCAGGACATGTGCCCGCTACGAGTGAAAAGCGGCATCTCCTACTTTGACTTTCTGGAAGAGTGCAGAAGGCTTAAGGAGAACTGCGAGTCCACCACAAAACCCTATTGCAGATTCTACTGGAACTTGATCAGAAGGAAGAGACAGGCTGACGAACTGGCTCTGGATTGTGCCCGAAAGATTCTTGACCCAAAAGAAGCTGCTAGACGGATGGCTAAGCAGGGCTTCTGCGCCTACGAGGCACTAAAACGGGTGCTCAGTAAAGTAAACATCTTCCTCGGAACGTACAATTACACCTTCAACCCGCCGGTTAGAGAGGCTTTGCTCCAGAGTTGGGGAGTAGACCTCTCTAACGTCTATCTCATAGTAGATGAAGCCCACAACCTACCAACCTTCGCCCGGGAACTCCTCTCTGACCGGCTAACACAAAACACTATTGAGAGCGCTATGAAGGAAACCGAAAACTTCGAACATGAAAGCTTGTCGGCTGTTCAAGAATACCTCAGCCTTTTAGATGATCAGATTTTTCAACGTGCTCAAAGGCGCTTAGGAAAGGAGAATCTCAAGATGCTGGACCCCCAAGAAGTCAGTGCCCTATTCCTTGAGGGAAGTGGAACATCTGGCATCAAAGCCGCGGAAATCCTCCACGAATACGGAGAACATGTGAGAGAGACGCGTCAGGAACTAGGTAACGAAAAGATTTTCAGCTACAACCATCGGGTAGGCGAGTTTATAGGGAATTTCTTTCAGCGGATTGGACGGAAGTATGTTCACTTGATACAGAGGGACTGGGGAGACAAAATCCATCTAGAGGTTAAAAGCCTAGACGGCAGAGAAATAACTGATCCAGTTCTGCGAGAAGCTAAAGGAAGCATTGTCATGAGCGGCTTCCTCTCTCCACCAAAGGTCTACAGAGATTTGATACTTCGCAGCAAAGCAGATGTCCATCTTCGAGAGTTCGATTCTCCTTTCCCATCTGAAAATCGGTTGATATTGGCTGCGAGGGATGTCTCATCGAGGTTTGAGAAGAGAACTGACCGGATGCTACAAAAATGGGGAGAATACATCGAAGCCATATCGGAGACGAATGAGGGCAACATTGGAGTCTTTTTCACCAGCTACAATCTGATGAATACTGTTATTTCGCACACCGCGACTGACAGAGGAATGATCGTGGAGGAGCGCAAGAGCAGAAGAAGCGATGTAATGGAGAAACTCACAAGGTCAAACCATAATGTATTGTTTGGGGTTATGGGCGGGAAGTTCAGCGAGGGAATGGACTACCCAAACAACCTCTTGACCTGCGTAGTAACCGTGGGATTGCCATATGCAACTTGGAGCATCTACCAGAAGGCACTGATAAACTATTACGATTATCAATTTTCGGGAAGAGGAAGGATGTACGCTTACTTGACGCCAGCCATATTCCGTTTGATTCAAGCCTGTGGACGAGTCCACCGCTCAGCTACAGACAAGGGGTGCATAGTTATCCTTGACGAACGAGTAACACGCCCAGACATCAAGCAGCTGCTCCCAAGCTACTACCAGAAAGAAATGAAAACAGTGAAGAATCCCATGGAGTGCAGCGAAAACATAACAAAATTCTGGAAAAAACACCGTAAATTTTCTTGACAACGAACAAACTCAGAAACAAGAAAAGTATTGCCACTCAGCTAGTCACGGGACATCAGGTCTTTATTGTCTCCGTACAGGTCGTAATCTTGGAATCAAGGACATAAAGCCCCTCCCGCCCTAAACCGCCTCGCCAATCCGCTCGGCACATACGCGACTCGTTCGCTATGATTTAACGTTTGAAGGAATGTTTCTCAAGAATTAGACCAATTCCAGAACATTTTGATTTAACTTCATGCTCGTGCATACCCAATAATATAAGAAGAGGACTGGAATTGTTTTTCAAATACTTAAAAATATAAATCAGATGAGTTAACTATAGACATTGGAGATATGTATGATCTTTGTCGCTCTTCTGAAAATGAAAGGTAAGGTGACCCAAGCTTTCATAGAAGCCACACAAAAAAGCTGCAAAAGCCCTCCACCAGGCATAAAGTATCACAGTGTGTTCTGCACTCTAGGTCAATACGACTTCGTAATAACCTTTGAAGCTCCTGACGAAAAGGAAGCCATGAAATGGGCTATACCATGGACTGAGTTCTGCGAGATTCAAACCATGGCTGCGGTTTCATATGGAGAAGCGTTGAAGCTCCTCAAATAAACACCCCTCTTTTTTTGTTTAATTTACTAGTGCGTATAAAATTTAGTTCCATACTCTTTTTCTGGAATCAAGAAATTGTTCTACTGATGTTAGTTTGGAGTGTGGAAAAGTTTATTATATATTAATATATAATATATAGTTGAAGCTGCGCTTATGGAAACAAAAACCATGCAGGATTGGCGAGCGTTGTTAACTTGAGTCTGAAAATCATAATTTTCGCCTGCATTCTAATCCTTGGGGGTATAGTTCTATACTCCTATGGCACATCTTTTACAAGTCAGTTATTAAATCCAAATAACCCCCTCTCTGGATCATACCTTCTCATCTTTAGCGTCTTTCTCATCATAGCTGGTTTGCTCGTGTTAGTTTCTCAGGTATTTCGGGGAAGATCAGTGCTATACTGAATGCATCAATTAGTTCTTGGAAGTGTGGATTTCTTCTATTTGTTTACATATCTGTTCAACGACTTGGACGTTTTCCAATCCCATTTCGGGGGTGACTAAGGGCTTTCCGTTGCCGTTGAGGCTTTCCACAAACGATTTGATAATTCGCGCATGAGAAATACTGTAGTTTCTGGGTCCTGTTCCTTTGGCTATTATATTCCCCAGATACGCAGCCCATATCTTAACTTGGTGAACCAGATTTCCAAAATGCATTATTCCCCGTCCAGGCTTCGAGACAATCAGGCTACTCATGGGATAGATCCCAGCGTGTATTGTACCTCCAGTGCCGTAGATGTTTACATGAACATCGGTTCTATCGGGTCCTGGCGCATTAAAGCTAATGTGAACGGTGCCAAACTTCTTTTTTTCAGCCTCTAAAATTACTCTCAACTCATCAAAGGCCATCCATGGATGAGAACCCATTTTGTCAGCTAATACGGACTTGATTGTCAATTTTCCTAAAAAAGCTTGGAGAAGATAGATTGGATGAGGTAAGTTTTCTCCAAATCTGCCGCCAGCTAATCTATGGCACCAGTGATTTTTGTCTGCTGCCATTGTTTCGTCACTGCTGTGTAAAACCCCAACATCCATTCCTATGACTCTTCCGATATCTCCTGCCTTAACACGCTTCATGGCATGAAAAATTGAATGTTCAAAGAGTTGGCTATGGATTATTGTCAGTTTCCCTGATGAATTTTGTAGGGCACTAAGCACTTTTTTTGCTTCATCAGTTGTCACAGTGAAAGGTTTTTCCACAACTATGTTACATCCGGATTCTAAAGCTTCTATGGTCATGGTTGCGTGGAACATTGGGGGAACACAGACTGAAACAGCGAACAGGTCTTCGCTTTTGAGCATCTCAGAGAAGTTCGTATAATAAGAAGGAATTTTCCAATCTTCGGCGAATTGCATTGCTGTCTTTTCGTTCAAGTCACAAACTGCGACAACGGGTTTTCCTGCATCTCTCCACGCATTGACATGTATCCCAGAAATGAATCCACAACCAACTACCCCAACGTCCATCGCAAGTTGCCTCATAACAATTTCATCCATAACACGACACAGTAATAAGATTAACTCTAAAACAGCAACAGAAAAAAAATTGTGGAGAATAAACTTTAATCCCACAAAACCCCAAACCCAAACGTGCCTAGCGTGCGTCGCAGCAACATTTGCGGAAACAGGCGGAGACGCAAAGCATCTAAGAGCGAAATCACCTAATAACTGGGTGGAGGATTGATTTTTATGGATAAAGTTGAATCGGGCAGCCGTTTGGAAGTTGCAACCTTGGCGAGTGGTTGTTTCTGGTGTACCGAAGCCGTTTTTCAGAAGATTAGAGGTGTGGTAAAGGTTAAGACGGGCTATTCTGGCGGTTCAATGCTGAATCCCACTTACGAGCAGGTTTCAACTGGAACCACAGGACACGCAGAAGCTGTCCAAATCATGTTCGATCCCAGAATCATATCTTTCAGGGAAGTTTTGGAGATTTTTTTCGCTACCCATGATCCAACAACTCTGAATCGGCAAGGAGCAGATGTTGGTCACCAATATCGATCTGCTATCTTCTATCACAATGATGAACAGAAATCAATCGCAAAGGAAGTTATTGAAGAATTGACTTCGGAAAAAACATTTGATTCACCGATTGTAACGGAAGTTGAACCCTTCAAAGCCTTCTACAAAGCAGAAGATTACCACAAAGATTACTTCAAAAAGCATCCTGAACAACCTTACTGTAGAGCGGTGATTTCACCGAAGATCGCAAAGCTGCGGAAAAAATTTCGGGATAAACTCAAGAGTAGCTAATTTAGCAGGTACATTCTAAATTCTGTTCGGTTCGAGTATTACTTTCAGCGATTCTTCTGCTTCTGCTACTAGTCTGAAGCCTTCAGCAGCGTCTTGGAGGCTTAGTCTATGGGTTATCATGTCTGCAACGTTTATTTTCTTTTGAGACAGAATTTTCAGGGATTCTTCAAGATCATTTGGTGCTGCGCCATAGGAGGTTTTTATGGTTATTTCGTTTCTCCAGAATTGGGTTATGGGTATGGGAATTTTTGTTGTGGGGTCGGGAACCGCGAAAAAGAGGATTGTTCCTCCGCGGTCTACGCATTCTAATGCGGTTAATGCTGCCTTGACTGCGCCTGTGCAGACGATTACTTTGTCTGCGGCTCTTCCATCGTTCATTTCTTTCAGTTTTTGCGGTAAGTTTCCTTTGGCATCTATTGTGTTGTCTGCTTCAAATTTTTCAGCCAGTTCAAGGCGATGCGGGTTTATGTCGGCTGCAAATATTTTCTGGGTTCCTTTCTGTTTTGCTAGCTGTATGTGGAGTATTCCGGACACTCCACTCCCTATTATCAGCAGGGTGTCGTCTTTCTTGATGTCTGCTAGTCTTTGACCTCTGACTGCGCATCCGAGGGGTTCGATGAATGTTCCTTCTTCATAGGACATGTTTGGTGGTAGCTTGTAAATGCCTGTTTCTACGTTGATTTTTGGCACTTGTATGTATTGGGATAAGCCTCCGGGATAGTAGTTTGTTGTGTGGAGGGTTTCGCAGGCTGTGTGATTTCCTTTTAGGCAGTAGCGGCATTTGTTGCAGGGTACGTGATGGGAGACGAAGACGCGGTCTCCAACTTTGGATTTTGTTACTTTTTCTCCTGTTTTTTCTATGATTCCGGTGGCTTCATGTCCCAGAACTCTGGGAGCCTTTGGGAGCCTGTACCATTCTACCACGTCGGTTCCGCATATTCCGCTTGCCATGACTTTTAGCAGGATTTCGTCAGGCGAAATGTCTGGTTTAGGAACCTCTTGAACTCTTATGTCCTTGTTGCTGTGGTATACTGCTACGAGCATTGGTTCACCAAATGGAGAAGACCTAAGCTTTTCCCGCTTTTACTTGTTCGAATAGTTGTTGCGCTTCTTTGGGTGTGAGGTTTTCGTGGATTACTCCTCGTATTGCTCGTATCATGGCTACTGGATATTGGTGTTGCCATACGTTTCTTCCAAGGTTTACGCCTATGGCTCCTTTCTGTATGCCGTCGTGGACGAATTCGAATACTTCTAGGGCAGTGTCCACTTTGGGTCCTCCTGCGATTACCACGGGCACGGGGCACCCGTTAATGATCTTCTCGAAGTCTTCTTCGCAGTAGTAGGTTTTTACTACTCGGGCGCCTAGTTCAGCGGCTATTCTGGCGCATAGTGCTAGGTATCGGGCGGTGCGTTTTTCTAGTTCTCTGCCTACTGCGGTTACTGCCATTACTGGTATGCCGTAGTCTTCGCATTGGTCAACGAGACTTGCGAAGTTCATTAAGGTTTGGTGTTCATGTTTGCTTCCTACGTAGATGGACATGGAGACTGCGCTGGCGTTGAGGCGAAGGATTTCTGTGATGGATGTTATCTGTCCTTCGTTGGACAGGTCTTCGCCTACTACGCTGTTGCCTCCTGAAACTCGGAGGATTACTGGTTTGTTGATGGCTGGGTCTACGCAGTTTCTGAGTACGCCTCGGGTTAGCATTATGGCGTCTGCGTATTGGATTAGTGGTTTTATGGTTTCTCCGGGTTTCTCCAGTTTGCGGGTTGGTCCCTGAAAGTATCCGTGGTCGATGGGTAGAAAGAGGGCTCTTCCGTCTTTCTGTATGAGCCTGTTTAATCTGTTTTGGATTCCCCAATCCATGTTATTTTCCTCCCTCATCCTTTGGTCTTACAATTAAATAGCCTTTCTCTATAAGCCAATGATGAAACTCGTAAGTAGTGAACCTACAGTTAGTTTTACATTTCTTTCTAACATTCTCATACTCTTCTGACCCTGACCTCAGCTTGTTCAGCTCAACCTGCACGGGACATGGTATATCGTTGCAGAATTCTCTACGCCTATACTCAATGAAGCCTTCTATGGTCATGTTCGTTCCTCTCAACTAGCACTTATTTTCAGGTTATTGGAACTAAAACTTTTCTGAGTTCACCATCCTTTGAGTTCATGCTGGATTTTTTCTGCGCAAATCTTATTGCCCTCTGCCAGATTCATCCAAGATGCAACCCGTAATGAGTAACTTCTTGAACTTCTCCAAAAACTTTGTGTAGTTCAACTGCGCTTTCATAGAAGGCAGAGCCATTTTTAGTAGCTTGTCTAAGTCCAAGGACTGTTCTATAGTTTCGATAGCATTGGCTCCGAATTCTTCATATTTTATCTCTATTTCGGGAATCGCTCCACGACCCTCTAGTTTGATGCGTGGCAGTATGCCGAGCAACTCGACGCCAAGGTTGCTAAATGCAGACCTGATAAATTGTCTGATTTCATCACTCATGTAACTCGTGCTAGCTTTGTTCAAGATAATGCCAACTACTTTGACTCCGAGGCCCTTCATGAGATTAACGTAATTTACGCCAGTTGTTACTGCACCTTCGATACCCGCCTTATCACAAGCAACGACAAGAATTGTAGGTGCACCGAGAACAACAGCTACCTCTGCTGTTGTTGAAGGACCCTCTACACTTCTGTTAAGAAAGCCAGTGAATGGACCCATAGCGCCTTCGATTAAAAGGAAATCATAGTTTTTGCTCGCGTTTTCTACAGCTTCGAAGAGAGGCGTCCAGCCGCTATTTCCAATTTTTATTGACGAATACATCTGTATTGGCTCTTTAATCAGATAGAGGGCTGGCACAATATCGCGAATATCTCCTCCAACCTTGATCACTCCAACGTTGACACCCTTCTTCTTTAAAGCGCCAGCTACACCCGTAACGATGAATGTCTTTCCTGACCCACTTCCCGTTGCTGTAGTAAAAAGAAGAACAATGGATTCTATATTACGAGTTGATTTGCTTTGTAACTTGACATTGGTAGAAATGCCAACTTCGCTTTTCATTTCCATTAATAACTTCGAATTGACTGCTTTCATTTTTTGAAGTTCTTCAGGGCTAATATCCAAAGATCTCATGATGCTCTGAACGATGACTGGATTTTCATCTAATAGGGCATGTGTTAAAATTCCAACAACATTACCATCTTTATTCGTGAAGCCAGAAACGAAGTCTTGAGGATTATTACGGTAATTTAGGCGCCGGACATGAGAAATAATTATAGGTTTCGCTTCTTTATGTGGGAGGATTTCACCGTATGTGTGGCAGTGAAAACCAGTAACTTCTCCAACAGCATTAGTCATGAAACTTTTTCCTACGATGGTAGCCGTAATGTGGTCTGTACATATTAATGGTTTGAATTCTACATCTAGTAGACCAAGCCCTTGTCTCATGATAGGGGTGGATGATAAACGTCCAATGTCAGTTGTTTTTGCGAGTACTTGGAATCCTGAACAAATTCCAAGCACAAATTTTCCTGAATCCGCCATTTTCGTTATTTCTTTTGTTATTTTATTAGTTATGCTTTTGGACTCGACAAGGCTACCCCCAGGAATTATTAATAAATCAAGGACTTCTGAAGCTGGCTTACTATTTACAAGTCCGTCTTTTAGAATTAGATCAGTCGGCAAGTTTCCGAAGCGTTCAAAGCAGGGTAGTGCCCCTGGCACATAAACCAATCCGACTCGATGTTTTAATTCTATGCCCTACCACCTCTAGGCGCGCTCGTTTTTATATGGGGTAAGATCCACAAATTCTGCAGAAACCAATCTTTGTTTTAACATACCCTTTGCAGTTTGGGCACAGTTTTCCACTTTTATCATTATACACTTCGGAAGGCTTTCCGAAACGTTTTCTGAAAAGCTCGTAATAGACCAACTGCTCCTTGCTTGTGAGTTTTACATCATCTTCTTCGAGATAAAGCTTCTTTTTCTCTTCAAAATATTCATCGGCGATCTCATTGTCAAAGTATTCAGGAAGAACCCATGTTCCTGTCCCCTGTTCTAAAGGAGCCTTTGACCGCCAAATAACTTCGCTTGGAATCAAATTCTCGTATGCTTTCCGGAGTATAAACTTGCCATATTTTGCCCCATTTTCAATGTTTACCTTTAGTTTGATAGGCAATTTCTTCGCATAATCCATAAACGATGGGTCCAGATAAGGCGGTTTCACAGTTACACCAACAGATTTCCCCATAGGTATCGACGAAAAGGTCATTTCGCCCCACATATCAGAGAGAGCTTGAGCAAGCTCAGTTTCCGATAAATGAAATTGCCATGGATATCCAAAAAGCTCGTCTAAACCATCGCCAGTGAGAACGCTGTTTATGTCCTTCTCTTTTGCAGCTGTTAAGCCGATGTACGCTGGAACGCTGTTTCTGATGTCCATAGGATCAAAAGTTTTCAACACCCGCACGACTTTTTTTGCAGCGCGAACTGCGTCTTCGCTGTCAAATTCGTGGAATTCATGGTTGAGATTGAGAGAAGACACCATCCTCATCACGTATCGGGTGTCCCTTGGTTTCCCCTCTTTAAAAGAAACAGTTAAAGCTTTGATGTCTGGGTTGAATTTTACTGCTTCATAGGCTACTATGCTTGTGTCAGTCCCCGCTGAAAACAAAATGCCTTCAGCCATATTTTTTTGCACGACTTTACTTACTAACGCACGAACCTCTGGCAACAGTTTAATTAATTCGGTTTTTTTTGATTCCATATCCTTTTCCTCGCAATAAAATCAGTTACAATAGACAGAGATTTCACCTCAGTTGTTTCATGACTCAAGGACCTCAAATGAATTCCATCTTCATAACACGACAGTATCTATAGTGTGATTACCTCCACATTTTCACATGTCAGCATGATGTTGCTTGGTATAATTCTTGGGCGCGCTCCTTGAGTTTCAGGGAGGCTTCTTCAATTCTGAGATAAAGGTGTCTATTTTCTTTTACCTTGCCAAATTTGTGGACTTCAATTTTTTTTCCGAAGAATGGCCCATCAAGTACCATTGTATGATACTCTCCGTTTTCGCCACATGGATCAATCCCGAAATTTTCTGCAAGTCTCCTCAGGTCTTTAAGGGAATCATTGTCAAGTTCTCTTCCTAACCATTCTTCATCAAACCACGGTCGTTTCACATGAGTGAAGATTGCCTTTAACCCCAATGAAATTTCCTTATTCAAAATCTGGTATGGATCTAGACCCCACAAGGGCGTAATAACTTCGATATCTAAGCCTTGGCAAACTGTATCCATCCAATGCCCATGAGTAGTATCAATGACATGAATGTCCCCGGTTACAATCCCTTCAATCTCCTCATTTTTAATCAAATCCAGAATAGCTTCCTCGTAAAGTTCTCGATAAGAGCGCGTGCCCACTTCCAGCCTAATAATCTTATGCGCTATCCCCAGAGCTTTGGATTGGAGATCCATTATCGAAAGTGGATGTTGCATTGCAGGCCAACCGTCCAGAACAAAAGTAACAAGGCAGGAGACGTCGTGCCTTTGAGATAGCACCTCGTAACATGCTAGGAATGAGTCTTTACCTCCACTCCATGAAACGGCAACTTTCATTATTACAAACTCCATTAAATTCGATCAGTGTGTGTTAGCTAGATCACATACCATCAATTGTTCAACACATAGTCATATTCTAGGATATTTGTATATAAATCTTTTTATAGAATGAACGAATATTCTATATATAGATAAAACATTGAATGTTATACATGTGTGTTCAAAGAACGGGAAAAGTAGAATAAAGTCGTCAATCTTTGCGCGAGCCAAAAGTTGGCATATGTCTGAAATGGGGCGGTAATCCTGTCTGACATGAAGTTAAAAAATAGATATGTTGATTATGAATCCTAAGAATGAGTATACGTATTTAGATATGTATGGCAATGAACTTCTTTTTGACATACCGTACCCATTAGAGCAAATCGATTCTTATCACTATCCAGATTTATACCATCACAGTTCTGGATGGCTCATAGTCTATCCTGTAGAAGTTTTTCATAGACCCAACAACATGAACTTGAGGAAAGCAATAAAAAAGTTGAAGAAAGAAACTAAGGAATTAGGAGTAATACCGTTTGTGAAGTTTTGGTCAGGTAATTATTCTTTTGGGATTAGATTAAAAACAAAGAATCCAACTAGAAAAGAAAATGAAAAAATATACGATGCATTCAAACATTTGAGGCATCTAGACTGGCCTGGCGGGTTTGGCTTATATAAATCAAAATAAAGCGCCCCTCGTATACGCCTATATGGTGAAAGTGCGCTGTTTGTAGATGATTTATTCCTAGTAAAAACATCTATAACAGGGAAGAAAAATCATATTTTATACCGTGTAAGTTGTATGCTTTCGCTGGGAAGTGATGAATGGTGTATGATGTGGTGATTCTTGGTTCTGGTCCGGCTGGTTTGACAGCTGCTATCTACACGAGTAGAGATGGGTTGAAGACTCTTGTTGTTGCAGGAGCGTTGTGGGGTGGTCAACTCATGCTCACACAGGAAGTGGAGAATTTTCCAGGATTCGAAAAAGGAATCCTTGGACCCAAACTCATGGAGGAAATGCGGAAGCAGGCTGAACGCTTCGGCGCAGAAATAATCCTCGAAACCGCCACTGCCGCAGACTTCAAGTCCAAACCCTTCAAAGTAACAGCTGGAAACAAAACATACGAAGGAAAATCTGTTATCATAGCCACCGGAGCATCAGCCCAATGGTTAGGTTTAGAAAGCGAAACGCGGCTGAGAGGCAAGGGCGTTTCAGTCTGCGCCACATGCGATGCACCCTTCTTCAGGAACAAGAAAGTTGTGGTTGTGGGGGGAGGTGACACAGCCATGGAAGAGGCTTTTGTCCTCTCCAGATTTGCGAGTGAAGTCAAAGTAATGCACAGAAGAGACAAACTGAGAGCATGCAACTTCCTCCAAGAAAAAGCCTTCACGAACCCGAAAATAACATTTGTCTGGAATAGCATACCCCAAGAGATTCTGGGCAAAAACCGAGTAGAGGGAGTCCGGCTCAAGAGAGTTGATTCCGGCGAAGAAACTATCCTGCCGTGTGACGCTGTCTTCTTAGCCATCGGTCACAAACCGAACACAGAAATCTTCAAAGACCAAATAGAACTGGACCAAACAGGCTACATAATAGCCAGAGACACCACAAGAACCAACATAGAAGGAGTCTTCGTTGCAGGCGATGTAGCAGACTACCGCTACCGCCAAGCCATTGCAGCAGCCGGCTCTGGATGCAAAGCCGCCCTTGACGCAGAAAAATATCTGGAACTAACCTAAGAAATAGTTGAAGTTAAAACTAACAAAGCTTTTACACGGGATAAACCCATAAACTCAGTCTGTAACTTTCTCCACAGAACTAGGTAGCGGAGAAAAGGAAGAGACAGCCATGAGCGTGAAATCTTATGCAAAAAAGTTGGGAATAGTCGGCAAACCTAACACCGGCAAATCCACATTCTTCTCTGCCGCAACCCTAATTCCAGTGGACATCGGAAACTACCCCTTCACAACCATCAAACCCAATCGAGGCATAGGATACCTACGCACTCCATGCGTCCACAACGAATTCAACGTGGAAGACAACCCCAAAAACTCCCTCTGCCTAGACGGAATCAGATTGGTTCCGGTTGAGTTGATCGATGTGGCAGGACTGGTTCCCGGCGCCTGGGAGGGACGGGGGCTAGGAAACCAATTCTTGGATGAAATCATGAGAGCAGACGCCCTCCTCCATGTAGTCGACGCAGCAGGAGCAACCGATTCTGAAGGAAGAATCTGCAAGCCCGGAACCCACGATCCTGTTGAAGACGTTAAGTTTCTGGAGACTGAAATAACCATGTGGATAAACCAGATACTGAAAAAAGACTGGGCTAAAATGGCTAGAACAGCCGAGTCAGGCAAAGAGGACCTAATCTCCCTCCTTGAAACCCGCTTAAGCGGACTAGCCATCAAAAGATTCCACATAGTTGAAAGTCTAAGAAAAACCGACCTAAACATGGATAAACCAACCCTCTGGAGCAACAAGACCCTCATAAAACTCTTGGATAATCTGCGAAGAATTTCCAAACCAACACTGATCGCCGCCAACAAGATCGATCTGCCAACAGCAGAAGAAAACGTTGAGAGACTAAAAAAACTAGGATACACTGTTGTGCCTTGCAGCGCAGAAGCAGAACTTGCCCTCAGGAGAGCCGGAGAAAAAGGTTTGATTGACTACAGGCCTGGAGACTGCCGCTTAACAGTAAAAAATTCAGAAAAATTGACCGAAGCTCAAAAGAGAGCTTTGGAGATTATTCAGGAACAAATTTTGTATAAAATTGGGTCTACTGGCGTCCAAGCAGCCCTCAACACGGCTTTCTTTGAACTCCTGCAGATGGTTGCTGTCTATCCAGTGGAAGACAGTGAACATCTTAGCGACCACAAAGGTCGAGTGCTCCCCGACGTGTACCTCGTACCCTATGGGACTACTGCACGCCAACTTGCCTATATCATCCACACTGAACTAGGAGAAAGTTTCATCCACGCCATCGACATTCGTGGGAAACAGAGAATTGGAGAAGACTACGTGTTGAAGAACAGGGACGTTATTTCGATAGTCAGCGCTAAGAAGAGAGGATAACCAGAAGGTTAGATATTATTTGCCGAAACGGCGCTTTCGTCTCTGGTATGTTCGAACTGCACGCAGAAGGTCTATGCGTCTGAAGTCTGGCCAGTTCATGTCCACAAAGCAGAGTTCGCTGTAGGCGGACTGCCATGAGAGGAAACCGCTGAGTCTCTCTTCTCCGGATGTTCGGATGATGAGGTCAGCGTCTTGCTTTGGCATGTGAGCCGTGTATAGATATTTCTCAAAAAGTTCTTCATCTATACTCTCGGGATTCAGCTTTCCGTTTTCCACTTCATTAGCTATCTTTTTTGTTGCGTCAACGATTTCTGCTCTTCCACCGTAAGCCAGAGCCACATTCAAGAACCTGTCATCATACTCTTTTGTGGATTCTTCTAAGCGCTGGATCAGTACTTGAGTCGATTTAGGTAAGAGGTCTAGGCGACCTATGGCTTTAACTCGGATTTTGTTTTCGTGGACGCTCTTGTTCTCAAGGGTTGAACGCAGTTTTCCCTCAATTAGCTCTAAAAGCTCTTCCACTTCTTTTGGGGAGCGAAGAAAGTTTTCAGTTGAAAAAGCATATAGAGTAATGGATTTCACATCTAGTTCTATGCACCAATCCATCAGTGCATCAATCTTGTCGGCTCCAACATGGTGACCTACCCAAGGGGTCAGAGCTTTCTGGGAAGCCCATCTTCTGTTTCCGTCGAGGATTATGGCTACATGTCCCGGTTTTATTCCATCTTTAATCTGGTACCACAGCCACTTCTCGTATATCTTGTAGATCCCTAAAATAGAGAGCAAAGCTTGAAGCATTATTCAACCTCGAAATCTTGCATACTGTAGTGCATGGTCACACGGACATCGACGTTTCTGCGGTAAATATTGGATGGTCTCTCTTAAAATTTGCTGAATGATCGTCACATCAGCTTTCCTCAAGGTCCTCCAACGCCTCTTCTCTCCCTTTGGAGAAGCCACTATATCTTCGCCGCAGCACTAACACGGTTAAGACCGTGGATACTGTCACAGGTATACCCCCCACGATAGCATAAACCAACGGGACGTAAGCGAACCCTGGGTCGATAAGAATCTGTGACGCCTGAACAAAGATAACAGAAGACCACGCGACCACAACTACTATGACAATGGTTCGCCACAACCGGAGGTCCCGCTCACCGACCCAGCGAATCGCCCTGCCTGAAAGTATAACACATATCCCGATAGCGATGAGATATGTTGATCTAAAAAGAAACTCTCCGATAAGTCTCGGAACCATTGCAAAGGGGTCAACCCCCGCAGTAGCCCTTGCCACCGCAGTTCCTCCCAGATAGCCGCCAACAAGAATCAGCAAGATCCCTGCAACCGCGGAAAAACCTGCTATCTGCACAGCGAATGAAGGAGGGGAATATTCTCTCACCCACTTGATAAAGTTGAGAACTGTTTTGTCGAGTCTGAATCCTCTCACAAAAAGGAATGCACCCACGACTATGGCGAGGGCTATTCCAGCATAAAACAGCTGGTCGAAATACCATAGGACACCTAAAACGATGAGTAGGATTCCCGGCATACCCATGAGCATTCGGGAATAGCGGGGGTTCTCCACAAGAACTTTCAAGTATCGAGAAAAGAGGGCTGCTGTTTCTTCGATGGATTTGCTGTGCTTCATCACAATCCTTCGAACAGAAGTAACTGGCACTCTTGATTCAACCAGAGGCAGAACCATCTCATCGGTGTAACCGTCAGTAACGAGGATAACATCTGTAGCCGGAAACACCTTTAGAACCTCGGTAAGTTCAGCCACGAGTTGCCTGTCAGCTTCCACTCCTCCTAAATCGGAACCGGCTATGGTTGCAACCTCATGTTCTTCTTCTCCTTTGGCTCCCTTTTTGAGGTTGTCGTAGATTCTAACAGCTTCGAAGATGGCGTTGGCATCAGCTTCCTCAGGGTCTCGAAGAGCTAGACTCGTAGCAGAATTCACGTTATCTTTTCTTCCAAGGATAGGCGTGTTTATTCCCGCTTTCATGCCTAGGTCGTCGTCCCTATCGACGCAGAGAATAAGAGTGCGCTCCGCCTTGGCTGATGCCGGCATAATTGCTCTCCCTATTACCCTTTTATTTAGAGGCACACTTTAATCTTGTTGTCACTTTTTTCTGTTCAACACCTCGTGAAAAAAGCTTGCCCCGAAAGGTTTATGATTACACTAATCCTTTCTCAGCCAGAATCTTAAATTCTTCCCACATCAACTTCTCACCACGTTTCAGCTTAGCTAACGCCTTCTCCTCCAGCTCTTTCTGGAGTTCGCTCTGGTGTTCAGCTTGTTTCTTGTCCGCGGTTTCCTTCATCTCTCGTTCGAAGGCTCTGATTTTTTCCTGAAGTTCGACACATTTTTGGTGTAGTGTCTGAGCTTGCTGTTTGGTTTCCACATATTTTTGATGAACATCATCAGCTTCAACTTGGAGTTCGCGGGCTTTACCTAAGCTCTCAAGCATCTGTTCATGGAATTTTTGGCTCTGTTCAGCCAGTTCAGATAGTTTTTCGTGAAGTGTCTTTGCTTCGATTCCAAGGTTTTCCTCTTTGCTTCGCAGCTCTAGGAGCTTTTCTTTCACTTTTTCTATTTGTTTCTGAGCTGACAGATGGGCTTCAAGCTGTCGTACCTGGTTAATTAAGTTCTCTTCTTCCTTTAACGGAAGTGAGGTTGTTTGAATCTTCCAGTCAATCTTCTCAATCTCCCTCTCTATATGCTGCAGGTTTCGCTCGGGTCTCTTTTCCATCAACTCTCTGAGCTTTTCTTTTAACTCCAAAATTTTGTCCCGATTCTCTTCGAGTCTGATCTTCACCTCATCGCGGAGCTTTTTTAGTTCCTGAACCTGCTCGTTTAAGGTGTCTCTCTTTTCTTTGATGTTGGCAGCTTCTTTTCGTAGACTTTTGACCTCTTTGTGGAGGGTGTTTCTCTTGTCAGCCCATTTTTTTGCTTTCAGGTTCAGCTTGTTTCGCTCTTCCTTAAGCGGGGTTAATTCTTGGTTCAGTCTTTCGATTTCGTGTTTAGGGGATTCAGATATTTTCTTCACTTCCTGTGCTGGGCTTAGCCGCTGATAGGACCTGTTGAATCAGAGTCTCGTCTTCTCTTGATGAAATGGGAAAAGATGTCATGTTCAAGTTGTAGGTGGTTTTATTCCAGTATAATCCTTGCATCGACTGTTTTTGCTCCCTTCTCGTAAACCATTACTGGATTCAGGTCGAGTTCTTTTATCTCTTGGTGGTCCATCACCAACCTTGATGTGTTCAGCAAGATTTTTATTATCATGTCGATGTCAAGGGGTGGTTGTCCCCGATAGCCTCGGAGGATGGGGTATGCTTTTACTTCTGTGATAATCTCTCTGGCGTCTTGTTCGGTGATTGGGGCAATTCTGAATGCCACGTCTTTCATCACTTCCACGAAGATTCCTCCGAAGCCGAACATTAAAGTTGGTCCAAACTGTTGGTCCTTGATCGAGCCTACTATGACTTCTGTTGATGTGGGTGCCATCTCCTGAACGAGGATTCCTTCAATCTTTGCGTTGGGTTTCAGCTTCTTTACATTCTCCAAGATTTTGTTGTAGGCGTTTCTAGTGTCTTCTCGATTTCTGAGGTTAAGGATTACTCCTCCTACGTCAAATTTGTGGAGTACGTCGGGAGAAATGATCTTGAGAACTGTGGGGTAGCCGATTTCCTCAGAGAACCTCACTGCCTCCTCAGCAGTTCTCGCTATCCTAAACCGTGTAATGGGTATATCATATTCCAGACAAATAGTTTTAGTCTCAGGCTCAAGAAGGAAGTTTCTCCCTTCATTTCTAGCATGTTCAAAGATTTTGGAAACCTTTCCCGGCAATGTTAACATCCTTTTTTCGGCTTTAGAGTGTTAGGTGAGTTCTTTCCTTTCTAACTCTTTCGCATATTGTATCCTATTACAGTTTGCGACAATAAAAGTAGATAATTACAGTCTAGTTGCACTTTCGCATTTCTATGTTACTTTGCATTTGTTTTTTCGGTTTTATTAGAAGCGTGGCGAATATTTGGAACATGAACATTAATTGGGTATGTTGGCCATATTTCCCGCAAACCAAAATCTATTTCTGAAATACCTTCTATCTTCTCGAGTGCTTTTCGAATGTCAAAAAGATCTTCAAAGTTCCTCAGAGGAAAATGGACAGCAACATCGTATGCTCCAACAAATCTGCCAACAACAAGTGCGTTTGGGATTTTGATGATGTTTTTGTAGATTTGCTGTTGATAATCCTTACTGGCTAGTTTCAAATAAAAAGTGGCTATAGCATTAAACCCAAGTTTTTTCATATTTATAATTATTGAGGAAGTGGGTAAAACCTTTTTTTTCAATTTTTTGTATCTTAGAATTACGGTGTTGGTTGCAATCCCAAGTTTTTGCGCAATTTTTTTGAAAGGAATGCGGCCGTTTTCCCGCAAACATTCTATTATCTGTTGGTCAATTTCGTCCATTAGTAACCCTCGGATGTTGTTAAAGTGAGATTCTCTGGATGATCCATAAACGTGACATCGATAATAATGCCTAGCGTAATATTGGTAATATCAGGGTTGGATTTTATTTTTTCCAGACTGTTGGAAAGAGAGTCGATGTCTTTTGCCCCAATTACGGAATCAATGTTGAAGACGCTAACTAGTGAGTTGACAATAGTAACTCCTGGTATCTTTCTAAGAAACTCTTTCACTTGTTTCTCTCGGCCAACCGCTGTTTTAACTCGAATTGCTGCATTGCAACCATACCCAAAACTCCTGGGGTTCATCTGTATCATGTCGCCAATGATTATTCCCTCTTTTTTAAGTCGATTATATCGCAGTCTTATGGTGTTGCTTGACACCTTGCATTTTTTCGCGATTTGAGTGAAGCTTGTACGTGCGTCATGTAATAACATCTTCAAGATTTTCGCGTCAATTTCATCGATGTTTGGTCTATCACACAAGAGACCCTAACTCTCCACAAAATTTGTTTTTACTTTTTTTAATAGAAAAGCTTCCGCTATATTAATTTTTTTCATAATTGAAGCCCTATCTCTGCATATGTTTTGTTATTATATATTTTTTAATAAAAACTTTCAATCATTGTTAAGTATTTCATTATTGCATTTTTTAATAGAAAAATAACCATATTTATTATTTTTTTAGCTTTGGTGTCCTACTATAGGAAAATATTAAATACAACGACCAAACAAGCTAACTCCGTCAGAATATTAGGAGATAAAAAAAATGAAAAACGCAAGTAACAGATCTAAAGTTGCAAGTATTGCTTTGTTTCTAATGTTAACCATTTCTGCTTTGATTGTAGCTTTGCCCGCTGCTTCTGCTCAGAAGGAGACAACTACTGCTTACCTGTCCATTAGACCAAATCCCATAGGGGTTGGACAGGAATTGCTGATTAACGCATGGACTACTCCCACACCACACTTGAACTTATCAGCCCCGTTATTCCCTGGGTTGAACTTCTTCAGTGGTGACCACCGTTTCAACAACATGATATACGCCACCGACCCAGACGGCCAAACAACCGAGTTGGGACCCTTCGAGAGTTATGGAGAAGGAACGTTTTGGACTGTCTTTGTGCCTGACAAAGTTGGCGAATGGACTATAAGGTACACTTGGCCAGGAGACGAAGATTTCACAGGATCTGAAACTGAAACTAAACTTGTTGTACAGCAGGATCCGATACCTTCATGGCCAGAAACAGCATTTCCAACCACTGAATCATGGGATTGGCCAGTAACCCCAGATAACAGAGAATGGGCGAATTATATTGGAGGTTATTGGGAGCCCACCACAGGAGAGGGGCGAGGATACGATTCCAGTGGAAGCCGTGCCAATCCATATGCCAAAGCGCCAAACAGCGCTCACATACTATGGAAGCTTCCGTCACCCAGCGGCATCGCAGGTCTCGTAGGACAACCATACGGACAACTGCAGACCTATACCACAAGCGTGGCCGCTATCAATGTGGTCATGTATGGAAGAGGCTATTACCAGACAGGTGGCAACATCCATTGCGTAGACATACGCACCGGAGAAGAACTGTGGTGTGTTCCTGGATCCTACACGCTCGGCACCATAGATATGGCTCCCCAGTTCCTTGGCGCTCCCTCAGCTCAACCAGTACTATTGTATCTGGGTGAACGGATAGTCAAGTACGATGCGTTGACTGGTGCGAAAATTCTCGATGTAGAGGGGCCTCCAAAAGGTATGGACCTCAACTTTGCTGGTATAAGTGGCTATAAAGCCTTCCAATATCCCTATGCATACTACGCCCAAGCGCTTGGCACTATTACGCCTACCACGTACGTAGGTGCGGTCCAAGGTTATCAAATCCTTAAAGTTGACACAACTGGAACTGCCACGGATGTTCAAGACAGAATAATGTGGAACGTAACTTATCCTACAAGCGCATTGGACGTAGGAGTTGTTATTCAGAACAACGCGTTGGTCATTGCCTTCTTCGATGATTACGGCGAAACTGCAAGTTTTGACTTGACAACAGGAGCAGTACTGTGGCACAAATCCATTGATGACTTTGAACAAAAACCCGAAGCAGTTACTTCCGGATATGGAAATTACTATCATTCGGTACGCAACAGGCACTTTGTTGCCCGCGATGCTAGAACTGGAAATATAGTATGGACCAGTGAACAAACAGACTATCCATGGGGTGGCTTCTTCTCTTATGGAGAAGCATGTGCCTACAATATGGTTTATGGACTGAGCTACGCTGGAGTATACGCCTTTAATGTTGAAAACGGAGACATCGAATGGCACTACAGTGCAGGCGACTCTGGAATGGAGACTCCTTACAGCACATATCCATTCGGCTCTGCTGACCCAATCGTAGCCGACGGAAAGGTTTTCGCCCCCAACACTGAGCACACTCCAACATTCTACTACAGAGGCTACAGGCTTCACGCCATCAACGCTTACGATGGAACAGGCATATGGAGCATAGCCGGCTATTACTCATGTAATGCTGTCGCTGAAGGCACTCTCTTTGCAACCAACACATATGACGGGTGTTCCTATGCCTTCGCAAAAGGTGAAACTGCCACAACAGTCTCAGTGCAAAATGATCTCGTCGCGAAGGGAGAAACTATCCTCATCAAAGGCACTGTTATGGACATGTCCCCAGCGCAGGAGGGCACTGCAGCAATATCTGATGCAAGCATGAGCGATTGGATGGAGTACCTGCACATGGACCAGCCATTGCCAATGGATGCTACAGGTGTTGCAGTGAGTGTGAATGCGATTGATCCGACCGGAGCCTACATCACCATTGGAACTGCCACAAGCAACACTGACGGCGAGTACGCGCTTTTGTTCACTCCCACACTTGAAGGCACATACAACATCGTCGCTTATTTCGAAGGCTCAGAATCCTACTACGCCTCACATGATACGACATACCTAGGAGTGGGACCAGCAGCAGCAACTGGAGGACCAATCGAGCCTGAAGCAGAAGCACCTTTGATCTCCACTGAAGTAGCCATCATAGCAGCAGTCGCAGTTGTCGCAGTCATCGGCATAGCAGCCTACTGGATACTCAAAAAACGAAAATAAACCAATTTCCCTCCCTTTTTTTATGGGGAGATAAGCATTGGAAGAAAAAGGGGCTGAAAAGGTTCCATCACGAAAGAATGAAACTAACCCAAAGCAATAGTGGTTTGGGATATTTTTCATTCTCTCTTATCTCCTAAGATTGCCCGTGAAGGAACCTCAGCAAACCCCGTTTCTTTCACAATCCAAGACTCTATTTCTAGATTCAAAAGTTAACTCTAGGACTCCAGCTTTGCCTTTCTTGTCTG
>CAZUQX010000001.1:0-229068 GCA_964623205.1 uncultured Candidatus Bathyarchaeia archaeon | reverse complement strand
AAAGAAACGCCATTAAAACTTTTGCTCGAAATATGCTTGTTGGAACAGAAATAGTGATTGACACTTCCACAGACTTGAAGTTACAGGTTTTGTTAAGTTACCCCGAATTATCTGTTCCAAGCGCTTTGCGGCGAATGAGCATCATAACAGCGTCTATGCACAAGGATGCTATGACCGCACTAGCAAACATCGATTATCAATTAGCAAAGGATGTCAGAGCGACAGACTATGAAGTTAACAGATTTCACTTATACATAATAAGGCAGCTAAAAATGGCGATTCAGAACCCGAGGATAATAACTGAGATCGGCTTAAAGAAACCAAAAGATTGTCTCGGCTACAGACTCGTAACTAAGATGGTGGAAAGAACAGCCGACCACGCTACCAACATAGCAAAAAATGTTCTACCTCTCAAAAAGCGCTTAAACGAAGAATTTCTTCAAGCAATTCAAGAAATGAACAAGGTGGCGATTTCCTCCTTCGAAACTGCGATAGAATCGTTGTTCAGGCGGGATTTTGACTTAGCAGATAGCGTTATTGCGAAAGCGAACAAGATAGTTTCTCTGGAGAAGAAGGCGCTGCTTTCGTCAAAAGAAACGGATATTGAAGAAGCAGCTAACCTTCGATTAGTAATTGAGAGCGTGAGAAGAATAGCAGAATACTCTACGGACATAGCAGAGATTGTTCTCAATATGACCGTCGAATCAGTAATAGGATAGATTAAGCATTATTTGGACAGCGAAAAACTTGTTTTTCGGGACCTTATGTGGACGTTAAGTTCTGGTTCTTTCTGTTTCTTCTAGGACGTAACGGGTAACTATTATCCTTATGGCAGCGCTGCGGTTAGAATAGAATCCTTCTTGAACCATTCTGTCGATTTCATCAAAAAGGAATGCGTACCCTGTTTTGTTTCACCTTAGGAGCCAATTGATGAATTTAGGAAATAGAATCGTGCCTACCTTCAAAAACACAACAAAAATCCAAAGTATCAGCAATATCAAAGCGATTCCGCTGACAGAAGGGTGAAAAATTATTAAGAAAGAGGAAAAAAGAAAATACATAATCACTCCAGAAATGATATACATTAAATTTCGAAGAATATTACGAGACTCCTCGACAGTAAATCCCTTTCTTACAAGCTTCTTAAATGGAAGAATAGAAAACGCATCAATTGACTTCTTTAATCTGGGGAGAGCATGAATGATGAGGGATGTAAAAGCTATAAAGAAAATTGTTGATGTGAGAAGTTTTGTTTCAAGGTTAAGTGAAGCCGCCAATGGAACGAAAACGAGGTTCCCAAAAAGCCAGATAAGCAGAGCAGCTAAGATGTTCACTAGGACCTTTTCACTGTTGGTCTTCAGGATTTTTATTGACTCTTCAATCTGTTCTTTGCTCGGCTCTTCCACATTTCTGACCTCCATAATTAATGTTTAAATGCAAAAAAAAGTGGGGGGTGTGTTTAAGCTTTTTTAGCTTGTTTCTCCAGTTCGTCAGCCCATCCGGACGTATAACGTCCTATAATTTTGGCGATAGCGCTGACGCTTCTCCAGAGAGCAAAGATTGCCCAGATCACTATTAGGATTAATAGTACCGCTGGAATGGCTGGGTGGATTTCTGCTAAGTAGTTTGCGAATAGCAAGTAAGCCAAAGAGACAACAACGACATAGAATATGCCATCTAAAGCGCTTCTGTAGTTGTCGTAACTTTCAATGTCTACTTCACCGCCTGCTTTTCCAAACTGGTAAGCCATTACGCCAGACATGGCTCTGGTGAGTCTTCGAATGTCAATGAATACGCTGAAGATGATTATTGCCATTGCAACAACGATGATGAAGCTAATAATGGAATGTACTGGGTAGCCTAAGAATTGTTGAGTCATTCCTTTGGCGATTGGTAAAAAGATAATAGTTCCGAAAATCCATATCAGTATTGCTGCACCAACCGAGAGAATTACTCTTGCTGCAACCTCTCGCATGGCTTTGGCAGATTCGATGTATGTTTCTGTCTTGAATTGTTCTGGGGTCTTCTTTGGGGCTGTGCCAGTAGGTTCGGTTTTCTTTGGGGGTTCCTTCTTTTCAACACTCATTTAAACCACTTCGTGTGTGAAATTCTTTGAGGAATATTTAAACGACATGCACTATAGGTGAGTGAACGCAAGAAGAATAAAATAAAAAATTAGATTACTTCAATAATAGTGGCGTATTTGTGACTGCTTTTTTGTATATTAATCCCATACGTTCCATAAAAGCGAGAACTGTTTGATATTCCCGTAGGTATTGTTGGCCTTTTTTTGTTAATTGTATTGAGGGTTCATCTTGGATTAAGCCCAGTTCTTTGAGTTCACCAATGTACTTTTTGAGTCGATCATAAGGAACGTTTGTTTTTAGTTGAATATGGGTAAGAACAATCTTTTCTTTTTTTGTTTCATGATATAGAATAGCGAGAATATCTCCGTAAATCTTCATTCTGTCTCGCCGTTTAATCTTTCTCATATACGCTCCCTTTCTTCAGTCGCATCATGTGGAGTAACAAAAGTTTGTATAGATACTAACAAGAAAACCAGCAGACCTGTTAAACGGAGAACATGTGCCCCTATAAATGCTGTGAAGCTTGAATCAAGCGACCAAACCAATAAAGAGTATTGGCTGAAGACAAGTAAAACGTAGCCGAGAGGAAACCATATTGTTTTAGGGTCAGGTTTTATCATGTGGCTTCTCAGTGCATGAAGCGAAATATATGACGCAAGAATTATGTTAACAAGTCTGAAGTATTCATCGACTGCTTTGTAACTAGGCAAAACGAATGTTGGAGGAACGAATACAATTAGAAATGAAATAACCAAAGCAACAATTAATCCTGTAAAGGTGATCTGCCACCGCAAACGATTACGCTTACGGGTTCGCTTCGAAAAATAGTATGTCACAGCAAGAAACGCAAATGCGTAACCCTGTGTCAAAAGCTGTAGCCACTTCATGTCTTCAATAAAAATAATCGTGTCAGAAGCTAGGGCGAACCCCATAAAAAGATATGAAAGACCCAAAAAAACAAATCCCAGAGGCAAACCAACATATCGCCTCTCACCGGTATATCGATACGGCTTTATCATATACCGCACTAGAATAAAACAAAGAATTGCCGAAACAACTTCGGCCAAGATCAAAATAAGATTATCCATGCCTCTAAGTCTGTTTTATCACTTATCTTTTTTTTCCATAACTCTGCATTCACTTATCGTGAGCGCCGCTTAAATATGGAGCATACTTGGTTTTCTAATGTAAGTAGCGTTTGGAGGTGAGTTTATGGAAGAGAAAACAATCAGAGCCATGCCTGAATGGAGAAGCCGAATGAAAGCGATTAAAGGTGCTTTTCTACTTTTCATAATCATACTATCTTTATGCATTATCAATAGTCAACCAGCTAAAGCAAGTGAGAATTCTTGGACAACTAAGGCTTCTATGCCCACAGCAAGAGCCCAGCTCGGAGTTGCCGTTGTGAATGGAAAAATATACGCAATTGGAGGCGAGAACAACAGCGCCACAGGTGGCCCAAATGTCCTCAATGTCAATGAAGTGTATGATCCAGCCACGAATACATGGACCACCAAGAAGCCCATGCCAACAGCACGCCATAGCTTCGGAATAGCAGTTTATCAGAACAAGATATACTGTATAGGCGGCAGCGTTAACGGTCCACACCTCGCAGTGACCGAAGTCTACGACCCAGCAACCGACAGTTGGGAAACAAAAAAGTCAATGCCAACAGCGAGGGCTGCCTTGACCGCGAACACTGTAAACGGGAAGATCTACTTGATGGGTGGAGACCCAGCCAACACCACGAACGAAGCGTATGATCCAGCCACCGATTCTTGGTCAACAAAAGCCCAAATTCCCACAAGCGCCGTTTACTCTCAGTCAGCTGTGGTTGACAACAAAATATACCTTATTGGGGGTCTCTCCAGCCGCAGTTCGAATCATATATATGATACTGTAACTGACAAATGGACTTCTGGCACGCCTATTCCATACGGAGTAGCTGAAGGCGCTGCAATCGCAACCATCGGAGTGAATGCGCCCGTAAGAATCTACGTTATGGGCGGCGAGACAACTTACGTCAAGAACGGCGTGACTTACGGAAACATCACTGACCTAAATCAAGTCTATAATCCAGAAAGCAACACATGGAGCACAGGTGCTCGGTTGCCAACTGAACTTCACTTCTTCGGCCTCGCAGCTGTAAACGACACTTTATACGTCGTAGGCGGCTGGCCACGACTGATTGAGTTCCTTAACACGAACTACCAGTACACGCCCAAAGGGTATGGAAAAGTGGGACAACAGACAACTCCCTTCTTTGCTTCACCCGCAGGCATAGCAGTCATAGCTGTAGCGGTAATCGCCCTAGCAGCTGTAACGACATATATTTTCTATAAACGTAAAACGTAGACAAAACGACCTTCTCTATTTTTGGGTTGGGCTGGGGGTTAAATGCGCGCGCGCAAATAGCTGTTTGATGAAGAGTGAAGTTCCAGGATCTGCCCTAAGCCTGTGGGCTGTGCCTGAGCTCTCCAGCAGCGCGCGCAAGGCGATTCCTGCACCAATGATTACGAAACCTAGAATCAATGGGTAAACAAGGTCTCCTGATGCGCGCGCGCATGTTCAATTAAAAACAAACGTTCCCTTTGATCGCCTAAAAGTTTACTTGGCAGAACTAAAGGAACTGGGTTTAATTATTGATGAACCACGCTAAGATTAACGGAAAAGGGTAAACAGTACATAAAAGAGTGTGAAACAGTTCTTGATTTCATGGAACGTATGGGATTAACCTACAGATAGAATTTCATTATTTTAATTCTATTGTTTGAGTCTACTCTTCTACAAAATTCCACTCACTTATCGTGAGCGCCGGTTAAATAGAGAGCCACATTAGATGCTTTTTGATGAACAAGAAGTAATGTAAAGAGGTGAAAAAGGAAATGAAGCGTAAAAATAAATCTCTCGTTATAGCGTTGGTCACATTAATCTTTTCTATTATGTTCATTCCTGCCGGCTCTGCCGCGATTGCAGTTAAGGAAGGCGACTGGGCGAAATACAAAATTGAAGCAGAAATCCCAGAGACAGGAGGGGGAGGCATGGATGCCATTAACGATGTCGATTGGATGAAATATGAGGTAAAGAGCGTTTCCGGCTCTGCTGTTACTGTGGAGGCAACTATGCGCTTTAAGAATGGAACAGAACTGAAGGAGACTGTGGACGGACTAGAAGCAAGCATACTCGTCGACACAACCATTACCGAAAGCGGCGAAAGCGTAACTAACTTCCCAAGTTTCGGATTGTTCGGGTCGATCATACCTGGAGAGGCAGTGGTCACAAATGGTACAGAGTCTCGGCAGTATGCAGGCGTAATCAGGGAAGTTCAATACTCAGGAATCCAAATGGCGGAGGCAGGCTACAGTTTTGCTATGAATGCCTCTTGGGACAAAGCAACGGGAATCTTATGTGCACTATCCATGTCAACAGCCGCAGGAGGACAAACTATGTCAATATCGGCTAGGATGATAGAAACTAACATGTGGGCAAGTGAATCTACCACGTCTACCACGTCATCGGGACAAGAGCTCTGGATACTGGCAGTGGTTGGCATCGTTATTGCAGTGGGTGTGGTTGTGTCGGCTGTTCTGTATGGCGAAGAAGAAGGGCGCCTCTCTCTCAGACAACCCCCACACTCATGAAGTGACGAGAGCCAACATAATTGAAAATATCCAAAACAGTGCGGGTATTGATTATCCATAGTTTTTAATAAAATACTTTTTCTAAAAGTTGGGCTGGATAGATTAAGCATTTATTTACGAGTTGCCAAAGTGTGTCTGGTGTAAGCCTTGCAGTTTAAGGGACGCGACATAGCATCCATCAAAGATTTTACCCGGGAAGAGATTGATTACATCCTGAAAATCGCCAGTGAAATGGAGCCTATAGCCAAAAGCGGCTCAGACATGCTCCGCGGCAAGATATTAGCAACCCTCTTCTTTGAACCCAGCACCCGAACCCGCCTAAGCTTCGAAGCCGCCATGAACAAACTTGGAGGAACCACAATTGGCTTTGCAGAGCCTCAAGTCGCAGCCATCAAGAAGGGCGAAAACTTAGCGGATACCATCCGAGTTGTTGAAAAATACGCTGATGTCCTTGTGTTGAGACATCCGCTAGAGGGAGCAGCTAGATTAGCTGCTGAGTTTGCTGAGGTTCCGGTTATAAATGCTGGTTCTGGAGCTGAGGAGCATCCAACTCAGGCTTTGCTGGATTTGTATACTATCCTGAAGGAGAAGGGACGGATTGATGGACTTAACATTACATTGATGGGAGATTTGCGGTATGGGCGCACGGTTCATTCGTTGGCGTATGCCCTGTCTCTCTACAATGTGAAGCTGTTTCTAGTTTCCCCGGAGCTTCTTCGTATGAGGAGGGAGGTTTCTGACGCTATAAAAAAGAGGATTGAGATAGTGGAGGGAACAGCGGTTGAGGAGTTTTTGCCTGAAACGGATGTGCTTTATGTGACGCGGATTCAGGAGGAGCGATTCCCTGATCCAGCTGAATATGCCAAGGTCCGGGGAACCTATAAGCTCGGGGTTGAGACGTTGAAGGATGCGAGGAAGGATATGATTATTATGCATCCTTTGCCGAGGGTCGACGAGATAGATCATGAAGTGGATGAAACGCCCCACGCCAGATATTTCCAGCAAGTATGGAACGGCATAGTTACCCGAATGGCTCTTCTAGCACTCATCTTGGGAGCAATAGAATAACCAAAACATTTCTCTCTAAATGATTCGACAAAATACAAATTGCGAAATTGAAGTGGAGGTGAAACGATGACCAGAAAGGGAGAATTATATGCCTGCAAAAACTGTGGCAACGTAGTGGAAGTCATTGCATCTGGCGCTGGAATTCTGGTTTGCTGTGGAAAACCCATGGAACTCGTAGAAGACTAGAAAGCGCGTGTATGCACAGGTATTAATGCGAGTTTCGCCAATTCTTTTGTGATGAAGCCTATACACATACATTCAAGGTCACATTTTATGTTTCCTAAGTTTCTGTTTGCTGGGCAGTTACAGTAGACCTCTACGCAGAATCCACTGGAGTGCTATAAATCCTAGCGGAAGTCTGAGCCATATCCATAGAACTCTTGTTAGGACGGTTGCCGCGGCACTAACTGCGGCAGCTTCCGGTCCTAAGAGGGCAATGTATAGGCTGGTCATAACGATTTCTATGAACCCTACTTCGCCGGGCAACATGGTTGGGATGCTTTGTAGGCTTCGACTAATAGAATACACGACTGTGAGTAGAACAAAGCTAACTGGGTAGCCAAGAGAGAGAAAAACGAAATAGGACACAAGTACGCTGAGGAAATAGCTCGCCAGAGCAAAAAATACTGGTTGAACTAAGCTTCTTGGATTTTTACCTAAGAGTTCTACTGATTGATGGAAACCCTCCAAAGCGTTTTTTGCCTTTGATCTTAGGCTTTCAAGGTTTAAGCGCCCCCTCGAAATAAAACCGCAAAAACGTAGCAACAAATCGATTAACCTATGGCTCAGTTGTTCTTTTTTGCATAAAAGAAGTATGAAGATCAGCGGAATGGCGGTACCGACGGATATGAGTAATATCAGAAGGGAGACGAATGCAGGAATGTCGTATTGTAAAATGAACACGGAAAGGGAGCAAGCGATCAGAATACTCAAGGTTACTGCCATGGAAATGATTCTCTGACCAAGAACTGACGCTACAACTTTTCCTGTGTTTTCACCTGACTCTTTGGTCATAAAGTAACTTTTGGAGACATCTTCACCGATTGACTCAGATGGAACAAAGAACTCAACAAAGGTTCCAACCCAAGTGATTAGCAAAGTCTTTTTGAAGGGAACATTGATCGAGAGGGGACGTAGAAGGTATTGCCAAGTAAGAGAATATACCAGCATATTTATCAGGAGAACGGCGATCGCCAGCGAATAGTAGAAGATGTCGATTTGCTGGATTGTGATGATCATTTCTGGGATGTCAACGAAGAAATAGAGGTAAGCAATGAAGACCAGCAGACCTATGAGCAAGAGCGGAATGGTTCTTCTGATAGTCTTGCGCTTTTCTGGAAGCCATTTACTACTCGCTGAAGCTTCGGTTTCAACCACTTAATTCACGGCATCTTGTTGCTTTATCCCTTCTTCGCCATAAACCCTGAGTATTTGTGTTCTTTCATCACAGCCTAAAACTGCCATATTTGCTCAATATAGTTTTAAAAGGTGATTTGGCAAGCAAAGAAAATTCTGTTGTACAATTCATTAGACACGGATTACATTTCGGAATCACAGCTTCTTTAATCTTCTTCATCTTCTTGCTCTTTAGAAGATCAGTCATAGAATGTTGAAGCAGAGAACCTATGCAATTTTCTTTCGTGCGAGGAAGACCTGGACACAAAAACAGTTTTCCTTCATTGTTTACAGCCAAATACAATTTGCCCGCATCACAAAGTTTTGGAACTGCGCCATTGATGTAGTCGGAGATGTGATTCAGGAAGTAATACGACTGTGATATTTGACGACGATAACTCGATTTCATTTCTAAAATTTGCTTTACCGAACGGTCAACAGCCTCCTTGGGGACCGCCCAAGAACTGGAACCAATGACCGGCTGGATGAAAAAGTAGTCTGCTCCAATGTTTCTTACGGTGTCAAAGACTTCGCGTAACTCTTGAAAGTTAAGCTTGTTCAAGACAAAATTTACGCCAATAGCACAAGCACGAGGATTTGTTTCTGCCAGATGTTTGAGACCTCGAATCGCTCCATCATAGGCTCCTTTTTTGCCCCGGACTTCATCATGGGTATCGGATAAACCGTCCAAAGATATTGATATAGACTGAAACAAATTAACGAGTTTCTGTGCTCTGGATCTTGTTATGAGAGTGCCATTTGTACTTAATGTTACAACTAACCCCTTGTCCACAGCATATTCTGCTATGTCTTCAAGGTCGTTTCTAAGTAAAGCTTCTCCTCCAGTAATACCGATGGTCATAACATCTGCGTCGGCTAAGTTATCAATAACTATTTTTGCCTCGCTTAATGTCAGATCGTTGTTTAGTTTGTCGCGATAAATTGTTTGTCTATCACAGAAGAAACAATTTAGGTTGCACTTGTAAGTTATATCCCACGCAACAAACATTGGGGAAGCCATTTTCAACTTTATTTTTGAATAGAGCCTTAATGTTCGCAACAACGGCATGTTCAGTTTAAGCGGATTTATGTTCACCAACGATTTCCTAGCTCCCTACTGCATGGCTTCGTTTTTTGCGCATATATGGCAAATTGTTTTTTTCTTTGCGATTTTTCCATTAGCGACTCTTTCTCTTGAAGACCGATAGGCATCATTATTCCATATTGTGGTAAATCCTTCTTCAAATGCGTTTCCAAATCCCCATTTTTCCCCGTACACGTTACAACAAGGGAGGATGCTTCCATCCCAGTTCATCACAGACCTTGTCCATAAAGATGAGCAATCATTGTTAAGCACTTTTTTCCTTCTCTTCAGGATGTTGCCGTATGCTGAATAACGCTCATCATGTGGTAGCCAGTCTTTCACATTTTCGAATTGAGACTCGGGATCTAGGAAGAATCTCTGACTCATATCGCAGAGAAGTTTCGCAAACTCTATGTGATCAACACCGATTTCTTTAGCCAGCCTCTTCGCCTTAGGTACCTCTTCTTCAGTGAATCTTGTTACAAAGAACTTCCATTGCAAGAGAGGCTTTCGAACATTCAGATTTCTTTTTTCCTTTACGATTTTCTTCATGTTGAAGAGTACCTTTGCAAAATTGTTTCCTCGTTGATAGGTTTCAACAGTTTCCTGACTTGCTCCATCTAACGACACCATTAGTGTGTTTAAACCTGACCGCATTAGTTCTCTGCAAATCTTGTCATCAAAAACATTCAGATTCGAACTTGTGGTCACGATAATTTTCTGGTTTCTAGCGTATCTAACCATTCTAAAAAAGTCTCGGTTTAGAAACGGTTCTCCCCAATTGTACAACTCTACTATTAGTAGGTAATCACCGAGTTCATCAATGATTTTTTTGAAATTCTCAAAAGTAAGAAAACCTTTCGGTAAACCTTCTTTTCCTTGACCTGTTGGGCACAGGGAACATTGCAAAGGGCAGAAGTTTCCGGTTTCAATGGTCAAGTGGTATGGGAATCCTGCAACATAGGATGTTTTCAAGAACCTGTGTTGAAATTCGACTAGAAGAAAATTGAGTATGGCTTTTGGCTTCAATAAAATGCCAAGCAAGTCTCGAGTCTGGTCCTTGAGGAATGTAAGAAAGTGGTTGATTTCGTCTCGACCAAGCCTCAATTCCCTTGTACTCAATTTAGTCTAACTCCCTTCACTGTGAGGTTTACGTTGTTAATAATCGTTTTTCAGATTCGTTATTTCATCGTTACCGAGGTTTCTTTCAACATCTTTTTTCTCCATCTCCAGATAAGTCTGTACTTTCTAGGGGAGATTTTTCTGAGAAAAAGTGGTGGAGCCAAATTCGGATTTGACTACAAAAGCGCAACTTGTCTTAGATAATGCGCACATTATTAGTTGATTACAGTCCGGTTCTGTATCTGTCTATCAGTTCCTGTCTTTTGCCTTTGTTCCATCCACTCACTGCCTGATAGTAGCCCGTCACTCTTGAGCACAGGGTTATCGTGAATAATTTTGAACAGTTTTTGCGCTTCTATGGACAGTTATTAATGTAAGTTTCGCCAAATTCTTTTGTGATGAAGCCTATACACATCCATTCAAAGGTTACCAATAATGGAATCGAAATCCGCTTTCACGAAACATCCTACCCAATCGCATATCCAGCGCATGTTTGGGAAGCAACACCCAAAGAAACACAAACAGCACTAAAAGACAACCTTGCACTCGCCACCACCATGCATCTGCCGCTTGTATTCGATTCACCCACTATCGTCTACCATTCAGGACATCCTCTTTTGGAACCCTACTTTGTACAAAACTTTCTGAAAGACATCCCCTCCTGCACAGAGGTTGATGGAACCAGCACTGATGAGGTTGTTAGAAAATTCTTCAACACAGATTACCAGTTTTTAGACCCAGGCATAGTATACCCTTCACAGCAACCTGTAGATTCGCCATCTGGCGCCCTTGTTGGAACAAGTTTCGGAAAGGACAGCCTCCTCACCTACGCAGTAGCAGACGAAATCGGGCTTGAACCTGCAATGGTCTATGTTATCGAGGAGAGCATGACCTACGAACAGAAACACAAAACCGAGTTGGCGAGACGCTTCAAAAATGAATTCGGCAAAGAACTGAACATTCTGAAGCATGAACCCGGAAAGTTTCGGGACTACCCCTATCTAGGAGTGCCCTTCACAGAGATGGGGTGGGGGCTTCAAACAACCGAGTATGCGTTAGAGTTGATACCGTTTGCGTATGCTCTCAAAACGAAGTATCTGCTTTTTGGCAACGAACAAACCGCTGCTGCAACGTACATGGATGCTGAAGGCAAATGGATAGTTTATCCCTGCTATGATCAGTCTCACCGTTGGACTGTGCATATTGACCAGATAACGCAGACGTTCTCGGGGCGCTCAGTTAACACTGGAAGCTTGATAGAGCCGCTTATGGACATGATGGTGCAGTATATTTTAGCGCATCGTTATCCAGAGATTGCGAAGTATCAGATGAGTTGCTTCACTGAAACAGAGGCGGGGCGAAACTATCACTGGTGCCACAACTGCTCGATTTGTGCTAAGATGTATTTGATGTGTGTTGGAAGCGGAATTGACCCAGAAAAGATTGGGCTACGAGAGAACATGCTGGAGCCAGAGTATAAGCGGTTTTTTACGCTGTTTGGAGGAAAATCAATCACGATGACATACGCTCACACTAAGGTGGGCAGGGACGAACAGCTTTTTGCGTTCTATCTTGCAGCCAAGAGGGGGACAGAGGGAGGATTGATTGAGGAGTTTAAGGCAAGCCCGCTAATTCAGGAAGCAAAAGACAGGGAAGAGGAGCTGTGGAAAACGTTCTGCACGTTACATACTTCAATATCTATGCCTAAAGAATTGAGGAACCGGGTGAATTCAATTTATAAAGAGGAACTGGCTTCATTCCAGATTTAACAAAACAAACTCAAAGAACTGGGAGTTTAATTATATTGGATTCATTTTTCAGGCGGGATAATCCTTTATGCGGATAGCATTAGTTCTGAATACGCGCCACGCAGAAACCGAATTCGAGGTCGAGTACGATCCCCCGCACACTATTGAACTCATAAAACATGGCATCGAAGCCACTGGACACGAGTACGTCTTTGTTGAAGCTGACGAAAACTTTGCCGAAAACATCAAAAAGGCAAAACCAGACATTGTCTTTAACCGAGCAGAGGGGCTAAGAGGGGACAGCCGCGAATCGCATGTGCCCGCCATACTTGAAATGCTGAACATACCCTATGTTGGCTCGAATGTGCTGACCACTGCGATTTGCCTCAACAAAGCATGGACAAAAAAGATTCTCCTTTATCATGGAATTTCGACGCCAAAATTTTGTGTATGCCAAAACCTCCAAGAGGCAGAGAAAATCAACGAGGGCTTCCCTTACTTCCTGAAGCCCAACGAAGAAGGGTCCTCGATCGGAATCACCGAAGAAAACCTGGTACACAACAAAGCACAGCTACACACAAGACTAAGGCAGATGCTCAGAGAGTATCAACAGCCGATACTAGTTGAGCAGTTCATTGAGGGCAGAGAATTCAGCACTGGACTACTAGGACGGGCAGGCGAAGACCCAGAGGCTCTTTCGATTCTGGAGATCGATTTCTCCAAGTTCCCTGAAGTAGGTGGCGTGTTTGGGCAACGAGCAAAAACTGTCCTAGACTCGTTGGACCACTATATTTGTCCTGCACAAATCCCAGAAAAACTGAAGAACACACTTGAGCGGCTTTCAGTGGACATCTGGTATGCGTTGGAAACTAAAGATTTTGCTAGAATAGACTTCCGTATGGACAGTGAAGGGAAACTGTTTTTCTTGGAAATTAATCCTCTGCCAGGCATGGATTTCGATACAGAAGAAAACGATCTGTCATTCTATCCTTATATGACAATGAAATCTGGCTACACCTACGATGAGCTTGTCTGCAGGCTTCTCGAATCTGCATGCAGCCGCTATGGTCTCAAACTATAAAACATTCATAAATCAAGCTAGTCAATGAATAGCATTGGGGGAGAAAAGAAACTGTGAGCAAAACAAAACCGATACTCCAACCAGAAAAAGATAATCCTCTTTGGCAGCAGCTCTTACGCGAACTAGCCAAGATATTCAAGGGAGAAATGAACATAGTTTTTCCAACAGAATGGAACAGACATTACTTCTCATGGTTTCACAGCATGGAAGAAGCGGGCTTCAGGCGGGAGTTACAGTATTCCTTTGAAGAATTAACGAAGAATCTTGAAAAACCAGAGCTGGTTTTCTGGTTTATCATAGTGGATAGTGAGCCCCAAATTTTTCTTCTTGGCTACTCGATTCCAGACGAACAGGCAAAATCATTCTATTTGGACACTTTCGTTGTCAGACGCAGAGGCGAAGGCATCGGAGACGTTGTCATGGAGTTTCTGATTCGCTGGGCAAAAACAAAACAGTATCAGGCAATAGTTTTGGACACTGAATTAAAGGACGAGAAAGGAATTCCTCTGCAACACTTCTATGCAAAACATGGATTTGAGACAGTCTCCATTTCCGAAAACGATGTAACCGTGAAAAGAATGCTGTAGTCCCAAATGCGGGACTGTTTGGGAAGGATTTAGTCGAAGTCTCTTCCAGTCAGGATTGCCACGAATGTTCCTTTTACGATGAAACCGTTTCTGCCGAGAGTTTGCATGACAGCGAGGGTGCTAGCGGCTGCGGGAAGAACACTTAGACCCTCTTCTGAGCGAACCAGCTTTGAGAACTCCATCATTTTTGTGTCTGAAGCATATTCTGCGAAGCCTCCAGATTCATAAATTGCGTCTAAGGCAAGTTGTCCATTGAATGCATGCCAGTTAGTTAGCGGCTCATTGACTTTGCTCTCTTTGATTTCTTCAGGGTTTAAATCAACTATTGTTCGGTTATTTTCTTTAAAGGACTTTATGATGGGATTGCCTCGCCGTGTGCTGGTAGCAACCATCTTCGGAACTGTCATGGTCTTACCTGACAGGTACAGTTTTTTGAAGCCCGCGTAGATGCCTGCAAGAGAAGTGCCGTTTCCAACAGGACAGAAAATATAGTTGGGAACCCGCCTTAAATCGCGGTAAATCTCAATCGAAATTTCTCCATAGGCAGCTAATGACAATTCGGGGACCTCGTTTACTCCAGGATTGGCGTCAAACCAATGGTGCTCTATTGCCTGCTGTGAAGAGTAAGCCACTGTATCCTCATAGTAACCGTCCACAAAGTGAACTTTTGCCCCAAAATTTTCCATACGTTTCAGCCTATCCTTTGGCACATCATATTTCTTGGGGATATAGATGTGGGCAGCCAAATCATAATGGCGTGCAGCGTAGGCGACAGCCACACCAAAGTTGCCGCAGGTTGCGGTTGTAATTCCTTCTAGCCCTGAGGTGACTGCCTGATCAGCAAGTATCATGGCTATGCGGTCTTTCTGCGTTCCAGTAGGATTGCTGCCCTCAAACTTCAGATAGACACGTTCACAACCCAGAATAGGAACCAAGTTTCTTGCTTCAAGAAATATTGTGTTGCCAACCATAACCTGCCATGACTGCCGTTTAAGTTTCAGTTGGCGTTCACGATTGTCACTCCAGCCGTTTGGTCGTAAATCCGACAACCCAGGGGATGAACCCTTACAGGTTCCGTTATTTCTGGCCTTTGCCATTTTTGTGTTTTGACACTCCAAATGAGATTATGTAATTCTGCGCAATGATTCACACAGCCGCTATTTTAAATTTACTGTACAAGGACTGAAAAAAGGCAGATTTAGAGATTGTTCTGTGTTCCCGTAACATTTGCGAAGGCTTTTACAGTCCGGTTCTGTATCTGTCTATTAGTTCTTGTCTTTTGCCTTTGTTCCATCCGCTCACTGCTTGATAGTAGCCTGTTACTCTGGACCACCATTCTACTTGGGTGGAGCCGCAGTGGGGACACTGTTCACGTATGGGCGAAGTGACTTTTCCACAGTCGCTGCAGACGGTTAAGTCCTTAGTGTATGCGTAGTAACCTATGTTGCTCTTAGTGGTGATCCTCTTGGTCAGTTTATAGAGAGCTTCAGGATCCGGAGAAGCATCTCCCAGCCAGATATGTAACATGTTTCCACCATTCAAGAGGGGGAAGAACTTCTGCTCAAGGTTCATCCGGTCAAACAACCCCATCTTAGCGCCTACATAAGCATGCGTCCCATTGCTGTAATAGACAGGAACATCCTTCTTTCTTTCAGCAAGGAGAAACTTGGCTTGCTCCACATTTCCCTTAACAAGCTTCTCCGCATTGTCTCGATAACCGTTCGTAAGGAGATCAGCAATTGCGAATCTCTGGGCTGTGGACTCAGCCGGCGTCCTAGCTAACGCAATCTTGTAGCCGCTTCGCTCCTCCAGCACCTTCTTATATTTCTGCATCTCAAGAATCAGCTTAACCAGAATCTTAACTGCTTCCGAGTTTTCGTGCAGTTGGTAGCCGGTGTGATGCTGAGCCATCTCGTTTCCTCCCACAAGACCTATCGTAAAGGTCAGTTGATCAAAGTCCACAGCCTGAGTTCCCTTCTCGCCAGTACGAGGATCCAAGGGACGTTGGGTAGCGAAGGGTATCCGATTATGCTTCAGAACAAGGTTCATCCATTTCTTCTTGGCTATGAACACTTCAAGAGCTAAGTCCATCAGCCTGCGGCTCTCCTCAAAGAGCTTCTCGTCATTTCCATTGGCTCTGTAAGCTATCCTTGGAAGATTCAGACTCGTAACCTGCCAGCTTCCCATGGTGAAATGCTTTCCGTTGTTGAAGTAGAGCTTATCCTCAAAGTCCTCGCTGTCTTCCGGAGTTTCAACAAAACAGTAGGCACAGCACTGATAACAGGAAACCCCTTTACCGTAGCCCCTGTAAGCCGGCATCAGATTATCAAAGTAAGGCAGCCCAAACTTGGCTACAACCTTGTGAACGTCAAGCCACACATCGTCATATTCTGGCTTGAAAAACTCTGGACTCAAAGAGTTCTCAAGTTTCGGAAAGTTGAAGGGCTTTCCCCAATAGTCACCCTGATAAGCCACATCATAAAGAGCGCGAAACATGAGACGAACTTCATCCTCGTAATCGCCGTAAACGTCCGGTCCAACATGTCCGTGCATCACCACAGGAACGTTTCTCCACAGCTCAGGAACCCCAGGCTGCACCTGAATGTTACTGAAGACCAGCTGCCCACCTCTGGCTACATAAGCCTGAGTATACTCAAAGAACATCATCTGCATAAGTTGCTTAATCCGCTCGTAACTTACACCCCTAACATAAGGAGCTAGGAAGACCAGAAAGTTATAGAAACCCTCGCCACCAGCAAAGTTTGTCTGAGCAGAAGCCAGAATCTTAGCAGTGTGCAGAATCGCCACCTCCGCATGCTTAGCCGGCCCAGCAATGCTTGTTCTCGTGCCGATTCCATCCGGCATCAACCCGTAATAGAAGAAGTAGCGGAGGTCCCAATCCTGGCAGAAAGGTCTCGTTCCGAAATACTCCAAGTCATGGATGTGGAGGTCTCCGGACAGATGCGCGTCAGCGATCTTCGGAGGCATCAACAGCAGGTATTCTTCTCCCGAAACCCAGTCAGCCTTCCTCTTATGGGCGGTCTCAGGATTAGGTTGAAGATTCGCGTTTTCCTTTGCCTTGAAACCCTTTCCCATGTCCATCAGATAGGCGTTATAGACGGGCGCGCCTACCCTAGTCAAAATGTTTCTGTAGAGAGCAAATTCGGGTTTCTCTCTGGACTTTGCGAGAAGGACATTGTTCACCAGTTCTCGTATGAGGGGTCCGCTGATGAACTTAAGCTGTAGGTCAAAGACCTTCCGTTCCACCTCAAAGGCTATCTCTTCAGCCTCTTCTTTGCTTATGGACCTTGTTTCATAGAATTCCTCAGCTAGTTTCGTCTCTGTTAGGAGCTGTTCCACGATTTCCCCTCGATCCCACGGTACCATGAAGCCGTCGGTTTTCCTAACAGCGGGTCGAAGTTTTTGAATCACTTCAGTCATTTACATGCCCTCGAAAAGTTTTGAGAAATGGGGGTTAATCAAGCCGTTGCTCTCGAAGATTTGGTTCTCTGTATAAACAGTTCCTTCAAGCTCTACGGCTGGCGCCGCCAATACCACGAAGTTTCTCATAACTAGATCAGCCATAACTTCAGAATCTTCCAGATTTTTTTCCTCAAAATTTGCATCTTTATTTTTTAACCATTTTTTCAGCATGTCACATCTGGTGCAGCCAGTGGTTGTGTAGACCACTATGCCGTTGGCTGAAGGATGCGCAGGGGTGCCACCGAAATCGTTTGAAAAGCCCATGAGAATTACCTCTTTACTGGCGAGATAACATCTTAGGTATAGCTTTGTTTATTAAGTTTTTTAGTGTAAACAGTATAAAATTCTGTATAAGCAGCAAGTCTGATTGACACCTAGATATCGCACCGTTAAGATAGGACGGCGGAATCTAGGAAACTCTATTGACTAAAATGAGTGTTTTGCTTATATACGACTGAAGGACTGGAGCATATTAACGGATCCACATGACGGGCACCTCGCCAATTTCCCAATGAAAGTCTTCTGGCAACTCGCACAATAGGCAATATTCCGATTGAAAACGTAGAGCCCAACCCCGTAAGTTCCAGCGACACCTTTGGTGAACGAAACCAATTCATCCGGCTCTTGCTCAGAGTCAACGAGCGGCAAAACGGCTAAGTGACCTCCCGAAGTCAACCTGTGGAATTTCTCCTCAACCCTTAACCGTTCTTTCCAGGAAACGTCGACTCCTAACGGCAGGGCAACCAAGTCAGTGTAGAAAGGTTTTTCTCTTGTGCCTTGGGCACGAACCTTTGCCCACCCATATTTTTCCGCATCAAGTTCTGCCAGTCTTTTCGCGGCATCGGCGGCAGGCATCATAGCTAGGGACGCTCGGGTCTCAGGCTTCCTTGAATACTTCTTAATGTCACTGGAAAGATAAGTAACTATTTTCTTGGCAAAATCGAGGGTCTCGCCATCTTGCCGTAAGGGTTTCCCGAAGAACGCTTGGATGGTTTCGTTCAAGCCTACGAAGCTGACGAGGCGGACGGAGTTTTTGATTCTGAAGTATTGGTCTCCGTCAGTCTTCTGCATCAGGAATGGGAGAAGATGTTCCCTTGCCCGTTGTTTGATGGTTCGATATTTTATCTCCAAGGCCCGTAAAGCCATTTCCAGTTGCTCGTCTAATAGGCGGAAAAAGTTGGTTTCTCTGCCCTCTGCTTCATACATGACCCTCGGCAAGTTCACTATCGCGCTGTCCACGCTACCTGTCTGCAGGGTATCCAGTTCCCAGTCTCCTCTCCATTCAGACGCTAGCCTGAAACCAGTTGAAGTATAAGATGCCCTCATCTGTTCCTTTGGACAGAGGTTAGCGAAGTAGGGAAGACCTGTTTCAGCCGCAAGTTTATGAGACTCGAAGAGAAGAGAGGTGCATTCCCTGTCTTCGAGGACTTCAGGGCGTATCTTTATTACCAAACGTGGATTGAAAACTGGTTTATGCATGTCATCTTCAGAAATGACCTTGAGAAGAATGGAGGCTAGGCGGCGGCTTTCCTCAACAAAATCTCCGTAACATCCTACATTTTTTCCTTCAGGTCCAATGGCTTCCTCCTCTTTCAGGAAGTCAGGGACGAGAAATTCTAGACCCAAGGAAGCTCCCACTGAACCTCCCTCTGAGAGGGGTTGATTCAAGTTTGAGACAAAGAGGCGTAGCCCGTCGCTAATTCTTTCTTCTGAAAGACCTTGAGTGAAGGGGGCTAAAAAGATGTTGAAGAAGTCCAGAGCCTGTTCTCCAGAGACTTCTCTGGCAGCGATTTTCAGAATGTTGGAAGCTGTTAGTAGCGCGCTTTCTAGGCTTTTGGGCGGAAAATAAGATGGCTCCTGAAGGTTCAGTCCTCCACGGCTCAATCCCCCTTGAAGGAAAAAGCGTAGGTCATGCATGAATTGGTCAGGTTTCAAAACCCAGGTTCCGAGATTTTTGAGGTGGAGACCTCCAGAAAGGTGGGCGTCGGCAATATCTCTTGGAAGAACGTTGAGGAGGGTGTACTCTTCCATGACGGCGTCAGCAGCCGCTTGGTGAATCGCTCCCACGCTCTGGGATGTGGTGCCAGTTGACGTTATCAGTTGATTTACGTCGAAGACTGGGAGTCCGAGGCGTGTGAGTTTGTGGCGGTATTCTTCTAGGCCTTTTTCTATGAGGATGGCGTTGACAATTTCCCGTATTAGAGGAGCTGTCAAGTATTTTGTCTTAAACTCTAAGAGGCGTTTTTCGGTTTCTCTAGCGATTTTCTGAGCTTGGGATATGGGGACGTTTGCCTCCTTTACCAAGGATTCAACAATCTTGTTTCTGTCAAATTCTTCCATGGCTAGGCGGGAGGTTCGAACGAGAATCTTTTTTCTTTGGAAAAACTGTTGCTGGATGTCCTCTGTGAAACTGATCATGGTTTTGCCGAGGTCAGTTATGCGGTATTCCTTGTTGTCTACGTCAGGTTCTATAAGGTCGGCTTTGAGGAGGTATTTGAGGTGATAGGCGAACCTTCCTGCGTCTCTGCTTGGATTGAGCTTCAGAATCTTCATGAGGTCAGTGTAGGACTGAGGTCCCTTGTCTACAAGAATGAGAAGAAGCTGCATACGCAAGGAGGATGACGCAGCCTTGAGAACCCTTAGACCCGATTTTCTTCGCTGCCTCGGCATACATAACTCACCATCAACAGCTTATACTAGGGTATAGTTTAAAAAATTAGGGTTAATAAGTTAATTCAGTTTAGAAAGGGTAAGACGCCATTTTACTGCCAACACCATCGGGATGAGAAACAATTCTCGCAATTCTAGTCGGCAAAGTCACAAATATGAAAAGCAGCGGGGTACAAGCTTACACCCTCCCCCTTTAAAGGGGTAACCCAAATTCCCTTTTGCTGTAAATGACTTTTTCAAGGTCAGGTCCGCGCGTTTCACGCAGCAGTTTAGGAATATATGCGCATGCTGGATCAGAAGCGAAAAGATCCCCAGTATAGATTTCCGCTCGGGTTCTGCAACCACCACAAATTTCCCGGTACTCGCATACACCACATTTTCCATTCAAGTTACTGCGATCTCTGAGCTTACGATGCAACTCTGAGTTTTGCATTTCAGTCCAGATTTCCTTCATAGATTTGTTCCGGATGTTTCCCAGTCTGTAGCCTTCGTTGAAGCCGCAGGGTCTGATGTCCCCGTTTTCGAGGAGACCCATGTATCTGCCGCCCATGAAGCATTGACCAAGGAAAACGTTGTTGAACCAATAGTCGAAGTCGGGCATTCCTCGTTCTTTTGCGATGCGAGCAAAGAAGGGACAATACACGTTGATGCCGATTTTTCCTTTGTATTCCTGCATGAGGTCGTAGATTTGGTTCCAAACCCACTCATATTGCTGGGGTGACGGAGCCAAATCCAGATGCTCCTGGGCTCTACCAACTGGAATATAATTGTGATAAACTACACGGGTGGCATTATACTCTTCCCCCAGCTGGGCTATATGACCCACCTCTCTGTAATTGAGTTTGTTGAGGGTCGTTACAATGCAATCGAAAATTCCAGCCTTCGACAGCCTCTTAATAGCTTTAAGAGCCGTAGCATAGGAGCCTTTGCCGCGTGTAAGGTCGTTTGTTTCTTCCTTTCCATCAACGCTTACAGCGGTCATGACTTCGTTTCTAATCAAATTGTCAAGTATGTCTCCCTTAACATAATAGCCATTTGTTATGAGGCTCACGTTCATACCAAGGCTCTTGGCGTGAGCTATAATCTCGAAAATGTCTTTCCGTAAAAGAGGCTCTCCACCACTTAGTCCGAACCATTTTGCTCCCATCTCGTAGAGGTCGTCAACTATGCGTTTTCCCCCTTCTGTGTCAATCTCATTCACGGCGTTGGGGTTGGAAGCAAAGCTGCAGTACAAGCAGTTATAGTTACAGGCTCTCGTACATCTCCAAGTCATCATGTACAAAAGAGGTCTGTTCCTCACAGTTCGCTCGTTCGCTTTCATGTTACTTCCTCACACCTTGATTTTTCCGAAATAGCCCAGAAGGGCTGCTCCAACTACAGCTACTGCTACAGCAAACAGTGCATAATTATGTTCCATCGGTAAACTTGACCCTAAGAAACCTAAGAAAGGCGATAGCACGACCAAAGATGGGATAAATACGAATTTCTTCATGTTGGAGACCCTAACGATTCACTTTAAGTTGAACATGGCATAAAAGATTTTTTGTCAAGGTTTCTTGACTATTGACTGATACGTTCTACACAGTTTAGTCAAGGTTTCTTGACTAAAAAGATTTACTTACATCGTTTTGCTATAGTATGGTTGGGGAGTTAATCTAATGTCAGAAATAGGGGAAGAACCATATTCGATTATGTTTTCATCTTTGAAGCATCCAGCCCGACGTAAGATTCTTAGAATGCTTTCAAAGAAACCAAGTAACTTCTCAGGAATCCTAGAGGCGCTTGGAATCTCCAGCTCCCATTTAACCTATCACCTTGAAAACCTCGGAGAACTAGTAACGAAAATGGATGATGGAAGATACAAGCTCTCCACTTTCGGAGAAGCGGCTGTGCTAACGATGAGGGGAGTGGAAGAGACGCCTGACACCCAGCCAAAAAACCTATTATCATTATCCATCAAGTGGAAATCCTTTTTTGCGGTTCTAATGATTGGGGTTGTCATTTTAGCAGGAGTATCTTATGCGCAATATATGGCGTTAAACAAGTTATCCTCAGATTATCAGCAAATCTCCACGGATTATGAGCTACTGGAAACAGAGTTTGAACAAGTATCGGCAGACAATGAACGATTATTATCTTGGGGTATGTCCCCAGCCAAGGTGTTGACCTTTCTGCAAGATGTAATTCATCTTGATATGACAAGATATTCTGCAGCACTAGCAAGTAGCACCATAGAGTATCGTTCTGATTTGGGTGGCATCGTTGAGGAGATTTTGAAATACACCCTCAACTGTGAGGGTAGCAAGGTGGATGTGACTCTTAGATTTAGAAACAGTACTCTGTCTCGGTACTATCTATACGTGCTTGAAGGTGCACCATTTTACTCTCAATTACAGCCTACCAATATCCTTGATGCAGCTAAGGCTCTTCTTGAGAGGTACCAAGAATATTCTGGAGCCTCACATTTGGAAGTGATGAGAAACATGTTGGAGACGACTAATGAAATCGATGACTTTGAAACAACATCGGGCAACGTGAAACTTATAATGTCCACTGAAGGAAAAAAAGTGAAAATCCAGTGGGTATGCACGTCCAATAATATTGACTTTCAAGCAAAAAGTGTAGTCTTAAGCTTTGATGATTATGGGTTTTTGGAGATACTCAGTGATGACTGGTCTCTTTTCAATGTGGGTAGTACGGAAGTAAATGTATCAAGGGAAGAAGCCATAAACATTGCAATGGATTACGCAACGAATTACTCGTGGACAGTAAACGGCGTAGAAATAAATAATTTCACGTTACTTTCAGAGCCTGTATTAGCAGAGTTGTATCCACATTCTAGAGAAGAACCATTAGCATTAGTACCTTATTGGTACGTTACTATATATCTTGATAGAGTTTACCCTGACCGGGTTGACCGACTTGCAATTGGATTGTGGGCTGACACAGGAGAAGTCAGTACTTGTCAACCACTAAGTTGGTAGTGTATGTCACAAATTTTATACATTTCAGAGTATAATACGTAATAATTGGTGATTTAGGTGTCGATTAAAAGCAGGAAAATTCTCGACAAGAAAGTCATGTGCGAAGATCTGACCGTGGGCGAAGTGAAAGAAATCATAATAGACCCAAGCAAAATGAAGATCACTCACCTTGAAGTTGAACTCTCTAAGGACGCTGCTGAACTAGCCTTGGGCACTAGAAAAGGCGGAATAATAAACTTACTCGCAATATCTGCGTTAGATAGCATAGGCAAAACGATAAAGCTGAAAGTCAAAAAGGGACAACTTCACATCTACCTAAAAGCTCCAAAGCTTGAACCCTAGAACACGAGAACCCGCGATTCTTCTCAAAACATACATTCTGTGCGCTTAACCTATGGCAATTGTTATATAAAAATTGAAACCAATAACAAAACGGAAGGGAAAGAGAAATGGCTCAACAAGTGAAAGGGATTGCCAGGGCAACCATGTTTGCAGTACTCTCGGCAGTAGTTTTCATCCTACTGGGGCTAGTGTTTTTCATGATATTTCTATTGATAGTGAAGACCGGCGCTTCTTTGATTGGCTTGGAGGGTCTCGAAGCCAACTGGGCTGTATTTTCTGCCGCACTATTATCTAGCGCCGTAGTACTCGGGGCAGCCGTTCAAAGAGAGTAACAACCCAATTCACCCCCTCTCCTCCTTTTTTTACACAAAACTACACACAACGCCAGCCGTCATATTTGGAGACTAATAGAGCAGAGTAGTTAGGGTAGAGTGTGCGTCCTTAGAGGAATGATGGGGGATTTTATTCTTCTTTGCATTGAAACAGTTCACGAAGCATTTCGTAGAGTTCTTCACCGCCCTCAACTTTGGTGAAGAGATTCTTTTCGGCTTTCAGAATCTTTCCCACGTTTTCGCAGGTTCTTCTCCACTCCAGTTCTTTCCACATTAGTCTGTAGTTTTTGTGTTCTACCCATGCTCGGAATACCAGCACAATGAACATGGCAAGGGTAACTACGAGGTTTAGCAGGTAAATGTTCAATAGGTCCAACTACATCACCGCCACATAGAAGTTAGTTCAAGAAATAGATTTATTGATTTAGGTAGCTACAGCAACGCCTAGCCCAAGAAACACTCAAAGAGGGTTAGTTTAACTCCAAAATACATCATTAGAGTTTTTTGCCTGCAACGTAGCCTCGTTCTATCCATGCGATTGCGTTGTCTGCCGTTAATCTTTGGCCTTTATGGCGTGAAGTTCTATCTCCAAAAACTCTTAGTTTCCCAAACTTGCGTGCTTCAATGACGATTCTTTTACCTCTAATGGCGTCGCTTTCGTTGTCGTAGTATTTCAAGAATGTTTTTGACATGTTATTCACACTGCTTACAGAGTTTTTCTTCTTTCTCTAGGACCGCAAATACTTGCCTAACTAGGTCGTATTCAAGTCCGAGTTCGTCAGCAACATCGCTAGGATAGACACATTCATTCTCCCTAAGGTAACTGCGAATGAATTCTTCAACAAGAGGCTTAGCCTTTTCCACATCCATCCTTCTACCCACCCTTTTATCCAACCAAACGCACAACTTAATCATTTCTATTTAAATCTTCTAATTTTCGAAATTGTATTTTGTCAATGCTCATGTTACATTTCGCATAAGCTTAGTTAGGACATACAAAAAATAGGATGTTTTGTGGAACAATTAATTGAGTTTTTGGCTTCATAAGATTTATTACTGATTTGAACTGTATCCGTGATTGCTCTCACCGAGATGAAGCCTGCTCTGCACGCGTAAATCCCATATCTACACATCTCATAATGAGATATCCAAAATTCGATCTTTCCAGGGTGGCGTGGTACAGGCTATGGTGAGAGCACTAATTATGTGCTACAAAGGGAAAACTTGCGTGCAGATGTTCATGGTGAAGGCTTTCAGGTCGAAACATTCATAAACCCTTTCGCTGATAAACTCTGCACTTAAAAAAAGGGTGAGGCGTATGTCAAAACCATTTTACGCAAAATTTGAGGTTCCCAACGAGGTGGCAGATGCAGCCTATGAAGCCCTGCAAATAGCCAATCGAACCGGGTCTGTTAGAATAGGCACAAACGAAACAACAAAAGCTGTAGAAAGGGGACAAGCAAAACTCGTAGTTATAGCAGAAGACGTGGATCCCCCAGAAGTTGTGGCTCATCTCCCTCTCCTCTGCGAGGAACGCAAAATTCCCTACATATTTGTACCCAGCAAAGAAAAACTCGGCGTTTCCTCAGGGATAGATGTCCCCTCGGCTTCAGCCGCCATCAGTGGGGTTGGCGAAGCAGTGTCTCTGATAAAGGAAATCTCCAGCCGAATTGAGGAACTGAAAAAGAAGGGCTCTAGTGAATGAGCAAGAAAGAGGCAGAAGATGAGCTAGTTCCTGCCGAAGTTATTCAAGTCGTTGGTCGAACAGGACTCACTGGGGAGATTACCCAAGTTAGGGTCCGAGTCCTCGAAGGAGGAGACAAAGGGCGTATCATAACAAGGAACGTGAAAGGTCCGGTGCGGACCAACGATATTCTCGTTCTACGGGAGACTGAACGGGAAGCAAAAAAACTCAGAAGATAAGGAGGATAGCCAGTGCCAAAGTCCAGAAACTGTTCTTTTTGCGGAGACGAGTTTTCATCAGGCACCGGCATGATGTACGTCAGGAACGACGGGACCATTCTGTATTTCTGCTCCAGCAAGTGCAGAAAAAGTTCCCTCAACTTAAAGCGCGACTCTCGAAAGATTAGGTGGACAAACTATTTCGGAAAGGAAGAGAAAGGAAAAGCCTAACCGACGAAATACATCTCCAGATCCATGAAGAGTTGGTGAAATCATGAATATCGTTATACTCGGTGCCCCGGGGGTAGGCAAGGGAACCTACGCTGAATTTCTTTCACACAAATACAATATCCCAAAAATCTCGGTGGGAGACCTGTTCCGCAGAGCAATAAAAGATGAAACTGAACTAGGAAAAAGGATAAAAAATTACGTATCCAGCGGTGACCTTGTTCCAGATGAAATAGTTATCGAATTAGTGAAGAATAGACTCCAAGAGGATGACTGTAAAGGGGGTTTTCTCCTTGACGGTTATCCTAGAACGGTTGCTCAAGCAGAAGCCATGGGAAAATTCAAGAAAATTGATGTTGCATTGAATTTTGTTGCTCCTGACGAGGTTATAATGTCCAGAATTGGTGGACGAAGAACTTGCAGTAAATGCGGAGCCATATACCACATAAAGAATGTGCCTCCAAAGGTTGAGGGAGTATGCGATCGTTGCAGGGGAAAACTTATCCAACGCTCAGATGAGAAGCCGCAAATCATCAAGAACAGGTTAGTGGTGTACCGGGAAAAAACAAAGCCAGTTATTGACTATCTCCGAAAAAAGGGATTACTAGTCGATGTTGACGCCCATTACAACATCGAAGAAATTGACAAAATAATCTCTCAATGCGAAAAACATCTTGAGGCTCAGTTAATTTCAGAAAATTAATCTGTGCCAGCAGGCCTTTATTCTCTTTGTCCATAAATCAGGGTAGAACCTAAAAGCCGCCGTTTACCCAATTACCGAGGAGAAAGACCCATGCCCATAAGACAACCCATCGTCTCTGTCCTAGGTCACATAGACACTGGAAAGACTCTGCTTCTCGATAAGATCAGAAAAAGCACGGTTCAAGCCCGCGAAGTCGGAGGCATCACCCAACACATCGGCGCAAGTTTCTTTCCCGTAAAGACCCTCACCAAAATCTGTGGACCCCTGCTGAAAGGATTAAAAACGAACGTGGAAATTCCAGGACTGCTTGTCATCGATACACCAGGTCACGAAGCCTTCGCCAACTTGAGAAAGAGAGGGGGTGCAGCAGCAGATATTGCGATTCTTGTAGTTGACGTTCTCAGAGGATTTGAAGCTCAGACTTATGAGTGTATTGATATTCTGAAAGAGAGAAAAACTCCCTTCCTTGTGGCGGCAAACAAAATTGATCGCGTACCCGGATGGAAATCCAACTCTGGGACAACTTTTTCAGCCGCTTATCGAGACCAAGATCCCTTCGTTCGTCAAGAGCTAGATGAACATCTATACAGGATTATGGGAACTTTTTCCAGAGTGGGCTTCAGAGCCGACCGGTTCGACAACGTAACAGATTTCACCAAAACAATCGCCATCGTCCCCACAAGCGCCAAAACCGGAGAGGGCATACCCGAACTCTTAGCTGTTCTCGTGGGCCTGACCCAGCAGTATCTGCAATCCAGACTCAAGACAACAGAGGGACCGGCGAAGGGAACCGTATTGGAAGTTAAAGAGGAACCAGGTCTAGGTATTACTATCAACGTGATTATTTACGACGGCATACTTCAAAAGGGCGACCTAATAGTGGTTGGCGCCAAAGAAAAACCGATTGCAACCAACATTCGCGCAATCCTCCTGCCTAAGCCATTGGATGAGATAAGAGACCCTCGAGACAAATTTTCCTCGGTTGATTCTGTTTCGGCTGCGGCTGGAATAAAGATTGCAGCGCCAAATCTTGAGGAAGCCTTGGCTGGTGCGCCTTTGTATGCTGTTCCCTCTGGAACTCGTCTTGAAGAGTATGTGGATTTGGTTTCTGAAGAGGTTGAGAAAATCAAGATTGCCACCGATGTGGATGGCGTTGTTTTGAAAACTGACGCCTTAGGGTCGCTTGAGGCGATTGCCGAGAGTTTGAAACGAAACAATGTTCAGATAAAGGTGGCGGATGTTGGGGATGTCTCTAAACGTGACGTCACTGAAGCTGTCGTGGTTAAAGAGCGAGAACCCCTTAATGGAGTTATTTTAGCCTTCAATGTTAAGGTGTTGCCAGACGCCGAGGAGGAGGCAAGAAATCGCGATATTCCCATTTTTAAGCACAAAATCATCTACCACCTAATCGACGAATACCTTCAGTGGGTGAAAAAAGAGGAGGAGACCCGACTTGGAGAAGAATTCGACAGATTAGTAAAACCGGGCAAAGTGAAGTTTCTCCCAGGTTACGTTTTCAGGAAAGCGAAACCCGCAGTTATTGGCGTCGAAATTTTGGCGGGGCGAATCAAACCAAAATATGTTCTTGTTAAGGAAGATGGGCGGAACGTTGGAGAGATTCTGCAGATTCAGGACCGCGGAAAAGCGGTATCAGAAGCTAATGTTGGGTTGCAGGTAGCCGTTTCGTTGAACAAAACCGTCGTGGGTCGCCACATCCATGAGGGAGATGTCTTTTATGTTAGGGTGCCTGAAGCTCACGCAAAGGTTTTGTTGACAAAGTTTCAAGATCGTTTGACTCCTGAAGAAGTTGGAGTGTTGAATGAGTTTATAGAGATTATGAGGCTCGAGTCCCCTTTTTGGGCGGCTTAGCTTTTGTTGGGATGTTCAAGAGATAAGTGATTCTCACTCCATAGATTTTATTAAGTCTTACTATACAATATATTTTTGCCATGGAAACGACAGAAAACGGCTCCATCAGCCAATTCCCTATCGGCAGAACTAAACAATGGAGTAAACGTGAGGGCTAATGAAAGGTAACTCAGAATCTACGCCTGAAAAAAAAGCCTCGGTTTTCCGAGAGGTATACCCCATCCATGAGCCTTACGTCTACGCGGCAGTGGTTACTGAACCAAAAACCCAGCGAATAAAATATGAACTGATCGAACCCACCCTCATCAAAGAAGAGGAAGATCAACTCAAAGAAATCAAAGATATATTGGTTGAAGAAATCAATGTCAACCTCAAAGAAATCGGAACACGAGACAAGGCTGAAGAGTATTTAAAAACTAAGATTCTTGAAATCATCAAGGATTACCGCCTCAAAATCGCCGAGGAAGCTGTGGACAAACTAATGTACTTCATCATACGGGACTTCCTAGGCTACGGGAAAATAGATCCTCTCATGAAAGACCCTCTGATCGAAGACATATCAGCAGACGGAGTTAATATACCAATCTACGTTTGGCACCGCAACTACGAATCTCTCCCAACAAACGTTCTCTTCAAAAACAGCGAAGAACTAAACTCCTTCATAGTAAGACTGGCTTACTTGTCGAAAAAGAACATTTCCCTTGCAATGCCAATAGTTGACGCGTCTCTACCCGACGGCAGCCGAGTTCAAATGACCTACGGAGACGAAATTACCCGCAGAGGCTCAACTTTTACGATACGGCGCTTCCGTACCGACCCCCTCACCATCTCTGACCTGATCTCCTTCGGAACTCTCTCATCTGATATGGCTGCATACTTCTGGTATGCAATAGAAAACAGGGCATCAATTCTCGTATCCGGTGGTGTAGCCTCTGGAAAAACAACTGCACTCAACTGCTTTTCGATGTTCATCAAACCTGAACTAAAGGTAGTCAGTGTAGAAGATACTGCTGAGTTAAACTTGCCCCACGAAAATTGGATTCCATCAGTTGCAAGAATGGGGTTCGGACACGATAAGAGAGGTGCTAGAACTGTTACGCTCTTTGATCTTTTGAAGGCAGCTGTTCGTCAGAGACCAGATTACCTACTTGTGGGCGAGGTTCGGGGAGAAGAAGCTTACACCCTCTTCCAAGCCATGGCAACAGGTCACCTAGGAATGGGAACAATCCATGGCGAATCTGCAAGTTCAGTTATTCACCGTTTGGAATCAGAACCAATGAACATTCCGAGGCCTCTCCTAACAATGATTGATGCTATAACTGTTCAGTTGCGAACCGAAGTTAATGGAAAACCCGCCCGAAGAACTCGCACAGTAACAGAGATCGTTGGTTTAGATCCCAAGACAAGGGAACTGTTAACCAACGAAGTGTATCGGTGGGATGCAAGACATGATACTTACGTATATTCTGGCCATAGCCACATCTTGGATGAAAAAATGAACCGCAAAGGACTTGATGAAAAAGAGGTTCTAGAGGAGCTTAATCGAAGAAAAACGGTACTAGACTGGATGGTGAAAAAGGAGATTCGTAAGTACAGCGATGTCGTTTCGGTCATCAGAGAATACTATGCTGATCCCATCCGCGTCTTTCGAAAGGCTAGGTTGGGACAATCATGACTTCAAACAAAGAGGGAGGGGGGCTCAAAAGAGCTTATCGCATCTTAGGAGGAGCAAACCGATTCTTGCCATTGTTCAAAGATTTGGACGTGAGCCTAAAGAAGTCAGGGATGAGAGTTAACTTCAAAGCGTACGTCAGCGCGGCCATTCTTGCGAGCCTGTTGGTATCTGTCTCGCTTATAATTGTTGTTCCAGCGCTTTTATTTTTCATCTTTGGATTTTCTCTTTTTCAATCGCTTCTCTTTGGAGCCGGAGCAAGTTTATTTGCAGGAGCTTTAACCGTGATAGGTTTCTATTCTTATCCAAAATCTCGGGCAGACAGTCTGAAGAGAGCCTTGGATGATGAGCTCCCTTTTACTGTAGGATATATGTCGATTTTAGCTGGGGCCGGTGTGCCTCCGGACTTTATATGGCGTTCCTTAGCCCAAATTGACGCCTCGTTGGCAATCTCTAACGTGGCGAGAACCATAGTCCGGGACATAGAGCTTTTCGGCTATAACGCCATTTCAGCATTGGAAAATACATCTCTGCGAACGCCTTCTGAAAAGTTTAAAGAGATGCTTGAAGGGTTCATTGCCGTTGTCCACTCAGGAGGAGACTTGGAAAAATATCTCAGCGACCGATCGCAAGAATACATGAAATTAAAGCAGATTGCACTGCAGCGTTTCTCTGATACTCTTGGAGTTCTGGCGGAGTTTTACGTCACTCTGATGGTTGCGGGATCCCTCATCTTCATAGTAATGCTTGCGGTTATGGCTATGCTGGGGAGTGGGGGATTTGGTCCTTTGGACTCTCGTCTATTATTGCAACTTTTGACCTACATCGGCTTGCCGATTGGGTCAATGATATTTCTGGTAATCTTGGATATGATGTCGCCGAAGAGATGACACTATGCCTAAAGTTAGAAAGTCTGAGAAGAAAATCGCTTGGATTGTCTCGAGTATTCTAGGGGTAATAATATGCGTAACGGCTGTCCTCTTCCTTAGGGATAGCCCTCTCTTCGATGAATATTTCCTATTAGCGGTGGTGATCACCGTTTTTCCTCCAGCTGTCCTCGATTATGCAGATTATCGTTGGAAGAGATCTATCGACAAACATCTTCCCGACCTCTTTCGAAGCATAGTTCAAGCTCAAAAAACCGGGATGACTTTGCCGCAGGCGTTGGAGGAAGCATCTAAGAGGAATTATGGACCTTTGACCAAGGAACTGAAGAAGATGGTAGCCCAGATGAGCTGGGGAGTGCCCTTCGAAGAGGCGCTTCAATCCTTTGGCCAGCGTGTTGACACCGCTCTTATAGGACGAACAATTCCCTTGATTCTCGAAGCTCACAGGTCAGGAGGAAAGGTTGAAGAAGTTTTTGATCCGCTGCAGAAATTTGTGCAGACAATTTTGACATTTGATGCCGAGCGTAAAACTCAGACTAGGCCTTATCTTGCGATTATCTACGTGGCGTTCTTCGTCTTCCTCTTCACAATTATTATGCTCTTCAAATCTTTCTTTGTTGACATGGCGGATATCCCCACAAGCCAGTTTGAGCTGATGGCTCCTGAGGAAGCAAGAAAGATTTTCTTTCACATGGGTGCCATACAAGCCTTCTTCGGAGGTCTCGTCGCTGGAAAAATGGGCGAGGGAACAGTTGGCGGCGGACTAAAACACAGTGTTATTCTCTTGATTTGCGGATATCTGACCTTCAAATTTGTAGTGTAATGGTGAAAAATGTGAGAAAACTACTGCGGAACAGGAGGGGAATAACCCCTGTCTTGAGCAATCTCTTATTGATGGTTCTTGCTGTTGTTGCTATGTCGATTGCTGTTTCAGCTACTTATGTTATCACAGATAATCTTCACGACAATATGGGTGAACGCCTCATTGTTGAGGATGTTTGGTTTACGACAGATCAGGTTTCAATGTACATTCGCAATGTGGGCAAGGTTTCTATCAAGATAGCTGCCGTGTATGTTGACCGTGTATCGCAATCGTTTACGTCTCTTGAATTGGAAGAGGATAAGCATGGTTGGTTGAACGTCACTTGTAGTTGGAGTTCAGACTCCGTTTATGAGATTAAGGTTGTAACCCGGAGGGGAACAAAGGTTGTGGACTATTACACGTCGCCGTCTTAAAAGGGACCGAAGGGGCATCAGCAACGTAATAGTTATTGCCCTTAGCCTAGTGATCATTCTAGCAATAGTCTCCAATATTGTCTTGTGGAGTTATGAGATGAACCAGCATGACTGGGAGAAACTAAAAGAGAACGCCAGCATCACCAATGTTGAACAAGTCACTAGTTCTTCCTGGCTTGGAGCCCAAAGCGAATATACAGTGAACACAGGCATCCTCGTAAATGGAACTTATGTGAATACGCAAACCGCTGACGAGGTTTTCGAGAGGTTCAGTGAAACTTCAGTTCTGCCTCACAGTCCTTCCGTGTATAGTCTTGGTGGTTCAACGAGCTGGGTTTCAGGAAGTGTTTCAGATTTAACTTTAGATGACGGTACCTACATGAGTTTCAGAAGCTATTCCACAGAAACAGATACGCCAGATTTCGTAGACAACAACACGTCTGACTTAGACTCCTCTGCTGACAAAGGAACCCACAGAAACTTCACAGCACAACAGACTGGCCCAAACTCGGTTTACGATATGTTGACTGAGGGAAACAGTGGAGGTTTGGGAAATACTACATTGATTGATGCAGAATCATTTGAAGGCACTTGGCCTCCAGCCGGGTGGACTGAAACTGGCTATTGGAATAAAGATGACAGCCAGGCCTACGATGGATCCTATTCAGCATATTTTGATGGCTCTAGTGGACGCTCTGGAGACCTGACTACTCCCGATATAGATTGTTCTGATGCAGACGCGATTTACGTGGACTTCTGGTACAGAGATGGAGGATGCGAGCCTAACGAGTTTGTGCTTCAATATTATGATGGGTTTTTTTGGGATACAATTTATGATCTGGGAGCAACATCATCCACTCAATGGCTCTACTATCAAGTAGAAGTTACAGATAGCCAATATTTCAACTCAGATTTCAAAATACGATGGCATACAACTACGAGCTATTCCAACGATGATGCTTATGTTGATTTGGTGACTGTGAATAAGGAAACAGACCAAACCAATTGCGAATTAGATTTAGAAGTCCAATGGACTAACGTTGACTACGATGAAACTAACGAGGGGCTAGCAATCTATGTAAACACGGGAAGTAACTCGCATTCTCTGGATGCCACAGGTGGATACATGCAAATCGGTAACGGAACCCCTAACTGGGGCTCCACAACAGGAACTATATCATTCTGGATTCAATGGGACACAATTGCTGATAGACCATGGGGTCAACACACTGACATGGAAGCTAGATTTTCTGGCACAAATCTGGTTCTTGACTGGGGAGGTACAAGTTCTCTTACAAGCAGCACAAGCTTCACAGCCGAAGAATGGTACTTCATTGCAATCGTATGGGACGAAAACACTGACGACCTGTATCTATACGTTGGAGACCAAGACACTTCTCCAGCACAGGACGCCTACAACAACGCCTGGACATCTACAGTTTCAACTTTAGGTGTCACACAAAACAATTTCATGGCCGCTAGAGGAGGCGTAGATGCAACAGATGGCCATGGAGAAGATCTGAGATACTGGGATACCGATCGAAACTTACCTGAGATACAAAGCGACTACAACACCGAACTCACCGGCTCCGAAACTAACCTAAGGTCCTACTTCAAGCTAAACAACAATTTCGATGATGTGGGACCCGATAACAACGATGGTTCAGGTTCCGGAAGCTACGCCTTCGCCTCCGATGTTCCCTTTGGCGCCCCACCTATTGAAAACCTTCGGGTAGACGTTTGGACCGGCACAGAATGGCAAAACATTTTCACAGACCTCACGAGCGGATGGAACAACGCGTCAGTCTCCTCATACCTCGCCTCTTCAACATTTACGATCAGATTCAAAGGAGGAATAGAAACAGGCGATGCCACCCAAGACAGCTGGGACATTGATGCAACGCTACTACACGTCTGGTCCAGCGAATACATTGCAGAGGTTGAATTCACGGGTTCAAGCGACATGGAAGATTGGAGTCAGCTAACTTGGATGATCGACAGCGCATGGACAACGGGTTCAGTGAATGTTACAATGCAACTTTATAATTTCACCCTTGGGGCTTATCCAACAAGCGGAGACGGCTACATAAATTACCTGTCAAGCGCCACTGCAGATACAGATGAGGCCCAAAGCCAAACAATAACGCAGAATCCTACCCATTTCAGAAACGCCACAAGCCACTGGAGGATGAAACTTAAAGGAGTGAAAACAACAGACACAAGCTTTGACTTCAAAGCCGACCTTATAGAACTAAGCCCCGAAAATTATCAACTTGACATAAACGGAGCTTTCACAATAGACACGTCCACATACCTGTTGGAAGATATTCAAGCAGTTGAGATACAGTTGAGGTATAGGGCTGATCACTCTGCAGAGAAATGGTATCTGAAAGCCTACAACTGGACAGCCTCCACCTACAGTGACTACGGCTTCAACTATACCCAAGGCTACACGCCGACAACAGGGTGGGACTACTATGCTGTGAATCTCACAAATGTATGGCAAAGCTATGTTCATAGCAACGGTACAATAAACGTCAAATTTGTGGACTTGGGTGCCGATAGTGACCAAACATCTGTTGATGTAGATTTTCTGGGAGTTAGAGTAAAAGTGGACGGAACTCGATTTACCTTCAAAAACGACGGAGGCCTAACCCTCCATCTGGTCTCATTATGGATAATTAACTCGACAGACCATCAACATTACGGCATAGATGTTTTCGTGAATTCTGCAGATACCAAAAATTACCTTCGCACAGACATCGGGTTACCAACAGGTAATTACACCGTGAAAGTTGTGACTGAACGGGGAAACACTGCAGTATATTCCGGAAGTTGATTTATTTCGCTACGCAAGCCTTCAATGCTTCTAGTGCCGCATCCTGATCTTTGGCCTCAATCAGATCTATCTTGTAAAGTGCCGCCAATTTCTTCCCGTTCTCATTCATCTTTGGAATCGCCACAAGACACGCCTTGTCTGGTGTAGCATCAAAAATCTTAGCAAACATCGAGATTACCGACTGCTCAGATACAACACCCTCCGTGGAAGTTGCAAGATCAATTGCGGTTGTGTTTTGTTTCTTCCCAGCAGAGACGGCGGTTAAGTCAAACATGTGACTGGTCCCAGATTTTCCATTCAAGAAACCAGGACTCTCTACTTCGAATCCGAGACCATCCAAAAATTCCATCATAGGCGCGATCAGAACCCAACCAATCGTCGCTTCTTGTTTAGCATCTGAGGTTAAACTGTAGGAGTACACGTCTTTGTAAATGGCTTCATCAAAACTGAATCCTTCATGGCATTCACGGCAAAAGTGGGCTGGAACCGGAATGTCAAAGCTCTTGCTACATTGATTACAGGTACACCATACTCCTGCTTTGTGATAGTCCAAATCAGGATTTGTTAATTCTTTGTGGCATCTAGGACAAACTAGTTTGCCTTCTTCCTGAAAGTGGTCTTCAGTGTCAATATACCCACATTTAATGTGCTCAATCAAGGCACTCTTCTTGACATCGAAAGATTTGCAGTGAGGACAGGTGTAATGAATAGAAACGTTCGCTGAACTACAAGACGGACAATAGATGATTTTGTCTTGAAGTTTCCTCTCCAGAACGCCGCCCTCAAATAGTTTCTGCAAAAATTGCTCTGTGCTGGAGGAGCCCCCCACAATCTCATCCACAATCGGATACCTAAAACCACGCTTCGGATCGTAAAACGGATTCAATTTACCAAGCTCTTCGCTCACAAACTTGCTGATAAGAAGCTGCACTTTATGATCTTTGTACAGCTCATGCAGTTCTTTTTTCGAAACTTTCGACATTTGTTGTCTCCTTTTCTGACCCGCGGCGTAAGAGGCACTCTCAACCGCTTCTAGGATGAATCCTACGCTTCAAAGCGTTTAAAATCTTATGGATGCGTAATTTATACTTAACATTCATCTTTTCATTACCAGTTCACAGCGAAGAGCAAAATCCAATTATTATAAGAATACGCAAGACCAATGGGCAGCAATATTGCAGGGTGAACGAAAGCAAGTCAAAATTAAATAAGAAGATTATTATCCTAAATAATATACCTAAAGCAAGTCAAGTGGAGAAGACATAGTATCACCGAGGGAACTAATAATGACGTCTAAAGGACAAAGGAACCGCTTAACTTTCAGGTGGACTGCACCCAAGGGACTCTTGACAATAGTCTTGTTTCTTGCCTTAGCGCTTATTTCCGAGTTCTTCATGGTCTCATTTTTCACGGTTGCAGGACTAACGGAGGCTTTCTCATTCAAGTTTTTCACCGTAACTGTCAGCCCTCTCTTTCATCTTCTTCCCCTTGGCGTCGTACTGGTCCTAGTCTCAAGCTGGATATATCTTACGAAATATTTAGCCATGGGGGCACGTAAACAATCTCTAGCCAAGGTTTCACAAATCCGTAGAAGGCGCCCAAGAAGGAGAAAAACACGATTAAACTTCCTTCGAAGGATCTTTGGGGCTATTGAGAACTTTTTCAGTCAAATTGGCAGCTTCTTTCTGCGGTCTCGCGGCGTTTCATTTGTGCAGCGGAGGCTCTCTTTTGGCAGATTAACCTTTGAAAGCATGGTAACTGTCTTGACGATCTTTCTGTTGTCCATTATCATACTTTATGTTTTAGTGTACCCTAATCTGTTCAACGATTTCGCGGTTGAACTTTACAGTGCAAACTCGGCTTTACATGGGTTTGTGTTAAAAACAATCGAGGTATTGCAGGGGATAGCTAAAGCTTTAGCTCCAATAGTATCAGCCATAGACGGCGGCTTGCATGCCATAGCTCCAGGTTTCAGAAATGCCTTTGAAGGTCTTGTAACATCTAGACCCCAGTCCTTTACCGGGGGGGACCTCTTGTGGAGATATGTTTTCTGTCAGAATGCGGCTGCGTGGGTTTCAGCCATTGCTGCGTTAGCCTATGGAAAATATGTTTCCAAGACATATCGTATCAGCAAATAGTTAACCAAAGTTTTTAGAGATTTAAGCAAAAGTGATAAAAACCCATTATGCTTCTAAGAGAGGTTATGTCACACCCAGTCTTCTCGGTGATAACAACAGGAAGAGGCGAGAAAAATACAGAAGCCCTCAAAGAGACTTTCAACAACTGGGAGATAGCGAAGAAGGTTTTTGAAGAAAAAACAGGAAAGAAAAACGCAATCGAATTTTTAGTTGTTGATGCAGGAGAAAACGCGGAGTTGCCCGAAATTTATGACTCCACAATAATTTCTCCGGAAGAATACGAGGAGTATAGGGAGAAACTCTGGAAATCTGGAATAATCAAGTATCCGTGGTGGGATTCTCCCGCCATAGGAAGGAATTTAGGATTTAAGCATGCAAAGGGGAAGATAATTGTTTTTCATGATATTGACTCACTCTTTTCTACGGGAACCGAGATTGACGATGCCTACCTATTTTCTGAATTGGACAAATATGAGAATTATTTCGAAGTGATGTATTCCGCCTTCAAAAGGAAGGATATCGTCGCCAGCGTTCCGTCTTTGAGACCAAGAGACAGCCTTAAGCTAGGAAGAAGATTTGGAATCATGGGAGCAAACTTTGTGACACGTCTTTCCCTGAAGTTTCCGACTGTTAGAATAGGTGGAATTGCGATAATTGGAGCTAGCGTTCCCGGATGCAGCATAGCCTTGTTACATGATGTTGCCTGCAGGATGTCCTGTAACGGGCATGGACCCTATGACCCAGAGCTGGGAATAGCTGAAGATCAGAAAATTTCTAGGTTGATGTCGAGGTTTGGAAGGATCTCTTATGAACGTGGGGCTGGAGTTTTCACGAGAACCCGGAACAGAGTTAGTGACGGTTATGATATCGCCAAGTCTCTCGGTTATGCTATAAAGGGAGCTACATATTACTTATTTCCTGGCCTCTTCAAATACCGCAGGCACTCCCTAACAATTTGAAGTCATCAACGTAGATATGATTTTTTAACTAGAGATTAGAGATGCTTAATTCAGAGCATGTTCTAGTTGTAAACTTCAACGGTTTTCAAGGCTGTAGGTCAAGTTTTCTTATAGCTTCAAGAATAACAGCTTTGAGTCCGTGGATGCCTACCTCTTGCTTATTTTTAACTGGAAGTCCGGTATTAGAAGTGAATTGTTCTATGTCACTTTTGAACTCGTCCAAGTTTCCGAGAGAATCAAGTATAATAACGCCCTTGAGGTCTCTAAACAGGTTTTTTATTCCTTCTTGACTCCAATCGAAGACTTGACGGAAATTTACGTTCTTTTCCAAGTTGGAGGGCATCCATCCTGGAGAGAGATAGAAGTGATCGTTGTTCGGATCAATTTGCAAAAGTCTTCCATGACCGCCAAGCAGACAATCAATACAGTTCAAGGCATCGACTTTCACAGAGTTGCTAAATTTTTCAACTATCTTTTTGATTCTCGGATGGCATAGATCACCGTAAACAATCACTATTCCGTTCGATCCGTGTTTTGAGCATTCTTCAATAGCGGATGTCAGTTCTTTCTCCAACTCGGTATAGTCTACATGGAGCCCCGCGTCCAAGAAATATGGTTGAACGCAAAGCGACTTTTCCTCTACAAGTTTTTCGATCTCTTTCCTTAAGATGCCGCAGGAAATCAGGTGAGGTCGATTATGGTTGCACAACTTTCTATTTTTCCAGTTCAGAAATCCACTCGTCTAGTTTTGTTCTGGCTTCTTCGTCGCCTATTTGTACAAAGGGATGTTTCATTAGATAAGCGGAAGCGTAAGTTAGGTTGCCGCTTACTCCTTTGTCTAGAGCTAGTTGTGCACATCTTATTGCGTCTACCGCTATTCCTCCAGAATTGGCTTTGTCATCCACATCTAACCTGACTTCCATGTTGAAGGGCACATTCGCGAACATTCTTCCCTCTATTCGGATGAAAGCCAGTTTGGTGTTTCCCAAGAAGGGGATGAAATCGCTTGGTCCTATGTAAATGTCCTTATCAGCCAAGCGCCGCTTCTTCGGAAGCAAACTTTGTACGGCTTCTGTTTTCGATATTTTCTTGCTCTCCAACCGCTCCCGTTCAAGCATGTTGGCGAAGTCTGTGTTGCCGCCAACGTTAATCTGATATGTTCTATCTATCACTGCCCCTCGATCTACGCAGAGTTTGGCAAGAGTTCTGTGAGTTATTGTTGCTCCGATTACGCCTTTGATGTCATCTCCCACAACAGGAAGTCCCTTCTCTTCAAACTTTCTCAGCCACACCTTGTCTGATGCAATGAAGACAGGCATGCAGTTGATGAAGGCGCAGTCCGTTTTAAGGGCGATTTTAGCCCAAAATTCTGTGGCTTTTTGGCTTCCCACAGGCAGGTAATTAATCAATATCTTTGTTTTTGTGCGTTCTATCTCTTCTACAGCTTCTTTTTCAAGTTCTTTCGGTTTTTTTGTCTGTTTGATTGGATTAATCATGCTTGCAACATAGATTCCTATGCCGTCAAGGATGGGGCTCTCCCCCACTTTGGTGTTGTTGCAGCAGGAGACGCTGTCAACCCACTTAACGTAGTTTGGATCTGAGAAAACAGCTTCGCTTAGGGGCTTACCTACCTTGTTTTCGCCTACATCGAAGGCAGAAACAAAGTCTATATCTTCTATGCTGTAGCCACCAATCTTCTCATGCATCAAACCCAGTTTCTGAGTTTTGTTTCGCCTGTAGTATTCGATTCCTTGAGCGAGACCAGCGAAACAGTTACCTACACCAACCACGCCAACCCTAATTTTCCCCATGACATCACATTCTTTTTGTACTCTCAGCAATTTGAAAAGTTAGATTTATAGCTTTACTTGTTTCGGACCAAAAGAGCAAGTATATGGAGTTGAAACTCTTCGTGACTCGGGTAGTCAACGCAAAACTAAGCTTCTGGTTAGCTTAGGGCTTCTCCTCTGAATTCCAGAGGCGTTTTTCGTAGGCTGATTTTGGACGAAATTTTCCGCGATATTTCCGGATGGAGGCTTTTCTGCGGGAGATGTTTTGAAGTCTAGCTTGAGCGATGGCTATACGAGTCAATGACGGTTTCTTGGTTTTTCTTGGTTTATACTCTGGAAGGGCAACAAGGGCGGAGGCTCTCTTGCGCCTGTGTTTCTTTTCCGGTGCCAACACTTCGGGGCGAGTGAAAATCACGGTTCCCTCTTCCAAGTTCACTTCCTTTACTTCCCAGCCTATGCTGCGCCAAGCTTTGCTGTGTGATGAATTAGTGTTCTTCCACCATTCTGAAGTTTGATGGGCGGATGCTGGAAGGTCTTTGCCTATTATCCCTTCAATTCTAGAGAACTGGAGTTTAACCCATCTTGTCCAGTTGGCTTTTCGTGACAGATACAGGGTGAGGGGAGTGTATTTGCCCTTGAACGTTCCTTTAGGTGAGACGAATCTTCTGGCGCAATTAAGGCAGACCAAATATTTACCTTCAACAAGGTCTTCGGTTATGCAGCTTTTGCAGAATAGTTGTTTACAGCGGAAACAACGCATGAGTTTCGAGTAAGGTATGGTTCGGTTGCATAGGCTACATTTTTCCTCTGAACTTGGAGGGCGAGGTCCGCCTATGGGATAAATAATATCTCGCACAGAACTCAACGCCTAGCTCGATGATAACACAAATGGAGTCGACAAAAGATAAACATAACTATTACCGAGCTAAATTTTCTCAAACTAAATTTAAACGGTTTTTCTGTATTTCCCTTTCTAGGTAGGAGGCGGATACAAGCAAACAAAAATAGAAATCTCACATTTGAAGAAAACCAATTTGGGGATAAAATTTAATCTAGCCAACTCTAGTGCTTAACTACCACGCTACGAAGAGTCTGCCTTTAGCTGAGGACCGTAGCGCTCGCCCGCTAATCAATGTATGGTGTGGGTTTCTCTTGGTACTCTGGTCTCCACAGTAGAAGCCAGTCATCTGGATTGGGGTTCCCTTTGACCATCGTAATCTCGGTGCATCCCGCTTCCTTGGCGTGAGTGTAATTCTCCAGCAAGTTTTGTAAGAGCTGCTCGTTCCAGTTACATAAGATAGATGCTTCATTGTTGTTTTCATCTTTAACTAAGAGGCGGAGGAAATAATCTCCCACCTGGAGTTGTTTTACGGGGCATGATTCATCAGTTTTTTCTATTATTTGAATCGTGTGAACTGTAAAATGGCTTCCCCCGTCCCGGATTGTTAAGTGTACGCCGTTTCCCACGTAGGCGTTCATGAATTCTTTCATCAGATTTTCTTTCAAGATGGCACACCTCTGGACCATAATGAGTTAACTCGTTTTTTGAGAATATAAGGTATATTCTGACAGAAGATATATATCCAGAATCGTGAGAAATAATACATATGCTAGATAAGCATCTAGAATCTTAAGACATAATACTTATATCTAAGTTCTACATATATACATATCAAAAAACAGGAATGATAAAAATGCCACAAAGATTCGCGAGTAACAAAGAAAAAATTGAATCGTTCGCACGGGCCGCTAAACCCTCAGTCGTGGCGGTGGGCATCGGTGGAGCCGGCTGCAATATCATATCATGGGTAAAAGAAAGAGGTGTAGCCGGAGGAAGACTCGTTTCAATGAACACAGATGCTAACCATCTAACCATCAGCAATGCTGACAGCATGATTCTGATAGGCGAAAAAGCGTGCCAAGGAGTCGGATGCGGGGGATACCCGAAACTAGGGGAAAAGGCAGTGAACGAAAGCATGGGTGAAATCCTTGAGGAAATCGATGAAGCAAACATTATATTTCTCTTAGCCGGTTTAGGTGGAGGCACTGGAACCGGTGGCATCATGGCCCTAGCAGAGAACCTCCGCGCACAATTCACTGCAAAGAGAGCGCCACACCTGATTATAGGTGTAGTCACCCTCCCCTTCGAAATCGAAACAGCAAGAATGAATATAGCGAAAAAAGGGATTCAACGACTCAAATCAGCATGCGACACAGTTGTTGTAATAGACAACAATAGACTCATCAAACTTTATGGAAACCTGCCCATGACAGAAGCTTTGGGAGTCGCCAACACAACCGTAGGAAAGTTCGTTAAAGGTATAACTGAAACAATCACCACCGCGAGTCTAATCAACCTAGACTACGCGGACATGCGCAGCGTCATGGCAGGGGCTGGAATCGCCTCGATAGGAATCGGAGAAGGAAAAGGAGAAGGAAAAGTCGAACAAGCTGCGGAGAGAGCTTTGAACGGGCGCCTTCTCGACATAGAAGACGTAACCAAAGCTCGGGGAATGCTGATACACGTTTCAGGCGGAGAAGACATGACACTAGAAGAGGTCCATCATGCCGGCGAGTTTATGAAGCGTTCGATTCCACCAAAAGCAAAGATAATCTGGGGAGCAAGAGTGAACAAGGGACTTGAGGGAACCGCCAGCGTTATGGCAGTCCTCACAGGCGTAGAAAGCGCATTCCTTCAAAAACAGCAAAAACATTTGGGTCCGGTCAAACTCCCATTCTAATACTGTTACAAGAAGTAAACGCGCGAAAAATACCGTAGACATATTTTCCTAGACCCGCCGCCACTTTTGGCGGGATTTTTTTATGCAAACAATAAAGCAACAATAATTTTTTATAATCTTGTCTCCTCACGGAAACGTTTGTGGTCTGAGAATTTTCACAAGTATAAATTGAAACGGCACTTCTTTTTTGCGTTTAATCGAGTGAAAACAGAAAAAGCTGTTTCTTAACATACTGCTGTGATTAGGCTCCAAATAGTTCAAAAAAAGGAGGGTTTTGGGAGTATTCTCCAATTTCTTGTTTTTAGGGGGAAGTTTGATATTAGGAGCTGTTTCAGCCAAAAAGATGTTTGGTACTTATTGGAAACGTAAATAGGTGTGGTCTTACAAATAGGTATGAACATCTAAAACAATAGGGGAAAACGTAATGGTTTGGCTGCTTAGAAAATGTGTGAAATGCAAAGAATATACGTTAAACCATGAAAGCTGTCCCTATTGTGAAGGTAACTTGCGTATACCACATCCAGCCAAATTTTCACCTGAAGACAGGTATGCAAAATATAGACGGGCAATGAGAGGTTTAGGTCAGAATGAAAAAAACAGTCATCAAAGAACTAAGGAGAATTGAACTGAAAAACCCGATTCTGATAGAAGGATTTCCTGGATTAGGTATGGTGGGAAGCATAGCCACCCAATACCTTACAAAACAAATGAAAGCACAAAAACTAGCAATCCTGTATTCTCCCCACTTTCCCTACCATGTTCTCGTCGACAAAAAAGGAGGCGCCAGACTTCTCCGCGGAGAATTTCACTTCTGGAAAAACGAGGCAGGAGAAAATGACGTCATCTTCTTAACCGGGGACAGCCAAGCCCAGACAATTGAGGGACAATTTGAGGTAGCTAACAGAATCCTTGACTTCGCTGAAAAGAAAAAAGTGAAAACGATCATAACCATCGGCGGATACAGAAACGAAGTTGAAGATACTCCGAAAGTAGTTGCAGTATCCACAAATCCCGCTCTCTTTAAAAAGGCTTTGAAAGCTAGGGCAATATCAAGCGACGCAGGAAACCCTATTGTCGGTACAGCCGGTTTGCTCGTAGGATTAGCGAAATTCAGAAAAATAGATGCGATTTGTCTCTTGGGAGAGACCCGCGGCTACCTGCCCGATCCGAAGACGGCGAAGAGCGTTATCGAGATTCTGCAGGGAATCCTTAATGTCAAGGTCGATTTGAAAGGTTTGGATAAGGAGATAGAGAGATCTAAAGAGATACTGGATAGAATGCGGGATATTGAAAAGAGACGAGTTAAGTATATGCAGAAGATGCGCCGGGTAGAAGAGGAACGAATCACCTACATTTCTTGAAGCATAAGATCAATCATACTTGACCTTATAAACGCATACCACAGCTGCAAATGACGTAGTGGCTGAATCCGAATAGGCTCTGAGAGAATCTGATTCCTGTGAGAAATATCCTTGGGGCGGACCCTCGAAATGTTCTAACGTGATGTCTGAATAACCATAATTCAGAATCATGTCTCTTGCATAATGCATCAGTTTGTACAAAACCGTGCTTTCTCCGACCTCATTCGGTATTAACTCATCAGAGCCTGCTGAACCGTCCTCGTTTGTATCTGTCCAATCAATTCCCAGCGTATAGTTTCCGTATTTCTCGTCGTCCAATCCACCGATCCGTGCCATCCATTTCCACTTCCCTTCATCGCCATAAACTGCATCAGACCCGTCTTCTCTAAAGCTTGTGTAGACCACAACATATGTGACATTATTTGGCCCGCGTTCATTAAAGTCTTTAAGGATTTCAATAGCTTCGGTTTCGTTTGACATAAACATTTGCCCAATCAAGCTTATCTGAGTACTATTCACTGTACCGTTATCAGCAAGAGTTGTTGTGTTAGCGATATTCGTGATCCAGTAACCATAATCCCACCAACTCGCCACCACATCAGTTGATTCCAAATTGACCCGCATCCAGTTGAGGGCATCTAACCAATCTCTAACTGGTTCAGAAGGCCTAACGGGCAAACTCCCAGATGCAATAGTTGTAGGCGAATACGCACGATCCACGACTCTTGAATACGATGATCCCGCGCTTGGCAAGACAAACGTAACCGTCAACAAGAGAAACATCAAAATAATAAAGGCCGCACTGAATTCCTTGCCCACACGAGGCCTGAAACGCATTTTACGTCTGGGAATTTTAGGACTTTCCCGCAAAATAGTGACAAAGGGCCTGACCAATTGAACTAAAGCTAGTGCCCATAAGATGCTAACGGCTGGAGCCATGAGCAAAGTTAACCGAACCATGGAACCGGCAAAGTAGATGGCTGTCAGCCCGAAGATCGTGAGAAAAATGTTGCGGTTTGTGGGATTCCGCACAGCGAAGAACAAACCGACGGGTATGAAGAGGACTCCTATGCCGACATCATAGTATAGGGATCCCCAAGTAGCAGGTCTGTGTTCCTGCACAGACTGCACAAGTTGATCTACAATAGTTTCACCTAGCCGCTCAGAGGGAAATATAACTGAGATGAACTTTTTCCCTAAGGAACCAATTAACCCGAGACTTGAAAGCCCAATGAACAGAGTTACAATAAGGGCTAAGAAGCCAAATACAAAAAGCGTTTTATTTCTAGTGGTTTTGATGTGGCGAGAAATTTCATAGATGCACAATAAAAGGAACATTCCAGCCACTGCTAAGACTGTGGGCTCTGTTAGGAATGTGAAGCCGAGTTTGGGTATATTTGCGGCTATGAAAAGTGCCACGCCAAATGTTGCGCTGTAGGATAGAAGGAGACGGGATGAATATCGCCGTATCAAGATTAGAACAAGGACGAAAATCACGGTAATTCCGATAGCATAACGTGCAGCTCCCCAAGAAGAAAAGAGATAGCCCAAGGATAATCCTCCAGCGACCCCATAGGCGACACTGTTTCTAAGAGGTCTTTCAGGATCAATGGACCTTAGGAAGAAGAAAATGAATAGGAGGATACCGAAGATTCCGACGGTTTCATCGTCGAAAAAACCAAGAGAGGTACGGCCAATATACGGTGAATTTAGGGCTAAAAAGAAAGCTGAGAAAAGCCCTACCTCTTTACCGCCAATGTCTTTTCCCACAAAGTAGATAACTAAAACGGTCAACACCGCCATAATCACCGGAAATAATATGCAGAAATTGAAAACGGGATCAGCGGTTAGAGGATGGTAGAGGCTTGAGCTGAGGATCGGCGCCGGAGCAATATTCAACGCATTGGCTACCTGATAGAAGAACGCCGCTGTTGCTGCTAGACCCGGAAACAAATTGCTTCCAAAGTTGATACCTTGAGGATACCAGGCCATTGTGTCTGTCCATGAGGTCCAAGCGAAGAATCCATTATCAACCATATTTTTGGTTAAACGGTAATGAACATGGGGGTCAAATTCCGAGAGTTGGAAACCCCAACGGAGAGGCAACAGTCTGACCACGGCGGCTATAACAAGAATGAGGATAAGTAAAGAAATGTGCAGCGCCGAAGAATGCGTTATGCGGAAGCGAAGAGCCCCAACGCTCATTAAAGCATTAACAACTTTTTCTTTGCCAAACAACTTACTGATCTTCACCGCAAACCCTTCTCTCGTCAATGAAACAATGAAACCCTTTATTTCTCTTGTGGTTTCATTGTTATTAACCTCATTCTTTGAGAAACAGATATTTTAACTTTTTAGAATGCGCTCCAAAAAGACGGAAAGGATAGTGACTGGAATATAGAAAGCCCACCTTGGAAGGCTCCTTTGCCCCCGTCAATTAACCATACGTCTTATTTCCGTTTGATAATCTTCGGAACGTAGATATTACAGCCTCCACACATAGGGCATTGCCTAGGCTCCACTTTGCTTTCGTCGACCCATTTATATCCACACTTCAGGCATATCCATTCTGCCACGCTTCCTCACTCCCATCAAATCTCGGTATCTGCATTGAAGCACTTAATATTTTCCATAACAATAGAGCATTTGCTATATTAGAGAAAATTCTGGGACTGGAGCATTCATCTTCTGCTACCCGTTTCGCCTGCAGATCGGACCTCAACTTTTTTCGGTACGAAGGATATCTTATTGCCGCATTTAGGGCATTTACCATCGTGAGTCTGAATTATCTCATCTGGGGGTTTCAATTCTGAGCCTTCATAGAGGATGAAACCACATTTTTCACAAATTACCTGTTGAGGCAAGATCTCACAGCCGTAGCAGAACGAAATACAACCGACCCAAACTATTTATATATTACGACGAATCGCAGATCATTTCTTTGCGGTATCTCCGCTTCTTCGATTACCTGAAGAGCTACGACAATTGCCTATAGTGATAGATTTTTGTAAAATGAGAATAGAGTTATTCGCAAATCATTTATTGCATCCTGAGTGTCTGAAGGCGAATGGACTGGATATGCTGATGGAAAGATACACCCTCATAATTACCGAAAAACCGAGTGCCGCCAAAAGAATAGCCGAAGCTCTTGATAGCCAAGGGAAGCCCGAGAAGCTTAGAGAAAACGGCGTGCCCTATTTTGTCGCTCACAGGAACCGAAAACTCGTTGTTGTTCCCGCCCTTGGACATCTCTACACTATCGTTCATGAAAGAGGAAAAAGAAACTACTATCCAGTCTTCAACTTCAAGTGGGTACCGCGACACTTGGCAGAGCGAGACGCGAAAGGGATCCACATGTGGGTTGAAACGATTTCGAAGCTGTCCCATGATGCAGACGATTTTGTGTCGGCTTGCGACTACGACCTTGAAGGAAGTCTCGTTGGATACTGCATATTGAAGTTTGCCTGCAGTAACAAGGAAGATTCAGCAAAAAGGATGAAGTTCTCTACTCTCATGAGAAGTGAGTTGGTAAAAGCTTACGAAGAGCTTCTTCCGCACCTCGATTTTGCCTTCATAGAAGCCGGAAGAACTAGACATGAAGTGGATTGGCTCTACGGCATAAATCTTTCTCGAGCGTTAACTTTGGCAGCGCGTCGCTGGAGTGGCAAATATTCCACTTTGAGTACAGGAAGAGTGCAGGGACCCACCCTCCAGTTTCTGGCTGCAAGGGAGAAGGCAATCCGCAGCTTTGTGCCTACTCCATACTGGGAGATAAAAGCTGAGGTTGAAATCTCAAATGCTATCTATGAGGCGGAATATGAGAATAAAAGGATTGATAGGAAGGCCGAGGCAGACGCTGTTATACGAGCCTGTGCGGGCAAAACTGGGGAAGTCAAGAAGGTTGACGTGAGAAAAATTCGTCAGAAGCCTCCCATCCCCTTCGACGTAGGCGCATTACAAAGGGAAGCCTACAGCTTCTTCGGATATACTCCTAGGCGCACCTTAGGAATCGCTCAGCGTCTATATCTTGACGCTTTAATCTCCTACCCCAGAACAAGCAGCCAGAAACTGCCGCCCATAATTGACTACAAAAAAATTCTCAACTCTCTTAAAAGAAAAGCCTCATGCAAAAAACTAGCTTCCAAACTTCTGGAAAAGGAAACTTTGAAGCCGAGGGAGGGAGCTAAAGAAGACCCAGCCCATCCAGCTGTGTATCCCACTGGAAACCTGCCGGAAAAGCCTTTGGGAATAGCTGAGAGGAGGGTTTGGGATCTTGTTGTTAGGCGGTTCATGGCCGTTTTTGGAGAGGAGGCGATCAAGGAGAGCCTCAAAGTTCGTCTAGAGGTGGATGGTCATGGTTTCTTTTTGAGGGGGAGAGGGGTTCTGGAGGAGGGCTGGATGGAATTCTACAAGCCCTACATCAGGATTGAAGAGGTGCTATTGCCCCGCATCGAGAAGGGCGAATCCGTTCGGTTAAGGCGGGTCTTACGGGAAGACAAGTTCACAGGTCCACCGTCTCGCTACAATCCAAGCAGCCTCCTGAAGAAGATGGAAGAGCTTGGGATTGGAACCAAGGCGACCAGAGCAGACATCATCCAGACTCTATACAATCGCGGCTACGCTAGGGATGAAAGAATTGTGGTGACTGAGCTGGGTTTTGACGTCGTTGAGATTCTCAGGAAGTATGCTCCTAAGGTGATCTCAGCCAAACTCACCCAAGAACTCGAGAGTAAAATGGAGCAAATCCAAAGCAACAGAGAGAAGAGGGAAAACGTTCTTGTTGAAGTTGTTGAACAGCTGAAACCCCAGCTGGAACAGTTCAAGGATAACGAAGAGGCTATTGGTGAGGTCTTGAGCGAGGCGGTCAAGAGAGCGCGAACGCAGGAGCGGGTTGTGGGGAAATGCCCGAATTGTGGCACAGGCAACCTGATGATTATCTATTCCCGAAAGACTGGGAAGCGCTTCATAGGCTGCTCCAGCTACTTCAAGGGTCTCTGCGATACGTCCTTTCCTCTTCCTCAACGTGGAACCGTTAAACTTGCTGGTAGCAACTGTAAATCATGTGGATGGCCCCAGATGCTTGTGCGGATTGGAGGTAGAAGACCTTGGAGACTTTGCTTTAATCCCAGTTGCCCTCTCAAAAGAAAGAGGAGTAAAAAATAATGAAGTGTAGGATTTGCGACAGAGAAGCCTTGGAGAAATACTGTGAGCTCCACGAGAAAGCTTATCGAAATGTTGTTCAGAAATTTGAGGATTGGAAAAGGGCTACGGGCATCTCTTGGAAGGAATATTTAAAAGAGGTTGTTGAGAATGCATACACAGGCTCATGGGCAAAAGAAGTGGCAGAGCAAATATTGAAGAACAAGGATTGATAACTGTGTCGAAGTGGTTTAGTAAACGAATCTCCTCGCTTGCTTTTTCATTGCAAAAAACCTACGGGAGAATCGTGACTGCGAAGCCCTCTACCTTTATTGTCGCCGTCGCGGTTGTCGCTGCCTCCCTCTTCTTGTTGGGGGGAGGAGTCTACGACATCCTGATTCAGCCCATAGTTGCAATCGTTGTTTCGGGTGGGACAATAATCACCTCTTATCCTTATGGTATAACTGAACAGTTTCTCTTAGAGAGCGTAACCATCATGGTCTTCTATGCTCTAGGTGTCTCGGGATTTCTCATAGCATATAGAAGCACCAAGTACGCTTATAGCCCCCGTCAAGCATACAGATTCCTTCTGATTGGCTGTGCTCTACTCCTTGTAGCCTATATTCTGGTGGAACAGAATTTAATTGCTAGATTCGGCTAGCCTCCTACACACACTACACGCCAAAGCCACGCAGCGTCACCTGTTTTTCCCCTTGTTTTTCATGTTCAAAAGAGCCGCTCCCAAGTTTGTTATCAAGTGTATCGGGATCGTTATTAGAAGGATTATTACAGCCGATAGCAAGGAAGGGGGCGAAACCGGAATCGAAAAGAGGAATGCTCCTAATATAAAATCGATCTGGTCCGCTACTGGTAGAGATCTCCCGGGAGAAAGGTCTAAGCGCCGCTTAATGAAAGATTCTATCAGGTCACCTGTTAGAGCTCCTAGAGATAGCGTAAATCCAAGGAGCACAGTATATCGAAACTGAGAGTCATATTGAATAAGAACCTGCTCAAAGAGGAGAGATTGAACTAACCCAACTAACATTCCTACAATAAGACCCGCCAAGAAACCTCTAATTGTCTTGTGGGATCCAAGTAAGGGTTTACCGTCAAAGAAAATTCTGCCGAAATCCATGGGTTGGCCACCGCCGAAGATCACAGGGGCTGCATTAGCACAGTAAGCTGGGAAAATAAACCAGATAGCCGCGGCAACGTCAATCATTGTCATCGACATGTTCTGTCATCCCTTAATTTGATTGGAAGAAAATAACTCTAGCGTCTGTAATCACATATTCCCGTGCTTTCTATCTTGACGTAACAGAAACCCGTTCCTTTTATTTTCGGATGTTTTTCACTGAGGACCTTTATGACCCGTGTTTGACCCGTTTGTTTCAGATCAAGGACAACATCTGACCAATAGTTTAGAACCCGCGTGGCCACAGGTTGCATCTCAACCTTTTCTCCAAGAGGAACGCTTCTTACTTGGCTAATAACGATAACTGCCACTCCACGAGTTTTGGCGATTTGAGTCAAAACCGCTAGTTGCCTGTTCAACTCACGATTCGAAGCAAAAGTTTCTTTCGGGTCGTTAAGTTCAACGCGATATAGTGAAGTGATGGTGTCGACGACGATTAACCCAAATTTTTTTGTTATCATCTTTTCAAGCTGATCCATTGTTTTGACTTGTTCCTGAAATGTTGTTGGTTTCATTATGATTATGAGGGGAGAGATTTTCTCGTAATCGTACTCAGCTATCTGCGACAGCCGCTCAGAAGAAAAGGTTCCATCCGTGTCAATGAAAAGGGACATGTAGCCTCTTCGTGCACAATTGACTACGCACTGAACAGCAAGAGAGGTTTTTCCCGTCTCCGCCTCTCCGTAGATAAGGGAGACGCCGTCAGCTGGAAATCCGCCTCCTAACAGTCTATCAAGCGAAATGCAACCCGTTGGAACGAAATTCTGCAATACCCCTACACAAGAAGCGAACTATAACTTCAAGAATTATAAGCCTTCTCTCTGCTGACCTGAGCTAACTGAACCATCTTTTCGTAACATATTTAAGAGCAAAAGAAGGACAGGAGAGAGACGCTGGGTTCAAAGTCATGCATACAATCACCTCTCCATCTTCTAATAGGTTGTCTTCTGTGTGGAACGTGGAACGGGTAATTCTATGAAAGCAAAAATTGCGGTTGCAACGGTTTCTGGAAGAGCCTATTACGAACTTGTGAAGGAACTGAAGAGAAAGCGTTTGTCCTTCTCAAGCCTGAAGCCCTGGGACCCCATTCCCTTAGATATTAAAGTGGTTATAACCACTAAAGAGGAGAGCCAGCAGGTTTCGCACCCCCAGGTTCTTCTTTTTGAGCAGGGATCTAACCCTGAATCTGTTGTGGACGAGGCAATTCTGATTGTTCAGGGAAAACGAAGGTACGAAAGAGTTGTTGTCGGAGTGGACCCCGGCAAAACCTACGGCATAGCAATTCTAGGCGATGACAAAGTCTTAGAAACATTAACCTCCTCAATCTTAAAAGAGGCAGTTAATCTTGTTGTAGACTGCTTGAATAGGTTTCCAGCCATGGTTAGAGTAGTACGGGTGGGTAACGGACCTCCTGAATACACAAAAAGATTAATCCGTTCATTAAATGAAGAGATGCCTGAAGAGATTATGATAGAAATAGTGAGTGAAGCCGGCACAAGTCACCTCATAACTGAAACTGCAAACCGAAGAGGATTAAGGGACGCTGTTTCCGCAATAGAAATCGCGAGAAGAAACGGCAGAATTTTTCCAAGGAAGAATATGTAATGAAGTGTGTTGTCAAGACAGGGAAGACTTTGCTGGTTGATGGTCCTGCTTCTGTAAGCCTTCTCTCCGGAAAGATAACCATTTTGGGGGCGCCTCTCAAAATCGGCGAGAAACTCGTAATCAGGGAAGGAAAACGCTTGCCCTTATGGGTGAAAAAACAGGCTTCCCTTGAATTGCTGCAAGGAGAAGGAGCTTCCTTTAAAGAAGTTGATGAGGGAACTGTTCCGTCCTCATGGGATGGCATCGCAAAAGAAATTTTGTCCTTGAAGAAACCGGTAACTGTCATGGTCATAGGCGGAGTGGACTCGGGAAAGACGAGCTTCTGCACCTTTCTTGCGAATGAGGCAGTGATGAAGAAATTGAGGACAAGCATTATTGATGCTGATTTGGGGCAGTCTGATGTGGGACCGCCCTCAACTGTGGGTTTCAATTTCCTAACTGAACCCGTGAAAGACCTATTTGAGATTGATGCTCAAGACGCGTTTTTTGTGGGGTCTACCAGTCCAAGCGGATCGATAAACAGAGTCATTGAAGGGTTGATTCAGCTGAAAGGCAGGGTTATGGAGGCAGGGGTGGATTTTCTCGTTATAAATACCGACGGTTGGGTCGAAGGCGAAGAGGCAGCCGAATATAAGGCTCGGTTGGTGGATAAAATTTCTCCCAGTGCTGTCGTGGGAATGCAACGAGGGAACGAGTTAGCCCCAATTATAAACGCGTTACACGATGTCAAGGTTCTGGTAATAGAATCTCCGCAGCTGATTCAACCAAGAAGTAGAGAAAAAAGAAAGATTCTACGGGAGCTAAGTTACAAGAAGTACCTGAAAAGAGGCAAGATGCTGTTCCTTTCTCTTAACTGGCTAAAAGTTAAGGACTCGCTTTTGGGATCCGGAGGTCCATTACATAATAAACGTTTGGAAACCTTGACGAACCTGCTGGGAACCAGACCCATCTACTCCGAAGAAAACGGTGATGCCATCTTTACTGTCTTACGTAGGAGTAAAGCGGCTACTGAAGAGCAAATTAAGGATGCTGAGGAACGCTTCGGAAAAAAGGTAAAAGTGATACGAGAGGGAGACGAGGAGGGCTTGCTTGTGGGGCTGAAAGATGAAGAGGACAAGTTTCTGGGAATCGGCATCCTGCATGGAGTTGACTACAAACGAAGAGCACTGAAGGTCTATACCCGTGTAAGCGAGAAAGTATCGACCATCTATTTCGGTCAGATAAAACTGGACAAAAACTGCAGGGAGACAGGCTTAAGCACAGTCTACTCCAACTACATCCTGTAAAACTTCTAGCCACCTAATCTTCTATTCGTCTGGAAGGGCACAGAGCGTTGACCGGGCAAATCTTGCACAGAGGCTTTCTTGCCTTACAGAATTTTCTGCCATGAAAAATAAACAACAAGTGAACGTTGAGATAGTCTTCGGGTGAGTAGTGGCTTTCGAGAGCACTGCGTACTCCATTATAGTCAGCTTTTGCCGGAACCAGTCCCAATCTTTTCGAAACACGATTAACGTGGGTGTCTACGGGGATGGCTGGTTTTCTGGCGCAGAAGAGGAGAACAATGTCGGCGGTTTTGGGTCCTACTCCGGGAAGGGTTAGAAGGGTTTTACGTGCATCCTCGAAGGGCATTGAATAAATAAAATCTAATGAGCCTTCATGTTGCTCCAATAGCCTGCCGGAGATGGCTTTGATAACTCTGGCTTTGTTTCTGTAGAGCCCTCCAACCTTTATGGCGTTCTCAATATCCGTAATCTCTGCCTTGGACAGTGTCTCCGGTGTTATAGAGAATCGTCTTTGGAGGTTTCTGAAGGCCCGCGCCGAATTTCTGTCGGCTGTAGCTTGAGAAAGCACTGTTAAAATCAGGGTTCTGAAGGGGTCGCTTTTCGAACATGGCCATGACGGCACGGAAAAGTTGTCTCGAAGTATGGCCAAGATTTCTTGGGCTCTTCTCTTCTGCAAAGACGCTTCCCTCTAGGTCTAGTTTGAAAATACTAAATAGAAGGGTGGTAAAGCTATAAATAGACACGGAGAGTCGAGGTTGTCACGAGCAAAGATTGTTAAAGAAGAGATTGTTGAACGAGATACGTCTTTTCTCGCCATTTATCTTGAAACAAAAAACTCAAGCCTCTTACTCATGAGCGAGGGCGAAGATCAGCTGGGCACACTGGCTGTGGCTATACCTCAACCCCAGAAACTGGTTGGGCCACCTCTCTCCTCGATCTTGCTTGGAGACAGGAATGTGATGATTGCCCGCGTTCTAGCTGAACTCCTCGCCAAGAACACGCAAAAGATCGCTTTAGTCTCAGTTTTCACAAAAACCTTTGGAGAAAAGGAAGCTGCCCCTATCCTTCGGAAACTCATGGAGAAGACCCTCCGAAAAGAGGAGGATAAACAATAAGCTTCAGTTCTTGAGAATGCCAAACGGGTCAGAAACATCCTCTAAAATGAAGTTTATGGCTTGCTTCTTCTAAAAACTAGCCTCTCTTCACTTCGTTGCTCTTCAGCCAAAACATATATTGCACCTATTCCATGTAGTTTTGGATTCCCGGAGGAACCCTGTTGAATTTCGACGTAATAATAGTGGGCGCCGGTCCGGCTGGAATATTCTCCGCCCTAGAACTCGCTGACAAAACAGACCTGAGCATTCTCCTGCTGGACAAAGGGCCAGCCATCGATAAACGTAGATGCCCAGCCAGTAGAGGTCTAGGATGCATAAACTGTGACCCTTGCACCCTCTTATCAGGATGGGGAGGCGCGGGCGCCTTCAGCGACGGAAAACTTACCTTATCCACGGAGGTTGGTGGATGGCTCAACGAGTACTGCACCGAAAAAAAACTCTGGGATCTCGTGAATTACGTTGACAACATATATCTTAAGTTTGGGGCCACTAAACATCTCTATGGAGCGGGCCCAGACAAAATCGCTGAAATCGAGCGGAAGGCTTCCTTCGCTGGGTTGAAGCTTATTCCCCAGAAAGTTCGGCATATGGGCACTGAAAAGTGTGCTGAAACCCTTCTCAAGATGCGCAGTCACCTCGATGGCAGGGTTGACATTCGAACTAGAACAGGCGTGAAGAGCCTATTGGTCAAGGACGGCGAAGCTAAAGGAGTTGAGACTGCCAAAGGTGAAAAAATCTACGGGAAATATGTGATTGTGGCGCCTGGCAGAATCGGAGCCGAGTGGCTGAAGACAGAGGCAGAGACTCTGGGTTTGAAAACCTTGAACAACCCTGTGGATGTAGGTGTCAGGGTGGAGGTTCAAGCCTCTATAATGGAGGAACTCACGAATGCACTGTATGAGCCCAAGTTAATTTACCATTCCAAGTCCTTTGACGATCAGGTGAGAACTTTCTGTGTTGCGCCTCTGGGAGAGGTCATCACCGAATCCTATGATGGCATCTTAACCGTGAACGGGCAAAGCTACGCTGAGAGAAAGACAAAAAACACCAACTTCGCCATTTTGGTGAGCACCTCCTTCACAGAGCCCTTCAGAGAACCCATAGCCTACGGAAAATACATCGCGCGGCTCGGAAACCTCTTGAGCGGAGGGGTGATAATTCAGAGGCTTGGCGACCTAGAGGCTGGCCGTCGCTCGACAGAGGAGAGGATAAAAAGAAGCACTTGTGTTCCAACTCTTAAGAATGCCACGCCTGGGGACCTCAGCTTTGTCCTGCCCTATCGGTACCTAGCTGATATTCGTGAGATGCTTAAGGCCTTGGATCAGGTGGCTCCAGGAATATACTCGAAAGATACGTTACTCTACGGTATAGAAGTGAAATTCTACTCTTCGAGGCTTGAGTTGAATGATCAGCTGGAGACAAAGATCCGTAACATGTTCACAATTGGTGATGGGGCGGGAGTAAGCCGAGGACTTATACAAGCGTCTGCCTCCGGAGTTATAGCCGCCGAAGAAATTGCGAAGAGATCAAAGAATTAAGCTAGTTCATTCTCTAGAGGGTCTTTTCTACTGCTTCCTTAGTATGCTTCCTATGATGTTTTGGTGGGGCCGCCCGGATTTGAACCGGGGTCCCGAACGTCCGAGGCTCAGAGCCTAGACCAAACTAGCCGACGGCCCCTCAGTCATTCTTTCTTTCATGAAGAGGCTTCACATAAGGATTCTTGTAACGTATGTTCTTAAGGTTGTAACCAGAGAATGTGCGTACCGATTAGGTCTCAGGAAGACGGAATTTTCTGGGGATACCGAAAGTTTTTATATTGCAGTTCTGTTTTTGCGGTATGGCACAAATCTTTAATTTCGATCAAAACTGGTTTATCCTTTTCTTTGCTTTCTTGTTGTTATGGGTGGTTCTGTTAGTTAGCAGAAGAAAGCGTGGAACAAGAAAAGAGGTTAAGGAACAACTTTACTTGGCTGTGGCGGGCTTGTTCGCATTATTTCTTATGGAGGTCTTCGCTACCACATCTAATCTGTGGCAGTATGTTCCTGGAAATTGGCCGGTGATCTTGTGGCCCACATATGTTGTTGCTATATTGTTCGGATATCAATTACTGCGATTTATTGAAGGCCTACTGTAATTGTTATATTTTGTGTTGCCGATTTTTCGGAAAAACGCTGTTTTCAACATATTGCTACCATTTCTGTGAGTATCTCCAGGCGCCATCAAAGGTTTTTCTTAGGCATTTTACGCATGTGCTGTATTCCATCGTTGAAATATCAAATATTTCGTCGCCTAGCCATGTGATGTTGAAAATTACAGTTGAAAAGCTGATTGAGCCTGTGTTTGCTTCTGTGCCCTTGAAATCGACGTATATCCTTGCCTTCGTTGTGGCAAGATCGCCCAATTTTTTTAGTTCCTCTGTGAATTTCTGACCAAGGGGCAAGATTGTTTTCAGGTCTTTGCCTACCAACAGTGGTTTTAGTTCTTCTAGCAGTTTCATGGGGATGTTGCTGATTCTTATTCCCCTTGATTTCTTGATTTTCTTTTTGATTTCGTCTATGCCTTCATCCACTGTGCTGAAAGTGGTTGAGAGTTTAGATTCGTATCTTCCGTCTACTATTGGCATCTGTTTCGCCTCACACCCTTTAGGTTGCGCCCCAACCCAGATTGTTCCATTCTAGGAAGCATTTGGCGCATTCGTCGTACAGCATTTCGTCTACGATGAATTGTTGTTTGAATGGGTCTTGAACCACAGTGAATGTTCTGCTTTCGTCAAGAGTGATTGACATTGAGGGCACCTCTTTGTTTCTGATCATGCAAACGATCTTCACTTCAGCCTCTTTGAATTGCACGTTCTTGTCGGCTGTTTTCTTTTCGCCGGGGAAGAGGAGAACCCGAACTTCTGTGTCTTCATTGAATGTGTCATTCACCTTTTCGACGAAGCCTGTTGTTGCGTTGTTTATCCATATGGTTTTGGCTTTCTTCATTTCGTCTTTCAGGTTTCTGAGTCCAACATCAGATTTTTTTATTATAAATTTCTCTTTCACTTCATCCACCTCCATATTTAGCGTCGCCTCAACTGACTCCATGAACTCTTCGTAGTCTTCCTTGATTCTCTCGAAAACATCGTGGGGGTCAACTGCCTTGAACAAGAGGGGCATTCCAGAGTAGATTCGTATCCAACCCTTATTCGCCAACGACTCCAAAACCGAGTAAATCCTTGTCCTTGGAACACCAGACTTCTCTGAAAGCTTTGCGGCAGTGTTCAAGTGGTCACTTAGCAAACCCATATATGCCTTAGCCTCGTATTCTGTGAGTCCAACTTTCTGGAGTTTCTCGACGACGCTCTGCATAAAGCATCAATTAAGCTAACAGGTGTGAAAATAAATAATTACTGTAACTCGACAGAGTTAATGCTTAACATCCAGAGTGCGGGGAGTGGGATTTGAACCCACGAACCCCTACGGGACAGGCTCCTGAAGCCTGCGCCTTTGACCTGGCTCGGCGACCCCCGCCCCTTTGTTTTCAAGGCATAATTCTTCCTTAAGTGTCTTTTCGCCACCATTTTCCATAAACATCTGGGTTTAAAAGCTTGGAAAAACACCAGATTACCCGAAAGCCAGCACATAGGCGTGAGAATCATGGATTGGCTAAAGATAATACAAGAATGCTCACAAAAAATGAGAAAAGAAGCCCTCACCTTTTACGGCTCCCCAGAAGCAGCAACCAGCTTTGGCGTCGGAGCCGGCGGCGACACCATGAAAAAAATCGATTTAGCCGCCGAAAAAGCATTAATCAACTGTTTAAACAAGCATGAAATCTCTTGCACGCTTGTCAGCGAAGAGTCTGGAACAACGAAAATCGGGTCTCAACCCTCCGAATACTACGTTACAACAGACCCTGTGGACGGCACAACCAACGCCGTTCGAGGGCTACCCTTCAGTGCTAACGTCATTGCAGTTTCGAAGGGACCTAACCTCCAAGATGTGGAAACAGCCATCGTATCCGACCTCTTCCACAACATAACCTACACTGCACAAAAGAACCAAGGCGCCTTCAGAAACGGAGAAAAAATCAAACCTTCTGAAACATCTTCCATAGAAGAAGCGGTCATCGGAATTGACCTTAACACCTTCAGAATAGGAGAACTTCAGGCTAAACTGGAGGGACTCTTCAAGAGAGGGAGGCATTTCCGCCATTTTGGAGCCAACGCCCTAGAGATCTGCTACGTCGCAGACGGCTCCACAGACGCTTTCATTGATATCCGCGGAAAACTGCGGGTAACAGACATGGTCGCCTCCTATCTCATACTTCGCGAGGCAGGAGGAATTATGGTCACACCCGAAGGAGAAGAACTTAACGTTCCTTTAGCTCCTACCCAAAGATTGGCCTTCATCGCAGCCTCCAACAAAACAATCTATGAAGCCATCAGAGAAGCTCTAGCTCTAACATAAAACATGAACTTGGAGCATTCCAGTTTTTAACAGGGGAAGCTGTATTTAGATTTAGGAGAACAGTTGTGCCTTGACGCAGATAGAGCCAGTGCAGCCATATCCAGCCCTGCTTCTGCAGAAGGATTCTGACCGAGCCTTAGTGGTCTCAGACCTTCACATAGGATGGGAGAGGCTCCTAAGCCAGAGGGGAGTCCACGTTCCCTCTCAAACTCCAAAAATCAAAAACATACTGCTCCGACTCCTCAAGGAGTGCAAGCCCACACGCCTAATAATTTTGGGAGACATAAAGGACGCCATAGCAAAGGTAGAGATGGAGGAGTGGCGGGACATTCCAGAATTCTTCGAAACAATAAATGAAGAAGTTGCAGACATCCAGGTGGTTCTAGGAAACCACGATGGAAACCTTGAGCCTCTCCTCCCTGAAACCATAAAAATCATCCCTCCAACAGGCGTCATTTTCGGCGATATTGGACTCTTCCATGGACACGCATGGCCAGCACCAGAACTCCTAGGATGCAGAAGCCTAGTTACAGGTCACGTACATCCCACAATAGCCATTCGCGACCCCATGGGTTTCAGGATGACAAAACAAGTTTGGGTTAAAGCACCTTGCGACGGAGAACAGTTAGTTAAATCGCTCCTCAAACATCTAGGCACCAAAAAAAACAACAATAATATTTCTTCCAGACTGAACAGCCAATTTGAAGTGAAGCTTGACGTTTCACAGCTTTTCATAATGCCTTCCTTCAATCAATTCCTCGGAGGCAGACCAATCAACGAAAAGAAGAGAAAGAAAAAGACTATGGCTTTTATTGGTCCAATATTACGTTCCGGAAGCGTAAACATAGATGATGCAGAAGTGTATCTTCTGGACGGAACCTTTCTAGGAACAGTAAACCAGCTGAAAGCGCTGAGTTAAACACGAAAAAAAATCCAGTTATCATCGAGTAAAAAATTAGTTCAGAAAAGTTTTAATGAATTTCTGGATGTACTTGATTATGAAGGTGAAGGAAAATGTCAGAGGATGACATGCCGGAATGGTTCAAAAAAAGAAAGAAGCGCAATCCATTTTTTGGCAACTGGTTCTTCGGAGACATCGAAGAGATGATGAAGGAAATGGAGGAGATGATGGAGAAGGAGTTCAGAGAATTTGGAACCCGCATCCCAAAAGATTTGAAACGTGAACGAAAGCTCCCTGACGGCTCAACTATACCGGAGTGGGGCCCCTTTGTCTACGGCTACAGCATGACCATAGGACCAGATGGAAAGCCGAAAATAAGGGAATTCGGCAACGTCAAGCCCTCAAGCAAACCAGAAGCCTTAGGGTTAACCAGACCAGTCCTCGACGTGAAGGAAGAACGAGAACCGTTGGTGGATATCATCAGCGCAAACGGGGAAATAAAGGTCATAGTAGAATTGCCCGGGGTTGAAAAAGAGGACATCAAATTGCAGGGAACAGAGAACAAATTAACAATATCAGTTGCCACCTCAGAACGGAGATACTTCAAAGAAATTGAAATGCCGACAAAAATTGAACATAAGAAAGCTAAAACATCATACAAAAATGGAGTGCTAGAGGTTACAGTGCCCAAAATCAAAGAAAAAACGAAGCCCGGTGGAGAACGGATAAAAATCGAATAGACTAACAAAAATGCCTCTTGAAATCCGCTGTTGGAAAACAATTGCTTCTCCGTAGAATGCCATAACACTCTTGCAAGGGATGAAGAAACCCGTGAAAACACCCAAAGAAATCAAGGTACTCGAAAACGTTTGCGAAGAAGCAAAGATCAATGGGGAGATTACAGGTAAACAGCTAACCCAGCTTTCAGAAGCGCTTGGTTCACGGTTCACTAAAGCATGGGAGACCCTAAAAGAAGAGAGAGTTAAGAAATACGTTTTTAGCCCCAGCGGCAGAATCGTTTGGATAGTTGTAGGCAGGGAACGAGAATACCAAATTATGCCAGCCGCGGGTTTCTGTTCTTGCGACGATTTCTACTTCCGCGTAATGGATAGAGAAGTGCATATCTGTTATCACCTCATCGCCCAGAAGATAGCTGATGCTTTGGGATGGTTTGACAAGATTGAGGAGGATGACGAGACCTACGACTTCCTCATGGAAGAGTGGAAGAAGGTTACACCTTAAATATCTCACCTTCAAATATTAGATGAAGGAGTGACTTTAATGAATCCAGAAGCCTACTATGCCATCATACTCAATATACTAGTAGGTTTGATCTTCATAGCCTTGGTTCTGGGCTTTTTGTATATGATGTATGGCAGAGAGGAAAAAACCGAAGAGACCTAAGTTTTTTAACCATAGTTTTCGCCAATTTAGTGAAGGAAAATGAGTTTAGAGGAAATCGTTGAGCGAATTCTGTCGTCTCGTTCTGACCTTAACCGTAAAGAAGTTCTAGAAATGATTGAAAAGAAAAAGATGGGGGTAGGAGATTTTTTAGCGGATGAAACCGCGGCGCGGATTGTCGCTTCGGAGTTGGGAGTGGAAAGCGGGAAGAAGCCTCTTCGACTGGAAATTCAGATTCAAGACCTTGTTTCTGGATTGAATGATGTTACTGTTGGTGGACAGGTTGTTGCCGTTTATCCCTCTAAAACATTTACTCGTCGAGACTGGACTGAGGGAAAGCTTGCTAGCCTGCTTGTTTCAGATAAGAGTGGAACGTTAAGGGTGGTTTTGTGGGACGACAAGGTAGACTTGGTGGAAAACGGGAAGATTCAACGGGAACAAAACATCAGAATTTCTCACGGATACGTGCGAGAAGGGTGGAGCGGGAATCTGGAATTACATGTTGGAAACCGAGGAAACATAGAAGTTCTACGTGAAACAGAAAAATGAGCTATTTCTCTTTTTCAACTTCCTTGATAACATCTTCGATTATTTCTAGGCTGGCGTCTACCAGTTCTCTGGTTATCGTCAATGGTGGAACCAATCTGAGGGTGGAAACCCCGCAGGTTACGGTTGCTACGCCTCTCCTCCAGCACCTCAGCATCACTTCTCTAGCCTGATCCACTCCTGCCTTCTTGGTCTCTTTATCTTCCACAAACTCAACCCCAATCATCAACCCCTTTCCTCGGATGTCTCCCACGATTTCCTGTTTTTCCTTCACGTCTTGTAGACGTTTTATGATATAATTGCCCTGTTTCTCGGCGTTTTCAAGAAGCTTCTCCTCCTTGATTACGTCAATCACTGCCAACGCTGCGGCACAAGCCACGGGATTTCCGCCGAAAGTGCTGGCGTGGGAGCCGGATTCCCAGTCCATCAGTCGGGCTCTAGTCACGGTTGCGCTTAAGGGCAGTCCTGAGGCTAGGGCTTTGGCTACGCAGATGATGTCAGGTTCGATTTTCCAATGTTCGATGGCGAACCATCTTCCTGTTCTTCCGATGCCCGATTGAACTTCATCGGCGATCATGAGTAACCCATATTTGTCCGCCAGTTTCTTGAGGCGCTGGAAGTATTCTGGAGGGGGAACTATGTATCCGCCTTCGCCTTGGATAGGTTCAAAGACTATGCCGGCAACTTCTTCGGGGGGCACGTATTTTTGCAGAACTTGTTCGTCTATGAAGTCTACGCATCTGTAACTGCATTCTGGATAAGAGAGGTTGAAGGGGCAGCGGTAGCAGTAGGGATAGGGCACATGGGTTATTCCGGGAAGCATGGGAAAGTAGTGCCTTCTTTGAATGGGTTTGCTGGCTGTGAGGGACATAGAGCCGAGTGTTCTTCCATGAAAGGCACCGATAAAGGCAATGAATTGGTGTTTACGAGTATGCCACTTGGAGAGCTTGAGGGCGGTCTCCACAGCCTCTGTTCCACTGTTTCCAAAGTGGACTCGCTTCTGAAATCTGCCAGGAGTTATTTCTAACAGTTTTTCAGCTAGGTTGACGGTTTGTTGGTAGTAAAAGTCGGTGTTGGAGTAGTGGATAAATTTGTCGCATTGACCTTTTATTGCCTTGACAACCTTGGGGTGGTTGTGCCCCACGTTTAGGCATACCAGTCCGGAGTTGAAGTCGATGTATTCGTTTCCGTCAACATCTTTCACTATGCAGTTATTTCCAGAATCTACCACAAGCGGATAATAGCGCGTATACGCGGGAGAAATTGTAGCCGAGTCTCTTTCGACAAGAGCTCTAGCCTTCGGACCGGGAGGACGAACAACCATCTTAGGATAATCAGGCAAGTATCTCACCAATAACACTTCATTGAATCACAGTATTTTTATAGATATCTGAGACCCCTGAAACAACTTCCCTCAATAGTCTGAAGTAAGAAAGAATATCACACAACGTTGGTGATTAGGTATATTGGAGAATCTATTCCTTTTCTTGAGGTTGTTTGGGTCCGGCTTTGATGGCAGTTATTGCGATTGCTGAGACGTTTGATTTTTGACCATCAGATCTAACCAGTTCTTCGGTGCTTATGTTGATACTTTTTATTTCCAAGTCTTGGACGAAGGCGCGGCGCAACAATTCGACAGTATCAACTGCTCTGCTGATTGCCCTTCCCCTTGCCTTAACAACCACCTGCTCTTCGCCCCTGTTAAAGAAGGTTATACAAGCAGTAACATAGCTCATTATAGGTTTTTTGCCTATGAAAACGGCGCTCTCTGCCGCAGTTGTCTCCCCGTTAGGTTTTACTTCTTTCTTAGCCAAATCACATACCCCAGTTTCTTCACAAATACCATTGCCTTGAATTAAACTTTAGATTGTTTTACAGCTTCTTATATTTTTTCACATTACATTCTTCTCACATTCTGTCTCCGAAAAGGGACCATTTACACAAATGCCCCATTTGAGCAGCAAACCGCAAGAACCTCTCTGGATAGCATAACAAATGAAGGAACATCAAAAGAAGTCGTGTAGAAGCGCTTTTTCCTAAAAACTTAAGAGAGGCATTACTGTTTACCTTTTCTCCACATATTTACGTGAGATGCTGTTTGGAGGAAGATTATTGGTCCTCAAAGAGTTCAGATGGCACGGACGTGGCGGTCAAGGAGCATGGACGGCAAGCGAGCTTCTAGCACGGGCTGCAATCAACGAAGGAAAATACATCCAATCCTTTCCGGAGTTCGGTCCCGAAAGGATGGGAGCACCAGTAAAAGCTTACACACGTATCAGCGATAAGCCGATAAGGCTACATTGTGCAGTCTACAACCCAGGTCTCTCTATAGTTATGGATCCAACCCTTTTGGCAACCGTTCCAGTCACAGAAGGATTAGACGAAAAAGGAATCCTCATAGTGAACACACCAAAAGAGATGAAAGAAGAGCTGAAAATGACAAAGGGAACCCTTTGGACAGTTCCCGCTACTGACATAGCTATGAGAATTCTCGGAAGATTAATCACTAATACAGCCATGCTTGGAGCAGTCGCCCGTGCAACAGAAGTAGTGAAAATGGAAAGCATAGAAAAAGCCGTGAAAGGCCGTTTTCCAGGCCCACTTGCACAAAAAAACATTGGCGTTATAAAAGAAGCTTATAAGGAGGCGAAGTCTGAATGAGCCCCAAACAAAAAGGCTGGAAAGACCTTCCTTTAGCCGGCGTATGCTGGGTTCCTAGCACAGACTACAAAACCGGAGATTGGCGCTCCTACAAGCCAATTTGGAACACAGAAAAGTGCACCCGCTGTATGTTCTGTCACATCTACTGCCCAGAGGGCGCCGTAAAACATGATCCGGAGACAAACAACATGATAATTGACTATGACTTCTGTAAAGGTTGTGGAATATGTGCTGTTGAATGCCCTGCAGACGCCATAGAAATGGTCATGGAAGGAAAGGAGTGAACTGAAAAATGGCTAAAGTTGAACAGAAAACTATGCCCCTGAACGGAGACACTGCAGTCGCCTACGCTGTAAAACAGTGCGACGTGGATGTGGTAGCTGCCTACCCGATTACACCACAAACCATAATCGTTGAAAAATTCAGCGAATACGTAGCCAACGGCGAAGTAGAAACAGCCTTCGTCTGCGTAGAATCAGAACACAGCGCCATGACATGCTGCCTAACAGCATCCGCAACAGGAGCCAGAACATTCACAGCCACAGCCTCAGCAGGGTTAGCTTTGATGCATGAAATGCTGGCCGTAACTTCAGGCTGCAGAGCGCCTGTCGTCATGTCAGTTGTAAACCGGGCATTATCAGCTCCCATCAACATTCACTGCGACCACTCGGACAGCATGGCTCAAAGGGACTTAGGATGGCTACAAATCTACGCAGAAAACAGCCAAGAAGCCTATGACTCGATAATTCAAGCCTTCAAGATAGCCGAAAATCCAGAGATACTGCTTCCCACAATGGTTGGCCTCGACGGTTTCGTCCTAAGTCACACATTAGAAAACGTGAAGGTTCTCCCAACAGAAACTGTCAGAAAATTCGTTGGAAACCGAGACGTTCCCCTAGTAATGAATCACCGTGGAAAGATGGTTCCTTTCAAACTTGACCCAGAAAACCCCTTAACAATTGGACCACTCGACCTTTACGACTACTATTTCGAGCATAAGAGACAGCAAGAAGAAGCCATGAGAAGAGCACTTGAAGTTATCAAACAGGTTCACGACGAGTATGCAAAACAGAGCGGTCGCAACTACGGAAACGGTCTAGTTGAACCCTACAGGCTTGACGACGCAGAAATAGCCACAGTATGCATAGGCTCAACCGCAGGCACCGTAAAAACGGTTGTCGATGAACTGCGCGAGAACGGAATCAAAGCTGGACTGCTGAGAATGAGGGCATTCAGACCACTACCAGTCCAAGACATAATCCGTTGCCTCTCAGGCAAAAAGGCGGTTGCAGTAATGGATAGAGCGTGCAGTTTCGGTGGGAACGGAGGCCCACTGTTCCATGAAATACGCCATGCTCTCTATGACTTGCCCAACAAGCCGCCGCTGGTGAATTACATCTATGGTTTGGGAGGAAGGGATACGTCACCCTACATGATCGACAGCATCTACCGCGATCTACAGAAGATTACGGAGACAGGTCAAATCAAGGACCAAATTCAATTCATTGGACTAAGGGAGTAAATGAAGTGAAAACAGTGGCAGAATGGAAATTTACAGCAAAAGAGTTCGCCCAAACACCTGAACTCTTCGCCTCTGGCCACAGAGCATGTGCCGGATGTGGCCCGGCGATAGCTCTCCGATTGGTAATGAAGGCTGCAAGAGGCCCAATCATAGCCACAAACTCTACAGGATGCATGGAGGTAGTCTCTACAATCTACCCTTACACCGCCTGGAATGTACCGTGGATACACACCGCCTTCGAGACTGCAGCCGCCAACGCATCTGGCATAGAGACTGCATTAAAGGTACTGAAGAAGAAAGGACGCTTGAAGAATGAACATGTGGACGTTGTAGCTTTCTCCGGAGACGGAGGAACCTTCGATATAGGCATCCAAGCTTTGTCCGGCGCCGTGGAGAGAGGACACGACTTTCTCTACGTGCTCTACGACAACGAAGCCTACATGAACACGGGAATACAGAGGAGCGGCGGCACCCCGATGGGAGCATGGACAACAACTTCGCCCGCTGGAAAGGTTATTCCAGGAAAGCCTGAGCGCAAAAAGCCCATAGCAGACATAATGGTTGCCCACGAGATGCCCTACGTCGCCACAGCCAACATAGCCCACTGGAAAGACCTTGTCGTAAAGGCTAGGAAAGGAATGGAAGTAAACGGGCCGGCTTTCCTCCATGTTTTTGCTCCATGTCCACGAGGCTGGAGAAGCGAGACAGCTAAATCTGTTGAAATCTCTCGGTTGGCAGTTGAAACGTGTGTCTTTCCGAACTGGGAGGCTGAATACGGCGAATACAAGCTCTCACCCCAGAGCAAGGTTATAGCGTTGAAGCCGGAGAGGAAGAAGCCAGTAGAGGGATACCTGAGGACTCAGGGAAGATTCAGACACGTATTCAAGCCGGAAAACAAGCAGCTTCTAGAGGATATCCAGAAAGAAGTTGACAGGCGCTGGCAAAAACTTCTGAAATTGTGTGAGATAGCTTAATCTTTGGATGAACAGAATTTTCCTTATCGAGAAGGGCGACAGTTTAATATCGCCTTGACTCTTTCAGTCAGCACTTTTTAGTCTCTTCTATCCTCCTGGGGCTCCGTGGAACGGAACATTTTCCCAGAGGACGTCCCACCATTCTTTGTCTGTTATTGTTTCGCCTCTAACGAGGATTCCCAAGACTTTCTTCAAGAGAGCGTGATGCCTCTTCTCATCAGACAATATTGCCTCCAAAAGGAGCTTAATCTTCTCGTTCTGGATTGAGGGAATTACCTCGCTTAGCTTCTCTATAATCTCTGCTTCTATGCGTATGTGTTTCTCCACAAGTTCTCTCTGTTTGTCAAGATTTCCTTCTGTAAGAGCTCGTGGAACGGTGGTTAACAGGCTAATCGCGGAGGAATACATTTCTGCGTGCTTCAAGGAATCTAAAGAAATTCCCTTCAAAACTCCCGTGACAGCCGGATTCTTAATTTCAACTAATCCTTCATTCACCGAATCCACTATAGTTTTTTCAATTTTTATCTGGTTCTTAAAAAGCTTCACAAGCTCGTCCTTTGAACTCAAGGCATTGCCTCCTGTTCTGAGGAAAGTCAAAGAAAAGAATAAGGGTTTCGGAAAATTTCGAAAATCATCGATATGGCTGAAGTTCTAAAGGAGAAACAGGAGAAGCAGAATCAAGAAGAAAGCAGCCATTGGGAAGAGGGATACGGCAAGCCTTCGAGCTCGTAGCGTGGTCTTGTCAGCCATGATAGTTATCTCTGATATCTGCTGCTCCCCAACAACTCTCACGTCAGGGATTGTTTCTGTGCGCCACGACACTTCCACAGGTTCCAGATTGTCTAAAGCCCTCTTAGCCGCCTGCTTAATGTAACTGATGAGTTTCGAGTGATCGACCGCTTCGCCCACCAGATTGTAGCCTCTACGGCTACGTATCATGCCACATACCGAATGGGTGTCAGTGGTGAGAACCTCTCCGTCAACTATACCCAGTTCTTTTAGCTCCGCCAAGATTTTTTCTCTCAACCCCGATACCATGTTGTTTCCATCGATGGTCACATAGGCTACTTTCTGCTTGCCGACTTCGGTTACAATCACGCTTATACCGCCAGGACCCATGCCATCCTGAACTGTGAACTCTTGAGGTAAAACAGTTGCCGCACCCATCTTGAAGGATGAACTGTTGTGACCTAGTGCCTTTTCTAGACTGTCCACAGCAGCTTCGCTGAGGGATGAGACAGCATTATCCACGTCGAAGCGACCGTCCATGCTGTTGTGGGCATCGATTGCAAGAGCGGAAATCCCCCGTTTTTCAGCTTCCTCCACAATGAACGAATTCAATTCTTGGGGGAGGTCTTCCATGGTTTTCGGTGCGGTGGTTAACGTAAGTAGAGCGCAGTCTCCGAATATCTGGCAACTAGCCTTTGCATCCTCCTTTCCAGTTCGCACAAGAGGAGTGGCTTTAGAATGGCTGGATGGAAAGTCGACAAAATTAACTATGCTCTTTACAACTCTCTGATTTTGAAACTGGGAGGCGAGATCCAATTCATGTCCCACTAATCCGTGGGGAACAGAAACCACACAGTCAAACTTGTCCTCTAGCGTCTTTTGAATCAAAGACGGAAGGAGGCTGCTTCCAAGATTTTTGAAGGGACCCGGGTGCAACGCTGGAACAACAATCACCGCCTTTATCCTTTTGCCAGCTCTAAAAGTCAACAGAGAGACTTTGATGTTTTGGTCGTTGCCAAGCTTCTCAAAGAAAGTCTCCAAGGGAGCAATCAGGTCCTCTGTCCAATTGGCTAGAAAGGCTTTAAACAGGATGGAAGATGCTATTCCAAGACTTCCTTTACCTACGCGATCCATGAAATATTTGAAAGCAAACACGGTTAAGAGAGCCACAGAGACAGAAGTTAGCAGAAATATTAGGAACTGGGTCAAGTTGTAACCAATTGCTGGACTCATAAAAAAGACTGACAACACAACTAAAGCTGGCTGTAAGAGAGAAGAGAACAAAGTGTCTCCAAAGCCCGCGAAGGAGGTAACAGAAAGAACCAGTAGGCGAAGTATCAAGGCTCCACTAAAACCCAAGAAGAAGAATCTGACCCAAAGTTCTGGAACACCGAAAAGGGCACTTATTAAGCCGCCGAGAAGAAGCACTCCAAACCATACTAGAGAGGAGAAGAAAGAGAGAGCTGAACAACGTCTCAAATTGAAAACACGGTCATGTTTCATGGAACTACGACTGATTACAAAGTCTGAGAGTAAGGTTAGGAGGAAAAAGATTCCGCCGAAACCTAAACCAAGAGCAAAATTTTCGTATGAGAGACCTAAGGGAAGGATTGACAAGATTCCGCCGTGCAGAGACAGGACTCCAATGTAAAGGGTGATTTTACGTTGGGAAGGAAGCCCAAAGAGCTTTGAATAGCGCTTCACAACCTTGTCAATGTATTCGTCCGTTGAATCGTTAGTCAACCGGCGGTCCCTCGTCCATATCCTTCTAGGAAACGCACAAAAATATTAATGTTATACCATCCCCCCGACTTTATTTCCACCTGCACATGTCATTTAGAGGAGACAAAGAACCACTTTTACATAAAACGGATTATATCTGGAGAATGCTACTAATATTTTTGTGAAAAAGTATTGAAAAAGTAGGTGTAGGTATCGGGAGCAGCAACAAAAATGATGGTTAAACCAACTGAATTCGAGTGTAAAAGCTTTTATGGAGAGTTTAAGTTAAATTAAAAGGTTATGTCGAAAGCCGGTATTCCTCCGTCGGTATTCCAGATTCTCGAGCGGCATGTTGGTCGAAGAATGGTTGCCATTTTAGACCCTTCTTACGGATTTGAAGGAACTTTAGCCGCTGTAACTCGAGATCCTCCGGGCATCTGGCTTTCTGACGCTGAAGTTGTGACGTTGCGGTCAACTATAGCCCAGCCTGTGCCGCAGATCGTAAGTAGAGAAGATAGAAGCGAGGTCTTTGTCAACCTAAGTTCTGTTCAACGTATCGAAGTTCTGCACGAAGAGTAAAACTAAAAAAAGACCTGTGCTAAAATGCTGGCTACTACAAGAACTATCGCAAAGATAATAGCCAACTCAGGTTTAACCTTAACACCTCTGGTTTCCTCTTCAAAAAATCTCAGAAGCCCAGCGCTTTGAGCGGGCATACGCGCTCCTTCTCCCTTTTTCTTCTTCCGCATGCTCATAGCGATTCCTTTCATACAATTCCATGCGATGTTAATTAAAGTTACGCATCTGATTCCAGAATTGGACTTGTCCCTGCTTGAAAAGAGTCGAAGTATATTTTTATACTGAAAAGGTTTAAATATAGCGTTATAGTCTATCTATGCTCCTTAGGAGAGTTGTAACATGAGGGATAGTTTTTGGCTCCCAGAAATCAGCCACACCAACGATGCCTAAATTGACTCGTCAATTGAAGATTAAAAAACTCTCCTTCAAAAAATCGCCTCTCGAAATCTTCTCGAAACTCTATAGCCGCTATGAAAATGCATACATGCTTGAGTCAATTGAGGGCCCAAAGAAATTGTCACAGTATTCCTTCATAGGATTTGACCCAGCTTTAACAATCAAGATTAAGAACGGAGAAGCAGTAACCCGTAACGAAACAACCGGTGAAGAAGAAAGAGAAAAAGTCACTGAACCATTAGCGGTAATCGAGAAAACAATCAAAAACCGACCCGGTTTTAAGGAACAAAGATTCGTAGGCGGAGCTGTGGGATACATCTCTTATGATGCAGTTCGATGCTGGGAAAGACTGCCTGAAAGGGCACTCGACGACCAGAAATTCCCTGATGTTGAAGTGGGGGTTTTTGATGACGGCATCGTCTATGACCACAGAAACAAACAGGCATTCTATTATTACTTAAACAAAAATCGGCTAGCGGAAATCGATAAACTACTAACAGGACCAAATGATCACGAGACTTTGTCACATAAACAACTGAGAGTCAACATAGCTAAGGAGCACTTTGAGAAAGCCGTAGAGAAAGCTAAAGAATATGTAACCGCTGGCGACATTTTCCAAGTTGTTCTTTCCAAACGTTACGATTTTAGAATAAGAGGCGACCTGATTGGCTTCTATCGCAACCTTAGAAAGATAAATCCATCACCCTACATGTACTTCCTCAAATCTGGTGAACGCCAGATAGTTGGATCGAGCCCTGAGATGCTTGTGAGAGTTGAAAACAGGGTTGTTGAAACTTTTCCAATAGCAGGCACAAGACCCCACGTCAAAAACCCAACGGAGAACAGGCGACTGACCGAGGAGCTGTTGGCAGATCCCAAGGAGCGCGCTGAACATGTGATGCTAGTGGACTTGGGCAGAAACGACATTGGAAAAGTCTCAAAGTTTGGAAGCGTTCACCTTCCAGAATTCATGAACGTGCACCAATACAGCCACGTACAACACATCGTTTCAAGAGTTGTTGGCGATCTTAGAGACGAATTTGACTGTTACGACGCGTTAAGAGCCGTTTTTCCCGCCGGCACAGTCTCAGGAGCCCCCAAAGTCCGAGCAATGGAGATAATAGAAGAACTTGAACCGACAAGAAGGGGACCATATGCCGGAGCTGTAGGCTACTTCTCCTACAATGGCAACGCAGATTTCGCCATCACCATCAGAACCCTTGTTGCCAATGGAGACAAAGCCCACATTCAGGTGGGAGCTGGCATAGTAGCAGATTCTGATCCGGAGAGAGAATGGTTCGAAACTGAGCACAAGGCCCGGGCCTTAATTAAAGCTTTAGAATCTTCAGGAAGTGAAAAAGAGTGAAAGTTTTGGTTATCGATAATTATGATTCCTTCGTCTACAACCTTGTCCAATACCTTGGAGAACTTGGAGGAGAACCTGTTGTTTACAGGAATGACCAAATAACTCTCCAACAAGCTATGGCACTCAACCCCAAACGAATAGTTATTTCTCCAGGTCCTGGTACACCCGAGGAAGCACATTATTTCGGAGTTTGTTCTGCGATTCTGCAACAGATGAGTTGTAAGATTCCCACATTAGGAGTTTGCCTTGGAAATCAGGGAATAATTTATGCGTTTGGTGGAAAAATCGTGCAGGCAAGGCGGCTGATGCATGGGAAAACTAGCAGAATAAAACATGATGGCAAAGGCGTTTTTGAGGGGGTTAAAAATCCATTCACGGCAACCCGTTATCATTCCCTTGTTGGAGACAGAAACTCTATTCCTTCATGTCTTGAGATAACTGCCGAATCTATGGACGATGGTGAAGTCATGGGAGTTCATCACAAAACCTACCCAATTACAGGATTACAGTTTCACCCTGAATCCATATTGTGTGAGGATGGAAAAAAGATCATCAAAAATTTTCTTGAAGGCAGGTGACGAAAAGTGATTAAAGAAAGCATAAATAAACTGGTCAATGGAGCCGACTTGACTTACGAAGAGTCTACGGCAAGTATGAAAGAAATCATGTCGGGCGCAGCAACAAACGCTCAAATAGGCGCTTTTTTAACAGCCTTGAGATTGAAAGGTGAGACTGCTGATGAGATCACAGCTTTCACCACGGTTATGAAAGAATGCTGCCACCGAATTCATCCTTGTGTAAAGGGGCGGCTTGTTGACACTTGCGGAACTGGAGGAGACAAAGTTAAAACATTCAATATCAGCACCACCGCAGCTTTTGTCGTTGCCGGAGCGGATATAGCGGTGGCAAAGCATGGAAACAGATCGGTCACCAGCAAGAGCGGCAGCGCCGATGTCCTTGAGAGACTGGGACTTAACCTTAACATGGACCCTAAGACTGTTGAGGGAGCCGTCGAGAAGGTCGGGGTAGGCTTCATGTTCGCTCCAGCCTTTCATCCAGCTATGAAATATGCTATTGGCCCAAGAAGAGAAGTGGGAATTAGAACCGTTTTCAACGTTCTTGGTCCCCTGACGAACCCCGCGGACGCCAACGCCCAACTGTTAGGAGTTTACGATGGGGGATTAACAGAGCCTCTAGCCCATTCTTTAAAGAATCTCGGTTCAGAAGAAGCGATGGTCGTCCATGGCTTAGACGGATTAGATGAGATATCCACAATCGGAAAGACACGTATCTCATGGTTAAGAAATGATAAAGTAACAACAAGCGAGATGGTTCCAAAAGATTTTGGCGTCAAGCTGGCTAAGATAGAAGATATCAAGGGAACCACACCAGAAGAAAGCGCTGAAATTACCTTCAAAATCTTGTATGGCTGCTGTGACGTGGGTGATCCGAAGAGGGAAATTGTCCAAGTCAACGGGGCTGCGGCTATTATTGTGGCGGGCAAGGCTGAAGATTTTGGTTATGCAATAGAATTAGCCAGCGAATCAATTGAAAGCGGCGGCGCCTACAAGAAACTCAAGGAATTAGTCAAATTCTCAGATGGCGACCTGTCAAAGCTTGAACAGTTGGAGACAAAACATGGCTGACTTTCTTGACGTACTAGCACAGGATGCTAAAGGAACCATCACTGAAGGTTACTACGAAATATCAACTCAACTCGCAGTTCCTTCCGTTAGCCTCAGAAAGGCGATTACTGAAAGTAAGAAAAATGCGGTGATCACGGAGGTTAAAGCTGCATCACCCTCCAGAGGAACAATCAAGAGCAGCTTCGATCCAGCAGAAATTGCAAGAGCCATGGAGAAAGGCGGGGCAACAGGAATATCAGTTCTGACAGAGCCAAAACATTTCAACGGCTCGATTAGTTACCTAGCGAAGATTCGAAAAGCGGTAGAGCTTCCAATCCTAATGAAAGACATCATCATCAATCCATTACAGCTTGAAACCGCAGCAAAAATCGGCGCCAACGCTGTTCTTCTGATAGAAGCCCTTTTCGAACGAGAATACTGCGAAAGTAGTCTCGAAGAGATGATCTCACAGGCGCATGAAAAAAATCTTGAAGTTCTGCTGGAAACGCACAGCGAAAAAGAGTTTCAGTCTGCCATTGAAACCGATGCTGATTTGATCGGAATTAACAATCGAGACCTGAGAACGCTTGAAGTTGATGTTGGAATAACTGAGAGAATCCTGAAAAGACATGGCAGTCATGAAAAGATCGTTGTTAGCGAAAGTGGAATAATGACCCCAGCAGACCTGCTTTTTCTTCGCAAATGTGGCGCTCAAGCTTTTTTAATTGGATCAGCGATCATGATGGCTGGCAATATCGAAAAAACGGTTAAGGAGTTCGTTACTGCACATTGAGAAGCGTTAGAGTAAAAATCTGCGGGATAACCAGAGAAGAAGACTTAGCCATCGCCGTGGCTGCCGGAGCGGATGCCGTCGGCTTTCTCATGGGTGTTCCTTCATCACCCAGAAATCTAACCTTGGAAAGGGCTGAGAGATTGCTGAGGCAAGTGCCAATCTTCGTTGACAGCGTAGTAGTTACAGCTCCTCACAACATCAAGGAGCTAGTTGAAATCTGTGAGAGATTAAAGCCGACAGCCATCCAGATCCACGGAGAAAAACACTTAGTGGCTTCAGAAATTCGCGAGAGGATAAGGGATACCCGTCTGATAAAGACCTTTTACGTGAAAAAAGCGAGTCTGAGCGAAATAGTCATAAAAGATTCGAAACATTTTGACGCTGTTCTTTTGGACTCCTTTACCAAGAGTCAACTTGGTGGAACAGGCAGGGTGCATGACTGGAAGTTAAGTAGACAAATCAAGGAAGCTGTTGCACCTACACCGGTGATTCTCGCCGGAGGACTGAAACCCGAAAACGTCAAAGAAGCCATTCTCACTGTCCAACCCTACGCCGTCGACGTTGCTAGCGGTGTTGAGCTTAGACCAGGCGTTAAGGAGCCTGAGAAGGTTCGGGCTTTTGTTGAAAATGCAAAGGAGATTAAGATACCCAACGATTGAACAGGTGTGTTAATGTGAAAAAAGGAAAGTTCGGAAAGTATGGCGGACAGTTTGTAAATGAAGTATTGATGCCCATTCTCATCGAGCTGGAAGAGGCTTTTGAAAAGCATTATCCGACCAGTGAATTTCAAGAGAAGCTTGGAGGATTACTGCGAGATTATGCTGGAAGACCAACCCCTCTATATTACGCGAAGAACTTCAGCAAACTAGTCGGATGCAAAGTCTACCTTAAGAGGGAAGATTTGGTGTGTGGAGGTTCGCATAAACTCAACAACGCTTTAGGGCAGGCTCTTTTGACGAAAGAAATGGGAAAATCACGTTTGATCACAGAGACTGCAGCGGGGCAACATGGACTCGCAACTGTGATGGCTGGGAATGTCTGCGGATTAGAGACAGAGGTTTTCATGGGTATGAAGGACATGAAGAGACAGGCGAGTAACGTAAAAAGAATGAAATTGCTAGGAGCAAAAGTAACCCCTGTCGATATCGGGATGGGCGTTCTAAAAGACGCTGTTTCTGACACTTTGAGAAAATGGACCACTTGCTCACAGACCACCCATTATCTTATGGGATCAACTGTTGGTCCCCATCCATTTCCGGAGATTGTCGCAACATTTCAGAGCGTAATCGGAAAGGAAATCAAAGAGCAGATACTCAAAAAAGAAGGCAGACTACCAGACACAATAGTGGCTTGCGGCAGCGGAGGAAGCAACGCTCTGGGGGCATTCAGAGCTTTTATCGACGATGAAGATGTAAAGCTCGTCTTTGTTGAGGGGGGAGGAGAAAGCCTAGAAGCCGATAACAGCGCGGCTGCCTTTCAATTAGGGAAGCCGGGGATTCTGCATGGCGCCCTGATGCAAGTTCTGCAAGATGAACATGGACAAATAAAACCTTCAAAGACAAGAGCTGCTGGTCTAAACTATCCTGGAAGAGGACCTGAAATATCATTTCTATGTGAAAGTGGAAGGGTGAAAGCGTACTATGCTTTTGACAAGGAGGTTTTTGAAGCCGTTAAAGTCATGTGCAGAACTGAGGGGTTGATACCTGCTCTTGAAACAGCCCATGCTATCGCCTATATGGTAAAACACAAGGAAGATTTTGACAAAGGGGAACTTGTTGTCTTGAACTATTCTGGAAGAGGCGACAAAGACCTCGACGCCATCATGAGGTATTTCCATGAATCTTGAAGAGAAATTCCAAGAACTGAAAAGTAAAAGAGAAGGAGCACACATGCCCCACGTTTACTATGGGGACCCAAACGAAGAGTTCTCCCTCAGACTAATAGAAACGTTGGCAGAGAACGGTGCAGACATCATAGAGTTCGGAATTCCCTTCTCTGATCCAACTGCGGATGGACCAACCTTTCAAGCAGTATGTGAAAGGGCTTTAGAAAACGGCGTGACCCCCACCAAGTGCATCCAAGGCATAAGGAAGCTGAGAGAAATTGGTCTAGAAAATCCTATTGTGGTAACGACTTACTACAATATCCCTTATGTTATGGGAGTAGGCGCCTTCTTGAATGAAATAAAGGAAGCAGGTGCCCAAGCTATAATTGCTCCTAATGTTCCAGTTGAAGAAGCAAATGTTCTATTAGCTGGAGGGAAAAAAAGCGGTATACATATCATATTTCAAATAGCTCCAACAACGACCGAAAACAGATTGAAGAAAATCGCAGACATTGCATCAGGCTTTCTTTACGTCATAAATGTTGAAGGCGTTACAGGAGCAAGGGAAAGCTTAGCCGACTCCACCCTAAAACTAGTCCAAAGAATTAGAAGACACACAGACATGCCCCTATTAGCAGGCTTCGGCATCTCAAACAAACAACAATCTTCAGCTGTAGTTGCAGCCGGAGCAGACGGAGCAATAGCCGGAAGCGCCTACGCTAAGATTTACGAAAAAAATCTAGAAAACCCTGAAGAGACATTGCCTGAGGTCGCTCGATTGGCAGCACAAATAAAGCAGGGATGTATAGAAGGATACAAACAGCGAACCTCAACTTAACTAGTTGGTACGAGGAAGAAAGTTGCAAATCCATGAATTTCAAAATATGATGCGGCAAATATATTTTCAAAGAGACTCTGAGCGAGGAACAGTTGGAACATTCAACTGGCTTGTGGAGGAAGTGGAGGAGCTGAGAGAAGCCATAAAGGAAGGAGACGAAAAGGCTATAGAGAACGAGTTCGCTGATGTTTTAGCCTGGTTGGCTTCTCTGGCAAACGTTGTCAACATTGACTTGGAGAAAGCAACGATTTCAAAGTATGATAACAGGTGTCCTAAGTGTGGACTAACACCATGTGAATGCCCCTTTTAGCTTTCCTTCCCCTCTATTAGTCTCTGTTGTCCTGCACCAGTTAGTTCCCAAACATAGCTTCTTCTGCCTCTGCGGCTTAGAATGTTTTCTGCTTCAAGAAGATGAAGGTGATAAAGAACAGCTGCATAGCTCAGCCCCGTTTCTCTAGAAATTTTTTTAGTGTCGTATGCTCTCTTCTCAAGGACAGATATTATTTGCGTCCTAGCCGACAAGCCTGGTTTGATGTTTCTTTTAAGGGTTAGGAAAGCTTTGGGATGATGGGCTAGCTTGAACATAGCTCCTCAGGATATTGTCGTCTTTGAGACAAAAAAGCTTTCCAATGGTGCCGCTAAGCCACGAAAGCTGTGAGACTGATTTGTCTAGGTTTCTTGCCTTCAAATAAAGTCCTGATTTCGTCTTCCACAATTGAGAGCCTTTGAGCATAATATTCCGAGAGACCATACTTTTTAATGAGTTGGAGCGCCGCTGGCAAATATTTTTCGATCCCTCCACGATAGACTGTAAGACTTAATTCGCCTTTGCAGGCTGGACACTTGCCGAGGAGCGGCATTCTTCTGAACTTCTTGTTACAGGACTTGCAACGAAACTTTTGAGAGGTGAAAGCCCTGAGGTTGCCAGCTATGTCGCGGACAAAGTGTGTGGTCAGAACCTTCTTAGCCACTATATCAGCGTCGACAGCCTCGATCTTCTCTGCCAACATGAGCTGACTGTACAGCTTGTCAGTCATCTTCCCCAACTTCTTGTATGCGCTCTCGGGGTTGCCCAAGTTAATATCTGAAACAGGGATTGTATACTTGAAGCCCTCAAACTGCGCCGCAGTATTCAATCGATGCTCAATAAGGTCTATGAGTTCACTTAACTCTCTGGGTCCTGTTTTCTGCAAAGTTTTTTCATAAAACAAGGTGGGATATTTTTCTGCAACATCCACTTCGTGAGCTTGCCGCTGCACTTCCGCAGGATTCACCAAAGGAATAATCAGAATAGGGGCATCCATTATCCCCCCTATCTGAGAGGGCAGATAGGCTTTAGAGAAATTCAACATTGTATCCAAAGCTAGCATCAGCGTATCTTCGTCGCCGTCGCAATCCCTACGCTTAGCCGAATGCCACAAAGGATGAGCATAACAGACGTTCAACGGAGTAAAGCCGATAATCCTTCCGATGATACCAACTGATGTGTGGGGTGCCAGACCCACGACGAGACTTCCAACGAGGTCATCAACTTTTTTAACATTATAGTATGGAGGAAGTTCGTATACCTTCTTAAGTAGCTCGTCCAGAAAGTTGGCAACGTGAACAAAATATTCGGCGCACTTCCGCGGAATAACTACATCCTGGACCTTAAGTTCACAGATCTGGTTAGGTTCAGTTAAAATGTTTCCTTCAAGGTCATAATGGTAACCATGCTTTCTGAGCGTCTCAACGGAGACACCTATCTCTTTTGCCTTAAAGTGAGTCAGGGGAGCGTTCGTAACGTCGAAGCGGGTTGTTCCGTCTTTGAAGACCGAGAGACCATGTTTAGCTCGCAGAACCCCTTTTTCTAGAATCTCCGCTGTCTTTGTCTCATTTGTTAAGCCTTTTACGCCTTTCACAAGTTCAAGGTGGGGAAGGTGAAGGCTTTTGTAAGCCACATCCATCAAATCCCTTATGTTAATTTGTTGTTTTTCGTAGCTTCTCGTTGAAACCTTGCAGACCGGACAAACATCTTCTTTTAAACCTCTTCCGCACTGGGGACAAAACTTCTCCAGTGCAGTCTCTGAACCACATCGAGGACATCTAGTTCTGAAAGTTAACTCAGTACACTCTAAACAGCGACGCCTCACAAGATTAACTTCAATGACACTTTTATTTGCGGCCTCTGTGAGGTTTCGTCGAGAACCTCCAGCAAGTCCAACAGGAAAAAGGGCGTGAACAAGCGGCTTCATTTCTCGTCTTTTAGCCTTTTCTGGTCGCCCCATTCTGGCACCCACAAAGCTGGGAGCCTTTTCCCTAATTGGAATATCTGTGAATTTCTGCATAGATTCGAATACACTTTTCGAAAAATCTATCTGTTGTTTAGGAACATGCCCCCCTAGGCATAGAGCGAAGATATGTGCCTCGTCATTTTTTATGGTTATCTTGTTTGCTAAGACCTCGTGAGGGATGCAGATTTTTTCAAGGAGACCTTTTATTGCTTTGTCTTTTAAACCAACAATCTCTTGAACAATAGTATTTTCAGCTTTTGTCTCAGAGGATAATAGCCAGTTTCTTAAGGCTCCAAACTCTTCAGGGGAAACATTTTCCCAAAAAAAGGTGAAGAAGGGATGAAGCGGAACCCCTAAAGTTGAGGAGATGGCGATGGCTTCCTTGGCGTTCGGCTTATTTTTGAAGGGATCAGCTAACATAGTTTCAAGAGACGAAGCCGAAATATTGACGGCTACGGCGGCTGCCTTTAAGTTGCCACCATACTTCTGTTCAATGGCTACCAAAAGTTCTTCACGCCACCATTCCTCAGTGAATCCGGATGGGCGGAGAGGTTTGTTTGTGTATAAAAAGTCGCCGAAACCGATGAGGATGTCCCCAAGAAACAAAATCTTGTCAATCATCTTCTCCAGTTGTTTAAAATTTTGAAGAGTAACACGGACAACTGAGCCGTTTCTTAGTCGCACAACAGGAGGTTCGATTGTGTCCACGGGAACTACAACACCGCCTTTTCCAGGTCCCTCTAAACGAAGCTGTGTTCCCGCAGCAAGGAAATTTTGGACAACCCTCATGGTTGCGGGATGGATGCCGACTGCTGTGAGACCTGTATTCCTAGCTCTTCCGTAGCGAAGCCTGAAACCTCCGGTTCTAGACGGAAAGGAGAAAATTGGACGGCCTGCTATGACATCTTCCATGAACCCAGCTTTCTTTTTCTTCGCGAATTCTTTTAGTCCTCCAAGCCAATCCCATCCTTCGATCTCGAGTTTCTTGATGATTGTCAATACTTTCGCGGAGCGTCCCACAATCCCGTCATTTACGACTCGAATAGCCCCTCCTCTAACATGATTTGTCTCAATTCGAGGAAGGTTGCGGAAGGATGTAACCTCAACGGGGTCGGATTCGGTGCCGGTCACCTCTACTGGAATATTTTGGATGGCTCTTCTCAACTCTTCGTCTGAAATGTGATACTGAAACCTAGCTACAGACCGTTCAAATAGCCGTACTTCCTCTATGAAACGCGCAATCTCCTCTTCTGTTGGTTTATAACGGTCCAACCCGAGCAGACGACGAATGAAATCGCCTATCACTAATGTTAAAGCTTGTTCCGTACCACCTGCCGAGCGTATTGGACCAGCATAATATATTGCCAGATATTTTGTTCGGTCAGGATTAGATTTGATTTCTATCCGAGCCACACCTTGTACAGGAGCTGCGGTTATCCCTTCAGTTAGTATAGCAAGAGCCGTTCTTATAGCCTGTTCAGCTGCTTCACGAGCGCCCACATGCCCAAATTTTCCATTAACAATCTGCTCAGCAATTTTGAAAGCAAGCGCCTCTCGAGACATCTTCTTACTTAAATCTCGTATGCCTTCAGCGACCCCGTACGGCCCAACTAACCCCTCAACTAGTTCGGCTAGATCCTTCGCAACCTCAGGCTCGGGAACGAGAGCAGGGTCTAATCCTTTTTCCCTAGCTTTTCTCGCGACAGCATATATGCTCTCAAGGCTTTTCTCCAAAAATGCAGCATATTGCTTGTACTCTTTGCTCATCGGGATCGTCCAAATCGTCCTCCTTCCTTAGATTTCACTAAGCGGGGTATTGAGTCTTTCTAACATAAAATCGATAAAACGGAACTTTTTTGGAAAATAAAGTCTACAAGGTTTAACTGAAAGGTTGGTTTAACGTGTCTTTTTATCGACTTGCATGTTATCTATCAGTTCTCTTATCTTGCTTCTACCTTTGTTTTCCTCCAGAACATTACCGGTTACAATGATGTCGGCTCCAGCTTTCACTATTTCTTTCACCTGTTCACCGGTTCTTATACCGCCGCCCACAATTAAGGGAAGACTAATCACATTCTTCACTACGCGTATCATCTCAGCGGGCACAGGTTTTCCGACTCCAGACCCTGCCTCTAAGTAAACGAAGCGCATACCAAAATATTCGGCGGCTAAAGCATGGGCGGCTGCAAGTTCAGGTTTGTTATATGGAATAGGAACGGCTTTTCCCACGACACTAACTGCACCTCCTTCACCTACAATGATGTAGCCAAGAGGTATGGGTTCTAAACCGAACTTCTTGATGATGGGGGCGCCTAGAACTTGAGCGCCCATTAGAAAGTATGGGTCTGAAGAATTTAGAAGGGACATGAACCATATGGCATTGGCGTATCTGCTAATTCCAGTGATGTTGTTGGGGAAGAGAATTACAGGAATTTCCACAGATTCTTTCATAGCTTTTACAATTTTGTCCAGCTGAGAAGTGAAAACAGATGTTGAACCACCAACCATTATAGCTGCTGTGTTGCAAGCTTCAGCCTCCTTGACCACACGAGAGGCAGAAGATGGAGTAACCTTTTCTGGATCGACAAGAGTCATGTGAATAGGCCCTTCTTTTTTAATCTTCTCTAAGAGACATTTCTCCACTGGACCAACCATGCTTTTTTCCCCTTCTTAGACTCCAGTTGCCCTTGAATAAAACTTGTCTGTGAATTGGCAATATACGTCGATTTCTCCAAAAGCGGGCCTAATGACCAATTCCTCGGTTAGGTTACAGCTCCCACATCGCACTCTAGCTTGTTCACCATTAGAAAGTATCTCGATACTGATTGCTTCCTTCCCACATTTCGGGCAGAGATAAACTGTAGGCAACCGCTTCTTAGGTATACGAACTACCTTTCTTCTCCTTCTGCCCATGCCAAATCCTCTGATGCAAATGTGTATAAGCAATGGCTTAAATATTTGTCCTAAAAGCGTAATTGAAGGCGCTAAATTAAGAGAAATACTGGTTATAGAAATAGAACTTTATGATAGAGATGAGAGGTCAGCAAGGTGAAATTGGCGATTGAGACTTTAAGATTAGATTCTCCAGTGGTTGAAACCAGAATCAAACGATTTATCAAGAATTACGTTGAGAATTGCGAGTCCGCGGGGGTGGTTTTAGGGCTTTCAGGTGGACTTGACAGCTCTACAACAGCGGCTCTTGCCGCCCTTTCGTTAGGCGGTGAAAAGGTTCTTGGTATCGCAATGCCCGAGGAGGAAACACGGAATGCTGCCGATATCAGACATGCAGAACTTGTTGCAAAAAAATTTGGGTTTAATTTTCAGATAGTTGACATCTCTTCTACTTTGAGGGCGTGCTTCCAATCTCTTCCAATCTATGATGCGATGGACAAAGTTAGCAAGGGTAACGTAAAGGCGAGAATCAGGATGGTATACCTCTACTATTACGCCAACAGACTTAACAGGCTTGTCTGTGGAACCTCGGACAAGTCGGAAACTATGATGGGGTACTTCACAAAGTGGGGGGATGCAGCAACAGACTTCGCACCGATTATGAATCTCTACAAGACCCAAGTGAAACAGCTCGCCCTACACATAGGCGTTCCACCGGAGATTGTGGAAAAACCTCCATCTCCCAGACTTTGGCCAAATCAACTAGCAGAAAATGAGTTAGGTATCACATACGAGACCTTAGATTTGATATTGTTCGGCTTGGAACAATCTATGAAACCGAAAGAAATCGCTGAACAACTAAACCTATCCGTAGAACTCGTGGAATCCGTTAAGAGGCGCTTGCTAGTTATGGAACATAAACGTCGGATGCCTTCAACGATCCCATTGGAACTATTGAGGGAAAGATAGACTGCATATTGCTGCTTAGAAACACCAAAAAACTTCTTTGAATAAGGAAAAGGCATAAGTGAGGTCACACGTGATTCTGTGATAATCACACGTGATTTACATGTGACTTGAGATTACACATCTCAAAAATCACAATGTCACAAAACAGGGATAAGCCAGCAATTAGAACACATGCATAAATTAACGAATTGTCCCTAGAGGATAGAATAAGCAGTTCAATGGAGAAAAACATTCCACTTCCTTAAATCCACATGTTCAAACAACTGGATTACATAAGGAGACTTCATCTTAGAGCAAGGTTACCTAAGGAAAAGCTAGCGTGGGCACCTATTTTCTCGAATGTTTGGGAAATTCGATTCTACTTAATTTTATATGGTCTATTGGCTTTTATTCCGTAGTTTCCTTATTTTTTAATTATATTTATGGTTATGAATGTATTAGTATTTTTCTGGTGTATAGCCATAAAGTTTTTCTACTAAGGAGTGTTGTATACAAAAATGTATCCTTTAAGCAGGACTTTGTGGTGGAGAGATTTTAATTGAAGGAAAAAGCTCAAAATTGGTTAAAATATTCATTTAGCGACCCGATGGTAAAAATACTCTCAAAAAACAGTAATTTAACTAAAATACAGCTAGAAACGTTATTAATAGACGTTTTAGCGGAAAATCTATCCGATAAATCATTAAAATATGATGAAAAAGCCAGATTAAGGCTTTTAGCCGTAAGTCGCGGCGCTTTTAACAGAAGTCTCAGGCAAGCCCGGCGGAATGTCATCCAATCAATCTACACAATTCTTCTCCTCGGATACTTAGGAATCCTTGAAGAAATCAGCTTAGAACCGTATATAGAGGCTGCAAACAAGCTAAAAACATACATAAACACTCAACGAAAACTTGCTAAAAAGACACCAAAAGAAGAACTGGTGAAGGTCGTGGCACGACTCCACGAAGAGCTTAAAAGGAGCCTAGAGGAACTGGCCACCCCACGAAGTATGTCAGGAAGGCTGTGACATCACAAATCACAGCCATTATCCAATAGAAAAACCAACCCAAAGTTAAATGAGAGACCCATCAAGAGAGGCTTTATCTAAGCGCCAAACATATGGATTCTTACTCATAATTAAAAGCTTTTTAAAGCCTTATTTTCCGAATAGAGTGTTTTTTAGGTTTTTCATGGGCACGGCAAAAGCAGTGAAGAGAGAAAGCAATAGAGGATAGAAAAGTTTGCATTACGCCCCCAACGGCCTTTGTTTAAAACAAGTTGTGACGTGTGATGTCACGATGTCCAGTTTAACAAAAGACTTAAGTTTGCTTATATACTAATGTGATATGTGATCAGGTATGCAGATCACAGAACATCACAGTGAGATCACGGTAATTTTGGGGGTGTTTTTGTGATTTCAGATATTCTCTTTCTAGTTACAGCGGTTTTGTTGCTTGGTACAATCTCAGCGCTATTTCTTTATTATCGCCGAATAAGGAGCCTGCGTCAAGAGTACGAGAGGGCTAGAGGAGTGGTAGATGATATTGTTGTGAGTGTTGACAGCCAATTTCGGAGGCAAGAGAAAAATGTTCATTTTGTCGCTCAGAAACTTGAAAAGACCTCGTTGGAGAACGAAAAAGTTGTTAAAAAGGTAGAAGATTATGAAATGCGGTTAACGGACCTTGCTAACTTGATGGGGAATGTTCCTCAGATTGAAGAGAGATTCTCTGGGCAACTTGAAGAGATGAAGAGTGAAGTTGAGAGCATAAAGGAAGCCCAAGATAAAGTGATGCAAAAGATTGGTGAGATCGAGAAACTCAAGCAAGAGGTCTATGTTCCTGAGGCAAAGATAGAGGCGGCTATCCCCATAAAAAGGGAAGAGGCGTTGGCTCCACTGACTGAAACCGAACTATCCGTTCTCGAAACCATTGGTAAAGAAGGCGAAAAAACAGCGCCTGAGATCAGAGAAAATATTGGTCTCACAAGGGAGCACACTGCTCGCCTGATGAAGAAGCTCTATAAAGACGGTTATCTGGAGAGAGACACCCATAAGATGCCTTATGTCTATCGATTAAAGGAAGAGATGCAGAAGATACTGAAGCGAAGGGAAGCTAAGGCTTCGTAGGCTTTTCTCCAGCCGCAAGAGCTTTTCCTGCCGCCTTTACTCGCCTAAGTTTTTCATCCATTTCAGAAAGAGATTTTGACGGCGGCAAATTATACTCCACTTTCCCCCGTTCCTTCAGATAATCAGGGTAGTGAATAACCTTTATAGGAACGGCAAACCGAATCTGCGGTTCTGAAATAAGCAACGCTTCCCCAATATCAAGCATCTTTATCTCGGTATCGCTGTATTCCATGTAAGGGGTATTTTGGGTGAGATAATCTCTATCTCGCCGCAACTCGGTCTTCATAATAACCTTGGTCCAAAGCTCAGCGAAGATATCATGATTTATTTTGGAAGGCCTCGGCGTTACAGCGTTTAGTCCTACACGATATTTTCGGTATGTGAGGGCAATGTTAGAAAAGATAGTTTTACGTATTTCGGGATTAAGAAACTCATGGGCCTCCTCAAGAGTGATCAGTAGCGTTGGAAGCTTTTTCCACTCTTCAAAATTGCTTTCCCACAACCGTTTATAATGTTGTGCAACATTGGTCGCCGTGAGACAGGTGACATTGTGTTGCTCTTCAGAATTTAAGCCTGAGATGTCAATAAGACAGGTGATTCCTTCGCTTATGTTTTGGACCACATCATCGATAAAATTATAATTGGAAGGCGGGAATAGACTTGGTGGAAGATCGGAAAGCCTACTCATCAGAGCATTAATCACATTTCTTTGTTGATAATTGATAATTTTTCCAACACCTGAATATCCTTCTAGACTATAGGTTTCAAGGGATTGCTCTATCCAACAGCCACCCAGTTGCTCATACAATCTCCTAGCAACTCTTATCTGAGGTTTCCCAATTTCAGGAAAAATCGTTCGTAATCTTCCAGGAGTAAGCGTATGTAAACCTATGCACAACTTGCCATCTCTGGCTGAGTAGTAACGAACCTTAGTGTGAAAAAGTGGATGCCCCCGTAGACCAACATGAGATCCAATATCTTTACCTGTCAACAACTGACCAGCAAAATCAAAAATAAGACCGACAGTTACAGGGCTGTTGTCAATAATACGAGCGTTTAGAACAAGTTCAGTATTGGTTTTCCCTGAGCCGGTCATTCCGAACATGCCCATCATCTTCGGGATAGCTTTGATACTTATGCCCACCCCGCTTAGAACCTCTTCTCCTGAACGCAGACGGCCTATCTCTAAGTCCCCTGAAAGTCTCAAAACAGAGCAGTCTTCTTCGCTGGTTGTATATACCTTGTCCATATAATTTGGATTGAAAGTTGGGGAACGAACCGTTGTAGCATTTCTTTCGAGGAAGAGAATGGCGTTAACATACCTAAAGCTAGAGTAAGGCCCAAAAGATTCCTTTCCCTCAGCCTCACGAAGTTGTTCATCAGTCTTTAGCGTAGATGAACTCCCAGCATCCACAACACGCGCATAGAAGCTTCTACTATCAGAATCTATTCTAACAATCTGGCCAAATGAAAGACTGGCACCTTGATTTAGGAAAAAGGAAACAGTATCCCCCTTCACTTCACGAATAAAACCAACCGGCTCAAACCCGCTCAAACAGTTCACCCTCATAGGGACGCGTTATCCCATGGATTTTGTCAGCAAAACTGCAGGAAAGTTCTTCCCTACGAAGAGCCTCTAACAGTCCATCAGCTGCCAGTTCTTTCTCAATTAAATCATAATATTGAAGAATTTTTGAATTTGAGGCCCCAGAAAATTCATGAGCTAGCCACAAGGTAATAGGATATCCTAAACACCTTGGATCTTCAGAAAGGGATGTAAGTGGGGATAGGAACTCGGATATTTCGCGAGAAGTTAAAGATTCCATTATATCACACCGGAAGACGCGTGGACTGTCTTCGCATAATTTCACAAGAGACACGTCTCCATATAGATGCTCAGCCATATTTGCTTCTTTAACTGGATGATAGACCCACAGGGAATGGGGTGTAAGTATGCTTGTTGCTGCCATAAAATCTCGCCCCTTTTCATCACATAACATAGGAGACTGTTTACTCACGGCGAGAAGATTAACCTTTTTACGAAGAGCCTCTTCATATAGCGAAGTATGGAACCCTCTCTTTCCTCCAAAGAAACTAGCACCATCCAACAGAATATAATCCCCTTCACCCACTCCACGAAGAGGCATCCTATCTAGTGACACATCACCAGTAGGCTCTTCGTGAAGAACTTTCAAAGCCATTTCACTTTCTAGTTGCAACCTTCGATCTATCAAAAAATTAGAGCGGTAACGACGGTCCCCAACTGCACTAACAATGCTTTCATCATAACCCCAATTTACGTTACGGCCCTCCACAGAAGCGTACGCAACCCGCATAAGGTAAATGCCCCAGTTGTGAGCTCTCTTTAAGGTTCTGGTCGAGCAGTCTACAGCCAAAAATCGTGAACCGCAGGTTTCAACTTTCTTCAGAGGCTTTATTTTGCTCTTGTCGGGTTTGACGGAAATTAATGGCTGCAGTTTAATATCGTGATAACCTATTTTGCGGCCTCTATCGATGTATTCCTTTAGTTTCGTTTTTGTCTCTAGCAAATCTTGACGTATATTGCGCATTCTAGGTTCTCCTCAAACACGAAGAGTCTCACAATTCGGTGTCAAACTACTATCTTGAAAGACAGCCTATTTATTACCTTTCGTGAACTTGGTAATTTGATATTGTGGTCATAATCCTGTAGCGCCGTTGGTTTGAGGCACCATTTTTGATTAGTATACCCCGGTCTGCTAGTCGAGAGAGATAAGTGGAAACTGTGCTCAAAAGAATTGGCTCATTAAACTGTTCCTCATATGCCGTTTGAACGTCTCTTGAAGAAAACCAGCCAACAGGAAATTTCTTCGCCGTAACTAAACGTACTTTTTCAATCTTTGGCAGTTCGGATGCAGAGCGCTGTGATTCAGAATTTGTAGTTGGCATTCCGCCTAAAAGTTCAACCAAATCCAGTAGACGAAGAGCCTTTTCCCTCGTAACTTGACCCTCAAACGTTATGGTATAACGATCTCCATTATTGAAGATCTCTACGCGTACCTTTTTCGCAGGCATTCAATGCACCAGTGGAACCGATAGTCTTTACTAGTTAACTCTTCACACGTTATAGAAGTTACGGTAAATAGATTTCGTGAAAAAGCCTAAAAATTCCTTAATGCAAAAAATAGCGGATATTTGCACCTGGTTAGGTTCACACGCTTCACCTAGATGTTCTTTCCTAAAAAGGAAAAAGGACTGTTTATTAAATTGATTTTCCAGTAGAAGCCGAGGGGTTCTCTCTCTACTTGTTAAAACCTATGGATGTGTTTATTTTAGCATTTAAGGAATGAAAAGAAGAAAATTGGTAGTTTACTTCACAGTGTTTCACATGGAGTTAAGAAACGATCTTAGTATATCACAAGGAAGACTCTTCGTAAAATAAAAGTTAACGATCAGTTGAATAACACCAGCGTATTACTCACCATATGCTTTAGGCGCCCACCCCTTCATTTCCATTGTATTAAAGAAAGTTCGGTACAAACGCTAGAAAGTCTTAACGAGAAAATATTGTAGGCTTAACTCTACTTTTTTTGATAGTAATTGCTAAATATCAACTAAGTAATTACTTATCAAGGCATTTTTTTTAACATCATATCTACTCTTAAAATACAGTTTCTTTTTTCGCAAAAAGTGTGTAATCTTCTTCTTTTCTCCATGAGAAATAGAGGGGTGCGAGAGTCTATAAACAACCCTCTATATCATTGAACCGCCCCAAAACGTTTTATTCGAGAAAGTTACGCCTCCCTTTAGATTTTTTTGTAGATTATCTAATTTTTTTTACGAGAGTTCTTATCTACCGGAATCGCAATCGAGGCAGTAACTCCATCGCTCCGTAGAGGAGATTACCAGAGATGAACAGACTCAACACCCTTGACGACGTTTTCAACCGTTTTCTAAGCAGCACCCATATTTTTACCGATAGAGAAGTACTGAGACACGATTACATTCCTGAAAAACTCCCCCACCGCGATGAACAAATTCATTGCTTAGGCGGAATGGTGGCCCCAGTCCTGAGAGGCTCCCCCTGTTCCAACGCCTTTATTTATGGAAAAACTGGAACAGGAAAAACAGCAGCCACTAAATATGTCCTGAACAGACTTTCCCTCAAAGCACAAGAACTAGGGGCGCCTATCGGAATTTGTTACGTAAACTGCCGCTTAGCTGGTACTGAATACAGAATTCTCTCAAACTTGTGTAACGCTCTAGCTGTGCAGGTTCCTTTTACGGGTCTCGCTGTCGGAGAAGTCTTTGACAGATTCAAAGAGGGGTTAGACTTGCAAAGGAAGATCTTCATCGTTGTCCTTGACGAAATAGATGCCCTGATAAAGGCGCGTGGTGACACTCTCCTCTACGAATTGACTAGAGTGAATGAGACTCTTCGTCACGGTCGAACATCCATAGTGGGCATATCAAACGATCTCCGATTCAAGGAGTTTTTAGATCCAAGGGTTCTGAGTTCCTTAAGTGAGGAAGAGATAGTTTTTAGGCCTTACAACGCAACTGAACTTCAGGACATCCTCTGGGAGCGTGCTCAAATTGCCTTTTCTGACGGTGCTCTCCTCGATAGTGCTGTTGCCTTATGTGCGGCGTTGGCTGCAGCGGAGCACGGTGATGCAAGACGGGCTTTAGATCTCCTTCGCGTTGCAGGCGAGTTAGCAGAGCGTGAGGGTGCGTCTTTTGTAACTGAAGATAATGTGCGGCAGGCTGAGAAGCGGGTGGAACACGATAGAATCGTGGAGGTTTTGGAAAATCTTCCAGTACACTCGAAAGTAGTCTTGTGCAGTGTTTATCTGTTGGGTAAGACAAAAGTTAGCTACACCATCACCGGCGACATCTACGGAATCTACTGCGAACTCTGTGAACAGTCCGGTCTCACGCCGCTGACCCAAAGAAGGGTAAGTGGTCTAATCAGCGAGTTAGACATGGTGGGGTTATTAAATGCACGGGTTGTGAGCATGGGACGATATGGGCGTACAAAAAAGATTCGTTTGGGGATAGGTCGCAGTCTCGTTAGGAAAGTGTTCACTAACGATGATAGACTTAGAGATTTGATTGGCTATGTTCCTAACTGTTTAGCTGGAGCTTCAGTAAGGAGCTGAAACCGAAGTTTCATGAAAAACTGGTCTACTTCAAGTCTCCAAAATTGTGTATTTGCAACCGGATTTGTATTCTTGAGCTCACCAAGCCTCTGTGAAATCTACTGTTGCTACCTTCAATGTTTGGAGGTTCACTATAGGCACGATTCCTGGGGTGGGAATGAGTCCCATCTGTTTTTGAAATTCTGTCTGTCTTTGCCATGCCCCCGAGTTCACTATTAATGTTCCCCTATAATCATTGCATTTGAGCACATGAACGTGACCGGCGTGAAATATGTCCGGTACTCTTTCTATAACCATGAAATCCCGTCTTTCTGGGGCGATGGGGGTTCTCTCCCCGTAAATTGGCGCAAGATGCCTGCTCTGTAGCAAGAGTTTCATAGATTTGTCAGGGGATTCGAAGCTGACGTTCGGGGCAACCGCTGCGATGTCATCCAAGCTCCGTCCGTGAAATAGAAGTAACTCCACTCCGTGGAGGCTAACTGTGCAGGGGCTTCCAAGGGAATGTATCCTTCGCGCTTCATATAACGGTTCTGTGTAAGCTTTGGGTAAGGCAGGTTGTGGCAATGCCTTTCTAGATGCGTCATGATTGCCAGGTATAATTATTAGTTCAATATATTCTGGAATCTGCTCGATGAGTTTTGCCGCTTCCCGGTACTGTTCATAAATGTCTTCTATCGCCAACTCATCTATCTGTCCCGGATAGATTCCTACCCCGTCTACAAGGTCACCTGCTATGACCAAATACTTGATGTGGCCAGCGATGTCCCTCAGGTTTTCGTTCCCGCGTTTTCCTTTTAACCAAAGTATAAATCGGTTGAATTCTTTTTTCATGAATTTGTTGCTTCCAACGTGAAGGTCGGATGTGAGGACTGCGTAGACTGGCAGTGAAGCTTTGTGGGGGGTCTTCCGGGGCAACTCTGGCAAGATGAAGTCCTTTGCGATTAGTAGATCGTTCTTTCCTTTTATGGCGTTTACACAAACTACTTGGTCTAGGAGTAGAGAACGGGCTTTTGCTATAATCTCTCGGCTTCCGCTCTGAGGCACAAGTACGGTGACGCTTGCTTCCAAATCCTCAATTTTCACGAAGAGTCTTTCTTTAGATTCTATTTTTTCTGTAATCATGCCTATGATGTTGACCTTCGACTTGACCGGTGTCTTTAGTGCAACCGATATGGGCACGGCGTTTTTGGCATCTATCCTTTTTCTAAGGATCTTACTTAATCTTTCAAACCGATCTTGAAAGTATTCTAAATATTCCTTGATAGAACCTGTTGTGCAGATTTTATCAGTGGGGTCTGCGACCACCTTAACTCTTTCTTCAATTTCTTTTGCGTAGGGTCTAAATTTCTTCCCCCCTTCCGAGATGATTGGAGGTGAAAAGGGCGGAAGCGGCTTCGCTTCTTCAACACAAGGTTCCTTTTTCATAGCTTCCAGAAAGCTTCGATCTATGAACAGAGGTTTCTGAGGCAAATCCTTGATTTTCCTGACAGCTTCTTCCATTAAATAGAGGGGATCTTCTGTTTCAGATATCCTGTTCAAGAATTCAAAGGCTTCTTTGTCCAATTGGTATCCCGCTGATATTGTGAAGGAAACGGCTCTCTGCAGCCTATTGCCTTCACTCATAACTTCAAACTCCTTTGATTCCCTCTGTTGAACTGATAATATAGCCTTCGTGCCCTATTAATTCTGTTCTCCCCTATGAAAATAGGTCTTTTTTGAATTTTCTTCCTTTAATAGACTAGTCTATACCTGTTAGAATATTTTCCTGTATTTCAGAAGTTTCTTGCTTAACTCTTAATAATGCGTTTTTGCTTTAGATAATTCAATAGTTGCTTGAGGATTCAGAGATGGATTTCCGCAAGATTCAAAGAACGAGTGGCGGAACCTTTTTCGTCTGCCTTCCTAAAGCTTGGGCTGAACGAAACGGGCTCGATCGGGGAACTGGTGTTTATCTCATCGAGACTGCTGATGGTCACCTTGTTATCAATCCAAGATATAATGCAGAACGGGCTCCTCAGATGGCAATGATTAGTCCCTCTTCCTTTCTTGATCGTGTTATCGTTGAGAAATATCTGTTAGGCTACGACATCATTCAAGTTCAAGCGAAGGATAGAATAAGTCCCCTAGACCGTGAGCGAGTAAAACAGGCGTCGAGTCGCTTGGTCGGTCTGGAGATTGTTGAGGAGGATCACTCTAAAATCGTTATGCAGTGTCTCTTGGAACCATCTACTTTTCCGCCCCAAAAAATTCTTCGACGAGAATATTCTATAGCTTCAGGGATGCATCGTGACGCCGTGACTGCCCTTCTTGAAGGCGATTTGCAACTAGCTAAAAACGTTGTTGCAAGGGACAACGAAGTTAACCGCTTATATTTTCTCTTGGTACGCATTCTTCGGACGGTTATTCAAAATCCGGGGCTGAGCGAAAAACTTGGGATTTTACCGATTGATTGTTTAGATTATCGTTTGGTAGCTAGTTTGGTTGAATCTATAGGCGATCACTCTGCCTCCATTGGTGAGACTGCGATCAGATTAGGTGGTACAAAAATAGCGGACAATCTTTCGAAACTTTTTCTGCAGCTTCACACGATTGCTTACGAGTCTCACGAAAATGCCATAAGCGCTGTATTTTCTCATGATGTCTCTGTGGCAGAGTCGGTGCGATCTGAAAGAGAGAAAGTTAAGGACTTATTTCACGAGATTGAATCAGCTATTCACGACCTCCCAGCGGAGCTTGGGCGCAATCTTCTCGCGGTTGCTTCTTCGACAAGTCGAATTTACGACAATAGCCTAGATATAGCTGATCTTGTAATGCCAAAGCTTCCGTAATGCGTTTAAATTGTGAGTAGACTCTAGACTTTTAGGGCAAGCAGTGTGACAGAATGGAAGAAAAGGACCTAATTGAAAAAATAAGAAAACTGAAAAAAGAGAAAAACGCTGTAATTCTGGCCCACACATATCAGAGACCAGAAATCTATGAGGTAGCTGATTTCATTGGCGATTCCTACGGGTTGAGCAAAAAGGCAACAGAAACCGATTCAGACATCATAGTTTTTTGTGGTGTTGACTTTATGGCTGAATCCGCTTACATTTTGAATCCCGAGAAAACGGTTTTGATTCCAACGCGGCTGGCGAACTGTCCGATGGCGGCTATGGTTGATGTTGATGGTTTGCGAGAATTGAAGGCAAAGCATCCTAACGCTGCCGTTGTGAGCTATGTCAATACAACCGCTGATGTGAAGGCTGAATCGGATATTTGTTGTACTAGCGCAAACGCCGTGAAAGTGGTTAACTCTTTAGAGGAAGACAAAGTCATATTTGTGCCTGATTCCAATTTAGCGCATTACGTTATGAGGCATACTGACAAGGACATTATTCCTTGGAACGGATGGTGTTATGTTCACAAAAAATTTTCTCCAGAAGGACTTAGCCGCGCAAAAGTCATGCATCTGAATGCAAAAGTGTTGGTTCACCCTGAATGTATTCCAGAAGTTGTTGATTTAGCTGACGAAGTTTGTAGCACAACGGGAATGATCAATTACGTGAGACAAAGTTCAGATGAAACGTTCATCATAGCCACAGAGATAGGTCTGATAGAGCGACTTAGACTTGAGTTTCCAGAGAAAGTTTTTTTCCAAGCACCACCCGGAGGAACTTGTCTCCAAATGAAAAAGATCAACTTGGGACTTGTTTTGGAGGCTCTAGAGAAGGAGCAATTTAAAATTAAGGTTCCAGAAGATATAAGGGTCAGGGCGAAAAAGGCTCTAGACAGAATGTTAGATGTGGACTGACGCCTTGGACAGGCAAAAACTTGTTGAAAATGCCTACCAGAAAGGAAAAGAACTCAGTTTAAACAATAAGAATTATCGGAGTTGGCTAACAGCTTTTTTTGACAAAGAATACGTTGATGATGTTGGAGCTGGAGATGTAACCACTGAAGCAGTTCTAGCAAAAAACAAGCCTAGAAAAGCGGTCTTGAAAGCCAAAGAGTCAGGGGTAATCGGGGGAATCGAGGAGATAAGCTGGTTTCTCCAGAAGCATCGCCTCGAAGTAAAGATTTGCACCAAAGATGGCCATGAGATCCTGAAGGGAGAAACGATTCTGGAGGTTCAGGGCGGACAAAAGGATATTTTGGCAACAGAGAGAATCGGCTTAAATGTTCTGCAGAGAATGTCGGGAATAGCCACCGAAACTAAACGCTTGACTGATTTGCTGAGCGGATACACCACTAGGGTAGCCGCAACAAGGAAAGCACCTTTGAGATATCTTGACAAGAAGGCAGTTTTTTTGGGAGGAGGTTTAACTCACCGGTTTGGGCTCTGGGATTCTATCCTAATTAAAGATAATCATCTAGAAGTCTTGAAGAGTGACGGAATAAAAGATTACATCGAGACATCAATAGCTAAGGCTTCAGCTTTTGCAGACAAAGTTGGTTTCATAGAAATTGAAACAACCTCCCGAGACGACGCGGTTAGAGCGGCGAGAAAATTTAAACAGCTAAGGCTAACGAAACCGTGCGTTGTAATGCTAGATAACATGCGACCCATGGAAATCGAGGAAACTATAGAGACTCTTCGTAAAGGCGACCTCTATGGATATGTTCTTTTGGAGGCTTCGGGCGCCATAACCCCTGAAAATATAAAGGAATACGCGAGAACTGGAATTGATGTTGTGTCCTTGGGGTATCTAACGCACTCTGCAAGGGTCATGGACCTGAGCTTGGAGATGGGGCTTTGAAAACGGATTACTTGGTGGTTGGAAGCGGCATAGCAGGATTGAATTTTGCCCTAAAAGTAGCCAAATATGGAAAAGTAACGGTTGTAACTAAAAAAGAAATTATCGAGTCAAATACAAATCTAGCCCAAGGCGGAATAGCCGCTGCAACTAGGAAAGACGACTCTGTTAAGTTACATATCGAAGACACGTTGAAGGTTGGATACGGCTTATCCAACAAACGGGTAGTGAAAATCCTTGCTGAAAAAGGTCCAGAAGCGATTCGGAACCTAATTTCTTTTGGAGTAAAATTCGACAAAGAGGATGACGAGCTTCATCTGGTCACAGAAGGCGGGCACAGCATGGCTCGAGTGTTGCATTCTGGAGATTCAACTGGAAGAGAAATAGAGCAGACAATGACAGAATGTATCCGAGAGAACAGAGACAGTGAAGTTTTCGAGAACTGCTTCGCAATAGACATTATCAAAAAAAACTTGAAGTGTTATGGTGCAAAAATTTTAGATATAAAAAACAGAAAGGTAGTCGACATCTTTGCAAAGGTCACCATAATAGCCACAGGGGGTATCGGTTACGTTTATCAGAATACCACAAACCCAGAAATTGCTACAGGCGACGGAATCGCCATGGCCTTCAGAGCCGGCGCTAGAATTGAAGATATGGAATTTGTACAGTTCCATCCTACGACACTGAACAAGCGTGGTGCACCCCACTTTTTGATCTCAGAGGCTCTTCGTGGCGAAGGAGCAATTCTGGTGAATGAGGAGGGGGAAAGATTTATGGTGAGGTACGACAGAATGGGCGAGCTGGCTCCCCGGGACGTCATATCTCGCGCAATAATCAGCGAGCTGAAGGGCGGCTCGGTCTATTTGGACATCCGCCACAAAGACAAAAGTTTCGTTTTGGACCGTTTTCCTATGATTCATCAAGAATGCTTGAAGTATGACATAGATATTACACGGGACCTGATTCCGGTGTCTCCAGCTGCACACTACATCTGTGGGGGCATTAAGACAAACGAATATGGGGAGACTAGCATAGCTAACCTATTAGCATTTGGCGAGTGCTCTTGCACTGGAGTGCATGGGGCTAACAGGTTGGCGAGTAACTCGCTTTTAGAATCTGTTGTTTTTTCCTCTTTGGGAGCACAAAAGGCAAAGAGATATCTGAAGAATCGAATTGAAGCACCGCCGCAACAAAAGGCGGCAACACCATTCAGTGACAGGGTTCATCAGGGATTGAAGGACATTCAAGTAGATTTGCGAAAGGCAATGTGGGGTTATGTCGGGATAATACGAACTGGGGAAAACTTGAACCTCATGCTTAGAAAATTGAAGCATCTAGGAAAAAAACTGGATGCTCATGGCGGGGAAGGAGTAAATGTTCGGTTTTTTGAATTGAAAAATATGCTAACCATTGCTAACCTCATAACAAACGCCGCCTACACCAGAAAAGAAAGTCGAGGAACCCATTATAGGGAAGATTATCCAACAACCGACGACAAAAGCTGGCTTAAGCACATCTGCCTTGAGAAAAGAGGAGAAAACCTTCACGTATCCTTAACATAGCTGCGGGCAAAAGCGCTTTTAAGTGGCAACAAACTCTACAATTTTGGTTGCCGGGGTGACAGAGCGGTAATGTGCCGGTCTCGAAATGACTCAACTATGGGCCAGAAGACAACCGGTGGTGCTTTGCGCCACAAGGGTTCAAAGGGAGGTTTCAACCCTCCTGAAAATCCCTTCCCCGGCGCCAAACCGCTATAAATTACTTTAGAGCCTTCAACTTGGCTTTCAAAACTCTCATAAGGGCGTTTTTTTCTTAGGCTTCCTCTTAAGTGCAGTCCCGCAAACTTCACAAATCTTAAACTTGTAATCCGAAGGATATTTGCGGTAGCATGCGGGGCAATATAGAATCCATTTGAAGCGAAACTTTATTCCGAAAGTCATTAACGACGTGAACTCCACATCAATTTTGTTAGCAACGTTCTGTATCGAATAATCATCCGTAACAATCAACGGACTTGAGCCGCTACCTTTCAGCTCTAAAGCTAAAGCCAGAACTTGCAAGTCCGCCTCGGAGAGATAACGCATATCTCCAACCTTTCTGGAAGCCTCTAGAATCTCTTGAAGAAAAGAATCTTTAGGTTTCATAACCATCAACTTCCTGTTCTCTACCGCTGCGTTGAATCGCATCCAAGGCATGGAACCTGTAGCAAGTTCCCTCCTAACCTCGGGAACCGTGTATTGCCTCTCTGGGACTGCAAGAGGATCAAAGCCAGCGATGAAAGCTGAGGTATCCAGAACTATCGCTCTTCTATTCATCAGCTTTTACCCCCAGAAGACGATAAAGACTGTTCTGGAATGCAGCTGGCTTTAGAATACACAACATCCTCAAAGTTAAACAGCTCCAGTCCCCAACATGAAAATGACATCTTGCGGTTACGCCCAAATATAAAACATGTAAAACTGCCTATTTTACATTATTTACTGGTTCTGATTGTCCAAGGTGCGTTTCAGGCGATAGATTATTAACCAAGAAATACGTGAAAGTCTTCCATCGGGAGAACTGGATAAAATGAGCAAACCTATGGATTTGGGAGAACTAAGGGTCGGCAGCTACATAATCCTCGACGGTGAACCATGCAAAATAGTAAACTACACAAAATCAAAACCAGGAAAACACGGCTCCGCTAAGGCTCGCATCGTCGCCATAGGCGTTTTTGACGAGGCTAAACGAACCATCGTAAAACCCGTAAGCGCACAGGTTGACGTTCCGCTAATAGAGAAAAAAACTGGACAAGTCATCGCCTTGTTGCCAACAGCTGTCCAATTGATGGACTTGGAAACTTATGCAATAACTGAAGCGCCCTTGCCCGAAGAGGATGAATTAAAATCGAAACTGGCTTCCGGCGTTGAAGTTGAGTATTGGCAAATTCTGGGCAGGACAAAGATACTGCGAACAAAGGGCTAATTTCTTTTTATTCTCCACAACTACCTTTTTAAAACGCTAATCGACAATCATGACACGTTAGAGTAGCTGTAACCGTGGCGAGAAGAGTTGAAACGCGTAAAACAGATGCAACTTAAAAAGGGCTTAACCGTCGGAGACTTGGTCTCTGAGATGAACGCATGTGGAGTTCTTGGCGCCGGAAAAGTGGGCAAGGCAGCCGAACTGACCAAGGAAATGTTCAGTGACAGAGACTATACCGTGTTCCTGACCCTAGCAGGTCCCCTCGTTCCTGGGGGAATGAGACGAATCATTAGAGACCTGATAGACCAAGAATACGTGAATGTAGTTGTGACAACAGGGGCTAACATGGTGCACGATATGGTGGAAGCCCTAGGCTATCGTCACTGTGTGGGCACCTTTCTTGCCGAAGACGAAGAGCTGAAGACCAAAGACATAGGGCGAATAGGGGACATCTACATCGAACAGAAGGCATTCAAGGGCTTAGAAGAATGGATATACAAGACTCTAGAAGATATACCGGAAGAGAAGAGAGAACGAACATCAATCGCCGAGCTTCTTTTCGAGATCGGTAAAAGACTTCCCGATTCCGACTCCATACTCGCCACTGCGGCAAAGAAAGGAGTCCCTATCATAAGTCCAGGCTTCATAGATTCCATAGCAGGCTTCCACCTCTGGCTATTTGGGCAAGACAAAAAATTGGGGATAGACCCGCTCCTTGACGTGAACAAAATCATGGATAAAGTTTACGAAGCCAAGAAAGTAGGAATAATCATCTTGGGGGGAGGCTGGCCAAAACACTTCGCCCTCTTCGCCAACACTTTTAGGGAAGGTGTTGACCGAGCAATCCAGATCACCATGGATCGACCAGAACCTGGCGGATTGAGCGGAGCTACTTTGAAAGAGGCAATCAGCTGGGGAAAAGTTAAGCCTGAGGGAAAAGAGGTGACAGTTATCTGCGATGTCACCATAGCCTTCCCCTTGATTATTGCCTCAGCCTTGGAAGGTCTCGGAAAGACTCATTAGGAAAGTTAAAGAGAGATTTATGGCGAGGCCGATGATGCAAGAAGAGCCGTCGGATTTGTGAAGACGCGAGCAAACTGAGGCTTCAGCAAATTATTGATATCTCTTTTCTCTAGGAAATCATGCCTCTAGTATTCCTCCTTGGAAGGAAAGCCTCATTCGCGCAGTATCGCAGTTATCGATATGCGAACTTGGCAACGTAGTGAAGATAATTTCCCATTTTAATTTCGTAAACTAGGGAAAAAAGTTATGCTACGAACTAAATACCTATAAAAGGCGATTCTATTTTTAAGTAGGAGAAAACCATGGTTCTGGATCGTCTCGGCTCCTCACTGAACAGTGCACTAAAGAAGATTTTCAGAGCGCCAGTTATGGATGAGAAAACAGTTAAGGAACTTGTACGCGACATCCAGCGAGCGCTACTCCAAGCAGATGTTAATGTTAAGTTAGTTCTTGAGATTTCGAAGAGAATAGAGGACCGGGCACTGAAGGAGAAGGTTCCTACAGGAGTTTCTAGGAGAGAACATGTAGTAAAGGTGGTTTACGAAGAGTTAACCCGTTTTCTAGGTGAAAAACAAGCTTCGCTAAAGATAGAACCCGGGAAGAGAACAGTTCTGATGCTTGTGGGAATCCAAGGTTCTGGAAAGACCACAGCCTCTGGAAAATTGGCGAAATACTTCCAAAAAAGAGGTTTAAAGACAGCTCTGGTTTGCACTGACACCTACAGACCTGGAGCTTATGCCCAACTGAAGCAGCTGGCAGGCAGAGCAAACATTCCTGTGTATGGAGAACCGAAAGAAAAGAAATCTGTGAAGATCGCTGTGAGGGGCTTAAAACAGTTCAAAGATTATGATGTTGTCGTTATTGACACCGCTGGTCGCCACAAAGAAGAGAAGGGTTTGATTGCGGAGATGAAGAAGCTGGAGAAAGCAATAAAACCTGACGAAGCGATTTTGGTCATCGACGGAACCATCGGCCAACAAGCAGCTATACAGGCGAGAGCACTTCACGAAGCCACGCCAATAGGCTCCATTTTAGTGGCAAAACTCGACGGCTCAGCTCGTGGAGGAGGCGCCCTCTCAGCGGTCGCTGCCATCGGAGCACCTATAAAGTTCATCAGTACGGGAGAGAAACTTGGCGACATTGAACCCTTTGTTCCATCCAGATTTGTAGGCAGGCTGTTGGGCATGGGGGACCTTCAAAGCCTTGTTGAGAAAGTGCGCGAGGCAGAGGTGAAGGTGCCTGAGAAAAAAGTTCGCGCCTTTCTAAGCGGCAAGTTCACTCTCACAGACATGTATGAACAGTTTGAATCTATGAAGAAAGTTGGGCCCTTACGGCACCTCTTGAAGATGATTCCTGGAATGAGCTATAACATCCCTGACGAAAAGATGGAACTGGCTGAAGACGCCCTCAAGAAATGGCGCGTGATCATCCAATCTATGACGCCCAAGGAAAGGGAAAAACCCAAGATTCTCTCATCATCCAGAATCCGTAGAGTTGCCCGAGGATCAGGCACCACAGAGAAGGAAGTAAAGCAGCTGCTAACGCAATATAACAACATGAAAAAAATGATGAAAACCTTTAGAAGAAAGAAGCTTCCCTTTTTCGGAAAAGGTCTACCCACAACCTGAGAAAAAGAATCCGAAAACCAGAAACATGGAGAATTTGCTGCCAGAAAATGAGGAAATTTCATGATGCTCAAAAAGGCGCAACATATGCTGGATGCACATCCTCTCTGCAACCACTGTTTAGGGAGACAATTTGCTCTCCTTGGTTATGGATTGGATGATCAAAAAAGAGGTGAAACCCTGAAGCTCCTCCTAACAATGAAAAGCCATGAGCGAGCGCTTTCTGGCAAGAGAGCCGGCTTCTCAAATCTTAGAATCCTAGCGGCGAACGGCTCTTTCGAGATGGCTGCTGAGATATTAAGGAAAATGAGGAAGAGACCTAGAAAAAAGAAGGAATGTTATCTCTGCCAAGGGCTGTTCAAAAGCTTGGACAAACTTGTGGAAAATGCATTGGAAAAACTTGACCTCTACGAGTATACTACCTTTCTCGTTGGAATAGAGCTGCCGACCATGGTTGAGGAGAGGGAAGACGAGTTTAAAGCCAGATTTGAAGTTGGATATGGAGAGAGCATGCGGAACGAATTCAGCCGCGACATCGGGAAAAAGATCGCCGCGATCACAAAGAAAACCGCTGAATACCAAAAGCCTGATGTGGTGGTTCTAATTAACCCCTTCGCTGGGCAGGTTACTCTCCAAGCTAATCCCCTCTATATTCAGGGAGCATATCGAAAACTCGTTCGCGGTATCCCTCAATCAAGGTGGCTCTGCAGAAACTGTAGGGGAGAAGGATGTCCGAAATGCAACGGAACCGGGAAGATGTATCCCGAATCCGTCGAAGAAATAATCGCAGAACCACTTCTGGAAAAGACTGGGGGAGAGGATGTATCACTTCATGCAGCGGGACGAGAAGACGTGGACGCCCGGATGCTGGGAACGGGAAGACCCTTCGTTATAGAAGTTAAAAAGCCCAAAAGACGATTCATAGACCTGCAGACTCTCACAGAAATCATCAATAAGCAAGCCCAAGGCAAAGTCGAAGTTTTAAATCTTCGTTCCGCCGGCAAAGATGATATTAGGCAATTGAAGAAAGCAGAAGCCTCCCAGAAAATTTACAAACTTATTATCGACTTTAACAAAGAAGTTTCAGATAGTGAGTTGGAGAATGTAACGAAAACTCTGGAAAAAGCTGTTATTCGTCAGCAAACGCCTTTACGTGTTTTGCATAGAAGAGCGGACCTAGTTCGAGAAAAGTACATATATGAGACAAAGATAAAGAGGTTGGCGCCTAATCGTGCAGAGATGAAGATACGTTGCCAAGGAGGGCTTTATATTAAAGAGTTGATAAGCGGCGATGAAGGTCGCACAGACCCTAGTGTAGCCAAGATTATCAACGCGGAAGCCAAACCTCATGAGTTAGACGTTTTGAAGGTTATCTTGGAGGACTCTTAAAGTTGGGAAGAACAGCGAAAGGTTATCGTAGAAAAACCCGTTCCGTCCTAAAAAGGAATCCCAGAGAACGGGGAAAGACAGGGCTCAGCAAGGTACTACACGAGTATGAACCTGACGAAAAGGTTGTAGTCAAACTAGACCCCAGTGTTCATAAAGGCATGCCCCATCGCAGATACCACGGCAGAATCGGCGTTATTGTCGATAAAAGAGGAAGAAGTTACGTTGTTAATGTGTCCCAGGGGAAGGCGGTTAAGGAAATAATTGTTCGACCAGAGCATATTACACCCCATAAGGAGTAATGAAAGATGGCTAGAAAGGCTCTAAAAGAACGTACAATCACGGTTCCACAAGTGAAGGAAACTTTGGAGGCTGTAGGTGAAGAACGACTGGACCAATTTCAGAGAAGGTCCCTCGATTACGCGACAAAATTCACCAAAGTTGATCCCGGCGTGGCGGACACCCTTGTTAAAGAACTCATCGATCAGTTCGAACTGGAGGAAGAAGAGGCTGCACAAATAGTGAACTGTATGCCTGAGAGCATCCAAGAAATCAGAGTGTTTTTGGCTGGTGGTCGCAAAATTATTGAAACCTCCAAACTAGAAAAAATATTGGTTTTCTTGAACAAGTATAGAAAAAAGGAATAAGGACTTTCTAAATATATACCCTCTAAACTGATTGTTACCATTTCGGGGCGGGGAAAGAGTGGAAAGGAGCGAGAAACGATACGAGGAATACGCTTATGTTCTGGATTATCTCCCCCATGGAAGACCTGGGACTCGACCAGGGTACAGAGCGGGGGCGCTGATTCAGGTTGTGGGAGAAGAATACTTCACCTTTCTTGAGGCAATCGCTAGAGAAGGTACTATTCTTAAGACCTCTGACAGAGTCTACGTTGGTAAAGATTCACGGAGAAAAATAACCTATATCATTGGACGGATAAACTATGAAGATTTAACATCCAATGCTAAGATGGAACTTTCTGGAACCGTGGAGAAGATTGTAGTTAATCGAGAACGGTGGTTCATTAATTTCTTCAACACAGCCCAAGCCGTAACGCCTAGAATGCACGCCTTAGAACTGATTCCAGGCATTGGGAAGAAATACATGTGGCAAATTATTGATGAAAGAGATAAGAAACCCTTCCAGAACCTCGAGGACCTACAGAATCGCTCAAACATGCCTAATCCCTCCAAACTCATTACAAGGAGAATTTTGGAGGAACTGGCTGGCGAGAGCAAATATAGACTGTTTACGAGAGCGCCCTAGTGGAAAGAATAAATCTTCTTCAAAGGACGAAGCATCTCCTTCGCCTTTACAACCTTTTTCCAAAAAAACGCTTAGGACAAAACTTTACAGTAAACTCGGACCTGTTGCGGAGCTTAGTATCCCACGCTTCTCTAACTAAAGATGACGTTGTCTTAGAGGTTGGGGCAGGACTTGGTTTCCTAACACAACTTCTTTCTCGCGAATGCAAAAAGGTCCTTGCGGTCGAGGTTGACCCCAAACTTGCTAGAATCTTAAAGGAGCAACTTCACAGCCTCCAGAACGTAGACATAATAAAAGGCGACATACTCAAGGTCTCTATTTCCCCATTCAACAAGGTTGTTTCCGCTCCTCCCTACTCCATTTCATCTCCGCTTCTCTTTCGCCTTCTAGAAAGTAAATTTGATTGGGCAGTTCTGATTCTCCAGAAGGAATTTGCTGAGAGGTTAGCGGCTTCAGTGGGAAGCAAAGATTACGGAAGGCTAACCGTTACTATCTACTACCGGGCTGACGTGGAGCTTCTGGATTATGTTCCCCGAACGATGTTTTATCCCTCGCCAGATGTGGACTCCCTGATGGTACGCCTGAAGCCTAGGGAACCCCCTTTCCAAGTTGAAGATGAAGAGACCTTCTTTGAACTTGTTCGAACTCTCTTCACTCAGCGAAACAAAAAGGTAAGAAACGCCCTGATTCCCTTCTTACGCAAACGAGAAATAACAGGAAAAGAAGCGGTAGAACTGGCTGACTCCACAATTTATAGAGCAAAGAGGGTTCGGGAATTAGCGCCAGAAGACTTCGCGATTTTGACGAATGCACTTCTCCGAAAGCTTACACCATAATGTGAATTCTCTGCTACAAACTCCTCAACGGAGACAATTATTTACTAACCACAAAGAAAATTCACAGAATTACCGCTTTCTGGTTCTTTGCAAATCAACATCTCGTACACAGAATAGTTTTTATAATATCTGCTTAAATATGAAGGGCAGAGCAGGTGAGAAATAGACAATGAAGGCTCGCAACTATCGAAGGGTAAAGGGTCAAGCCTATACGCGTAAAAAGTATATCCGAGGGTCTCCCGCGTCAAAAATAGTGAAATTTACTATGGGCGACCCCTCAGGCGATTATGAATTTCAGGCTCGTTTGATCGCTGAGCAGGAAGTTCAGATTCGACACAATGCTTTGGAAGCTGCCCGGGTAGCGACTAATAGGGTTCTTTCAGAAAAATTGGGTACCAGTTACCTTTTACGGATTTTGCCCTATCCACATGTTGTGCTTCGAGAAAACAAGATGATTTTTGGAGCCCACGCGGATCGACTTCAAGACGGAATGAGAAATGCTTTTGGCAAAGCCATAGGAGTTGCAGCTCGGGTGAAAGTGGATCAGGCGCTTATAATGGTTAACGTAAACAAGGACGGCCTCGAATTTGCCAAGACGGCATTAAAACGGGGAGGTGCCAAGTTACCTACTCCTTGCCGGATAGTTGTCGAGAAACTTGGGGATTAATCGAGGAAGTGGCACAGGTTGATTTCTGATAATTTAATCGTTAACATCGAAGAAGATATTGCTGCTGATGGAAGATTTACGGGCGGAAAGGGATCTAGCTTAGCTAAACTGTTCCATATATTGGGAAAGGATAACGTTCCATATGCGATAATGGCTACCACAGAATTCGCTAAAGTTCTGCTCAAAGACCCCGCCATTTTACAACTAGTAAAAGAACTGGATGAAGCATTAGTGAAGGACAACGAGAACAAAGCTAGATGGATTGCGAAGGAAATAAGAAACCTAATCGAAAACATGAAGACTCAACCAGACCTCATCGAAACATTAGAGAAAAAAATCGAGATGCTGAAGGAACGGGTTGGGAGGAACAGAGTTGCCGTCAGAAGTTCAGGTATTACTGAAGACATGGCTACTGCCGCTTTTGCTGGGCAATTTGAGACATATCTTAATGTTCACTTAGACCCTTCCAGTGTGATTAAGTATGTCCTGAAGTGCATTGCTTCTGCTTTTGGCTGGAGAGTTATAGATTACAGACAAGATTTGCGTAAGAAAAAGATTCTCGACATGTCAGAAGTTGAACTGCTTAACCAAGGATTAATATCTGTTGTCATCCAAACCATGATTGATTCCGAAAAGGCTGGTGTGGCATTCTCCATAGACCCTGATACCGGCAACCGTAATGTGGGCGTAATTCAGGCAGTCTATGGCTTAGGAGAAATGATAGTGCAAGGAAAAGAAACAGCCGCTTGGACAGCCTTTGTTAAAGACCCAAGGGTCGTAGTTCTTGGAACCATCCCACCCAAAGGTCATCAAAAAGAAATGATGGTTTATGATGAGAAAACTAAACAGAACCTTGAAGTCGCTACTGGCTTGCGCGACCCTCGAGTTCTCACCGTTGATGAAGCAAATCAAGTGGCTAATCACGTTACAACCATCGAGAAGAGTTACAAGAAACCCATGGACGTAGAATATGCGGTCGAAAATGGCAAAGTCTTCATAACACAAGCGAGACCAGAAACTGTTCATGCCACAAGAACAGTACTAACTCTTTTCAAGCTTAAAAAGAAACCAAAAGCCGATCCAATTTACGTTGGTATGGCTGTTGGAACAAAGATTGCATCAGGCGTTGTCGTTAAAGCAATTGGTCCTGAAGAAGCTAGGAGAGATATTGCAGAATACAATGAGAAGGGCATAAAACCGATGCTTGTTACATCCATGACAACACCAGATTGGGAGGTTATTATGAGCCTCGACAAAGTTTCGGCGATAATTTGTGAAAGAGGTAGCCGGACCTCACATGCTGCTATAGTCTCTAGAGAAAGAGGAATTCCGTGTGCTGTTGGTGCTGTTGGCGTCCTTGATCTGGAAGACGGAGACAAGATAACTCTCGACTGTTCAGCTGGTGAAGCGAGAATATTCAAAGGTGAAATACCCTTTGAGGTACAAGAGATCGAGTTGGAGAAAATTCCAGAAACAATCACGAAGGTCATGGTAAACATCGGCAGTCCCGACGAGGCTTTACATATTAGTCAACTGCCTTCCCAGGGTAGTTCTCTTGTTCGCATCGAATTCGTCGTATCGAGCGCAGAATTGCATCCTGTGTTTGCTTTAAAAGCTGACCAGATTGGTACTGAAAGATGGGCACCTGATGTTAAGAAAAAATACCCGTTCATCACCTCTTTAGCCGATGAATATATCCAAAGGTTAAAGACAGGCATAGCCATAATAGCCGGTGCATTCAAACCACGCAAAATCATCGTGAGATTCTCCGATTTCAAAACAAACGAATATGCTTCGTTGCCAGGAGCGGTTTATTATGAAATTAAATGCAAATGTGGCAGAAGCATATCTCTAAAGCAACTGAAAAAGTGTCCTATTTGCGATTCACAGGACATAGAGGTTAGTAAGGTCGAGCTAGAATTCAAAGAAAGTAATCCGATGATTGGTTTTAGAGGGGCTTCAAGGTACATTAACGACTCTTTCCGCGAAGCCTATAATCTGGAACTTGAAGCTTTTACAGAAGTACACAAGCTAGGTTTGATAAATGCAATTCCAATGGTTCCCTTCGTCAGGACGACTATTGAAGCAGAAAAGGTAACTGAACAAATCAAAGACGCTTTTCAAAAAAAGGGCTTAAAGCTACCTGACATCATTTTCATGGCTGAAGTTCCTAGCATATGTATCATTCCAAAAGAATTTTCCAAGTACTGTGATGGCTTCAGCATAGGAAGTAACGACCTCACTCAGCTAACCCTCGGAATAGATCGTGACAGCGAAAAAATCGCCTGGGAATTCGACGAATCTAATCCCGCCGTGACTAAATCCATCGAGATACTGTGCGAAGGAGCCCATTCCATGAATCCGGAAAGAACTGTAGGAATATGCGGTCAGGCACCAAGTGACTTGGGAAGAGATTTCCTGAAATTCTTGACGCTGCATCTTGACTCGATCGGCGTTAATCCAGACAAAGTTGTTGAAACTCTACTATCAATAAAAGAGATAGAGAACGAGCTGATAGAAGCTATTAAGAGAAATAACAAAGATTACGTCAGAATAGCTGGGGAATTAGGAATCACAGAGGGTAATTCAAAGTATTTAATCAAGAAATTTGCATCTGCGGTTTGAAGATTAAATAAGCCTAATCAGCGCTCTTAACTGATATGTCATAAAATAGAACATTCGCTATGGTTACGCTTTTCATTGTGCAGTAGTAAAATGTAGATGAAAACAATGTCCTTCGATCTTGAAGAGAATAGGCTTAAGAGAGAAATAAAGAAACGAAAACCTAAACTCGTGGTTTTACAGCTTCCGGAAGGATTAAAAGCCGAGGCTCCGCACCTAGCCTCCATTATTGAGGAAGCCGGAGCTCTACCAATAGTCTCAACTGATCCATGTTACGGTGCCTGCGACCTAGCTATTTCTGAAGCCAAAATTCTGGGTGCGGACCTCATAGTTCACTACGGACACACCCCCATTACTATGCAGGCTGATGTGCCAACGTTTTATGTTGAGGCAAAGGCGAAGATCAGCGTCAAAGAAGCCGTGAAGAAAGCCCTGTCTCATCTTGAGTCTTGGAGCAAAATTGGCTTGGTCACAACGGTTCAGCACGTCCACCAACTAGACGAAGCAAAAAATCTGCTTCTAAAGGCTGGAAAAACGGTTGTGGTGGGGGATGCTGGGCAAGTTCAATATCCCGGGCAGGTGATCGGATGTGATTTTAGCAACGCCAGATCCGTTTCGGAAAAGGTTGAAGCATATCTTTTTGTTGGCGGTGGCAGATTTCACGCCATAGGTGTAGCTTTAGCTACAGGAAAGCCGACAATAATTGCTGATCCTTACGAAAAAAGAGAATATCCTGTTCAGGATGAAGTTAGAAAGGTCATCAAACAACGGTGGGCAAGCATATCTGAGGCAGGAGAAGCAGAGAGTTTCGGCATCTTGATAAGCCTGAAAAGTGGACAGATGAAACTGAGGGACGCAATGAAAATCAAAGAGAAACTTGAGCAGAGGGGACTAAAAGCTACATTACTTGCCCTAAGAGAGGTTACACCCAGTGCACTGATGCAGTTTCCCGGGTTAGATGCATTTATAAATACAGCTTGTCCTCGTCTTTCCTTAGATGACGCCCCGAGTTTTAGTAAACCCCTTCTGTCTCTTAATGAAGCACTTGTTATGCTGGGAGAATTGAAATGGGAAGACCTGCTCAGAAGCGGATGGTTCGGAAACGCGACCTAGAAAGAGCGCTGTCAGAGATTGAAGCCCATCCGATGCCCAAAGCTTACCTTGAGCAATACACCACGCCCTCAGAAGTAGCCGCGGAAACACTCTATCTCGCAACATACGTTTACAACGACATCATCGACAAAACTGTGGTGGACTTAGGTTGCGGAACTGGCAGATTGGCTATAGGTGCTGCTCTTTTAGGTGCGAGAGAAGTCTTCGGTGTCGATGTGGATAGGGTTGCGGTGAGGGTGGCACAGAAGAATGCGGAAAATATTGGTGTGAAAGAAAAGACCCATTGGATCGTGGCAGATATCGATGTTGCTAAAGGAACTTTTGATACAATCCTGCAGAATCCTCCCTTTGGTGTTCAGCGAAGAAGAGCGGATAGACAGTTCATCGAGAAGTCGATAGGACTGGGAAGTACAATCTACTCTTTTCACAAAGGCGGGGAAAGTAACCGAGAATTTATCAAAAGGTTTATTGAGGGGCACAGAGGAAGAATAACTCACATATTTCCCATGAAAATGGAAATTCCAAGGATGTTTAAGTTTCACACAAAGAGGAAACGAAGCATCCAAGTTGATCTGTATAGAATAGAAGGAAAAAATTCATGAAAGGAACTGAAAGAAAGAGTGGACTCTTCGTTGTTCCCGGAGACCGTTTAGGCGTCATCGAAGAGTTTACGCCGGGATCCGGAACCTACGTGGAAGAAGGAACAATCCACTCAAAAGTAACTGGATGCACCCTACTGGACAGTTTGAACAAACAAGTCTCAGTGTATCCCCTTATTAAGACAGCAATCGTCCCAGATGTTGGAAACATAGTCACCGGCTTGGTTTTAGACGTGAGAAATAAGCAAGCAGTTTTACGTATTTTTCAGGTTGGAGAAAAAATGCTTTCCGGCTTTTTCACGGGCATGTTGCATATCTCGGGTGTGAGTCATGGCTACGTAGACACCATGTTTGATGTCTGCAAGGCAGGTGATATCATGAGGGCGAAGGTGATTAGTACCAAAAACAGGGCTTTCTTTTTGTCGACGGCGGAGAAAGATTTGGGAGTAGTCTATGCGCTCTGTTCAAGATGTGGTAATGCATTGCAATCAGGAAATCGTGGACTGGGATGCTCCGAATGCGGAAACTTTGAGGGACGAAAAACCTCTCCCGATTATGGAAAAGAACAACTCACGAGGGATTCAGATGAAAATTAAAGTTTTGAAAAAAACCGCCAATGAACTGAAGATCGAAGTAGAGGGAGAGGGACACTCGCTTCTAAACTTGCTGCAAAAGTCCCTTCTGGAAGACGAAAACATTGAGATGGCTGGCTATGATGTTCCGCACCCCCTCATCGACCGCGCGATACTATATGTTCAAACAAAAGAAAAACAAAATCCGGAAGACGTTATAAACGAGGCAACCAAAAAAGTTCAGGATTTCAGCAAAGATTTCCAAAAATCTTTCAAGAAAGCATCTAAATCGTATAAACCGAAATAAGCAGAGACAGTCCTGTTCGTCTCTGACCGTTTTATAGATCAAGCTTCCTCTTTGCAGTGAGGAGAAGGAAACTGAAGGCCTCAACCGTATCTCCGCTCTCTTCTAGGATTTTCAGTCCTTCTTCCATTGTCATTGAACCCCGTATCCAAGCATATACAATCAAAGCTTCAGCAGCATCCGCCTGCTTGTGACGATCAATCCTTGAGGGCAAAAATTCTCTTAAACCCGCTTTTTTGAAGGCATCCGCGAGCAAGCGACCTTTAACCCTAGTTCCAGCGGGTTCTCCCTTCTTCTTGGATAATGCCAGAGAATAGAGAAAATTCACGTAGGCGTCTCCCAATTTGGCTAGTTTCTGATCCATCAAAACTTCGTTGAGGCTTTCGTATTGTGATATGAAGGCAAACATGATGCTCCCCTTAATATTCTGTACAGTTCTTGGTTTAGTAAGGGCTGAATAAAATTTAAAGGCTAAGTAAGATGAATTGAGGGTTGGATCCTTTTGTTCCCTAAAAGATTTCGTTCGGTAAAACCTGAGATTCGAGTGTTGGGCATAGACGATAGTGGATTTATTCCCCACACCAAGGGAGTAGTAACTGTTGTGGGGGTCGTCTATCGGGGAGGTTACTGGTTTGAAGGAGTTATGCAAACAGAAATAACCATTGACGGGCTTGATGCTACAGAAAAGATAGCAGACATGATCAAAAGTTCTCCCTACTACAGGGAACTTCGCGTTGTAGTTCTAGACGGCGTCACCTTCGCCGGCTTCAATGTAGTAGACATCACTAAGCTCTATCGCAAGGTAGACCTGCCCGTTATAGCTGTGGTGCGAGAGAAACCTGATATGGAAAAAATAAGGAGAGCTCTGGAGAATCTGCCGGACTTTGAGATTAGATGGCAAGCTATGGAGAACGCTGGAAAAATAATTGCGGTTAAAACTCGAAGCGGAGAGAACCCCGTTTACATGCATATAGCAGGTATTTTGAGGGAGGACGCCGAAAAGATTATGAAAAAGACGTCCATACGAAGTAACATTCCCGAGGCATTGCGAGTAGCGCACATCATAGCTTCTGGATTAACACGTTAAATAGAAAAGATTTAAAAGAGTAAATCGCAACGGAAATTGCGCAGAAAATGCGGTGAGCAATATGGAATTCTGTCCAGACTGTGGAACACGGCTAGTTTCGAGTCGTGAAAAAAAGAAGAAAAAAGTCGTTTTTCATCTTTTATGCCCAAAATGCGGCTATAAGAAAAAAACGGGAGATAAGCCATCTGTTGCCCCCAAAGCCATAGAACGTCCTCCCCAAGAATCAATAGCTATTATAGGAAAAGAAGAGCAAAAACTGCGTACTTTACCCACAGTCAAGATAGAATGCCCCAAATGCGGAAACAACACCGCCTATGCTTGGCAGGTTCAAACCAGAGGAACCGACGAGTCATCAACACAGTTTTTCAGATGCACAAAGTGCAACTACACCTTCCGCGAATACAGCTGAACCATCGTTCTCTTCCTACAGCATCGGTTAAAAATAGGATCTCCCCATTGGCTACCTGAGGAATCAAACACTTAAATGAGAGGTAATTAAACATAAATGCTAACGGAGGTTTGCAGATGTTCAAGGCTAAAATGGCTGATGCAAAATTTTTGAAAGACATGATGGGCGCAATTTCCATACTCGTCGACGAAGCCACCTTTGACCTGACCCCAGAAGGGATCAAACTTCGTGCCATGGACCCCTCACGGGTTGCTATGGTCGATTTCGAGTGGCCTAAAACAGTGTTCGATGAGTACGCTTGCAGTGAACCTATGAAGATGTGTATTAACATAAGCGAAATGTTGAAGTTGCTGAGGAGAACCGGAAAAGACGAATCTGTTGAGCTGTCCTTGGATGAAAAGACTGGGAAACTGAAAATTGCTATCAGAGGAAGATATGCTCGCACCTTCATCATGCCTACTTTGGAGGCTATGGAGGAAGAGGTTCCTACTCCTAAAGTCACCTTCAATGTGAAAGCAAAGACTACGACAGAGGGATTGCGGGAGGCGATAGAGGATGCCAATCTGGTAAGCGATCACGTTCGAATCGAGGCAGATAAAGAAAAGATTGTTATGAACGCCGCAGGCGATATTATGGGGGCGACGATCGAATTCAAGACTGGGGGAGATGTGCTTCTGGAGATGGCGGCGAAGGAGCCGTCTAAGGCGACTTTCAGCTTAAGTTACCTCTCGGAGATTGTCAAGGCAGCTGTGCCGACATCAGAAATTGTTGTTATAGAGTTTTCAACTGATATGCCCATTAAACTGGATTTTCAGCAGGAAAAAGAGGGAACATTGAAATTTTTCTTGGCTCCTAGAATAGAAGTTGAGTAGTCCGAGTAACGGGAGGTTAAGCAGGTACTTACTGCTTACGATAGGGCAAAGTATCCTTTCATGAAAGAGACAGCTGAGCATGTTAGAGGAATAGACCTCGATATCAAAGAGTTAGAAAGTGAAGAATTTGCGCCAATCCTGAACAGGGCAGAGGAACGTGTTAGAAAGGCTTTACTCAACTTGAATGCCTACGCGAAGGCTCAACCGAGGGATGAACCGCGGGAGAACGAAATCGAGATATTTTCTTTTCCAATAGCGGTTATGTTAGTTGCTGCCACAGAAGATTCTCTCATCAAAAGTAGATATTCGCTGGCTGAAGCAAAACGGGCTTCTGAGCTACTGAAGGAGGAGGAAAAAGAGAAACTATTGGAAGTTGCCAATAACTTCAGCTGGGACTTGAGACTAGTCAAGGATGTCAGCCTGAGTCCTTATGTTTTTGCTTTGCGCTTTCCAGTTTTTTTGAAGAATGCAACGGGATTTCACGACAAGAATTGGAAGCTTGTTAATCACCTTCTGGTCAACGGGGAAGTTTATCTTACAGAAAGAGAGGTAAGTCGCCTCCTAGAAGAGGAGGTGCGGAAATATATTGAAGGGAAACTGGACACGAAGGTGAAGTTTCTTCCTTCAAGCATTATGGCTCGAGTGAACCAGTTGAGGCAGCTGGCTGCAAAGAAACGAGAAGAAATCCGGCTTGAAGAGATGCCGAAGCGTGTAGTGATGGAGGCTTTCCCCCCGTGTATTAAGGGAGTTTATGATCGGGTGGCGGCTGGTCGTCCTGCTTCTCACATGGGGCGCTTCGCTTTGACCTCCTTTTTGTTGGGTATAGGGATGAGTGTGGAGGATGTCTTCAAGTTTTTCCGGTCTGTCTCTGACTTTAACGAGCGAATGACCCGTTATCAGGTAGAGCATATAGCTGGTGGCAGGGGGTCAGGGACGAAATATACTCCTCCGAACTGCAGTACGTTACGCACTCACGGTATCTGCATATCACCAGACCCCGAATGTAACAAAGCTGTGAATCCGTTAGTTTGTTATAAGAGAAAATTACGGAATGTACCTGAAGAGAAGTGAAGAGACGCTAGCAAGAATCAGTTGTTTGGTCAAGAAAGACAGCAGTATGTTGAAGGCATGTTGCAACAGGTACGGACCCCCATGAAGGTTAGGCATATGTATTATGTATGTTTTTCTAGTGAAGATTTCTTGACTAAACAAATAGTACATCGTTACGGTTTTAGTCAAGGTTTTTTGACAAAAACCCTTTCTGTTTCAGTAGCTCGTTGTATTAGTGGTGCCCATGGTGGGGGATAAGCGGGTAGCTTTCATTCTTCTGCTGATTCTGTGCTCTCTAGTGGTTGCTCTCCCAAATGTTGAGACAGTTAGCGCAGCTGAAGATTCTTGGACAACAATGGAGCCTATGCCTACGGCAAGAGCTTGGCTTGGGGTTGCGGTTGTAGACGGGAAGATATACGCAATTGACAATGGAATTAATTACGAGTGTGATCCATCAACAAACTCGTGGACTACAAAGACACCAATGCCAACTCCGAGGGATAATTTTGGAATAGCTGTTGTTGAAAACAAAATATACGTAATTGGAGGATCAACAGGCGACTATACCTATACTAACGTAAACGAAGTCTATGACCCATCCACCGATACGTGGGAAACCAAAACTTCCATGCCTACAATTAGACATGCTTTGGACGCAAATGTTGTTAATGGCAAAATTTACTTGATAGGAGGAGGGCAGCGTACTCCCAATGATGATTTTGATGTAAACGAGGTTTACGATCCAGCCACAGACACGTGGACCACAAAGACACCATTACCGACAGGGGTAGATTACTACGCGTCTGCGGTTGTTGACAACAAAATCTACATAATGGGAGGCGCAGTTAGTCCCACTACTCTTAATCAGATATACAATCCTGAAACAGACACTTGGAGCAGCGGAGCCCCTCTACCCACCGGCGTGGACTCGGCAGCTACGGGCGTAACCGCTGGAGACACGGCGACACAGAGAATCTATGTCATAGGCGGGAAACAAGGTCTTGATGCTGTCAACCTAAATCAAGTCTATGATCCTGAAACGGATACGTGGGTTGCTGGTCCCGCAATGCCGACTGCCCGTTACGGTTTAGGTGTTGCAGTCGTAAATGATAGCTTATATGCAATTGGAGGTCGAGAAGGCTGGGCTGGATTTCCCATCTCCGCAGCAAATGAACGATACACCCCAGCCGATTTTGTCCCAGAGTTTCCATCATGGGCTATTTTTCCCTTGCTTCTTATGGCAACATTGACTGCAATAATCTGCAAAAGGAGACTAGCCAAAACACTGAACCAACAATAGCACTTGTTCATATTAGGAACCTAATCACAGCAGTATGTTGAAAACAAGCTTTTTCGGGATTCAGTTAAATTCATATGCGATTTCGCTTTAACTAAACTGGTTGTTGAAGAGGATAATCTAATGAAGAAAACTTCTCAAGTTTCAGGTTTCTACAAGTTAACTCCAAAGGCGAGGATACAGTTCGTTAAGGATTTTGCAGATTTAACTGATGAAGAAGTGGAAGTGCTTCAATCACCCAGTTCCTTAAAGCTTGAACTGGCAGACCGCATGATCGAAAATGTAATCGGAACGTTTCCCCTACCCCTTGGAGTAGCCATGAATTTTCTCATCAACGGAAAAGACTACATCATACCCATGGCAATCGAAGAACCTTCAGTGGTTGCAGCAGCCACCTACGCCGCAAAAATAGCTAGACAAAAAGGAGGATTCTTCACCAGCAGCACCGAACCAGTCATGATCGGACAGATTCAAGCCGTGGACATCAGAGACCCAGTCACAGCAAAGATGAATATCCTAGCAGCGAAAAAGGAGATTCTGAAGAAAGCCAATGCGCAGGATCCCATGCTGGTTTCTGCTGGAGGAGGCGCCAAAGACCTAGATGTTAAAATATTGGATTCTAAGACGGGTCCCATGGTCATAACAGAACTCCACGTAGACTGCAGAGACGCTATGGGCGCCAACGCAGTGAACACCATGGCTGAAGCAGTTGCACCCATGATAGAGAGAATAACCAAAGGCAGAGTATACCTGAGAATAATTTCAAACCTAGCCGTAAAACGGTTGGCACGAGCAAGGACAGTTATAGCAAAAGATGAGGTGGGCGGAGAAGAGGTTATCGACGGTATAGTGGAAGCTTACAACTTTGCAGCCGCCGACCCCTACAGAGCAGCGACCCACAACAAGGGCATCTTAAACGGCATAATCGGAGTCGTCATAGCCACAGGCAACGATCACCGCGCCATAGAAGCGGGAGCCCACGCCTACGCAGCAAGAACAGGAAACTACAGTCCCCTATCACAGTGGGAGAAAAACAAAGACGGAGACTTGGTGGGTTCCCTTGAACTACCGATGGCGGTGGGAATCATCGGCGGCGCAACGAAGGTTCATCCAGTAGCAAAAGTTGTGCTGAAGATTTTGGGTGTGAAGACAGCTAATGAACTGGGGGAAGTTATGGCTGCTGTGGGCTTGGCTCAGAACCTCGGCGCCCTGCGAGCCTTAGCTCATGAAGGTATTCAGCGGGGGCACATGTCTCTCCATGCCCGAAACGTGGCAATTACAGCTGGAGCCTCAGGAGACTTGATTGAGTTGATTGTTGAGAAGATGGTGGAAGAGCGTAAGGTGAGGATGGATCGGGCGAAAGAATTGTTAGAGGAATACAAGAAGAAGGGAAGATTATGATAGTTATTTCAGGTCCAGCGTCTCGGAGTTTGGGACAAAAAGTCGCTAAAATATTGAAAGCACAAACAGTTGATGTTAACGTTAAAACGTTTCCTGACGGAGAGTATTGTCTGCGCTTTGAAGGCGACTTAAACGGCGAAAAGGTGGTTGTGGTTCAGTCCACTGGACCACCACAAGACACGAATATCCTGCAGCTTTTGGTGATGGTAGATGCAGCTAAAGACTTGGGAGCAAAAAAAGTAACGGCGGTAGTGCCATACTTGGCTTTTGCACGGCAAGACAAACGATTTTTGCCGGGTGAAGCGGTCAGCGTAGCAACTTTCGTCAAACTCATTGAGGCGTGTGGAACTGACCAGTTCTTAACCGTGAACATCCACGCAAAAGACATTCTGAAGCGATTCTCTATTCCGACGGAAAATCTTTCAGCCATAACTTCTCTGGCAGAGCATTTCAAGACCCAAGGATTGGATGGAGCCTTTTCTCTGTCGCCTGATAAGGGTGCCATCGGGTTGGCTGAGGAGGCGAATCAGGTTCTTGGGGGAGGCTGCGGTTGGCTGAGGAAGGAGAGGAACCGCTTTACAGGTGAGATTCAGGTGGAGGAGAAGAGCTTTGATGTGGAGGGAAGGGACGTGATTGTCTTCGATGATATAATCAGCACTGGGGGAACTATAGCTAAGGCGGTTAAGATGTTGAAGACTCAGGGGGCACGAAGAGTCTACGCTGCCTGTGTTCATCCGCTACTAATAGGTGAAGCAAAGAAAAAGATTATTGAAAGTGGAGCTGAAGAGATCGTTGGCACTGATAGTGTTCCCAGTTCCGTGAAAGCAGTCTCCCTTGCCCCCTTGATTGCAGAGGCATTATCCAGATAGGAGCCTAACCGGTGGCTAAGCTTTTTTTCCTGCTTTCAGGCGAACACCGGACCCTTCCAGTTTCAGAAGTACAAGCAATCCTAGAAGCTGCAGGGCATAAATATCAAATCTTGGGGAAGTTGACCCAAGTTCTGCGCCTTGAAGCTGAAGCCAACAGCGTACAAGCAATCAGGTTTAGGTCTGCCATGACCCGAATCTGCTGCCAAGAAATATTTAACTGCCCCGCCCAGCTCTCCGAAATCTTAGCCAACATGCACTCTGTTTCTCTGGAGGATTTTATTGAAGGAGGCGAGAGTTTCGCTGTTCGAGTTAAAAGAGTGAGAGGGGTCACTCCTCAACTTACTGGTGTCGAACTGGAACGCAAACTCGGAGAACAGATTCTAGAAAAGGTTAAGACGACACGAGTTGACTTGACGAACCCCCAGAAGACGTTTTTCGGAGTGCTGACAGACAAAAGACTCGTTTTTGGATTGAAAACAGCTGAGATTCCCACAAAGCCCTTTTTCGAAAGGAGACCCCGACGAAGACTTGTTTTTCATCCTACAGCTATGCCCGCCAAACTAGCGAGAGTGATGGTGAATCTGGCTCAACCAAAGGTTGGCGATCTGGTATTGGATCCCTTCTGCGGAACCGCAGGTATACTCGTAGAAGCTGGGCTTATAGGGTGTCGTGTTATAGGCTTCGATGCGAAACCGCACATGCTGAGGGGAGGACTAGAAAATCTTCTGCATTATGGGATAGAGCCGGAAGGAATGGTAGTGGCGGACGCTCGTCATCCTCCAGTATCCAAAGTAGATTGCATTGTTACTGATCCGCCTTACGGCAGATCCGCAAGCACATTAGGAACAAGCACCAGACGAATAGTTGAAGACTTTCTAGCCGCTGTAGGGGACATGCTTCCCAGAGGCAGAAGAATCTGCATGGCATCTCCAAAATCCATAAGGATAGATGAGGCTGGTGAAGAGGCGGGTTTTGAACATATAGAGTCCCACTTCGTTTATGTGCATGGAAGCCTAACAAGAGAGATAGTCGTCTTCGAGAGAACTTAGTGCTGGACCCGAAGGCTTAACCAATAAAACTGAGCAGAACATATCTTTATGGGAGGGCACAACGAGCTGACAGATTTACAAGTGATCTTTCTAGGGACTGGCGGAAGCATCCCAACTCCCCAGCGAGGATTATCAGCCATTGCAATCAGAAGAAAAGAAGAACTGCTACTCTTCGACTGCGGAGAGGGCACCCAGAGACAGATGATTCAAGCTGGGGTGGGCTTTCACAGAAAAACAAAAATTTTCATCACCCACATGCACGGCGACCACGTTCTAGGTTTACCCGGGCTTCTCCAGACCATGTCTCTGATGGATAGGGAGAAAAAACTGGAGATTTACGGACCGCAGGGAGTCAAAGCCTTTGTAGAAGCGCTAAGTCAAACTGTCCAGTTCACTCTCACCTTTCCCGTCCAAGTTTCTGAAATAGAAGCCGGTCTGGTTTGCAAGGAAAGAGAATACGAAGTTTATGCCACCCAATCAAACCACATGACCCCTAGCCTAGCTTACGCATTGACCGAGAAGCCGCGACCGGGAAGGTTTCATCCAGAAAAGGCCAAGTCTTTAGGAGTCCCTGAAGGACCCTTGTGGTCAAAGCTTCAAGACGGCTCGTCGGTTAAGCTTCCAGAAGGGAGAATAGTGAAACCTGAGATGGTTTTGGGGTCTCCCCGTCCCGGAAGGAAAATCGTGTATACGGGAGACACTAGGCCTTCAGAAAATCTTGTGAGGTTTGCTGAGAACGCTGATCTGCTGATTCATGAAGCCACCTTTGACGATGAACTGCTGGAAAGGGCTGGTGAAGATGGGCACTCGATTCCAAGTCAGGCGGCGGAAACTGCGAAAGAGGCTGGGGCGAAGTGGCTGGTTTTGACTCATATCAGCGCCAGATACAAGGATGCAAGTCTGTTGCTGGGGCAGGCAAGGAAGGTTTTCTCTAACACGGACTTGGCGGAAGACTTTCTGAAGATAGAGCTTCCCCTTTCAGAAGCCTAACTGAAGAGTTTACGTAGAACTTGAAGGCTCTCTTCCACATGGTCTGTTGATTCCAGAACTATCAGGTTGCTGTACTCTGCCTCTTTAACCGTTTTAGCAACGTTTTCCCAATCGATGCTTCCGTATCCTATTCCCAGATGCAGGTCATTGGCTCCATCATTATCGCTCACATGCATATGGACGATCTTCTCAGAGAACTGCCTCATGAAATCTTGAATTTGACCGTTCAAATTGGCGTGAGCCACATCCAGCACGATTCCTATCTCGTCATCGAGCTCTTCATAGAACCGGCGAAAATCTTCTACACCCTTCATGAGGAAGGGAAAAGGTTCTGGAACGTTCTCGATGGCAATCTCAACACCTTCTCTTCTGGCTACATTCAATAAGGTGCGGACAGAGTCCAGATTCTGCTGCCAATCCTTTCCGGGGTAAATGTGGCTTAGAGCGGTTTTGGAGCCCGGGTGAAACAACCACAACCGACAACCTAGTTGACCAGCATAAACAATGGATTTTTCCAGTCGTTTCAGGATGGTGCGACGCAACACAGGGCTGGGAGCAGCTATGTTTATTCCTGCCCATGGGGCGTGAACTACCAAATCCAAATTGTTGGCTTTAGCCGCCTCTTTTAGGCTTCTCACTCTTCTCTGGTTTAGAGTATGGAGACCTTCATCAGGTATTTCTACGTGGTTCAAGTCAACTTCGCGAAGACGTTTCAGAATAGAGGTGAAGGGCTCTTTGAGGCAATAGAGCATAGATAAACCGATTTCTGGTTTTGCCATACCAATCACTATAAACGTTCTATTTTGACCGGGAAGACCCGCTTCTTTTTGTTGTTTTTGGGGCGAGCCATTTAATTAGTTCTCGGGGGTTGTCGCAGCGGATTTGGACGTTAATGGGACCTAAAGGGGATTCCGCTGTTTGTTGAGAAAAGGAGATATGTCCTGCGTAGGCGACTTGCTTGTTCAGATAGAATGTTAACGATTTATCTGCTAATCCATTGAAAAGGACTTTTCTGGCAGCGTCACGAATCCGTTCTCTACGAAGCAGGTTATACAGTTTGGTGAGACCTGCGATTCCTTTGGTCTCAGCTATGAGCAAGCGTCCCCACTTTCTGGATTTGACTTTAAACTTTACCACTCCAAAGATGTTCTCCACAGCTCTCTGGACCTTCTCTAAATCCTCGGTGGGGTTAACCTCCACCTCCACATGAACCACTATTTTATCGATCCCCCAACACCTCCTTCAAGACCCGCTGGATTCTACTTCTCAACTGAGCTAAGGTTCCTTCGTTCACTATCGTGTGGTCGGCAGTGGCGATTACAGCGCCCAAGCCAACACTGAGTTCTCTCAGGTCTCTTTGCATAAAGGTTTCCCAGCTCTTGGGGTCGTCGCTTCGTTTCCTTTGAGATAGACGCTGATACCTAGTTTTTGGAGATGTGTGGAGGGCGATTATAGTGAAGTTTGGGAAGTGTTTCTTGAATTCCTCTACCTCGTGGAGGCTCCGGATGCCGTCAACAACAACTACCTCCTCTTTTGTCTTCTTCAGCTTTGGAATACACCGCTTGGCTACGGCAGCTGGTCCCTCCACCTCTCTGAGTTGAAGCATGACTTTGCCCAGATTTTCTGGCGTTGGCTTAAGATTTCTGCGTTTAGCCTCTTCTCTAACTTCATCTCCCATTATCACGACAGGGTGGCCCATCCGCTGAATAACTCTTCGAAAGGCACCCTTACCGGCTCCGGGCATTCCAGCCACCCCCACAACGACTTTACCCTTCATCGCAGCGCCCTCCCTTACACAAACGTGCTATCGAGGTATATTCAGTTAAAAGTTATAAAATAGTTGTTAAAACCCGAAAATTGGGCAATAATCCATATTGGACCTTAGATAAAACAAGCACTCCGAGATTTAATGGGTAAACCCATTTTTACACGTGGTTATGCCTTCGAATATCAATCCAGTTTTTTGGAGTTTACACGCGCGATTTCTTCTACCAGTTCCTTCAACTCGTTGACAGTCACACGTTTTATCGAAGCTATTGACATAGCCTCCACAACATTTTGGTTGTGAAATTTCTCAACCGTCCGATTTAACTTATATGAAGACGAAATCTGTATTAACAATAATATTCTGATTCAGAATCTGATTCAAAATAAATTTGTGCAACAAGACTTATCAATCCAACAAATAAAACGTACTGATATAACTCCTATTTTTCTTTGGTCCACCAAAAGGGGAAGAGGCTCACAGAACCTCGAGTTGCCGTGCGCATATGCGCGAAACTTGAACATTTAACCGTCAACCCGGTTCTGGCGCTGAGGCGTTCCAAGGAGCACCTCCCCTCTTGGCAAGAAGCTTCGCACAGTTTCGTCATTGCATTTTCCCCCATTGTCGGAGTTAATAATAATGAAGAAACAACTTGTGACGACTGTGTTAAAGTTATTAAAACAGTGAGGGGAAAAGAGTATAGTTGACGAATTGAAAAAGAGTTAACAAGAGGGTCTGTTATGTCAGAGACTATTCGAAGTTTCTTCGCCTTCGACATTGAAGACGAGGGGGTAATCAGACGTCTGGCGGAGGCTCAGGGCATGCTCGCTAACACGGGCGCTGACTTGAAGCTGGTTAAGCCCCAGAACATCCACCTGACTGTTCGGTTCTTAGGAAACATACCCCCACCCATGGTTGACGCCCTCCATGAGGAGATAAAACAGGTCTCCTTCGCTCCCTTTGAGATAATACTCAGAGGCTTAGGTGTTTTTCCCCGCTTAAGTCACCCGCGAGTTGTCTGGGCTGGAATCAAGAAAGGCGCTGACGAGTTAGTGAATGTTTTCGCGCAGTTGGAACCGCGTCTTAGAGGATTAGGCTTCAAACCTGACACGAAAGGCTTCAGTCCCCACCTGACAATAGCACGCGTGAGAAGTGGTAGAAATAAAGTTCAACTTGTAAAGCTTGTAAGAGAATTGGAAGACTACGATTTTGGCGCCGTCAAGGCTGAGTGCTTGAGACTAAAAAAGAGCGTTTTAACACCTAGAGGTCCAATTTACACGACTTTACGAGAGGTATGCGGTGGCTGAACAGGTAAATAAGAGAAGATATGAGTGGTAAGCTATGGCTTCTTCCCTTGAAGAGGTAATCGCCGAGGTTCTGAAGAGAGTTACCCCAAACGATAGTGGTAGAGAACATGTTCTTTCCTTAGCTAATAGTTTGACGAGAAAGGTGCAAGAAGCGGCGAAAGAGAAGGGAGTGGAGGCTGAGATTCGGGTAGAGGGTTCCGTGGCAAAAGACACATGGCTTAGGGAGGAACCTGAAATCGACATCTTCATGCGTGTTCCAAAAACTATGCCTCGGGAAGCTTTGGGAACCGTCTGTTTAGAAATCGCGAGAAAAGCCACTGTAGGCTTTGAGCAGATTGAAAGGTTTGCAGAACACCCCTATCTGGAGGCAATCATAGATAATGTTACGGTGAACATCGTTCCGTGTTACAAAGTGAAACGGGGTGCATGGATCAGCGCAACGGACCGGACTCCCTTTCACACGGATTATGTTAAGCCTCTCTTGGATGAGCGAAAAGCGGGGGAGGTTAGGCTTCTGAAGAGGTTTATGAAGGGTGTGGGCGTCTATGGCGCAGAAATCAAAGTTGGAGGCTTCAGCGGATACCTCTGTGAACTCCTTGTTCTGAACTACGGATCCTTCCTTGAAGTCTTAAAAGCAGTTGGAGACTGGAAAGAGAGAACATTCATCGATTACGAAGGGCATTACGTAGAAATGCGAGAAATTAAGAAAGTTTTTGAAGAACCCTTCGTTATGGTTGATCCGGTGGACAGGGGAAGAAACGTTGCGGCTGCAGTTACGAAAGAAAGATTAGAAGAATTCGTCGCCGCCTCCAGAGCATTTCTCAAAACTCCAGACAAAAATTTCTTTTATCCACCAGAAGTGGAAGCCCTAGACTCCGAAGAACTGGTCAACAAGATTAACGCTCGAGACTCCACAATTGTATTCATCAGATTTGAAAATATCACGGCAGTGCCAGATGTTCTTTGGGGGCAACTTTACAAGTCTCAAAGATCCCTGCGGAAGATGATTCAACAACATGACTTCACAGTTTTACGCGATGATGTATGGAGTAACGAAGAAAATTTGAGTGTACTCATCTTTGAGGTGAAAAACCGTTATCTTCCAAACACGAAGAGGCATCTTGGTCCACCGCTGAGGAAGAAGTTGGAGTGCGAAAGATTCTTGCGAAAACATGAGGGAGCAGGCTCCACGGTTTCTGGACCACGCGTGGAAGAGGGACGCTGGGTCGTTGACATAAAGAGAAAGCACACTGATGTGGTGAATCTGCTGAACGAAAAGTTGGGGGATGGTGGCAGGCGTGTTGGCGTAGCTGAACTTGTTTCTAGGGCTATGGCTGATTCTATGGAGATCCTGGTGAACGACGAATCCTTAAAGCTGTGTTCTGCTAACCCTGAATTTGCGAAGTTTTTGACAAGATATCTTGATGGGAAACCGCGATGGCTACCATGAAATAGTTAAGATTTTACTTTTTTCTAGTTCTTCGCTGTTGCGTTACAACCGTAGCTTCAGAGGTGTTGTTATTGGGTTGGGGGGCATTCTCTGCCGAAGGTTACATTATTCCATAATCTCTCGTGCAGATAGTAAATGACAGTTTTTATTACAACATCTACCAAGCTGACACTTGCACTTAAGACAAGATTTCTGGTGAAAAAATACACCAGTATCAGGGTTGAGACGGTTGCAAATATACGCCAAGACAACGTTTTCAAAACGGTTCTAGAATGTCTTTCCATCTACAGAACTCCTTTAGCTTTTAATTCTAGAACGCTTACGACAGAATATATAGTATTTTTGATCAGAAGCAACTCACAGATAATCTATGATTCACGCTCTCGAATAGCCAACTCTAGACAGGAGAGTGAGGCTTGAAAGGGAGTTGAGCCTGAAACCCACCGGTTCCTTTAGGTTAGTAGGCGTATAGCTCCCCGTAAGGACGAGACGAAACCGGAGTAAGCTTGCTAAACTTACCATCCAAGATTTTTTCAGCGTCTAACGCGTAGTAGCCAGCGAATTCATCAACTAAGCTTTTCAGTAGCTTATAGTCGGCTTCTTCAAGGTTCGTAACCTCAACCTCTTCTCCCAAGTGACGCACTTCCCCGCGAATGTACATTGTTCCGCCATGCATCCCAGTTCCCACGAATCTAGCGTTGTGGCGCATTTCTCCTTTCATGTTTAGACCCAGAACCACCAGCACGCCTCCCGCCATGTATTCCCCCAGAAAATCTTGGGCAGTTCCCCCGATCATTATTAGTGGTCTTTTGCCGAGGTATTCTTTCATGTGTATGCCAACTCGGTATCCAGCGTCGTCCCGGATGAAGATTTTTCCACCTCGCATGGAATGTCCAAGCAGGTCACCGGCACGTCCATGAACAATTATCTGCCCGTGATCCATGGTGTTGCCGCAGCCATCCTGCACGTTTCCGTGAACAGTAATTCTTGGGCCCCTCATGAAGGCTCCCAGATCGTTACCTGGAGTTCCGTAAACATCAACGCTGATATGACCGTCTAGGTCGGTGCCAATGTATCGCTGGCCGTAAACGTTGCGAAGTTCTATTTTTTCAACACCGTTGCCGTTGAAACTTCTGAGGAGAGTGTTTAGGTCTCGGTAGTATACTCCGTAGGCATCGATTTTTGCCACTCTATTCTCTATGCTGAAAGTTTTAGGTATCATGTTAATTCCTTCTTTCGTTACCATTTTTTATTCACCTACCATCCTGATTCCCAAGATTTTTAGTTCTGTATCATTCAATCCTACGCCTCGGAGAAGCAGACGGTTTCCTCTCACGCTCTCGATAGCGTTTATGCCCATCCCCCCCATCATCTCCATGATCTCTAGGCTCCATCCGCGGAGAAGACCCACCAGCCTCTTCGTCCCAATATCAGGATTTATTCTCTTGGTGATCCAAAGGTCAGTTGTTGCTATACCCCAAGGACACTTGCCCGTGTAGCACTTCTGGCATACAGTACATCCCAACGCTACTAGGGCTGCAGTTGCAATGTATACAGCGTCGGCGCCCAAAGCAATAGCCTTTAGAACGTCAGCGCTACTCCTGATTCCTCCCGCAGCGATGATGGAGGCTTTGTTTCGGATGCCCTCGTCACGTAGACGCTGGTCTACAGATGCAAGCGCCATTTCTATGGGGATGCCAACGTTATCGCGGATTATCCTTGGTGCTGCTCCAGTCCCTCCTCTCACACCATCTAACACAACGACATCAGCCCCGGCTCTGACTATGCCACTGGCTATGGCTGCTGAATTGTGCACTGCTGCAATCTTCACAAAGACTGGCTTCGTGTAGTCTGTGGCTTCTTTTAGAGCGTAGATTAGCTGTCTCAGGTCTTCGATGGAGTAGATGTCATGCTGAGGAGCAGGAGAAAGGGCGTCTGTTCCCACAGGAATCATTCGAGTTCTAGAGATTTCTTCACTTACCTTTTCGCCTGGCAGATGACCGCCGATACCCGGCTTTGCTCCCTGTCCGATCTTGATTTCGATGGCGGCTCCCGCGTCTAGGTATCTGGGGTGTACGCCGAAGCGGCCAGATGCTACTTGGACTATAGTGTTGTCTCCATACTTGTATAGGCTCTTGTCGAGTCCTCCCTCGCCTGTGTTGTAGAAGGTGCCTACCTCATGGGCTGCTCGGGCTAAGGATTTGTGGACATTGAGGCTTATGGAGCCGTATGACATGGCTGAGAACATTATTGGGGTCTCAAGGCGGAGTTGGGGAGCCATTTTGGTCTTCAGCATGAGCCCGCCGCCTCCTTCCGTCTCTAGTTCAAGCCTGTCAGGTTTTGATCCAATGTATGTTTTCAGCTCCATGGGTTCTCTCAGCGGGTCTATGGAGGGGTTGGTTACTTGGCTTGCGTTCAGGAGAAGTCTGTCCCAGTATGTGAAGTTGGGTTTGTCGCATCCCATGCCGGTGAGAACAACGCCTCCTGTCTCAGCCTGTTTCTTGATCGAGGCGATAGCTTCTTGAGTCCAGTTGGCGTTAGAGCGGTAGAGGTTAGGGTTCTTCTTTATGGTTATGGCTTGGGTTGGACACAAGGTGACGCATCGCTGGCAGTTCACACAGTTCTCGTTTCTGCTGTGTAATATGTCGTCTTCCTCGTCGTAGTAGTGAGTATCATAGGTGCACTGGTTTACACAGACTTTGCAGCGGATGCAGCGGTCCTGATCTCTCTCCACAATGTATTCCGGGGGAATGTAACTCTTCATCTCAGTAACCTCCTAAGCCAGAACCTCCACTACTTCGCGAGTTTCGAGCCTTCCCACCACAGGCTCTCCCCCTCTCGGACTCCAAACCCTGTCTAACATGGGAGAAACTAGGCGTATTGCCGATTCTTCCGAAGACAGAAACAGAAAATCATCCTTCTCTGCGGCGGTGAGGGGTCGAAGCTTAATCCTGTCTGTGAGTCCAATCATCTCGCCTTCATGAGCCACTACGATAGTGAAGGGTCCATTCATTAAGAGACTGCCGTATGTCTGGCGCAGAGCCCTCATGAGCCGTTCACTCTTTGGTCCAAGGGTCTCGATCTCTGACCATAAGGGCGGGGCGAGAATCTTGGAGACAACTTCGATGGGTAAGCCTTGCCGTCTCATAAGGAGGTCGAAGGCATAAGCCATTACCTCTGTGTCCGTCTGCATGGTGCATTTGTATCCGAACATCTCTAAGTAGCGACGGTTGATACCGTAAGATGAAATCTCCCCGTTGTGCACCACAGTCCAGTCTAAGACGTTGAAAGGATGAGCTCCTCCCCACCATCCCGGAGTGTTCGTTGGGAACCTTCCGTGGCAGGTCCACATGTATCCTTCATACTCTTCTAGACAGAAATACTCCGCTACATCTTCAGGAAATCCAACTCCCTTGAAAACCCCCATGTCTTTTCCGCTTGAAAACACGAAAGCTTTTCCAGTCTCTGTGTTGATTCTCATAACCTTCTCCATCACGTAATCGTCAGCTGCCTGACTCTTCGCTTTGGATTTTTTGGGTTGCAGGAAGTATCTCCACATGATTGGGGGGTCTCTGACGTTAGCTTCTTGTGTTGGCATCTTCTCTTCTTTGATGATGGTGAAACTCTCACTGAGCAAGCTGTCTGTCTTCTTTTTTGCCTCTCTGTCAAGATACATGATCTGGAATGCATAATCGTCTCTGTGTTCTGGGTAGATGCCGTAAGCCGCGAAGCCGCCGCCTAATCCGTTTCCTCTGTCATGCATGTTTGCGATGGCTCTAACTGGGTCTTTTGCTGAGAACCGCTCTCCTTTAAGGTTCATCATGGCGAATATGGAGCACGCATCGAAGACCTTCTCGTCATTGTAAGGATTATTGGTTTTACTGAGGTCTTTCATCCTAGTTCACCACGAATAGTTCTTTTCGTAGGGACTTTGGCAATGTGACTAAACCAAAATCCTCGGAGAGAAGTTCGTCCTTGATTTTGCCCACGTTCACATGATTCTTCATCAGATGGAAGAATATCCCTGATTTTTCGATATCTCCCAAGAAAATGAACCCTACAATCACATCATTCTTGAGCAGTATCTTCTTGTACACGATTTTTTCGGGTTGATGTTCAACCAGTATTTCATAATCATGACTATCTTCTGGATTTGTATTCCCTACAGAGATGACGGGCAGATCGAAATATTTTAGGGAGCTCATTACAGTTCCTCCAGCATATTCCGCTTTCTTCCCCGCCATATTGTAGCCAGCAACTCGTCCGCCTAAATGAGCCAGGGGCCACAAGGGTAAGAGGCGATTTCCGTTCAGAAGGAAGTCATGGGCTTCTGCAACGTCTCCGCAAGCGTACACATCAGATATGTTGGTGCGCATGAACCTGTTCACGACTATTCCACGGTTCACTTTCACGTCTGTTCCTTTGACGAGTTCTGTGCGTGGGATGACACCGATCGCGACAACCACGAGGTCGCAGGGGATTTCGGTACCGTCGGTCATTACTACTCCGCCGACAGCGTCCTCATTATCTTTTCTGCCCACAATCCATTGAACGGTTTGACCGGTGATTACTGTGACGCCAGCTTCTCTGACTACTTTCTCAGCGATCTCTGATGCCTTCTCATCTAAGATGAGGCTGAGGATTTGTTCCTTGAGCTCTACCAATGTTACTTTTATTCCACGTTTCATCAGCGCTTCAGTTACGCTGACGCCGATTAGTCCCCCACCGATGACCACTGCACTTCTGGAGTTTTCCAGCTTGGACTCTAAGCTTTCTGCGCTAGAGAGTTCTGTGAAGGTGAAGACTCCATCTTTGTCTCCGCCCTCCATCCTTGGAACGAAGGGTTTGCCACCAGTGGCGATCAGCAGCTTCTCAAAATCGACCTTGTCTCCTCCGTCGAGTTCAACTTGCTTCTTGGTGAAGTCGATGTTTACTACGGTTCTTTCTGTTAGTGCTTGGACGTTGTTTTTCTTCCAGAACTGGTCACCGCGGTATTTCATAGTTTCCAGAGTGGCTTCTCTGCTGACGTATTCGGAGATCATGGGACGGGAATACTGTGGGAATGACTCTTCTGAGATTACAGTTAACTCTCCCACTGGATCCACTTCCCTGATGGCTTCAACTGCCCCGATGCCTCCTACGGAGCCGCCGATGATCACATATTTTGACATTATGGAACCACCTCTTCGCAGACTAATGCCTCGTTGGGGCAGTTAGCTACGCAGGCTGGGACTTCCAAGTTTGGGCAAAGGTCACATTTTGCCACAATTTTGCCTGAAGAATCAGGTTTTATGGCGCCATATGGGCAGACCATGATGCAAGTCCAGCAGCCTATGCATTTTTCAGCATCATGAACCACCAACCCGGTCTCCTCATCTAAGCTCATGGCTCCGGATAGGCAGGCGTATACGCAGGGGGTGTCTTTGCAGTTTTGGCACCTCACTGAGATGGATGAGGGCTGATTTGTTTCCACTCTCACTCGGCTGACTGGTCGGGGGTGTTCCCGTTTGTATGCTTTTATCGGGTCTTTGGAGTTGGAGTGTTCTACTATGCAGTGGACTTGGCAGAGACCGCATCCGATGCATGCTTCTTCTTTGATTAAGACCCGTTTCATCGAGTTTACCTCTAGTGATTAATAGGCATACGGCAACCTATTGCCGTATAACAACGGTAACAACCCCTTATAAACTTTGCTACACAAGTAAAAAGACAGGCTGACATCATGACATGCTACTTCAGACACCTAAAAACAATCTTCGAAAAAGCAGGAATAACCGTCACAAAAGAAAACAAACAAGACATTGACAGAATCATCCACAACATTGTAGGAATCGATTACAAGAACTGCCCAGCAACTTGGAAAGAAGTTAAAAAAGCAATAGCGGAAGACGAAGAAAACTTTCTGAAACAACTGAAACTAGCATGGAAAGAAAGGTAACCAATCATTTTTCTGTCACGTTCACAAAATACATGCGTACTAATGAGTGATAGTGGGCCTGGAGAGATTTGAACCCACGACTAATGGAGACATCCCCCGAAGACCCAACTTAATTGGCAATTCAGAAATGGTATACAAACTATTTTTAAAAATTGCTGCTTTTAACTTCTGTGTTTTGTGCCATCGCTTTTTGAAGGATTAAAATTTTACCCCGATGCGCGCGCATATCAAAGAAGTAAATAACTTTGATTTATGATTAGACCCTTTAATATATCGGGAAATTACTGATAATAACGAACGGAAAGGTAAGAGGGACAAATATGCATTCGGAAAAGAAGATGGTCTTAGATTGGAAAATTAATTATCAACTTGAAGCTAGAAACGAAAAAGGACTTGCTGTAAAATTTGATGCTCCTATAACGCATGGTGGAGAAGAAACTGCATTATCTCCTATGGAAAATGTCTTGGCAAGCTTGGCAGCCTGCAGCAGTTTCCATGTTTTAACAATATTAAAAAAGAAGAAACAAAAAGTAACCCAATATACCGTTGAATCAACAGCTCAACGGAGAGTGGATCCTCCACCAAGAGTGTTCACAAAAATTCATCTCAATTACATAGTGAAGGGACAAAATATCGATCCTGAAGCAGTAAAAAAGGCAATAGAACTTTCAGAAAAAAAATACTGTTCAGTTGGTGGAATGCTGAAAAAAGCCGTTGAAATCACATCATCTTCTGAAATACTGGAAGAATGAAAAACAAATATATATAATGCGCGCAATTTAATTCAACATTAAAACTAGGGCTGATGTTGGAAACATTTAATCATTGCTTGTATATTAGATACGCAGCTACTGAAGATTAAATACCTGCTTCAAGAGTGGTTCTAACATGTAACGGATGTTCATGTACTCTTCGTCGGAAAATCCGTGGCCACCCCCTTCAACCCTAACAAAATATGTTGCAACACCTGCCAATTCAAGCTTAGATTTGAAAGACTCGGAGATGGCTATGGGAACGATGGAATCATTGGTTCCTTGGACAATGGCAAAGACGGGATCATCAGCTGTGATATATGTGGTAGGTGAAGCTTCAATCCATCTACTTTGATTTATCTCATATCCATCACCCAGAAACTGCTCTATGAGGCTATATGGATTAAAGCTCAGACCACGTTCTCCAATGAACTGAAAGTCTGTAGGACCATAATAGTCGATCACGAGACACACGCGGCTACTTATCGCCGGGTTGCCTGATTCTCCTGCAAGAAACGACTCGTTTCCTGAGAGGGTGCCTACAAGTGAAGCCAGATGCCCACCAGCACTGTCTCCCATCACAGCAAATCTTTCAGGGTCAATTTTATATTGTGCAGAATTTTCTTTGATGTGACGAATCGCGAGTATAACATCTTGGATAGCCTGTGGCCAAGATGACTCATTTTGAGTTGCCAGAATGTAATCAATTGAGAAACCCGCAATTCCTCTTTTGGCATAGAATTGTCCTGTAATGTCATAACTATCGTGACGTCCACCCGTCCATGCGCCTCCATGTATATAAACGAGTGCAGGAAAGGGGCCATCGCCTTCTGGCATATATACATTCATCAAATGATATGGGTTTGCGTCTTGGGCGTACGGTATGGCTCTCTGAATTGTGCAATTTGTGATCTCTTGAAGGAGGCTGTCATTAGTAGGTTCGACTGCGGGCTTGATGTTCTCTAGACCTATATAGACAATCAGGATACTTATGGACAAAAGAGATATTCCAAGCAGTACACAGATTTTCCTCAAGTTATTTCCTCTGCCAATAGGCATAATCTTTGATTTTTGCCTCCTGTTACGTTAATGCACAATTAGTATTCATTGAGCGCGCGCATGCTGTGCTCCACATTGTTTCAAAGAAGTTGTCAATTATTGCTGCGAAGCTAGTGTTGCTTGACCAGAGAGCTGGAGACTCTAAACCAGCGCGTTTTGGAAAGGTGGCCAGAAATACTTCTTTCTTGTCGTATATCCCTAATCTCACGTGGGGAGGCTGGAGAATAGTTCTGAGCTTGAATTTTGGATTTTTCATGAGAACTTGAACAAACGAAAATTCTGGCCACGAGTTTGCGTCTTTAGGTTGGTCTATGATCCATCGAATTTTTACACCTCTTCTCAAGGCTTTCTTGAAATCTTCATTAAGAGCAAACAACACTTTCGCAAACGCTTTCTGTGAAGTAATAATGTCTGCGCTCTTTTGAGTAGTCGCAATTGCTTTCTTTAGCCTGATGGTGAGCGGTTCTTTTTCAGGAATCAATATGTATTGACCTACTTCTTCCTCAAGTGTCATTCTTAGGTTGTTATTCTTGAACTTTTGGATTACTTTTTCTGCTTTCTTTCTCATATCAAGAACCTCTTTAGTTCTGCGCTCAATTAAAATTGAGATGCCGTCTTCTATTGGGATGGCTTTAAACTCGGTTGGTGTTGCCAATATTTTTTCAATTAACCCAATTTCTCGTAGATCTGTTAGTAGTCGGTAGATGTCCTGTCTAGACACCTTCGAAGCCTTCCAGAGCGTTCTCGCGTTTGCTTTTTCCAGTTGGGCAAGAGCGAGGTAAACCCTTGCCTGAGAACCTGTAAGTCCTAACTCTGTTAACATTTGAATGTCTTCTTGATCCATCCGCATTTTTCTCGCCAGCAATTCAGATTCCTAACAGTGGAGGGGATTTACTAATTTGAGTTTTTTGGTTTTGTCAGCTGAGACACTTACGGCTAGTATTCAAAATGTTATTCGTCGTATTTGTTCCAAAAAAGCGCGCAGTATGCTATCTCTGGAGTACAGCCTTAATGAAAACAAGAATTTCAGAGTTCGATTGGTTGAAGCTGATAGCCCTGTTGTTACTGCCTTTCGTTCACAGCGATCTTTATTCTGCTTTTCCAGAGATTATTTATCCGGTACAATGGTTCCTGATAAGCTGTTTTTTCTTTGTCAGTGGATTTTTGGTGTTCGACTCATTTCATAAGAATGGAGCCAGCATTCGAAATTTTTGTAAATCAAAATTTTCGTCGTTATATGCTCCGTTTGTAGCTGCATCTATACTCTATTTTGTTTTTCAAACGGCGATTGGAGCGACGACAGCGGATCCATTGCGTTTGTTAGCTCATGTTTCAATGCTTAACATTTTTGATAGTTTAAATTCCGTCTATAATTGGAGCTTTTTGTGGTTTATCCCTTATTTGCTAGTTTTTATGTTAATTCTTTGTTTAATCAAGAAATATGTTAAGAATGTAAAAGCCCAAGTTTTACTATTTTCACTCATTTGGTTCTGCACTATTCTGGCGTGTGTATATGACATGCCGATGAAACTCGGTCAAGTGTTCAGTCAATACTTCTTGGTCTTTATAATTGGGGTTTGGTTTAACGAATTCAAAATGTATGAGAGAGTCATCAAATTTAAAACTGCTTTTGTTATATTCCCTCTTGTCGCCTTTTTTTCCCTGAATCTCTCTAATTTGTTCACTTTTAATAATACAACGGAAGCCTTGAAGTCTCTGCTCTATTCCAATGGAAGAAGCACTGTTCTGAGTCTATCAGCAATTTTGCTGGTTTTGATAATCTTGCGAAAACTGAAGGCTCCTCGTAATCGTTTTGTCGAGTTGATTGCTACAACAAGCGTTTTCATTTATCTTATGGAACCATTCTCTAGCTATATACTGCGTACTATCGTCTTTGGACAGCTTACAATTTATTTTGCTGCTGGCGCGGAATTTTATCTTTACCAAATAACACGCATTGCCGCTTTGCTTGTTCTTTTGCCACTTGTGGTGAAAGCGATTAAAAACTATCTACCAAAATTGACTTTCGCTGGAGTCAAAATACAACAATATTTTAACGTCCTGAAAAATAAACCTGCTATGCAGAATAGCGCGGACGCGCAAAAATAAAATGCTCGCGCAATTTTACCAATGGGTCAGGAAAATTGGAAAGTGGACTTAGAGATTTGAATCCACGCCTAATAGAGATATCCTCTGTAAATCCCGTTTTTTGGTAACTTTTCATTTCACTCAATATCTTCTCATTGCTTTCAGTGTCGAATGTAAAAACATCAATATATTCTTATGACGCGCTTTGATTCTCTATTGGTTTGTCTTTCTTTCGGCGCGCCTTCAGGCGTTTGAAAAAGCCACCGATGCGGAAAATTTCGGGCTTTCCCATTAAATCAATCTTGATTGCATTGTAGTCACAGACTATATAACATTCCAAGCATTTGGTGCATCGAGAAAGCGAATCGTGATTCAACAAACTAATGTCTACGGGACACACCTTTTCACACTTGTAGTCGTCCATTAAACGACAGTATGTGCAATAATCCAGATGACCGTCTTCGCACTCTTCTGGGCACCCCTTCATTACGCATTTTTCTTCTCTGGCCTTCAATTTGATGAATGGATTTAATGCACCTGCAGCGTTTAAGACGGCTCCTACGGGGCAAAGTTTCTTGCACCAGAATCTTCTTTCTCTTAGGCTTACGAGAACAGCTATTATTGGTATTGGTAATAACTCAAGTATGAAGGCTATTTTTTGTCCTGTAATGGACGCTATGGATCTAAGATGAATCATCCCTCTGCTCAATATTCCCATGGGGCAAACGGCACAGAACAATGGAAACTTGAGAATAGCAGAGCCAAGAAGTGCTGACGCGAAAATCCCATTTGCTAAACCCCCATATCTTTTAGTTTTTATTTTGTTTATTGGGCATGATGGGCACACTAAATTGTTCTCTTTTTTCCCTTCTTTGCGGTTATTTTGTCTACGGCGTTCAGCCCTCTCTGCCCTTTTTGCTTCTACTTTGGGAAAGAATTTCTCAACAGCTTTATCGAAGCTATCTATCAGTGTGCCGACCGGGCAAGCCCAACTGCAGAAAACATTTCCCAACAGAAATATTGGAATGATGAAGAGAAGCATGGCAATTATTGTGTCAATTTGAACATGACCAGTCACTAAAGTCTGCGCCGCACCGACTGGGCACAAAATCCATGCTCCCGGATTCGTGTTGCCAAAGTAACCTGTCCATATACTGCAGACTGCTTGGTTAATCGGCACGGAAAGAAACGACGTATATAACCCTCCGAAAAGGAGGCTGTTTACTGCTACACTGGGAGCCAAAGCCACATAGGCCACTGGTAATGTAAAAAGAATTAGAAAAACAGTCTTGCTGCTCCATCTTAAGTATCGCAGACTCTTTTTCCAGCGTTTAGTTTTCGCCAAGTCTCATCATCTGTGTTTAGTCGAGTTTCGAGACGTCACGGTATTTCTCGTGTATTGTATTCCCTGAGATATTTCAGGTGATCCTCATCGTATGGATAACTCTCTGTAGGCGGATATGGGAAACAACTCATATCATGAAAAGGTAATGGGTCTACTGTATAGACTAAGTAGGGGAGTCCAGGTGATTTGAACCAACAAGTGACAATTACAAAGTAATCTCTCTCCATTCCTTCTGGAACAGGTTCTATGTCGGTGGGGAACCTGATGCGGACTTCGTCTCCTTGTCGTCCTATCACAAATTTATCATCTGCCTCTAAAACCAACTCAGTTACATCACCATACCTTGTGAAGTTCCCTGTAGCCGTCGAGTTAGTTCCAAATACCTGATAGTAACTGGCGTCAACCGGGTCTATTTCTTGGGTTATTAAATCATTTTGTGGAGTTGTATCCACTCCAACATAATCGAAACGCCAATCAAAGAACGAGTTTATCCTCAGCGAGTAATCGTTTGTGGGGAAGAGACCAGTCAGGTCAACAACAAAAATATCGGGCACAACATCAAGCATCGGAAATTGTCTATTGTCAGGAACACGCACCCAATTTCCATTTTCATCCTTAACCTCCATATACTGGACCGGAAAAATAGGTTCCCCTGTTCGATTAACAAACTTTGAGACCCATGGGTATGTTACTTCGGCTGGGGGCCAAATGACTATTCCGGCAACTAGAAGCTTTATTTCCTCCGCATCAGACAGGTCACCCAAGTTTAACTCCAGAGTGTCCCATTGGTATTGGTACTCCCAGTCTGATGGTCTAGGGGTGTAATTCCCATCATACTCAGAAACTTCTGGTAAGACATCTGCCCCTTCATAGAAAGCGGAAAGTGGTGTTAGTGGATTTTTGCTAACAGTATAAATTGTGCCCTTGTCCTCAAGGTTGTATTTTCTTGTTCCCATAGTCGAATAAACATCCACATCTGGCGAATGGTCAACAACCATCAACTCGACCGAATCAATATAAAAGATCTCATCTGATTTTTCAGCCAAGGTAATTTCATAATAATCATTTCTCGGTTGCAGTTGACTTCCGTCTACCTTGATATAATCCCACGGATCACTATACCCGAACACCCTTGTGCCTCCCTCTCCGAAAGAAACAAAGTATGGTAGGTAACCTGTACCCGCAGAAATCTCTGCACGGTATACATAACTAGTTCCGTTCCAAATATACAAAGAAGGACAGCAAGCGATTTTAAGATAGTTAACAACAAGCAGTAATTTGCTATCTAGATTTATTGTTCTCTCAGGACTTGTTTCTCCATCTGACCACTTTACCCATTGGTAAATAGCAATATACCCGTCGTTGGTTAGAGTTTCCCATCTTTCTGGCATTTCAATAGTGTATGTTCCAGCATCCAAGAGTTCAACATAATTGGTTTTATACTTCACCCCATTTATTGTGAAAGGAATTCCTCCAGGAGCTGTGATAATTTTGAGTTCATATTTGCTTGGAGCAACAATCTGGAATGTTTCAGATAAACTATCTCCATTTACAGCAACATTCACAGTGTGTTCCCCTTGGCTAGTTTCAGTAACGCTTATTTGATCAGTTGTAGTTTCTCCTCCCGCAAGTTCACCTACGTGAGTGTCACTTACTACATCATTGATTTTGAAAACAAGCGAATAACTACCCGATTCCTCTCCAACATTCCTGATTGTAACCGTGATATTCACGGGATTGCCTACCTCAACTTCACTTGGGCTGATAGTAAGATCCAATATTTTGAATTCAGCTGGTCTGGGCGGTGGGGGAACAACCGTCACCTCGAACGTATCAGACAAATCAGCTATTTGTACAGAGTAAATGCCTTCATTAGTTCCTATGAACGTGAACTCCACCAGCTTAGATTCCCCAGCTAGGAGCTCCACAATCTCTGTTCCCTCTACTACACCATCAATTGTAAGATTAGCAAAATAGCTACCCGCTTCATCTCCTATATTGCTAACCTTAGCCGAGACGGATATGGATTCATCGATTCCAACAACATCGGGGCTAATGACGAGATTCGTTACCGTGAAAATGGGCTTGGGAGCCGGAGTGGAGGTAATATTGAAGGTACCAGTCAAATTCCCTATCTGTACAGAATAGATTCCACTCTCCTCCTTATAGACCGTGAAAGTTATTGGTGTAGTAGCTTCAGCCAGAAGCTCAACCTGCTTAGTCTCCTCTATTACACCATTAATTGTAAGATTAGCAAAATAGCTACCATCCGCTTCTCCTACGTTAGTTACTACCACTTGGAGGGTTACGGGCTCGTTAGGTCCAGCCTCCTCTGGAAGGATAAACAGGTCAGTTACTTCAAACTCAGCAGGCGCTATGAGTGATTTAACAACATAATAATTGTTCCCTCCGATTAAAACAGCGCCAATAATCATGGCTACAATCACCACGTCAAAAATCTTGTTTTCTTGGAATTTGGGGATTGCTAATCGAATTGATCTGCTCATTCTAACCTCTCTATTTTCTAAAAGTTCGTTATAAACGTTATATCTACAAAAGCGAATTAACCAAGCAACACCCAAAAGAATGATGAGAATAATTGTTGCCACAGCACGCGCACGTAAACCACTAAAAACAATTTTCACCAGTGTGCCGAGTGAATTGAAAAGTGGGCTTGGAGAGATTTGAACCCACGCCTAATGGTGACATCTCCCGCGCCTCCCCCTTTTTTCTAAAAAATCTCATCTGCCTCACATTTAGGTAATGCAAAATTCATAAAGTTTATATATCACAAGTGATATTGGTAGCGATATTACGAGCGATATTAGCAGTGATATTACGATGTGATCAAATGAATATTAGTGGGAAAGGCAGATCAGTAGGTGTTCCAAGAGGTCTTCTCAGATTCTTAGTTCTAAAAATGATTAGCGAAAAACCCATGTCTGGAGCAGAAATTATGGAAGAAATTGAAAAACAAACTGGAAGCTGGAAACCTAGTCCAGGATCGATTTATCCCCTCTTAGCTTCGTTACACAAAAACGGTTTCACCAAAGAGTTGCCCAAGGACGAATTGGGATTTAAACGCTATAGTTTTACAGAAAAAGGAAAAAAATTCTTGGAAAAGCAAATAGCATTTGGAATGGACTTCATAAAAAGAATGGAATTCCTTGCACCTATGTTAATTCGTGGTTTAAACCTTGAAGCTGATGATGAAAAATTTCACGGGTCAAAAGAATCTATTGGCAGTTTAATGAAATCATTTATTTTTCTACGTCAAAATGTTGATGGAATTTCAAAAAAGGACACTGAAGAACTAGCTGAGACTCTAAAAGTTTGTTCTACAAAACTCGATAAAATCGTTAAGAGAATTAAAGATAAAAAATAACTTATCAATTCGGAGTGTTAGTGAAAAACAACTTTGTTTCCTTTGGTTTTTAATGATTGATTTGCAGGGATATATCGGATTAATTGGTGAAAAATTTGGGATTAAAATCTAGTTTCATGATTGCTTGGCGGTCATTGTCAAGAAGAAAAACAAAGAATCTTAGCGCAGTCTTGGCTGTAACTTTAGGTGTCACTTTGCTTGTTGGAATTCAAATAACAACGGATACCTTAGAGAATTCTTTTTTAACGAGTCTTCTTCAAGGCGAAGGAGAAGTGGACCTTAGAGTTATGAATAGCACTGGTGGTGGCTACCTTAGAACAGCGGACCAAGAATATATTAAAAATCTGGTTCCCGACGCGGTGGGAGTTATGTCCGAGCTCTCCACACAAATTCCAGCATTGGTATCCAGTCAGTTTGATCCTGAAATGGAAGCTGCTGGAGTATCCGTAGATTATCCAGAAGCCTTTGGCAAGTTTTATGATTGGAAAAACGGAGAACAACTGGATATAAACATTCTCCTAGACGATAACAAAAGCATCCTACTATCTAGTGATCAAGCTGAAAAACTAGGATTAAATAAAGACGCAATATTACCCGTCCCATTGAATACAGAATTCACTAACTTCACAGTTGCTGTAACTATCAACAGCACATCTGGTTTACCAATCATTACACCTGTTCAGGAGATTTTGAGGGTGGAGTTACAAATTGTTGGGTTCTTTGATTCTAAACGTCCAGGAATTGGCTCCCAGTATTCCGGAGCTGTATTCAGGTTAGAGCATATGCAGGAATGGATTAGTTTACAAGATCCCGAGCGGGAAACAGATATAGTTAGCGCTTTTCTGGTAGCCTACAAAGCAGACCATTTTGTTCTGGAAATAGACGAAGATTATTTGAGAACTAAAGTAGAATTGCTAGAGGACGCAATTCCCGAAGAAGTTGATCCTCAAACAGGTAAGGCACAAAAAATCTATCAGGTCACTTCAGCTCGGCTAGACTTTTTTAGTTTTGCATCATTCTTCATCACATTAATTAGCACAATCTTGACCGCTTTGGGTTTTCTTATCACGTTAACTGGTGTTTTACTCATCACTAATGTTCAGCTTATGAGTGTAGAAGATCGAGAGTTTCAAACAGGGGTTCTACGTGCCGTAGGTGCCAACCGCGGGGGAATTTTCCAGTCTATAATGATTGAAAACTTGTTCCAAGGAATAATCGGAGGAATTCTAGGACTTATCGGAGGATTAGCCTTCGGTCAAGCTGTAGCCTTGTATCTCGTAGGATTATTCGGAACTGGCGAACTAAGTGTTCAACCAGTTATTTCTCAAGAAGCAGTTATTTTATCCGTCATTGTAGGTGTAGTCCTAAGCATAATAACTGGGATTCTTCCAGCTCTAAGGGCTTCTCGAGTTAACGTTGTAGAAGCTCTTCGTGGAATAAAAGTGAAATTCAAAGCAAAATCTAGTCGCAACCTGGCAGCCTTTGGTGTTTTAATAATAATAGCTGGCATCATTCTTCTCCTATACAACGGAGTGTTTGAGGAGACACATCAGGTCTTTTGGAGCAGCGAAGGATGGAACAGCCTAGAAGAATGGAGAATCCTCATGATGGGATTCGGCTTATTCACGGGAGGTCTAGGTCTTGTCCTCTCGCGGTTCATGGATAGGGTTAAAGCTTTCAACATAACAGCCATCACCCTCTGGGTCATTCCCTCAATCCTGTTTGTTGTAGCTATGGGTAACTGGGTAACAGACATTACTGGATTATCCATTGAAATCTTGATTCTGGGAATCATTGAAATAATGATTGGTTCTATAATGTTTGTCGCCCTCAATCTACCCATTGTGATGCGTGGCTTAAGGAATGTCCTGATAAACATTCGAGGTGTAAAGGGTGTTGGCCAAATATCACCATCATTAATATCCTCACATATCACGCGTTCCACTCTAACCTTCGCCATTTTTGCGGTCATATTAACTCTCAATGTTGTTGTTGCTGCGTTAATTCCAACAAGCTTGGGAACTGCAACTCAGATTGAAGAAGACTCTAATGGTGTAGATTTTGCGGTCTTTCTAAGTAAGCCTGAGGCAATCATTTCTGGTACATCCTATTCTGATGAGCTTTACAAGATTGATAATCGCATAACAGATGTAATTGGTTTCAAAACTTTTCAACCTAATCAGGATTTTACAAAGTTCATAGCCCTGGAGAACCCTCTTTCTCCGGAGTTTGACTCTAGTACAGATTTACTTCCCATCGGGACTGGAGAATTTAAAACAGAGCAAATTCGGGGTAATGCTTTAGACTATTCAGATCCCAACTGGCGTTACGCCTTTTATCTAGCTGGGTTTCCCGATGGTGTTCGCGAATCTTTTGTTTCAGACCTCTCCGATAACGGAATGCTAGAACTGTCCAAGAAAGCTTGGGACCAATTCTTTGACCCCGAATACAAGATGGCTGCCTACAATGTTACATCTGATCTACTTGCGATATTCTCTGGAGAACTTGACCTTTCTGAATTAGGATCCACAGGATCAGCAGAAGCCATAGGCGGTTCAGGTGAAGATCCTCTTGAAGGAGTTGAACCCTTAAGGAATGTTGATGGAAATATCATCGAAAATCCAATAGTCTTCACAGACTCATTTCTACTGCCTGTTGGGTTACAAATTTGGATTCCAATGAATACTTCATCCATTGGATTCCCCAATTACCAAGCCTTTACAATCGGAGGGAGTCTTGACAGCCAACGTGCTGGAGGTTTCCCTCTGGGGGCAGGATTGGACTTTGGGTCAGGAGAACTCGATTTTAGTGCAATTCTAGGAACCTTATATTTGCCAGAACATTGGGCAAACCAAACAAGTTATCTAGGTGAAGCAAACGGTAAAACCTTAACATCCAGGGAGAAAGACCAATACGACTCTTACTTAATAAAAACTAATCTAGCCATAGACGATCCACAACTTGAGGATATAGCTCAAGCAATTGAAGAATTCACAAATACAAATGACCAGGGATATCGTCTTCTGGCAACTGACAACTTCTTTGTCGCAAGTTCTACTCTAACCTATTCTAGAATCGAGTCTACCTTGGAGATGACGGATCGAATAGCGTCTTTCCTGCAAATCTACGTTACATTTGGTCTAGTAATCGGAGCAGTGGGCATGGGGGTCATTGCAGTTCGAAATGTTTCCGAAAGAAAACGGGAGATTGGGATGATGAGAGCCATAGGATTTCCCAGAAGACAAGTGATTCTTTCGGTTCTCCTTGAACTGGTGGTACTTGGAGTAATCGGATTAATCATTGGGGTTATTAACGGGTTGCTTGTGAGTGTGGGTTTTGCAAACATGCAAAATACAACACTAGTAATTCCTTGGGAAGAAATTGGATTGTATCTTTCCATTATTGTGCTTATAGCCTTAGGGTCAGGTTCACTCCCTGCGATTGCAGCTTCAAGAATTCCTCCGGCAGAAGCATTGAGGTATGTAGGATGAAAAAAACAAAGAACAAGAAAGATCAAATTTCCCAAAACCTAATCCTCGAAATCTCAAATCTGCATAAACGTTACAACGAGGGCAAATCAAACGAGGTCCATGCACTCCAAGGTGTAGAGCTAGCAGTTAAAAAAGGAGATATGATGGCGATTATGGGATCTTCAGGATGTGGAAAAACTACCCTGCTCAATATGATAGGTCACTTGGATCGCCGTTCGGCTGGAGAAATCATAATCGATGGAGTAGATACCTCAACCCTATCTGATGGACAAATGACGGCCTTTCGCAGAGACAAAATAGGCTTCATATTTCAGTTATTCAACCTTTTTCCGTTCTTGACCGCTGTGGAAAATGTAGAAACTCCGTTATTGCTAAGAGGAATAAACTCTGGACTAGCTAGAGAACAAGCAAAAATGATGCTTCGCGAGTTAGGAATGGGAGATCGCCTTTATCATCTACCCACAGAACTCTCTGGGGGCCAACAACAACGAGTTGCTGTAGCTCGAGCTCTAATTAATCAGCCCGCAATCATATTAGGAGATGAACCCACAGGTGACTTAGATTCTTCAACAAGTTCTGACGTCATGGACCTCTTTCGCCGCATAAACAAGATCAACCAACAAACTCTAGTTCTTGTAACTCACAATCGATGGATTGCAGAAAGATGCGATTATATAGTTCATATGACTGATGGCAAAATCTCAGGGATAGAAGACAATCATTTAATCCGGGAGGAGAAGAAAAGATGAAAGCCTATTTTTCTGCTCTAATAGATAATTCCGTTCCTTCAGAAAACTCCAAATTGGCTAAAAATCTAATCAAAGACTTAAAGAAAACCCTGAAGACGCCTAAATCAAGTATAAAAACTAAGGAACACAACACCCTCATCTTTTTAGATGCAGACAAACCCTTAGAAAAACCATTTGACCCCAAGACCCTAAAGGAAATCCAGAGTAAAATTCATCTTCGCCTCCAAGGATACTACATTAGAAACAAATCTAAGCTCCAAAAAGACCTAAAAGGCAAACGGGAACTGAAGGAAACATCGCAGATCATCAAAAACTTCCTGAAGGAGATAGATCCTAAGCTTGAAAAAGTATTCGATCTTCGACTGAAAAAATTAATTTCAGAGTTACCAACCAAATTTTGTGAACTTCAGACCAATAGCATGACAGCCATTTGGAATTTAAGAGAAGAGCAGAAAGTACAGTTCTACCTTTCAGGATGGCAATCTCCAGTTTTCAAAGTATCAGAAGTTAAGCAAGATGCTAATTTGGAAGCGATGGTTGACAAGCTAGCATTTCTCAACTTCTTTTGCATATTTCTAGAGCCTACATTACTTCGCCTGCGAGAAATGAATAAAATGTTGGAAAGATTGCAGTTAGGTCTTCACGGAACACATTATAGAAGTAGCAACTTTGAGATACAAACCAAACTTGAGATGTTCCTGCGGATCCTATCAGCAAAACTTAGTTCCCTCCAAAACATGGACAAAGCCATCTTTAGTATCTTCAAGTTATTCAATGAACCTAAAATCTTCTTCAAGAAGCATGATTTCATAGAACTTTCGGAAGACCTTAGGACAGCAGTTAGACAGATGTCTTGGAAAATAAATCAAGGCAAAAGTCTCTTGATTGAAGTTCAAGACAAACTGGAAGGGTGCCAGATAAAACTGAAGGATTATCTAGATGAAACAAAGAATGGTGTAAAAACCATCGAATCCATGGATGAATTTAAACTTGCTCTCCTAACTATGGCTGAATTGAGTTCTGACTTGTTTGTTGAAGCAGAACTTTTGAAGTTGTGGTTGGACTTTTTTGGCGCAGATCTTCCATTTTTTACATTCCAATCCAGCCTCTTCGACCTCCAAACTCCACAAGCCTTTGAAACTTCCGCTGAACACATCATCTCAGTTAGGGGCTTAGTAAAGAACTACCGTCTAGGGCAAACTACAGTTTATGCCCTTAGAGGAGTAGATCTTGATATTAAAGATGGCGAATTTGTGGCAATAGTTGGCAATTCTGGAGCTGGAAAAACCACTCTTCTAAATTGCATGGCTGGACTAGATGAACCCGATTATGGGGTTGTTCTTTTCAAAGGAAAAAATCTCCATCATTTAGGCGATTCAGAAAAATCGAGGGCTAGGTTGTTAGAGATGGGTTTCATCTTCCAAAGTTATGCGTTAATACCACACTTCGACACTCGTGAGAACGTAGCTCTACCTGCTGATCTCGCAGGGTTCAGTAAAGACTTGAAAAGCAGAATAGAAGAACTCCTTGACGGTGTTGGAATTAGCAAACAAGCTAAACAGTACCCGGCGCAACTGAGCGGAGGACAATTGCAACGTGTAGCTATAGCGCGGGCATTAACGAACCGACCTAAAGTCTTATTTGCGGATGAACCCACCGGCGACTTGGATTCGAAAACTGGAAAGCAAGTGATGGAATTAATTAAAAAATTTCATGAAGAAACTAAAACCACGATAATAATTATCACCCACGAGCAAGATATCGCTGGTTATGCCCAAAAGCAGATAAAAATAGAAGACGGGGTAATTGAAAGCTAAACCTAAATAGCCAAAAAAGGGCTGTTCAGAAAACAGAAATAACCTCTAAAAACAATTTTTTCAGTGGTCGAGGTGAATGTAAAAGTGGGCCTGGATAGCTTCACACTCCCGTTCACAGTCCCGTTTTTCCACTCTACATGTTCTTGTTAAATGCACACGCAATATTACAGGCTAATTTACATTAAGACCAGACATGTAATAGTGTTGTGTCAATCTGCCAAACATCTTGAGTTGAATCGCTGGTTTCTGTTCCTCCTTCAAATCTAATTGTAAATGTTGAAGAGGTGAGATAAGATGTAACTGTAACGTTGTTCCATCCGTTTGTTAGGTCTGCGAACAAGTTTTGCCACGTCGAACCATTCCATACGTCAACCTTTACATTCTCAGACCCCATTGTTCCTCCATATATGCAGAGCTCTTCATTCCCTTCGCTATAATCTACATTTGTCCACTGAACCTCAAGATCGAGCTCGTAATTTTCTCCCACGTTCCAAACATGAATTAGGGCAACATCTATCTGCCAAGTGTCTGGACTTGTATCCCCTACTTCAGTTCCACCCCTAAATCGGATTGTGAACGTAGAGGTGTTCAGCCACTCCGTTATCGACACATTATTCCATCCCGAGGATAGGTCTGTGAAAATGGTTTCCCAACCAGTGCCATTCCAAACATCAACCTCTATATCTTCATCTCCCATATTACCGCCATAAATTGAAAGTTCTTCATTTGGCAGTGAGTATGGAACGTCTGTCCACTGAACTTCTTGGTCTAGTCGGGAATCTGTAGGAGCAGGTTTAAGCGCATATTGCTGACCAGAATTTTCTTCACTGTTATCTAAAGTCCAATCTCTGTCACCAGTGGCGCCAGCTGATGCTTGAACAAGATAGGCCGTTGAAATACCGAGACCATTCCCTGGACTGCCAATTTCTGTTTGGTCGATCCATGATGTACCACTGGGTTCACCGCCAGAAAAGGGGACATCATCATCATCACACATGTCGTAAAGCCAAATCATACAATTGTCTTCGGTTGTGGTCATGCTTGGACTCATGGGTGAACTGCTACTTTCTTGATTAACCGCTCCTTCCACATGAATCGGAGAGCTAGTGTCTATTCCCCTGAAAGTAGTTATTTGAGCTACCCAACCGCAAGAACTTGTCCATGCCCAACTGTAGCTTGAAGGCTCTGAAGCTCCTGCAATCTTCCAGTAAATGTACACATGCTGACCCGAAGCCGCACTTTGAGTGTAATCATGTTCAAGTGTCCAACCTGGAGGCGCAGAAGACATGGTGGAACCATCATTATCACTTCCGATTGTGGATACGAGCAGAGCTATCATAAAGTCGTTTTCTGCCGTGTTAATTGGTTTGTTGATTTGCGCAGATGTTCCAGAGGTGGCGCTTGCCTCGGCTACGTTGATAAGGGTTATACCGCCTCCGGAAGCTGACTCCGTTAGGTTAGCATAGGTTGAATCAGCTGTTTTCATATTGTCAAAATTGACTAAATTCCCTAAATCTGAAGAAAAATCCACGTCAGACGTGTCACTGTCTACTGCATCTTCCAAGTTTCCACTTCCTTCAACCCTCAAAAGGACGGCATCTATTTTCCATTGGTCTTCCGTTGTATCTGTTGTCTCTGTTCCACCTTTGAATCTAATTGTGAATGTTGTTGAGGTTAGGGAAACTGTATAATTGTTCCAGCTGTTTGCAGTTAAGTCTGTTGCAAGGTTTTCCCATCCAGTTCCGTTCCAAAAATCTAAGTGTAGGTCTTCCGCACCAAGGGTTCCAGTGTAGACGCAGAGTGTCTCTGAGGTCAGATAATTAATAACATCGGTGAATTGAACCTCGAGGTCGAGTTCATAACTGGAAGACGTATAGTAGCTGATGTGAAGTGTTGGTCTCCAATCTGTGTTTGTTTCCGTATATTCGACCAAGCAAGCATACCAATCGTCGTCTCCTTCTTCATGTAAACCCAAACTAAATATATTGACAGATGCCTTTGCATTTTCAATATCTGTATAAGCTGTAGATGAAAGTATGAACTCCTTTAATCCGACTGTACGCAAATCTGGACTATCGTCGATGTAGGGAACACCAATAGGTGCACATCTTGAATATGCTGTAGAGGCTGAATCAACTTGTGGATCAGCTTGTCCATCATCATTGTAAGGGTGTAAGTCGACTTGATGGGTTGCGGTTCCTCCTTCATAGCAGTAGATCGTGAAGTTTACGCCTGTTATAATTGCGTTGCTGGGCAACTGATCTAAAGGGAATTTCACAGCGGTTCTGAGCTTACCGTAGCCTCCGTTTCCCACAAAATCGCCACCATCATTGGGATATTTTGTTGAGGTACTTATGTCCGCGCTCCAAGAGGCTTGAATTGAACCTTCTTGAATTGAATATGTGTTTTCTTCTGTTAGGGTGTCATAAATCGCGTCTGGACTGGCTTGTTGCGCCGAAAAATTACTGTGGGATCCAACATCTGGTGTGCTGTCAATGTCACTGGTATTATTATCAATGTAATCTTCTATTATTTGGTCTGAGCCCACATTTTCTTCTGTAAGGTTGTCAAACGTAGAATCTGGACTGTACTGTTGAGCAGTGAAGTTTGAATGGGTGCCTTTGTCTCCGCTGGAATCTACATTGGAAAGATTGTTGTCAACGTAATAATAGGGAACATTCCTGATAGTTTGAGTTACAGAATTGATTTGTTGGTCGAATGTTAGAGAATGTACAATAGGTATTAACAAAATTAGAATTACAAGTAGTAAAGCCGTTGCGTACCCTTTGAATCTCATTTGATTCGATGTGCTGGCTTTTTTAGATATAAAAGATATGAATTAATCATTCATATCCAGTCTTCATACTTCTTAATAATCTCTAACTCAAATTCGGAATCTGAAGTGAACTCTATGAGAAAACGTATGGTTGGAACTCTGCTGATACTCATTAGTATGGTAATCGTTTCTGTCTCGGCCTTCGTCTATCAGCAAGCATCTAACACCGTCACCCAGACTATTGTTGAAGTAGCCAACATTACACTAAATCCAGGAACTCTAGGAAACATAGAGGAAGGACAGACAATACTCTACACCGCAAGCAACACATCATCTCTGAATGACATAATAAGCATAACAACAACCAAAGCCAACGTTTACCTACATTTCGACACCGATTTGAATGATCAGAGCACAAACTACGCTACTTTTCAAGTTGTCGTTAAAGTAGGCGACACGGTACCAGTTGCATCAAGCAACAGCACTGGTGACACGACAGCAACATTAACCATAACCAATCCAGACACCACTTCCGGCGTTGCCTTGGATGCAGCTGGAGCCTGGACATTCGATTTTGAAATCACCACCACCGCAAATTCGATCACCACAGATCAAGCGACGACAGTGAACATCACAGTATTAGCTGAAAGCACATCTTAGGGAAGATGAAAGATTTTGAAGTTAGGAAAGAGATTTCAAATCTTTTTCCTTTCAGGTCTTTCTGTAATTTGGCTAATCGGTTTGATACTTGTATATTTGCCTATAAGCGGTTGGGTAATACCATCTTTTCCTTTTACAATCGACTACCACTACAAGCTTATGTTCTTCCTAGCCTCAACCGCAATTGCTACTATCTCATTCTTCATAAAAGGAGTCCAATTATTGCGAAGGCTCCCCTAACTGTTGTTTACGAGCGCAGGCCATTTGTCGCTCTTTTGTCCGTTATCAACGCGGTTTATTGTTACAATTAGCTTCGCCCTGTGCATATGTGTCTATAGTAGGACTTCGGAAAAACAAATGACAAAGTTGATGAGGTGCATATGCGCTAAAGGTTCTCTGAGCCTCTGCGGATTATCCAAGCAACAATCCCTACAACGACTAGTAGAGTACCGCCAATAAACAATATTATTGCGTAGTTTAGAAGATTTGTTTTAGTGGACAAGTCTGTGCCCTGTAGGGTTAGAAAACCTAGGAATGCTGATAATACAAACATTAGAAAAGTTGGAAATAAAATTATCTTTTCGATGATTGAAGCCATAGATGAAATAACTACCCTGAAACCATTTAACCTTTTACATAAAGGTCTTTTATAGACACCACAAATGCAAAGAGGAGTACAAAAAATTCATTGATATTTGTACCTCTGCGCGCATTAGTCTAATCCGAATTTAGGTCTTGACAAGGATAGCTATTGCAAAAATTTGACCAAAAAAAGCCTATTTGGATAAAAGAACCTCGAAAAAGGGTTTAAAAAGTGGGCCTGGAGAGATTTGAACTCTCGACCTTTCGGTTATCAGCCGAACGCTCCAGCCAAACTGAGCTACAAGCCCATAAACAAACCATAAAATACCCTCATTTATTAAAGGATTTTCTTGATTAAATTATCAAACAGGGCTATTCGCAGAGGCTGATTAACAAAATAGTCCTGCGTCACTGCGCCCTTTGCTAAGGATATTCTGCATTCATTCCAGAGAGCTTCATTAATGGTTGTAGGGCCTTTTTCCCGTGTTTCCATCGGTAATACAGCAGGTAGGCAAACATTGACGTGAACCTTTTTGTCCATTGAGGAAGATCTGAAGCAAAAATTTCTATGTTATGTCGCCAGCATGTAGCCAAGAATTCCCATTGAAGTGGCGTTAAATGTTTCAGGTCCATATGTCGGGCTTCTCTAAGCATGCAGTCTTCTTCTGAAGTAAACAACAAAGGCACATAGAAAATTTTGTTATGTTTAAGTTTGTCTAGAAGTTCAAGCGACGCAATCGTATCCTTCTCAGTTTCTCCAGGCAAACCAACAATCCATGTTGCCAATGGCCACATATAATTCTCATTCATAATTTCAATTGCCTTCGTTACGACATCATGCCACTCTTCGGGTTTGTACGGAAGCATCTTTCCCCTCATGTACTTCTTCACGAGTCGAACACTTCCTGTTTCTATGCCAATTTCAACTGAGCTATGCCGAGTTTCATCTGTGGTCCAATAGGATTTTTCGCGAAGAACCGGTCCAATCTCTTCAACCATTTTAGGATCATAGACAACAGGCGCCAACGCTGCATGAGCAGGCTGAATGAACTCCACTTCTGGGACAGCGGCAATTGACTTGATTAACTCAACAATTGCTTCACGATTTGGCAAAAAATTATCCTTACATCGGTACAAGAAAATGTCTTCGCTCGCCAAGATTATCATTCTCGTCCCATTTTTTGCATTTAATCTGACTTCTTTCAAGATGTGTTCTAAAGGAAAGGAGTAACTTCTCCTCATCATGGGCGAACAGAACTTGCATCCACGACCACAACCCCGCGTAATCTCCACGGTGCCAAAAATTGACGGGTTCACGATACGGCAAATTTCCTTTGGGTTGGGTGGCTCAGTCTCAACTGCCTGTGGAAGTTTTTCGCCGTTAAGGGCCTTGCGAAAAATCTCTAATGCAGTCTTTTCGCCTTCACCCATGACGATGCAGTCTATTCCATATTTCTTTTGTAGCTTTGCTCTATGAATCTGCCAAGCACCTGCTCCCCCCAGAACTATCTTGGCACCCCACTTTCGCAGGAATGGCTTTTTTATGAGGTCTCTGAATTCTGCAGCAGCCACAGGTTCTCCACCAAAGCCCACAAGAGATGTGTATGTTCGACTGACAAAACCTGTTCCAGCAGGCTCCATGGAAGATATTCCGATAACTTTCGTTTTCGGTCCCACAAAATTCTTCAAATCATATGGGTGCACCACAGCAACTGCTTGGGCGCCGAACTCCCTAATTAGCGATGCTTCAATTTTTCGCATTCCGTAAGGTGCGTATTTGGCAGTGTCATCTCCGTTTTTGGGAACTCGGGGGTACCAATATTTTCTAAGCAAGAACCTCGGAATAATCGCTGTTGGAAATCCTCCTGTGAACGCTCGGAAAGGACTGAGTTTGAAGTCGCTCATGTCCGTAGCTGAGCCAGTTAGGACAATTGGAACCCCTTGAGCCTGTGGGGAGGCGCTGTCTTTTAGACCCATACCAGCGCGTTTAGCGTACAACATTTAAGAACTTTGCTGTGAATTGTTGGATATACTCTTATACGGAGTGCGGAAAATCAAAAATTAAAATATAACAGAGACATTCAGGAGATTGAGTTTTTATGAAGACTGAGAGTTGGCAACAATGTATTATTCCCAGTTGCGGAAAAAAGTACAGTGTCAAAGAACAAAGAACCGCATGTGACTGTGGCGAACTTCTCGATGTAAAGTATCGAGGAGATTATCCGAAAAGTTTGAAAGAGACTTTTCGTGAGCGGAGAAATCATGGACAGAACATATTTGATGAAAGTGGTGTGTGGCGATACAGAGAATTAATCAATTTTGTCGGAGTGGAAACTGAGAATCATGACGTTTACAGCAAAAAATTGGTCTCTTTAAACGGTGCTGAAGGAAGAACAAAACCAGTCCACTTAACCAAAGTTGCCGAGTATGTTGGAGTAAAAACTGGGAACTTCTGGGTTCAGTTCGAGGGCGATAACCCAACAGGCTCTTTCAAAGACAACGGGATGGCAACTGCCTTTACTCATGCAAACATGGTTGGAGCCAAAAAAGTTGTATGCGCATCCACTGGAAACACTTCGAGTTCTGCTGCAGCATTTGCTGCAAACCTGTTGGATACGGAAGCTGTGATCTTTGTTGGAGAAGGGAAAATTGCCAAAGGTAAACTTGCACAAACACTAGCCTATGGCGCTAAAGTCCTGCAGGTGAAAGGCGATTTTGACGTAGCCATGGCTATGGTTAAAGCGCTTTCTAAAAAAAGCGGGATATATGTGGTTAATTCCCTGAATCCTTTCAGACTTGAAGGACAAAAAACTATGATGTATCGGGTGCTTGACCGCTTGGGTTGGGAAGTTCCAGACTGGATTGTGCTTCCTGGAGGAAATCTGGGGAATACTTCGGCTTTTGGTAAAGCGTTCATGGAACTTTATGATTATGGTTGGATAAAGAAGAAACCGCGGATAGCAGTGGTTGTCGCAGAAGGTGCCCCTACTCTTTATGAGTTATATAATGAACGAAATCTAAGGTGGAACGACGGAAATATTGACAATGGAATCATCGATGAATACTATGGCGAAGTAGATAAGAAGGGCATTAAGGCGTCAACAAAGGCAAGTGCAATAGAGATTCTTAAACCTGTAAATTTGAAAAAATCTCTGCGAACACTAGAATATACTGACGGTGTTGTAACACAGGTTTCTGATGAAGAGATATTGGACGCTATGGCTATAGTGAGCAGGAGCGGATTTGGATGCGAACCTGCCTCAGCTGCAACTGTGGCGGGGACTAAGAAACTTGTAGAGCAAGGTGAAATAGGAACCGATGAAGTTGTAGTCGGCATTCTGACGGGTCATATGCTTAAGGATGTTAAAGCTATAGTGGACTATCATTTTAATCCAAAAAACAGATTCGCCAACACGCCTTTAACAGTCGAACCAGACATAAACGAAGTGTTAGACCTTATAGAAAAATAGATAGCTTTCCAAAATAGCTGAGCTAAATTCTTGCTCTGTTCGGCTTTCCATCAAAAAGGGAGTCTCTTTAGGAGAGGTTGATGAAGCTCGTGGCTTGAGCTATGATGAAAAACCAGAATATCGAACTGGTGAGTTTGGAACCCAGTTTCCAGACAACGGAGAGAAGAATCAGAATTGTTGCGATTTTTATGAGTTCCTGAGAAGCAGAAAGACCTAGGCTATTTAATAGAAAGCTGATTAGATAGGTTACTCCGTCTCCGATATGCTTCAATCCTGTCAGTAATTGACCTAAGGCTTCGATTAGACCTGGATTCATCATCTTCTCTTATCCTTAAGCTCTAACCGTGAGGCTCATTTACAGTTAAAGCCGCATAACTTATCAAGCTTATGAAGGTATAGCTCCTAATAGCAAATCTTATGAAGTAATTGGTAGCATCAATAATGCTCTTTTTTGAGGATTTTAATTACGGATTTCGGCTTTATCTCTGACAGAAGCATATATCACCAGCTGAAATATCATTCAAATATACTTGAAGGATGGTGCTTTTAGGCGAAAACTTTGGCAGCAAAGGTAGCGAAACGAAGGGAAAGCAGCAAGCGCTTAGTTCAGAGAATTTCACCATCTTTCATGCTTTGCATGAGGTCATGGTGAAGAAAGAAGAGAAGCGTTCCATTAGGCGCAAGTTTCTACGCAAAATAGGAATCGGCAAATAATTTCTGTTTCACAATACCCATACCGGAATATTGTTACGTTCTAAACACTTCATTTTATCCACCATTTTTGCCCCCGAAACTTCCCTTATATCCATTCTATTCCTCCGTCTCTATATGGATGCATCATGTTTGAAGGAACGTCAATTTCAACTGGAGAGTTAATGCTCATCCTATTCGGTTTAATACTCCTATTCGTCCTTGTCTATAGCACTATCGCGATTCGAGGGTCACGACACCCATAATGATGAACCCCTAGTTTTCGTAACATCTTTTTGTAATGAAAAATTTAAGTAGAAGCCTCCATTCTTTAGGGAAATGAATGCCCTGGTAGTATAGTTCGGTCTAGTATAGGCGGCTGTCGCCCGCCCGACCCGGGTTCAAATCCCGGCCAGGGCGCCATTATTTTAACTTTTAGAATTTAAAAAAGAGTATGTTTGGAGATTCGATAAAATTCTGTGCCATTTGTCATCTCTTAGTTTTCACTAGTTTGGCTAGGCTGCGTTTAAACCAAGTTATTAGTAGGGAAGTTACAAAAATAAGGAGTAATCTTTCCTACTGGAATTTGGGGAGAAAGGTTATATGAAGAAGACTGTGAGTGGGAAAAAAGTCGAAGGGTCATCACTCAGGAATTTGTTTGCCTTAGGTTTTGCAAGTTTTTTCACTGACATGTCGAGTGAAATGGTTTTCAGTCTCTTGCCCACCTTTCTCCTCGGTCTGCCTGGTTCCAGCAGAGCAATATTGGGATTGATTGAGGGAACAGCTGAAGCCCTAAGTTATGCTTTAAGGGCAGTCTCAGGAATTTTCTCTGACAAGTTCAGAAAAAGAAAAATGTTTGTATTGGTTGGCTATGCTCTATCTAATGTTGTTAAGCCTCTTTTTGCGATAGCTAGGGCGCCCTTTGATGTTTTCGTAATCAGGGTTTCTGATAGGGTTGGAAAGGCTGTTCGCACTTCTCCTCGTGATGCACTCCTCAGTGAATCGGTTTCCGAGAAACGGCGAGGTTCTGCTTTTGGTTTACATAGAACTCTTGATCAAGCGGGTGCTATCGTGGGACCTGTGATTGCTTCAACGGCTTTATTGTTTCTGGGATTTACTATAAGAGACATTTTCTGGTTGTCGCTGATACCCGGGGCTATTGCCTTGTTCATCATTTTGTTCTTAGTTAAGGAACGGGCTGGCAAATCTGTCGGTGAATTTCAATTGCTTACTGGCATCAAATCTGTCTTGAAAGGTAATTTTTCTCAGCTGCTTATCATTGTTAGTATTTTTTCTCTTGGGGCATTCAACTTTTCGTTTGTTCTCCTCAACGCAAAGGAAGCTGGGGTTGCAGATTCGCTTATTCCTTTAGTTTACGCAGCTGTTAACGTGGCGCACACCGCCATAGCGATTCCATCCGGTTTCTTATCTGACAAGGTGGGAAAAGAAAGAGTCATGGTTTTGGGTTATTGCATCTTCCTTTCTACTACTTTCCTGATTCTGCTTCTTCCCACAAATGGCTTTAATGCTTTCTTGGTTGCTGTGTTCTTTGGTGCTTATGTCGGAATCGTTGAAACAGTTCAGAGGGCTTTAGTTCCAGATTATGTTGAAAAGAATCTGATAGGAACAGCCTATGGGCTTTATTATCTTGTTGTTGGTTCAGCCTTTTTTGTCTCAAATGCTGTGGTTGGAAGTTTGTGGGAGTACTTTGGTTCATCATTAGCGACCACTTACAGCATTATAACATCAGCTATAGCCATTTTAGCCATGGTGCTGTTCATTAGAAAAAAGAGGTGAAGACGTTTTTGTTACAGCAAGTTCAGTTTTATCAGGTTGTCTACAAGTTTTCTGTCTGCGAGAGAGCAGTAGACCCATTTTCCTTTCTTTGTGCGGTTGATGATGCCAACGTTTTCTAGTATTTGGACGTGGTGAGAGAGGTTTGGCTGCGTCATGTCGAGGCATACCATCAATTCGCAGATGCACATTTCTTTAACCGTCAGCAGTTTTACTATTCTGAGCCTTTTTTGGTCAGATAATGCCTTGAAGAATTTGCTGTTCCTCTTTGCAGTTTCGAAGTCTGCAACATTGGCGGTTAGTTGAAGTAACTCGTTTCGGTATTCATCGACAACTTCTGCTTGGCACAGTTCGGTTTCGGTTAGTCGCTTTAGTCGTTGATTGATGTTTTTCATGGGTTTCTCATCTTGTTATTTGTAAACGTATCTAAATATGTTTATGGAAACAAAACGTATAAATATATCTAAAATTATTTATATATTCACGACGCTAAGAAACTACAGGAAGCGACTCCAAAACATGATTAAAACCCTCAAATGCCCATACGGAATCCCCGAAGACCAATGCTGCCAAGCAGCAACATGTCCAACATGGATTGCGAGACAGAAAAACAGTAAATAATCCCTCTTTTTTGGGGAATAGCCTTGGCAAAAAAACCTGAAATACACCTCGGCGTTTTCGAAAAGTATCTTGCCCTATGGGTTTTTGTGTGCATGTTAACAGGGCTTCTTCTTTCACAAGTCATTCCTGAGCTAAGCATAGCTATCAACAATCTGCAGTTCGCTGGAATATCGATACCAATCGGCGTATGTCTTTTTTTGATGATGTATCCGGCGCTCCTGAATTTGCAGTTAAGTGAACTGAAGAAGCTGGCGAAGAATCCGAAACCGATTATCTTAACAATTGTTTCAAATTGGGTTTGGGCTCCGTTAGTATCCGCTTTTCTGGCTTACTACTTCTTGGCAGGAAATGAGCAGTTGATTGTTTCATTGATTTTGCTTGGTTCCAGCCCATGCACTGCTATGGTTCTAGTTTGGGGGGCATTAGCTAATGGGAATCAGGAGCAAAACGTTGTCAACACCACATTGAACACGATAACGATAATGTTTCTGTATGCACCTGTTGTTTCGCTCTTGACTGGCATCCAAAATATACAAATTGACCGGCTGTCTCTTCTGTTGTCTGTCTTTGTTTTCATCGGTATCCCGCTGGTTCTGGGTTATGTCTCAAAGAAGTTTATCACAGGCAGTAAGGGGACGGAATGGTTCCAAGAAACGTATCGCCCAGCAGTAGGTAAAGTGGCGATTCTTGCTCTGTTAGCAACTTTGATTGTCCTGTTCTCTCTCAACGGGAACGTGCTGATAGAGCATCCAGAAGAGATGATTCGTGTCTCAATTCCGCTTCTGTTAGGATTCGCAATCATTGTGGGCGTTAACCTGTTGGTTACAAAGTTTGCGGGTCTCAAATACAGGGAGGGAATTATCTCTGTTATCATTGGTTCTTCCAGCCACTTCGAGATTGCGATTGCTACAGCTATCAGCCTCTACGGTTTAGGCTCTCAAGCGGCGCTGGGAACAACAATGGGGCTATTCTGGGAAGTCCCAATCATGCTCAGCCTAGTGTATCTAGGCAAGAAGCTGGGGCAAAGAGGGTTCTGGAAGACAGATTAACTGAAAAAAGAGGTGGTTATTATGGAAAATGAAAAAGTTAAGGAACATGTAAAAAAGCGGTATGGTGAGATAGCCAAAACAGACTGTTCCAGCTGTTCATCGTCTTGCTGCTCATCATCTAGTTGTGGACCTCCTCCACAGTATGTTGCGTGGAAACTTGGCTATTCTCCCGGTGACATAGAGAGCGTTCCAGAAGAGTCGGTTTTAGGTTTGGGTTGCGGAAACCCTGTTGCCCTCGCAAGCTTGAAGGAGGGCGAAACGGTCCTAGATTTGGGTTCAGGCGGGGGCATAGACGTCTTTTTGGCATCCAAGAAGGTGGGACCATCCGGAAGGGTTATTGGCGTGGACATGACTGAGGAGATGGTGGAGAGAGCCAAAGCTACCGCCCTTAAGCATAGCTACACTAACGTCGAGTTTCGTTTAGGAGAAATCGAAGTCCTGCCTGTTGAGGATGAAAGTGTTGATGCTATCATCAGCAACTGCGTGATTAACTTGGCTCCCGACAAGTTGCGGGTGTTTCAAGAAGCCTATCGTGTTCTGAAGTCGGGTGGTCGACTTATGGTGTCTGATCTTGTAACTGAAGAAGCTTTACCGGCAGAGGTTAGGAAGAGTTTTGACGCTTGGGCAGGATGCATCGCAGGTGCACTGGAAAAAACCGACTACTTGGACAAAATAGCAACTGCGGGATTCAAAAACGTTAAGATTGTTTCTCAAAAACCCTACACAATAGACGTTTCTAAGGAGCTTAGGGGGAAAATAACCAGCATCCAAGTTGAAGCCCGCAAGAACCCATAAACTTGAAATCGCTTTCTGCAGTCATTTGATATGTGAGAGAGATGAGTTCAGACCATAAAACTGGATGCCTAGTCTGCGGCGAAAAACTAGCCTACACAAAGGAGCTAGACAAGCTAGAGTGCTTCTACTGCCACGAGGTTCACGACTCGAATGTGAAATGTGAGAATGACCATTTTGTTTGTGACAGATGCCATAGTTTACCTGCAATGGAGCTAATAGAAAGTTACTGCACTGCCAGCAAAATAGAGGATCCCTTGGAACTTGCTTTGACGTTAATGAGGAATCCTAACGTAAAGATGCATGGTCCAGAGCACCATTTTCTTGTTCCAGCATGCTTGCTTGCTGCATACTATAACAGTAAGAAAGACCCTGAAGAGAAAGCAACTAAAATCAGGATGGCAAAGAAAAGAGCTTCACAGATTCTAGGGGGATTCTGCGGATTCTATGGTGACTGCGGAGCAGCAGTTGGCACAGGCATTTTCATGAGTTTGATAACGGATGCAACTCCCTTATCTGTAGCTGAATGGAAGTTAGCTAATATGATTACTGCGAAGAGCCTCTTTGCCATAGCCCACCATGGAGGTCCAAGATGCTGCAAAAGGAACACCTACTTGGCTATAATGGAAGCAGTGAATTTCCTAAAGGAGAATCTCGGCGTCACTTTGGAGATCAAAAAAGGCTTAGAATGCGAATTTTACGACCTGAATAAGGAGTGTCTAAGGCAAAAATGTCCATTTCATCCGTGAAATCTTGTGTCCGATATAGAGAGGGAATAACTCGATTATTTTAGGATTACATTTATAATATAGATTGTTGGTTCTGAAATGTTTTATTGAGCTTAGTTTTTGACCTTTTAAAATGGGATGAGCGCACTTGCCATCGGAAATCATCCCTGATAGGTCCTTCAGGTTTGCCTGTATGGATCCTATTGTTTTCCGTTGTATGCGCTCGTCCCAACAATAACAACTACTTCATTTTTACTAGTATAAAAAAGAGGGGATTAGGAAAGTATCTTTAGGTTAGCCTTTCTGGACTATAATCTGTGCAGTATCTAGCAAGTACCTGGTAAAGAACATAGACTATGTCCCATAATCAGTACATAACTAGAAAGTTTAATGCCGGGTTATTTGTCACCTAACTTCACAGAGGAACTTTGAGCAGCTAAGTTGAACCTACTAATTGCTTGTAGTTCTTTTCGATTTCTCTAAGCAGAGCCTCTTTGGTTATGGAGCCTTTCGACTTTAGCATGGCAACCATTGCTGCTCCTCCAGCGCCGACGCCTTCCTTCACTACTCCTGCTTCATAAGCCTTTAAGCCGTCAAACCTAGATTGACCAAAGTTCAGATCAGCAGCGAGTATTGGAACATCAGCGATTTCAGCGATTAATCCTTTCAGATCAGACGTTTTATCCGCTGTTACCCATCGGGTCGTTCCAATGGCTACATTATCTAACACAGTGGAGTTTAACACTGTGACGACTGCTAACACAGCAGCCATCTGTGTTCCGCCAGCCATGATAACTGGGACTCTTTCTGCGGCACCGAGGACCAGTCCTGCTAGGACAGGTTGCACAGGGTCTCCAACAGAGGAAACTGCTTTTATTGGGTCCTGTGCAAAGTCACCTACCTTGGCGCCTGAAGCCTTCAAGCCTTCTTCAACTGTCTTTATCTTGAGTTCATGAGGGTTGTTTGGCATGCTGCTGCTGACTTTCCCTTTCGCGTCTATTCCCATGGCTAACAAGACCCCTAGGGCTGTTGTGGTGCCGCCAGGAATACTTTCGCCGATTACCAGATAGTCAGCTGTCTTGGACAGGTTTTCTCCAGCAATCTTTGCTCGGTTCATGACTTCTTCTGCATTGTCGAGGGCTCTGCCAGTTCTTATGTCCCTTCCCGGTTTACCGCCCACATCTAAAAAGGGAATATAAGGTTTAATCTTCAAGCCAGCACTCACAACGAGGGTTGGTATGTCCGCCAGCTTCAGGGCTGACATTGTTATGAGGGCAGGGGTGGGTATCCCTTCAGGCGTCACAGGTACACCCGGTATGCATTTGCATTGCCCAAGTTGGAGAAGTTCAACGTCCGCGGGTGGCGTGTAATCGGTTATATCCGGGTTCTTTCCGGCTGCTGAAATGCCTGGAATCTTTGCTGTTTCAGTGACGCCTATGACGCAGCTGAAGAGGGGCTTTTTTCCTTCAAGCTGATCTAGTAGGGTTGTGCCCCTTGTTTTGTCGTTTGCAAAAATTATGTCATACATTTTATTCGTTTTCCTGTGATTCTTCAGTTAGTCTGTTTCAACTCGCATGAATGGAGTCTCCAACTAATCACTTAAATCTCTTACTGAGAATGTGCAGAAAAAGGGAGGATTGACAGAGTTCTTAGTCTTCTATGTTTACATGTAGATTTGCGTATGCATGGACTCCTGATTCGTTGATGATTTCATAGCCTACCAGTAAGTAGATGCGAAGTCCCTCTTTGTCAATCACATTTGCCTCCAACGCTTTGACAGTTATGTTTTCGCCTTCACTCAAATAGCCGCATGCAAAAAGTTCTTCTCGCAGGGTCAGTTCATCGCCAGCAGTCAATTCAGCAGGCAAGTGCACCCTTATCTGGTCTTCACTTGTATTCACTATTAGCATTTTTTCGGATAGATTTACAGCTGTTCCCTCAATTTCCACTGGCTCCGAATGATTCAGGAACCACTTAACAAACCTGACTTTAGCAACACGTGAAAGCAACGGTTTGCCCTCTTGAATCGCTGCGACTGCTATATCGCTTTCTACCTCTTCGCTGGGCTCAATCGCGTAGGTAAACGGCAAGTAAATCAGCATACTTGCAACAACGGATACTAATATTATTGTGAAGGCTTTTGTTTTTTGATTCATGGTCTTTTCACCTCCATCCATGTTAATTAATTTACGACTTCGCTCTCTACCGAATAAAAGGCGACGCACTCTCGATATACACCAAAAGTGAATCATGCATCAATCTCAGACGGGTTAACTCTCTTTTTCGAGTTCTTCACTGATAATTTTCTCTTCGAGATGCATAAGAAGCCCAATTCGGCGTTCCCACCTCTTAAAGAAACGATGTTGCACAAACAAGACGTAAACAGTGTATACCAAAGAAACGATAATCACTATCATGAAAAGAAAAACTAAGGGCGCTCTGTTTCTTAGGGCAAGCAGAAGGCTGAAAATTGAGAATAGTAGAAGAGCAGAGGAGACTATCACTCCTATGAGAGATCCTGTTCTAAATTTGTCCCATTCCTTATCCAGCTCGGATAGGAAGTCGTGCAGCGATCTTAAAGGATAGTTGGTTTCATCTTTTTTTTCGCTCATGGTCTACACCTTGAATGTCTGATGGTGAATTTTTTGACAGGGAATATTAATTGTGATGCACCAAAGGTGCAATGGAACTTACAGGATTGAGGGTAAGGATTTTCGTAATTCAACGTATATGTTTCTCCCCTTTTCAGTTAACAGGCATTGGCCCTCTTCTGTTTCGTTGACAAGGTTCTTTTCTTTCAGGTATGAGAGGTGTTTAAGGAAATCGTCGTAAGATAGGCTGGTTGCCCTTCGCCAAACATAGGTGCGGGGCTGAGGTTTTCGGTTATAGAAGAGGTACTCTAGAACCTCGAATCTAATCTGCACTGCACCCTTTCGAACCCTAGCCATACGATGCACCAAGGTAGGCGATAACCCCAATTACATATTACGAAGCGTATATAATTGACTGTATAAACAACCGTTTCGAGCAAGTTTGCAGCCGTAACGAGCGAACGCCTTCCAGAAAAAGAAACGATTTCTACAAAAACATCAAAAATATGAAGCTTGCAAAGGTAAAATTTATTAGTGGGTGCGCTGGTTTACGTTGTTAGCTTCGGAAAGAAAAATTGAAGCTTATAAGGAGACCCGGATTTTAGGGTTGGATAATACCGACCCGACGGAGGAAACTCCCAGTTTGAAAAGAAATGAAACAGCCCCCTCGAACTTCCCCCATCACTACATCCAATTATGGAGGAATTAAAAGAATTTGGAAATTTCACAAGACGACCTTCTCACTCTCCAAAAATCCTTCTTCAAGGAGAAAGGTCTAGTCAGACAACACCTAGACTCTTATAACGACTTCATCGACAAGGGACTACAAGAAGTCATTGATGAAACCGGCGAAATCAAAATCGAAATCCCAGAGATGCCCTACAAAATAAAACTCGGTCAAATATGGGTAATAGATCCCCAATCAAAAATCAGCAGACCCTACAGAACTGAAGTCGATGGAACAAAACACGAAATCTTCCCCATGGAAGCCCGATTCCGAAACCTAACCTACGCAGCACCCCTAGCACTAGAGATGACTCCAGTTATAGATGGAAGAGAACAGGAACCAGAACTTGTTCTCATAGGCGACCTTCCAGTTATGCTGAAATCGAAACTCTGCATCCTCTCCCAACTAACAGACGAAGAACTAATCGAATATGGAGAAGACCCCCACGACCCAGGCGGCTACTTCCTAATCAACGGCTCCGAACGCGTCGTCGTTGCCATGGAAGACCTAGCTCCCAACCGCATTCTCGTGGACATCGACACCCGAGGAACAAAACCCGTCTACCAAGCCAAAATCTTCTCAACCACCGTAGGCTTCAGAGCAAGAATTCAGCTGCGAATGAAATCTGACGGTGGACTCTTCGTCTCCATACCCGGAGTACCCTCAGAAGCCCCCTTCATGATCTTGATGCGAGCCCTTGGACTGGAATCAGACAAAGAAATCGCCGAAACTGTATCACCAAACCAAAAGGTGCAGAACGAACTTGAAGCCTCCTTTGAAAAAGCTGCAGGATTCGAAACCATTGAAGACGCTATACTATACATCGGAAACCGCGTCGCCCACGGTCAAGTGGAAGAATACCGTACCCAAAAAGCCAAGAGCATCATTGACCGCAACTTTCTGCCGCACATCGGTCGAACCGAAGAAAGCCGAATAGACAAAGCCCTCTTCCTCGGCGAGATGGCTAGCCGAGTCATCGAACTAAAACTTGGAATGAGAAAAACAGACGACAAAGACCACTTCAAAAACAAACGCCTAAAACTTGCGGGGCCCCTCCTCTCTGACCTTTTCAGAATAGCCTTTAGGAACCTATGCCGAGACATAAAGTATCAGCTTGAAAGGATGGGCGTCAAAAGACAGCTTATCACAATCTCAGCCGCCGTCCGCCCCGGAATAATCACTGATCGCCATAGACACGCCCTCGCCACAGGTAACTGGGGTCGAGGCCGCGTCGGCATCACCCAACTTCTTGATCGAACAAACACAGTCTCTACATTAAGCCACCTCCGAAGATTACAGTCTCCTCTCAGCCGTAGCCAACCCAACTTCGAGGCACGAGACCTACATCCAACTCACTGGGGAAGACTCTGCCCAAACGAAACACCTGAAGGATCAAACTGTGGTTTGGTGAAGAACCTTGCCTTAGCCGCTTCTACCTCCATCTACGTGGACCCAAACGGAGTAAAACAGGCCCTTTATCGGATGGATGTGGTTCCAGTAGAAGAAACAGACGTGAACCAGCGAGCTTCAAGCGCCAAGGTCTTCGTGAACGGCTCTATTCTAGGTTATTGCGCGTCACCACAGAATTTGGTTGATGAAATAAGGAGAAAACGTAGAAAGGGGGAGATCTCCACCGAAGTTAATGTTGCCTACTTCCAAAAGCTTCACGGAGAAAGCGAAGAGGTCTACATTAGCTGCGATCAGGGGCGGGTTCGTCGTCCCCTTATAATAGTTGAAAACGGAGTACCTAAATTATCGTCTGAGCATGTTGAAAAGATCCGTTCCGAAGAGTGGACTTGGGACGACCTCATCAAACAGGGAATACTTGAATACATTGACGCTGAAGAAGAAGAAAACGTGCTTGTCGCCATAGATTTTGACAAAATTACTTCCGAACACACCCACGTGGAGATTGCCACTTACACAATTCTTGGAATCTGCGCCTCCATTATACCATACCCTGAACATAACCAGTCACCCCGCAACTCCTACGAAGCAGCCATGTCCAAACAAGCCCTCGGAATAAACCTAACCAATTTTCCCAATCGAGTTGACTCCCGTTCCCACATTCTTCACTATCCCCAAACACCCCTAGTAAAAACAAAACCAATGGAAATCATAGGATACAACCGCAGACCTTCCGGTCAAAACTGTATTGTTGCCATTCTGTCCTTTGAAGGCTATAACATGGAAGACGCCATCATATTCAACAAAGCCTCCATCGAGCGTGGTTTGGTACGTTCTACATTCTATCGAATCTACGAGGCAGAGTGCCGCCAATATCTAGGTGGTCTCAGAGATAGATTTCTGGTGCCCGAAACCGGAATTAGAGGATACCGAGGCGAACAATACTACCGCCTTCTAGAACCTGACGGCATTATTAGCCTAGAATCTGAGGTAGCTGGGGGCGACGTGCTTATTGGAAGAACGAGTCCTCCAAGATTCCTTGAGGAATACAAGGAGTTCGAGGTTAAAGGCCCCACTATGCGAGACACATCCGTTGACGTCCGACCAGCCGAGACCGGTGTTGTAGACGACATTTTCATCACAGAGACCGGGGAAGGAAGCAAGCTTGTAAAGGTCAGAGTCCGCGACCAACGTATCCCAGAACTGGGAGACAAATTTGCTTCGCGCCACGGACAGAAAGGAGTCATAGGGATGATTGTTCCACAGGAGGACATGCCTTTCTCTTCAAAAGGTATCTTTCCAGACATCATAATCAACCCCCACGCCATGCCGTCACGAATGACCATCGGTCAGTTCCTCGAATCCATTGCGGGAAAGGTTGCCGCGGCAAGAGGCAAGCCGGTTGACGGAACTCCCTTCACGAACGAGAAACCTGAGCAACTGAAGGAAGAGATGATCAAACTGGGTTTCAGTCACACAGGTAGAGAAATCCTCTACAATGGTGTTTCTGGAGAGAAATTCGTTGCCGACATTTTCATGGGCGTCGTATACTATCAGAAGCTTCACCACATGGTTGCAGACAAGATGCACGCGAGGGCTCGAGGGCAAGTTCAGATGCTGACCCGGCAACCAACTGAGGGACGTGCGAGGGGCGGCGGATTGCGGTTTGGCGAGATGGAGAGGGACTGTTTGATTGGTCACGGCGCCGCCATGGTGCTGAGAGACCGGCTGCTGGAAGAGTCTGACAAATATCTATTATATGTGTGTGAAAATTGTGGCTTCATCTCCTATTATGACATTAAACAGCGTAAGTACACGTGCAGAATCTGTGAAGATAAAGCCCAGATATCCCCAGTGGTCGTTTCCTACGCCTTCAAGCTTCTTCTCCAGGAAATGATGAGCCTTTGTATAGCTCCCCGCCTAAAACTGAAGGAGAGAGCATGAAAATGCCGATGGAAGAGGCTATTCACAAAATTATTGACGAACTTTACTTCGGAGTCTTCTCTCCCCAAGACATCCGCAGACTCTCAGTTGCAGAAATACAGACCGCCGACACCTACGACGAGGACGGAGCTCCGATAACCTCTGGACTCATGGACGGCAGGTTAGGAACTCTTGAGCCTAGACAAAGATGCAAAACGTGTGGGAACACTGCCATAAGGTGTCCAGGGCACTTTGGGCACATAGAACTAGCTGTTCCAATCATTCACATCGAGTTCACCAAGATAATCCACAACCTTCTTCAAGCTACGTGCAGAAACTGCGGGCGCATCTTGCTCCCTGAAACCCGTGTTGAAAAGATCAGGGAAACCATCAGGAAGACTGAAAAGCTGATTGGGGAAGTTCCAAATGACCTCTACAAAAAAATAGTGAAAGAAGCGAAGAAAAAAGATTGCCCCTATTGTACGTCTCAGCAATCAAAAATAGAATTTGCGAAGCCCACAACTTTTTACGAGATTCTGGAGGAAGGCGCACAGAGATTAACACAGAGCATGGTCCGAGAAAGACTTGAACGGATACCGGATGACGACCTTGAATTGTTCGGTTTTAACCCAAGCAGTGCTCGACCAGAATGGATGGTTCTGCAGGTTCTCCCGGTTCCTCCAGTTTATGTGCGGCCCTCAATAACCTTAGAATCAGGCATCCGATCCGAAGACGACTTAACCCACAAACTCGTAGACATCATACGCATCAACCAACGCCTGAAGGAAAACATGGAGGCAGGCGCCCCAACACTCATTATTCAAGACCTATCTGAACTACTGCAGTATCACGTTACAACCTATTTCAACAACGAGGCTTCAGGAATTCCCCCTGCCCGACATCGTTCGGGAAGAGCCCTCAAAACAATATCACAGCGTCTTAAAGGAAAAGAAGGAAGATTCCGAAGCAACCTCTCCGGAAAACGTGTAGACTTTTCAGCGCGCACCGTAATTTCACCAGACCCCAACCTTGATATCAACGAGGTCGGCGTTCCAAAGGATATCGCCATGAGGCTCTCAATGCCAGAAAAAGTTACAGTGTGGAACATCGAAGAAATGCGACAACTGATCATCAACGGTCCCGAAAAATTCCCTGGCGCCCTATACGTCGTGAGACCGGACGGAAAACGGGTCAGACTCGAGTTTGTTGTTGAAAGAGAAAAAGTTGCCGAAGCTTTGGAAACTGGCTTCGTTGTAGAGCGTCACCTCGGGGACGGCGATATTGCTATCTTCAACAGGCAACCGTCCCTTCACCGGATGTCGATCATGGCTCATTACGTTCGAGTTTTGCCTCATAAAACATTTCGCCTGCACCTGTGTGTCTGTCCTCCCTACAACGCCGACTTTGATGGAGACGAGATGAACCTTCACGTGCCCCAAAGCGAAGAGGCTCAGACCGAGGCGCGGCTTCTAATGCAGGTCCAAGATCAGATTCTTTCACCTAGATTTGGTGGACCCATCATAGGGGCTATTCGAGATTACATAACAGCATCTTATCTTTTCACCAGAAAATCCAACGTTCTTACCAAGGAAGAGGTTTGTAGGTTGCTTGTAGCGTCGGGTTACGAGGGACCTCTACCTGAACCCGCTATAAAAGAGCCCACACCTCTCTGGACTGGAAAACAGATATTTAGCGTCTTCATTCCGAAGGACATGAATTACGTTTTAAAATCAACTATCTGCCGCAATTGCCCAACCTGTCTCTGCGAGAATTGTCTTAGTGACGCTTATGTAGTTATCAAAGACGGAGTTCTAAAGTGTGGCCTTATCGACAGACGTTCCATCGGTGCCGAGCAATCGGAGAGCCTCCTTCATCGGATAATTAAGGACTATGGGTCTCAGGTTGGAAGGGAGTTTCTAAATAAGATATGTCAACTTCTAAAAGTCTTTATTACTATGAGAGGTTTCACCTTCTCCTACGACGAACTTGAATTGTCTGACTCGGCTAAAAAGAAAATCAAGAGAACAATCGAGAAAATCGAAAAGCGAATAGAAAAACTGATCGAGGACTATCGTAACGGCACGCTAGCGCGGCTGCCTGGACAGACCCTTAACGAGTCCTTCGAAATCTATGTAATGAACGAACTCGCGGAAGCTAGAGACAAAGCTGGGAAGGTTGCAGACGAGGACTTTGAGCTTGGGAATGCCGGAATAATTATGACGAGAACCGGAGCACGCGGGTCCAACCTCAATATTGGTCAGATGGCAGCTTCTGTTGGTCAGCAGTCTGTGAGAGGAAAACGGATAATGCGTGGTTACGTCAACCGAGCCTTGTCACACTTTAAAGCTGGAGATCCCACCCCGAAGGCTCGAGGTTTTGTGTATTCGTCGTATCAGACTGGTCTCGACCCCATCGAGTACTTCTTCCACGCCATGGGCGGAAGAGAGGGGCTAGTCGACACAGCAGTCAGAACCCAGCAGAGCGGTTACATGCAGAGGCGCCTAATCAATGCCCTTGAGCAGCTTCGAGTCGAGTATGACAGCACTGTGCGGACTTCTACTGGTGACATCATCCAACTTGAATATGGGGAAGATGGTGCCGACCCGGCTAAGAGCGATCATGGGAAAGCAGTTAACGTTGACCGTCTGATTGAACAGGTAAGAATCATGGTGGAAGAGGAAAAACCCGCGCCAAAAAGTTACATACAAGAATGTCTCCTCAAAGTTGAAAAACAGTTGACTCCTCTTATCTTCAAAGAGTTGAAGTCTGGGTTGCTCAAGACCAAATTGAGTCGTAAAGGCGTAGACCAAACCATCAAGTTGACCCTAGAGAATTATACGAGAGCTCTTGTTGAACCCGGAGAAGCTGTAGGAATCGTGGCTGCCCAATCTATAGGAGAGCCGGGAACCCAGATGACTCTTCGAACGTTCCACTACGCTGGAGTTAGAGAACAGAACGTTACTCTCGGCTTACCTCGACTCATAGAAATAGTGGATGCTAGACGAAGCCCGTCAACGCCCATTATGACCATTTACCTCGACAAGAACCATCGAAAGAGCAAGGAAAAAGCAACAGAAATCGCCCGCGACATAATCAACACCACGTTAGGGGACATAGCTGAGACTGAAGCTTATCTGGACCCCGAACGCGAAGTAGTCGTTGTTAAGCTTGATTTAAACATGATGAAGGAGCGTGGTGTCAATGCTGAGGAATTACCTAGTCTTTTACGAATGTCGAACTATGACTTGAGTGTTGAAGAAAACGAGCTGATTATCAAGCCTAAAAAGCAGTTGGACATGAAGAAACTTTTGGCAGGACTTTCATCCGAGCATGTTAAAGGTGCACCTGACATCCGCAGAGTCCTTGTCACCGAGGAGACTGGAGAGTGGGTTATAAGAACCGATGGTTCCAACTTATCTGCTGTTCTTGATGTTGGCGGAATTGACCCAACTCGAACAACCACCAACAATATGCACGAAATCGCCCAAACTCTTGGCGTCGAGGCGGCTAGAAACTCGCTGATTAAAGAAGCCATGGGAGTTCTTGAAGAGCAAGGTCTTGACGTGGATATACGCCATGTGATGTTGATGGCTGACATCATGACTTCGACAGGTGATGTGAGGCAGATAGGGCGGCATGGAATCAGCGGGAAGAAATCTAGTGTTCTAGCTAGGGCGGCTTTTGAGATAACCGTTCCAAACATTATTGATGCAGCCATCAGAGGGGAAAGCGATCCTCTGAAGGGAGTAACCGAAAACGTTATAGTGGGGCAATCGATACCCATCGGAACAGGTCTAGTGGACCTTTACATGACAACAGCCAGCAGAGAGAAGAAGAAAGAATGATAGACGTGAACAAGGCAATAGCTACAACCGCGAAAACTGGGAAAATACTGTTTGGAGCCAGCAGCGCCTTAAAGAGCGCTAAAGCGAGAAAAGCTAAGCTCATAATAGTTGCTTCAAACTGCCCTCAGAGCATCCGAGAGGACATCGAATATTATTGTGGGCTTTCTAAGGTTCCGGTGAGTATTTATAAAGGCAACAGTTTAGATTTAGGAGCGGTATGTGGAAAACCCTTCGAGGTTTCAGCTCTTACTGTGAAAGAACCTGGCGATTCAGATATCCTGAAGATTGCGGAGGCATAGAATGGCTAGCGGAATAAAACTGACGAGTCGAGAGATGCGTTACATCGCATTGTTTCAAAGCATAACCGGCGCGACAGTGAAGGACTGCATTGTTGATCCTGACCTCAACAGAATAATCTTTGTTGTGAAGGAAGGGAGCATCGGGATGGCTATAGGCAAGAGAGGAAAAAACATTCATCTCTTGGAAAAGATGACCGGCAAAAAACACGAAGTCATTGAACACTCAGAAAATCCCGCACAGTTCATCAAGAACGCTCTCAAACCCGCCAAAGTAGACGAGGTACGCATCACCGAACGTATGGACGGAAAAACAATTGCAGTGATTTCCGTGAATCCACGAGACAAGGGCGTTGCCATCGGAAAAAACGGGAGAAACGCTGAAAGAATCCGGTTTCTGGCAAAAAGATACTTCCAGATACAGAACGTCAGCATAACCTAAACCGTTTTTGTAAGCTAAACAAACTGTGTTTTATCTTTAACAGCTTGCTGCTAGTGCGAAATAGGCTAGCAGAATGTTGAGCTTGGGTTTTGTCAAGAAATATTGACTAAACGATTCAGAAGATATCATTTGTTTGGTCAAGAAACCTTTACAAAAATGGTTTTAAGCTACGTAAACGGAGTTATTATAGGGTGTGATTAAAATGGGGGAGCAAAATAAAGCTCTCTTATTATCATTAATTCTTTGTTTTGGTGTTGTTTCAATTTCACAGATAGGTACAGCGAAAGCAGAAGGCACAATCTACATCAGAGCTGATGGAAGCGTTGAAGGAACAGACAAGATTCAACGAAATGGTGACATCTATACCTTAACGGGTAACATTTCAGGTGGGATTCAGGTTCAGAAGAGCAACATTGTGCTTGATGGGGCAGGCTATACTGTTCAAGGAAACGGGGATGTAATCTGGAGAGGAATAGACCTTTCGAACAACCGTGGGTCAGACCCATCACGCCCTGAAATATCCAATGTAACCGTCAAGGACATGCGAATCGTAAATTTCGACAGGGGCATAGAAAACGTCAACACCAGCAACAATACGATACTTGGAAACTACATAGCCGATTGTTTTACGGGCATCAATATAGGAGGTAGCCCAAATAATGTTCTCATCAAAAATAACACCATTGCAAACAATGTTAATGGCATCTCCATAGCTTACAGCGGAGGCAACCAAATTATCACCGAAAATAGCATGATAAATGATGTGGTCTCATCAAACAACGTAATCATAGTCTGGCTTTCCGACCAACCCACAGTTGATAGGAACTACTGGAGCGACTACAACGGCACAGACAATGATGGAGACGGCATAGGAGATACTCCCCACATTCGCATTGTTGGAAATGAGACAATATACATTGACTATCATCCGCTCATGGAACCAGTTCCCGTAATCCCAGAGTTCCCATCATGGATTATTCTGCCACTTCTCACTATAGCAACCTTGCTGATCATAATCTGCAAAAAGAAACTACCCAAAAATAGGGAAACCAACTAGTTAACAATCATATTTGGTGCCTAATAACAGCGTATTGTTGAAAGCAGTCTTTTTCTAAAAAACCAAAGGGCAACTACTTTTTCTTTCTTGCCAGCATTTTGTCTAGTGTGGGTTTCAGTTTCTCGTTTTCTGCTTTGATCTTCTCTGGTCCCAAGGCTTCCAGCCGCTCGGTCATCTCCCTCATGATAGCCGCAAACTTAACCCCTTCCGCAGCTGACACATACTCAACCCTAAACCGTTCTGGGCTAAGCCCCAACTTCTCAAAAATCCTTGCCAAAGCATCCATCCTATCCTTCATCTTATAGTTCCCTGAAATGTAGTGACAGTCGTAAGGCAGGTGGCACGCACCAACCAAAACCATTCCTGCACCCTGTCTAAAGGCCTCCAAAACAAAATCTCTATCCACCCTGCCTGAACACATGACACGAATCGCCCGCATGGTAGGAGGATACTCAAAACGGCTTGTCCCAGCAAGATCAGCACCCGCATAACTGCACCAATTACAGAGGAACCCCAATATCTTACCCTCAGCATTCTCCTCCAAAGCAGCTCGAATCTGAGCTAAAATTTGAACATCCGTGAAATGCATCTGAGTTATCGCATCAGACGGACACTCAGCAACACAAGTGCCACATCCGTGACACATAGCAGCTGTAACCGTGGCAGCCCGCTTTTCCGAAGCCTTAATGGCACCATAAGGACACTTGCTAACACAGATGCCACACTTAACCGTTACATTTCGACATTTACTCGGATCAACATCAGCTATGATAGGCTCTATCTTCCAAGTGGGCTGAGAGAGGATGGTAGCGGCTCGTGCCGCAGCCCCGCTCCCCTGAGACACACTATACGGAATATCCTTCGGTCCCTGACAAGCTCCAGCCAAGAAAATTCCGTCAACCGATGTGTCAAGGGGCTTAAGCTTCGGGTGACTCTCCATAAAGAATCCGTCGGCTCCTCTGGTTATACTCAAAATTCTGGAAACCTCGTCTGCTCCTTCGCTTGGAATTGCCGCAGTGCTCAGAACCACAAGTTCCGCCTCTAATTCCAATGGGTCTCCCAGCATCATGTCCTCAGCGCGGATAAGAAGATTCTTCGTCTTGGGGTCCTCATTGATTTGGGAAATTCTTCCCCGAATGAAATTCACACCCAACTCGCGGGCTCTTCTGTAAAACTCTTCGTAACCTTTGAAGTGAGTGCGCATGTCCATATAGAAGATGTAAACCTCAACATCATCACGATATTTCTCCTTAAGCAAAACAGCGTTCTTCAAGGCATACATGCAACAAAAACCTGAACAGTATTCGTATTTGTTCACGTCCCTTGAACCGACGCACTGAATGAAAGCCACAGAATGGGGCTTCTCTCCATCAGAGGCGCGCACAACCTTGCCTCCAGTTGGTCCCGCAGCCAAGATCAATCTCTCGAATTCCATTGCAGTGATAACGTTGTCGAACCTGCTGTAGCCGTAACGACTATCATCCGTGGGCTTGTAAATGTCGAAGCCGGTTGAAACGAGAATTGTTCCTACCTCCAGTTCGACCTCTTCCGGTTCTTGCTCAAAATTGATGGCTTGACGTGCACCACAAGCATCCACACACTTGAAACATTCGATACAGTAGTCCCTGTTGATAGTGTAAACAAGGGGGACAGCTTGGTCGAAGGGAACCGAAATCGCCTTTCTGACACCCAAGTTTTCGTCCCACTCGTTAGGAAACTCTATGGGACAAGCGTCCCTGCATTCGCCGCAGCCTGTACAGTCCGCAGCAATAACGTATCTGGGATTCTTTCGAATCTTCACCTTGAAGTTACCCACGAAACCTTCAACGCTGACGAGGTCGGCATACGATAATATTTCGATATTAGGGTGACGGGAAACGTCCACCATTTTTGGTCCTTCGATGCATATCGAACAATCCAATGTTGGGAAGGTCTTGTCCAACGCAGCCATGTGACCACCTATGCTCTCGCTTTTCTCAAGGAGGTAAACTTTGAAGCCCATGCCCGCTAGGTCTAGGGCGGAGCTTATTCCAGCAATTCCTCCGCCTACTATGAGTGCCTTGTTCGTCACAGGAACCTCCATCGTCTCAAGCCTCTGAAGCAACTTCGCCTTCGCAACAGCCATCTTCACGAGCTCTTTAGCCTTATCAGTCGCCTCCTTGGGCGTACTGGGATGACACCACGAAGCAAACTCCCTTATGTTTGCCATCTCGAAAAGATACGGATTCAAGCCAGCATCGGCGACAGTTCTTCGAAAAGTCGGTTCATGCATCCGAGGCGAACACGCAGCAACAACAACCCGGTTAAGATCATGTTCCTTTATGGCTTTCCTAATCTCTTCCTGCCCCGGATCAGCGCAGGTGTAGCGGTTATCCATGGCCACCACAACATTAGGTAGCGTCCGGGCGTACTCAGTCAACTCTTTCACATCGATTACGCCGGCGATGTTAAGGCCACAGTGGCAGACAAAGACGCCTACTCGTGGTTCCTCAGACAATTTCCTCTACCTCAGGAAATCTTTTCTCAACGGATTCCTTAAGCCTCTTTCCGCTCTTGGTTTTCAGTTCTTTTGTCATAGCCTTGGTAGAAGCAAGTTTTTCAAGGGCTTTATTCCATGCTCCTGAACGAACCTCAGTGTGACGGATGCGCGTTCGGTTAAGCTCCAGAGCCCCCTCCTCCGGACAAACGATCCTGCAAACACCACAGTAGATGCAATGCAACTCGTTAACATGTACTTTTCCGTCATCCAAGAGATACAAGACGCCGGGGATTGGACAAACGTCAAGACAGTCGTGGCATCCTTCAGGGCATTTTTCGCGATTAATTCTGAGGTTTCCGTGGAATATTTTTTCTACACGTATCGTGCCGTCTGGAAATTTCGTTTCGCACAGCTGGCAGCATGGACAGGAGTCCTTGTCTATATTCACGGTGACTTTGATTGTTTCTTTTTTTGGTCTGGATGTTGCGCCTTTTCCGTCTGGGGTGTGCACGCTTACCTTGATGAGGTTCAGGGGGCACGCTTCCTCAATTTCTACGCAATCCATACCGCACTTGGTTTCGTCAACCGTGATCTGTCGTATGAGTTGGGGAAAGCTTTCGCTGTTGACCACGGGAATTACATGTTTTCCGTTAATTTTTATGCTTAGGGCTCCGAATGGACAAAGGGCTTCGCACATGCCACAGTACGTGCACTTTTCTTCGCTGATGGCTACTGTGGGAGACTTCGCCTCCTCCCCCTCTATTTTTGGGGTCTTTGTGACTTCGATGGCTTCTCGGGGGCAGATTTCCATGCAGATACCGCAGCCCGTGCACTTGTTCTTATCTAAGGTGAGAGAATATCTTTTGGAATGCAAAACCATCTCTATGACAAGTTCGTTTCCGTTTTCGTTTTTGAGCAGTTTTACGGGCGTTTTCTACCCCACCCAAACAGTATTTTTCATCAAGCTCTCTGGGGATGTTTTCGTTTGGTTGTGAATTAGGCTGCATGACCTGTAATAAACCTTGTTGATTAATGCTCTGGACACTCACAGGGCAAACGGGAAAAGCGTTGTCGTGAAAATCGAGTTCCATGCATTCTTTCGGTAGTGTTTAAGAATGCCGATTCTCAAATCTTTGCTGAGGAGAATCTTGTATGGAACGCATAACTATGGCTCATGGAGCCGGCGGAACAGTCATGAACGAACTGATCAAAAAATATGTGCTGAGGCATCTTGGGGGAAGTAGCGCCGAGGTTCCGCTGGAAGCCCTAGACGATTCTGCAGTAATAGATAACATAGTTTTGAAGTCGGATTCTCATGCTGTGAAGCCTCTCTTTTTTCCAGGTGGGGATATAGGGAGATTGGCTGTTGCGGGCACAGTCAATGATATAGCGATGGTGGGCGCCGAGCCAGTGGCTCTTACGTCGGGTTTTGTGTTGGAGGAAGGGCTTCTCATGGCAGATTTGGAGAGAATCTTGGAGAGCATGGAGAAAACCTGCAGGGAAGCTGAGGTGTACATTGTCACGGGGGACACGAAGGTTGTTGAGAAGAGCGGGTTCGGAGGATGCATCATCAACACTTCGGGTATAGGAAAACGAAATGAGGCGCTGGAAAATAACATTGCGGAGGTTAAGAAGCATCGTGCCTTCGATTCGCGTTGGATCCTCGACTCGAACCTCAGAAAAGGCGACAAAATCATAATCTCCGGCACAGTGGGAGACCATGGCATAACCATACTGTCAGCTCAGGAAGGCTACAACTTTGGAAGCCAGATTAAATCTGATGTGGCTCCCCTGAACAAGTTGGTAATGGAGCTGGTGAAGGTTGGCGGAATCGTCTCCATGAAGGACCCGACGCGGGGAGGCTTGTCCAATTCGCTGAATGAATGGAGCCAGAAGTCTAAGGTCGGCATAATGGTACAGGAAACTATGGTGCCGATTCGGGGAGACGTGAAAGCTGCCTGCGAAATGCTTGGACTAGACCCCATGGAGATTGGGAACGAGGGCAAGGTGCTCATAGGAGTCGTGCCCCAGAAAGCCGAAGAAGTATTGTCCACCCTAAGAGAGACTAAGATGGGCAGAGACGGCCAAATAATAGGTGAAGCAACCGATGACTTCAGCGAGGTCGTTCTCGAAACAGTGGTCGGCGGAAAAAGAATCGTAGCGCCTCCCATCGGAGACCCAATTCCAAGAATCTGCTAAGAGAAAGCGCACAATTAATAGGAGCTAACTTTTAGGTCCAGACCTAAAATTTTCAATTGTTATGCTGTCCGCTAGCGAATATTCTAGTTAATGTCAATAATGTAAATTTACTAATGTGTACTACTGTTTGCCTTGGAAGGTAATTCTACTAATTCGTTGCCCTAAGTACTTTTTTTCTTTTTCATCGCGAATAAGCCTAGAGCGATTGCCATAGCAACAGCTGCACCAACGGTTCCCAGCGGTATTTCTGGGACAACATTATGTTGAACAACATTAAATGAGGTAGACTTCTTTGCAATGTGTTCATTTGCAGGAACATCATAATCTGCAGAATCTTGGAAGATTGCATGAACTCCCCAGTCACCTGCTACATCTGGCATCTGAGTATCTTGCGCATACAGAATTGGAGCTGCAGTGCCGTTATTCCATTCTCCCATAGTACCATTTGGTGAAACGGGTACTACGACTTCCCATCGTACAGGACCATTTCCATCTGGAGGCTGGCGCCATACGAACTTTACATGTGTTACATCAGGATCAAGTGTCCCTGCTGTCACTGTAACAGGTGTACCCGGAAGAATATTTATGCCATGAACGTTAGAAGTTATTGCATAACCTGTTCCCAGTGTCGTCCAAGGGGCATAAACCACACCACATAGAACAAGCGATACAAGAACTACTGAGATTCCTACCAATATCAATTTAAACTTCAATTAACGTTCTTCCTCAAACAGTTACATTCAATTTTGAATTTCCACTATATAAACTAACATGGAATTCTCTTCTAGTTTTTTGTAAGACTTAATCTGGGTTTGGAGGCTATCTTTCACCTAAGCTTAGTAACTCGATGTTTCGCCCAAATTCTGCATGTGCCTTCAATGGAGACCATGCATGCTCCTTTCGGAGCTTCTGGAACACACTTTTTCATGTAGAGGGGGCATTCAGGAGGCTTTATCTTCCCAATCATCACCAGATGACAGAGGCAACCATGCAATATGTCCCTAGCGCCCTCAATCTTCAAATCATACTTTTTCCGCGCATCATAAGCCACAAATTCCTTCTTCAACGCCAGAGACGAATGAGGAAGTTTACCCAATCCTCTCCACCGTCCATCCACCACATCGAACACCTGCTCCATGAGTTTCTGAGCCTTAACATTGCCTTCCCACGTTACGACACGTTTATACTCATTCTCCAGTCTAGCCTCTCCATCCTTTACCTGCTGGAGCAGCATATCGATGGCAAAGAGAACATCTAAAGGCTCGAATCCAGCAGCCACAGTGGGCATCCCATAAGCCTTAGGAAAAATCTCGTACGCCTTCATTCCTATGATGGTGGAAACGTGACCGGCCGCAATAAAACCGTCAATATGCAAGTCTCCAATGCCCAACAGCAGCTCCATGGCTGGAGGAATCAGCCTGTGAGAAACAAGGAAACTAAAGTTTTCAGGAGGCTTCTTCAAAACTTCAATGGCAGTAGTCGGCGCTGTAGTCTCAAACCCAACAGCAAAAAACACGAACTCCTTACCCGGATTTTTCTCAGCCATCTGTATAGCATCTCGCACGCTATACACTATTCTGATGTCTCCTCCCGAAGCCTTGGTTTCTTGGAGAGAAGTTTCTGAGCCGGGAACTCGAAGGAGATCACCGAAGGTTGTAACCGTCACGCCCCTCAGAGCCAAGGCTATTGCTTCGTCAATCTCGGCTGCGGGGAGGATACAGACTGGGCATCCTGGTCCAGCAATCACGTCCACGGTATCGGGGAGGAGGGTGCGAAGTCCATAGTGGGTGATCGTCCACTCGTGGGTTCCGCAGACGTGACAGAATTTTGTTTCATAGGACGGAGCAAGCTTTCTGATGTGTTCTGCAACCTTCTTTGCCAAGGCTGGGTCCCTGAACTTCCCGCCCTCATTTGATGCCTTCATGTCCCTTTCCTACTTGACCATTCTTATGCGTTCGATTGTACATTCTTTTCCTTCAACGATTTTCGCTACTTCCCCGCATTCAGGGCACTTGAGGATTGGAATTGGAACGTGATACATGAGATTGTCTTCGGTTTCTAGGGTTCCTTTGTAGCCGCAGTTCGGGCATTCGATGACGCCGTCTTTCTCTTGGATAATCAGCTTTGAACCTTTCATTATAGTGTCCTCCACCAGTATGCGGTAGGCGAAGCGAACCTGTTCGATTCCTAGAAACGTCAGTTTCCCTATGGCCAGATGAACCTCCGTAACCTTCTTTGCCCCCTGCTTTTCTGCCTCTTCAAGAACACTCTCCACGATCTGTGTGGTCATAGAAAGCTCATGCACTTCCAATTATGCCCCCAAAGTTTAGCTTAAATTATAGCTCCAACGCCTCGACTAGTTCTTCAACGCCTTCCCCGCTTAGAGCGTTGGTAACAACAACCTTCACGTCTGGCTTTATCTCTTTAACCTCCATCTCCAGTTTCTTAACATCCACCTTCATCACGTTGGCTAAGTCTTTCTTGTTAACAACCGCTACGTCCGCATCCATGAAACTGAAAGGATGCTTAACAACCATGTAGGGACCCTCAGTAACGCTTACAACAACAACCCGTTTCTCTGTGCCCAAGGGAAATTCAGCAGGGCAGATGAGGTTCCCAACGTTCTCGATGAACAGGAGGTCGATATCTTCCAATCTGATTCTCTGGACAGCCCTCGCAACCAAGTTAGCGTCCAGATGGCACTCTCGCCCAGTGTTGATGGGAACAACCTCAACTCCATGGCGTCCTATACGCTCAGCATCTATTGTTGTGGTCAAGTCACCTTTAAAGACTGCAATTCTGTACTTCTTCTTCAGGGTTTGAACGAGTTTTTCGATCAAACTGGTTTTTCCGGCGCCTATAGACCCCATAATGTCGATTGCCTTTACCCTGTGCTTTCTCAGAAGTTCCCGGTTCTTCAGGGCAAGTTTTTCGTTGGCTTCCAGAATGTCCATTCCAGGCTCTATATCGAAGGTCTCTTCTTCAGCCTTTACTACTTCCTTTAGATTCGCCAAAAAGCGTCACTCCTCAACTCTCGTTCTGTTCCAGAAGTTCTCGCCATAACCTGAGGCTTTCTTCAGCAGCCTCTTGGTCAACGGTTTGTATGGCGTATCCTGCGTGAACCAGAACATATTCGCCTACATGGGCTTCCACAAGCATAACATTCACTTCTCGGGCAACTCCCTGCCCAAAATCCACCTTAGCAACATCTCCCCGAATTTCTAGGACCTTTGCTGGAATTGCCAGACACATCTTAACCTTTCACCTGTTAACTCGGAAATTCCGAATTTAGTTCTTTACTACTTAAAATGTGTCTAACTTCCGTTTTTATTTAACCTATTGGTTTTTCCACAAAAAAGGACAAACTTCAAGGAAGGACCATCAAAAGCTTGGTTAAATTCTCTTTTTCCTTCTTATCCCGAGGGAATAAGCCAAGATTTATCTCCGCATTTCGGGCATTCCAGATGGTAAGCCACAGTTACTGTTGGGGGATCTCTTCCCCGAAACTTTTGGGTGAACAGCAATCTTAGATGGGACACCTTGAAGTTATGTTTGCACTTGATGCATTGAAATTCCCTGAAATTCTTCCTATACTCAAGGGCTACTAGCAAGAGAGGGATAACGAGACCGATAAGAAGCAGCATTGCAAGTGCGATTTGATTCATTGCTATGAACTCGAATATGAGGAAAACTCCAACGAGAAATGCCAAGAGTAGGATGGCTTTAGAAGTATCGCCCAAGAGTCCCATCTATTACGCACCTAACGTTTCATTCTGTATTTTGTTATGCCCACTTTTTTGTACCTTTTACTGTTTCTGGAAGCCTGCGACAATGGCTTGACCAAAGGAGGTTCCCCCGTCTCCAGCCGGAATTTTCTTATGAACAAGAAACCTGAAGCCGTCTCTCTCGACTGCTTTTCTGATTGTTGCTGTAATGTGTTCGTTGTAGGCGACACCCCCAGAGAAGCCGATGTGTTTGACGTTCAGACGTTCCGCCTCCTTCACTGCTAGCTGAGCTAAACCCCTAGCTAGATAGGATTGGGCTGAACATGCTAGGTCTGCTGCAGAAAGGCTGTCCTTCTTGGTGAAGATTTCGCGAACAAGAAAGGTTGTATCCAAAACCTCTCCATCAAAGCGGGGAGTCAAGTTCAGCACATCTTTTCCCTTCATGGCGGTGGACTCCAGTTTCATGGCTGGTTCTCCCTCGTAGGTGCGCTCATAGCATATACCCAGTATAGCAGAGACAGCATCTAACACTCTTCCGCAACTTGTAGTCTCTGGCGCCAACCCCTTTTCTAGTTGTTTGATGATTACTTCAGCCTCTTTTTCTCCGTGAGGAAACTTTGTGCTCTTCGACAGCAACCACTCAATAATATCCATTTTACCATGGAGTATTCCCGCAGCCATCCTTAACGGGTAGATCGTAGCCAAATCCCCTCCAACCATGGGCTGACTTTCAAGGTGACCTACCCGCCTGAAGCCTTCTCGGTCGCAGTAAAGGACTTCTCCACCCCAAGCCGTGCCGTCCGAGCCGTAGCCAAAGCCGTCACAGGCTATCCCCACAATTTCGTCAACGCCCCACTCGGCTAAAAGAGCTGCAGTGTGGGCATGATGGTGCTGAACCTGAACAACCGGACAGTCAAGCTTGTCTCCCAAGTCTTGAGCCAATTTTGTGGTAGTGAACTTGGGGTGAAGATCGCATGCTACAATCTCGATCTTGCTGTTGGTCAATTTTGTCAAATGGTCGATGGAATCTCTCAGGAAACGGAGGGTATCCAAGTTCTCCACATCCCCTATGTGCTGGGAAATGAAGCCTCTATTCTGGCTCAGCAAGCAAGAAGTGACGTTGAGTTCTCCGCCAACCGCCAAGACGCAACGGCTAGAAGCAAAATTCAGTTGAATTGGTTCGGGAGCGTATCCCCGTGAACGCCGAATCAGGCATGGGTCTTCGCCGTGGAAGCGGACAACCGAGTCGTCGCACCTGTGGGCTATGTCTCGGTTGTGGAGCAGAAAATAGTCTACATCAGAGCCGAGCTTCCTTATTGCCTCAGCGTTTCTTGTGACGATGGGTTCGCTGGGTGGGTTTGCGCTGGTCATGACAAAGGCTGGCTCCTTAACTCGGTCAAAGAGCATGGCGTGCAGTCCAGTATAGGGAAGCATCACACCTACAGTGTGTAATTCTGGGGAAACGAGTTCTGAAAGGTAATAATCACTTCTCTTCTGTAAGAGGATGATGGGTTTACGGTAGGAGGTTAGCAGTTCAGCTTCCCAAGGGTTCACTTCAGCGAAGGACTTTACGGTCTCTAGGTCTGGAGCCATTATGGCGAAGGGTTTCTGTTTTCTATGTTTAGCTCTTCTCAGTCTGGCAATGGGTTCTGCCTTGGTGGTGGCCGTGGCAACATGGAAGCCCCCGTTTCCCTTGATGGCAACAATGTAGCCTTCCTCGAGTAGTCTCCCTGCCTCCCTTATGGGGTCCTCACACTCCACAGGCTCCCCATTCTTAGATGTGAGGTAGGCTTTCGGACCACACTTGGGGCATGCTACTGTCTGAGCGTGAAATCTGCGGTTTGACGGGTCTCCATATTCTCTGGAGCAGAAGTCGCACATTGGGAAGTCTCGCATGATGGTGTTTGTTCTGTCGTAGGGAAGCTCTCTGATTATGGTGTATCTGGGACCGCAGTTAGTGCAGGTTATGAAGAAGTAGTTGAAGTGCTCATTTCTTGGTTCCCGGAGTTCCCTTAGGCAATCATCACAGATTGAAACGTCCGGTGGAATAACAGACCCCGAGAGCTCAGCTTCCCCAGAACTCTTGACGATGGTGAACTCTTTAAAAGTGCCCTTATCCTCCTCATAGTTGGTTGTAATGTTGTAAATTTGTGCCAAGGGAGGTTTTTCTTTCTTCAAGTCATTTAGGAACTGGATAACATTTTCTTTCTTGCCTTCAACAACTACTTCGACGACAGCATCTCCCCTGTTTCGCACGTAGCCGACCACCCCATTCTTTACTGCTATTCGATAGATGAAGGGGCGGAAACCCACGCCCTGAACTATGCCGCTGACCTTGATTTCGGCACGCAAAGGCTAGCAGAACTCCCTCTAAACCGGAAAAATATCTTCCTAGACGCCATTAATAAAGAGATACTTTTTGGATGGGGATTCTAGCGGTCTTGTAGAGAAGTTTCAGTGATTTAAAACCGCTTTAAGAGAAAACTTTAAGTTATATGTCAAGAAGTGAAGTATTCTTAACGCTTCAGGAAAAAATGACTTCTGAGTGGAGAAGAAAATGGCTGTAGAGACATCACGAACCGCGGGAATAGAAATCGCAGACGAGTATTGTAGCCGCTGCGGAATATGTGTTGCTGTTTGCCCCTTCGAAGCCATATCAAAAGACGAGAAAGAAAACAAAATAATCTTAGACGTTGAGGAGTGCCGAGTCTGTGGCTTATGTGTGAGCGCTTGCCCCCTAGCAGCCATAGACTTGGTGTATTATGACGTTAGCTCACTGACTGGTCAAGTGCAGAAGCAGATGGCTGAGACAGGAGCGAAGACTCTTGTTCTAACTTGTAGAGGCAGCAACCCCGAGAACTACGACATAGAAGAGATTCTGAAGGAAGAAAATGTAGAAAACCATGTTTCCCTTCGTTTACCCTGTGTTGGACGTGTTCCTCCAGAATTCTTTCTAAAAAACTTGGTTTCAGGTGTCGAAAAAGTTTTGGTTATACAGTGCGAGGAGGACTTTTGCAGATTCAAGAAGGGAAGCCAGATTGGAATCAACAGACTCGTCTTGCTGAAAGAGATGATAAAACATCTTGGCTATGAACCTAACAACCTGATCATTAAAAAGAACGCCATGAAAGCCGTGTACGACACAGAAAAATGTGTTGGATGTGGCAAATGTGTCTTCGTTTGCCCCTATGACGCTATAGAATGGCAACCCTTCAGTACGCCGGAGATAAAGACTGAAGATTGCGTAGGCTGTGGGGCTTGTGCCCTAGTTTGTCCGCATCAAGCCATAGAGCTTAGAGGCTACGAGTACGAGCCTGTATCCACCATGATTGAACGTTACAGCACCAGAGCCAAAAACATCAAATCCAAAGGCGACAAACCCGCCATTCTGCTCTTTGTTTGCCAATGGTCTGAATTTTCAGCTTTAGACGATGTCCAAAAAGGCTGCCTCGGAGACAACGTCATGCTCATAGAGCTTCCATGCTCCAAAGGCTTCGACCCCGTCCACGTTCTGCAAGCTCTATCCGCGGGCTTTGACGGCGTTTTAACGGTTACCTGCCCCGAGGAGGATTGTAAGCTGGAGGAAGGAACAGAATTGGCTGAACGTAACTTCTCCGCCCTAAGGCGGGTTCTTAAACAATTTAACCTTGAAGACAGGTTCGGCACCTTTAGAATCACTCCCAAATATCTTGGAGAATTCAATACGGAACTAGAATCCTTTATACAAAAAATTTCTTCAATCAAACCGGAGATCAAAACTGCCACAAACTAGGAAGTGATAGCAATGTATGAGATAGTTACTAAGCGAGAACTTGCATCCAATATATATCTAATAGAGGTTTCTGCGGCAGAAGTTGCACAGAAAACTAAACCCGGACAATTCGTGATTCTACGTCTCAATGAGAAAGGAGAGAGGGTTCCTCTTACAATAGCTGGCCGCGACCTCACGAAGGGAACGGTTGCCATAGCTTTTCACGCGGTTGGCAGAAGCACAAAGAAATTGGCCAAGATGAAGGAGGGCGACTCTATTCATGATGTGGTGGGTCCGCTGGGGAATCCCGCTGAAATAGCCAAGTTTGGTCGGGTTCTCTGTGTCGCTGGGGGAGTCTGGTGTGCTCCTCTTCGTTTTGTAGTCCAAGCTTTGCGCGGAAAGGGTAACGAGGTCGTTATAGTTGCAGCCGGCAGAACCAAAGACACGTTAGTTTACGAGCAGGAACTGAAAGAGCTCAGTGATGAATTCTATGTAGCCACTGATGACGGTTCCAAAGGCTACAAGGGACTTGATTTCCTGAAGGATTTACTTAAAGCTCAGAAGTTTGATCATGCGATAGCTATGGGACAGGTTGTGTTGTTGCAGACAGTGACCGAGATCACCCGACCCTACAATTTGAAGACTATGGTTACCTTGGCTTCGATTATGGTGGACGGCATGGGTATGTGCGGCGCCTGCAGGGTAACTGTGGGTGGAGAAACAAAGTTTGCCTGCATGGATGGTCCAGAATTTGACGGGCACATCGTTGATTTTGAGGAGTTGATACGGAGACAGCGCGTCTACCTGCCTGAGGAGCGAATGGCTTCTATGCTTTACGAAAAACTGGGAGGAATGAAGCGTGGATAGAGAAAAGAGAAAACATGAAACTCCTATGGCAAAGCAGGATGTTTTGGAGCGAATTCACAACTTCTATGAAGTAGCGTTGGGCTATACCGAAGAACAAGCCATGCTGGAGGCTGAAAGATGCCTACAGTGTCCTAATCCCCATTGTGTAGAGGGATGCCCTGTGGAAATCGATATTCCTGCTTTTATCAAAGAGATCAAAGAAGGGAACTTTCTTGCAGCTAGTGTAAAATTGAAAGAGAAGAACAGCTTGCCTGCCATATGTGGAAGAGTCTGTCCTCAAGAAAACCAGTGTCAAGTGCTCTGCGTATTGGGTAAGATGGGTGACCCTGTGGCAATTGGTAGATTGGAGAGATTTGCTGCCGATTACGAACGTAAGAAAGGAGTCACTGTCCCTCCCAAGCAAGAGTCCACCGTAAAAGGAAGAGTGGCTATTGTGGGTTCTGGACCGGCAGGTCTTACAGCAGCGGCGGATTTAGTCAAGCTAGGTTATGAGGTTGTGATGTTTGAGGCGCTTCACGCTACCGGCGGCGTCCTCATGTACGGAATTCCTGAGTTCAGGATGCCCAAGAAGGTTGTGCAGGCTGAGGTTGATTACATCAAGAAACTCGGGGTCAAAGTTAAAACAAATTACATGATTGGACGGATATACACAATAGACGAGCTGTTTGAAAGCGGATTTGAAGCAGTTTTCGTTGGAAGTGGGGCAGGGCTTCCCCGTTTCATGAGAATTCCCGGAGAAAACTTGGGTGGAGTCTATTCTGCCAACGAGTTCTTGATCCGAGTGAACCTGATGAAAGCTTACCTCTTCCCAGAATATGACACGCCGATAAGAATCGGAAAGAAGGTCGCTGTTATTGGCGGAGGCAACGTTGCTATGGATTCTGCCAGATCAGCCTTGAGATTAGGGGCTGAGGAAGTATTGATAGTCTACCGCAGGTCTAAGGAGGAACTTCCTGCTAGGCACGAAGAGGTGGAAAACGCAGAGGCAGAAGGCATCAAATTCATGTTTCTCACGAATCCAGTCAGGTTTTTGGGTGACGAAAGCGGCTGGGTTACTGGAATCGAATGTATCAAGATGCGCCTCGGAGAACCGGACGAGTCGGGTCGAAGAAGACCTCTTCCTATTGAGGGTTCCGAGTTCATTATGGATGTGGACACGGCGGTGATAGCTATAGGGCAGACTCCGAATCCCATTATTCAAAGGACCACAGAGGGTCTTGAGACCACTAGATGGGGCACCATAGTTGCGAAAGATGAGACTGGACAGACCACAAAGAAGGGAGTTTACGCAGGAGGAGATGTAGTCAGCGGCGCAGCCACTGTCATCAGCGCCATGGGAGCTGGAAAAAGAGCCGCTCGAAGCATCAATGAGCATATAATGAGCAAGAAAGGTGTTCAATAAAGCGAGAAGGCGTAATTTCAGTTACAGTCTTTTCTCTATTGTCTGGTTATCTAGATACTCTAGATTCGTAACGATTATTAAAGACGTTTTTCCTTTGGTTTACTCTCTGGAGAAACGAAAGCTTATCCTCTAAGGGAAGAGGTTGAGTGATGTCTGAAGAGAAACTGGCTACCGAAGCAAAACCGTCAAGGGCGATCAAACCGGGGGACTTGGATCCTAAATTTAAGTATGAGATCAGCAAGGTTCCGGGTGCAGAGAATATCAAATTATGTTTTCAATGTGGCACCTGCACGGCTGATTGTCCTATAGCTAGGTTCAGTGATATTTATCGTCCCAGAAAGCTTATGAGAATGACGCAGTTGGGAATGAAAGACCGGGTTCTTTCAAGCGAAGCCCTCTGGCTCTGTGCTGCCTGCTTCACGTGTGTTGATCATTGTCCCCAAGGCGTGGAGATTGCCAGTGTTTTGAGGGCTCTTCGAAATATGGCTGTTAAGGAGGGAATCATGCCCCCCGTCTTTAAAGAGTTGACCTCCAATATCGTGAATACGGGTTATGCTTACAGAATTCCTGAGTTGCGCCTCAAAAAGCGGGGGGAAAAGGGGTTGCCGCCCTTGCCTAAAACCAATGTCAAGGATGTTTCAAAGCTGTTGGATATGATAGGTGTTTCTAAGGCGCCGAAAGGGGAGGAGAAGTAGGGTGGCTGAATTGAAGTATCTGCTCTTTCTGGGTTGTGCCATTCCTTACAGGATCGCCAGTTACGAGATTTCTGCCCGAAAAGTGATGGAAAAGCTTGGCGTGGAATTGGTTGAGATGCCCGATTTCAACTGCTGTGGGCTTCCTATAGACTCTGTGAATCATGATGCGATGTTGGTGTTGGCGGCGCGGAATCTCTGCTTGGCGGAAGAGCAGAACTTGGACATACTGGCTTTATGTCCCGGATGCGCTGGAACTCTTCGGAAGGTGAACATGAGTCTCCAAGAAGATAAGAAGCACAAGCAGTTGGTCAATGATTATCTGAAGGAGATTGCTATGGAATTCAAGGGCGGAAAGATTAAGGTTAGGCATCTCATTCAAGCTCTCGCTGAAGACCTTGGCTTCGAGAAGATCAAAGAAGCTGTCGTTAAGCCTCTCACTGGATTGAAGGTGGCTGAGCATAATGGCTGTCATGTTCTGCGTCCCGCCAAATACATTGGGTTTGACGATCCGGAGAACCCTGTTATGTTGAAGAAGTTGATTGAGGCAACTGGGGCGGAGTGCTTGGATTACATGTATGAGACAGACTGTTGCGGAGCACCCATAATCGGCGTGAACGACAAGGTTCCTCTCTATCTTGCTGGAGATAAGCTTACTAACCTTAAGGCTGTGAATGCCCAAGCCCTGATTACTGTTTGTCCTTTCTGTCACATGATGTTTGACATTAACCAGCCAAGAATAGAACGGCTCCTAAGCGAACAATTCGGAATCCCTGTGCTGCATTATCCCCAACTGCTGGGACTAGCCATGGGCTTGAGCCCGAAAGAGTTGGCTCTTGAGGAGCTCCGAGTGGACGCCACCAAAATCTTAAGCACCATTTAGCCGTTCTGAACAGGTAGTGCTAGAACGTTATTTCTGTAAACAGGTCAAAGGCTAACAAAGGTTTTGTCAAGAAATCTTGACTAAGAAAACGGCGTTTTGGGCGTGTTTTGTCAAGAAATCTTTACAAAAATGCTTTTACAGTAGAAACAACTCGATATTTAAAGGGGATTGAAGCACGAAGAAGGTCTAGTGCTTATGAAAAGAAAAGCATTAGCACTAATATTCATTGGTGTTATTATTCTCTTTTCAGTTGGAACTTTTTTTGCTGGTTCCGTTAGCGCAAATTTTACTCCACTTCCAGAACTGCCAACGCCAATTTACATAAGAGAAGATGGAACTATTGAAAGAGGAGCAGGAGCTCTACAGCGGGCTGGAAGCATATACATGTTTGTTAGGGACATCAACGAAACTATTGAAATTCAAAAAGACAACATCATACTGGATGGAAGTGGTTTCACACTCACAAAACCGCCTGAAGTTAAAACAGCGGGGCTCATGACACCAATACGGTGGTTTCCTTCAATTCAAATCTCATGCAGGGATAATGTAACTATCACGAACATAAAGTTCGATAAATGCTACACGGGCATTAGTGTTGAGAACTCGTCAAATATTGTAATTATTCAAAACACGTTCCGCAACGGAAACGAAGGCATATACATATCATCATCCGTTAACTGCAATATCATTGGCAACGAAATAGTTGACCACTCATTCACTGGATTAGATATCAAGGATTCACGCTACCTTAACATAGCATACAACACCATAGCAAGAAACCACTTCCATGGCGGATGGATTGCCCTCAGTAATTCAAATATAACCAGAAATGATATCAATAACAACATTGGATCAAACGTTGGAATTGGGTTATACCTTTATGGTCCCAATTACCACAACTACATCTTTGAAAATAACTTCATAGATAACGACATAGGGCTTGTCTACCAAGGTCCAAGTGTAAACAATAGGGTATTCAATAATTACTGGAGCAACAATCGAGAAGAGATGGGAAACGTAGCCGCAGATGGAAACGACGCAGATCAATCCCCACTTACAAGCCCTATTTCCACATCCTTTGACTCGTCACTATTTCCATTGCCTTCACTAAATATCCCAGAGTTTCCATCATGGATACCAATGCTACTTCTATTCACTACACTTGTAGTTACCTTAGCCATCTACAAACGAAGAATGCTCAAGACATCAATACACCATCATGGCTAATCTTTTCTTCTTATCAGGCATATTTGAAGTCTAATATGGTAAAGTTGCAAGACAACATTTAAGTATCAATTCTCTGTTTAATTATTTACCATATGGGAAGTCCTGAACATGGTAAATGAACAACCATTAATAGTAGATAATGTGGACTGGGAAGACGCTGCTCTCAAACGCTGGCTCGACACCATAACCAAGAAAAGCACGAGGTGGGGTTACCGCTCAGCCTTCAGGGCATATGCCTTATTCACTGGAAAAACTGCTTCTGAGTTAATTGACGAAGCAATTGAAGATGCAAAGAAAGACCCGCGAGAGAGAAGAGACGTTGTTCTGAAGAGATTAATAGAGTTCTATAGATGGATGAAGACCGAGTATCCACAAAAGAGCAGAGGAAAAGGACCCAAACGCATCATTGGTAAGGGATCAACGGATAAGAGAGCAAATGTTACTGTCAACTCTATAAGGAGCTTCTATGCCACTTTCGGTGTCACGGTGAGGATGAAGGGGAGACATGCCCTTCCGAGACCGAGAGTGAAGAACAAGAGAATGAGAGTGGCGGCCGACCAAGTGAAGATTCTAATTGACCATGCACGCACTCCAAGGGATAGGGCAATAATTCTCACCCTTTTCCAGGGTGGGATGGACGTTTCCACACTCTGCAGTCTAAGATACGCGGATCTGGCTGAAGGTCTAAAGAAGGATGAGCAACCGTTCAAACTTGATCTGTTCAGAAAAAAGAGTGGAACCGAATACTACACTTTCTTGGGAAAGGATGCTGTGGAAGCAATCAGAGCTTATTTGGCTGACATGAAATCTCGCGGCAGAAGATTCAAGCATGAGACTCCATTGTTCCTGAAGGAACGAGGGAATGCTGGCATTACCACGAACTTGGTTCAGAACATGATGAGAACTGTTGCCCTGAAATCAGGTCTTATCGATGAAGAGAATAATGGTAAGGCCTTCAATCCTTTGGGACCTCATGCTCTAAGAGAGAGTTTTGGTAGCATCATGATCAACAGCGGAGTGCCAGATACAATTGTTGATTTCTGGCTTGGACACAGAATTGGGGAGATGGCTGAAGCCTACAAGGGAGTGCAGTTTGAAAGCCTCAAGCAGATTTACCTGGAAAGGGAGAAGCTAATCAGCATATCAACCTCAAAAGTGGATGTCAAAGAAATTGAAGCTAAACTTAGAGCAGACCTTGATGAAGGTAAGAAAGAACTTCAGAAGTTGGTCAATGGTCTGGCAACGAAATCTTTGAGGCTAGAAGAAGAAAACAAAGACCTGAAAAGACGCATCCAATTGACAGAACAGAAACTTGCTGAATTGGAGAAGCTGATACGCGAAACTATAGAAAAACATTCATGAGGATAAAAGTCAACGCGCGCAAAGGAAAAATTTTTAGATTATAGCTTGGGTAGGCCATTTTCGTATACGTTTAGGGATCGATTTCTTTATTCATTTTTAGCGAAAGACTGAAATTTTGAAGTAATCCTATATGGGATGACGGTGGGAGATATGAAAAAAAGAATTTTAGCAGTTCATGAGCAAAATCTGGATTCCTTCCTTCAAAGTGTTGGACTATTAGAAGCGCTCGAGAATGGGCAGCTCAAATGTGGGATTTGTGGTTCATTAATAACAAGAGAAAATTTCCGCTGTATATATCCAGACAAAGGAGAGTTGAAAGTGTGCTGTAGTGTTCTTCATTGTTATGAAACAGTTCTTAAGAACATGGGGAAAGAATAATGTTAGAATTCATACTAACTTTGTCTTGGATAATCATCGGGATACTAGTTTTTCTAATCGCAACTCTGTTAAGAAACCCCGCCAAAGCCGAGCGGCTTGCAGCATTTTTTTCACGAATATTTGCTTCTCAAAGCTTGAAGCTGGATAAGGTCTACATTGCTATGGATATTCAATCTAAACTAAATGATTTTTCTAAAAATATTAATTCAGAAGCGATCAATGTCATGCCTTATCCAGCAAAAATTGATTGGGTCAATTCGATAGATAAGCAAGCCTTGATAAGAAATAATGAGGTTGTTATTCGATTAGACAATCATACTGAACAAAAAAAGAATTTTGTTTATGCAACCACGGCTTATGTTTCTAACGGATTACTTCCCTACTCTCGAGAATACATTGATGATCAAATACTCAAATCATGCAATCTAGTTGTTACGAAAAAAATTATCCAAAAAGAAAACGATGAAAAAGCAATACATATCTTCTTTGATGAAATTTTGAATCCAACAATAGAAGAACGACCAGAAATAAAAGAAATCACTGGTCAAATCATGGAGTTAGACAATTCCGGTTATTTTACTAGAATCTTTTTGCGAGAATTATGGGACCTTGGACGAAAGTTATATCCAAAAGAGTCTTCTCCGAGTATAAAGAAAGAAACCAAAGATCTCCTCAAAACCCTTTTGGATCTAGTTAGAAAAGAAAGAGGTGTTGACATAAATCCCACTCTTCAAAAACAAAACATTAAGATGAGTATAGTCTTAGTAGCACGATTTGAAACATTTTCCTCGAGAGGAATTGACCCATATGTAAATTGGATCAACAAATGTCTTGCAAAAGGAATTTTTACTATCCATATCCTTGCAGCAGGATTTGCTAACGTTCAAATTGCTAAATTGGTTGCAAAACATTTTGAAAATAGCATGAAAATAGAAAAAATCGAAGAGACAAAAATACCAAAGGGCAAATTACCCGAGGGTATTCACATCTTATTCAAGGAGAAAATAAAATGAGTAGCCCTTGGAGTTGTTGAAAATGAGCACGATTTTACCAACGGCAATATTATATCTCTCTATGGTGGCATCATGGATGGTGCTCTTCGTCCTACGAGCTTATAGGATCAAGAGAAAAAAAGGAGAGTTGTCAAAGAATCATTTTGCTGAAACTCTTGTTCAAACTTTTGGTCTATCTACATTGATAGGACTATTCTTGACAAACCTGAATTACTTCTCCACAATGCTATTGTACTCGGAACCTCTAATTGCGACAGAATCGTTAATCTATTCGTCGTTTGCATTTGGAATTATGGATTTATTCCTAGTTGTCTACTTTTTTTACTATCCCCTACCCGAATGAATTCCTATACGCGTGCATTTTGCATTTGTAGCAGCGATTAGTAATATTATCGATTCTTTCTAATTGTTCATGGTTGCGCGGGCATTTCATCGAAAATTCTAATAGCTTTTGGAGAAATATAGGTAAGATATGTCAATAATAGTTGATCAACCATATGGCAAACAACCACAAACCTTCACCTTGAAATATATTCATGATCATCAGGATCTTTTCATTACTAGACCACCTTACCAAAGAAAAGACGTCTGGCCAAAGAAGACAAAAGAAGCGTTAATTGAAAGTTTATTTCGAAGACACTATGTGCCTGATATCGTTCTAAGGGAAGTTCATACGCCAAGTCACTTCGCGAAATATGAAGTAGTAGATGGGCAACAACGAATTATAACGGTCCAAGATTTTTTCAATGATTTAATTAAGCTCCCGAAAGATCTATCAGATGTTACTGCTGACTCCGGAAAAAAGTATTCAGAATTGAGCAAAGAAGTCAGAAATCACATCGATAACCAAGTCCTTAATGCTACTGTATTAGGAAACCTAACTAATCCACATAACAGGAAAAACCAACAGATTGTGGCAAAAGTATTTTGGAATCTGCAACAAGGCAAAACATTATCATACATGGAAGTTGAACATTCAAAGCTCTATAGTGCGACAAGAAATTTTATAACAAAATATTCTGATGATATGAGTTTTGATTACAGAAATTACGAATCTTTAGACACCAATCCTAACAGACATAAATTCTTCGAGATAATTAATGTAGATAATGATAGGTTAGCTCATCTGGCAATCCTTGGGAGATTTTTGATTCTCGAGGAAAATAAGGGTCCAGCTGAGCTGGGATTAACATACTTCATTAAGCTAATTAACAGTTGGAACAACAGAAATAACGAAGAATTTGAAAACTCGAATGAAGCGAAGAGATGTTTGAAGACTCTGGATATACTCTATCAAATCTTTAAGGAAGACCCCTCTGTCAAAGCTGGAGGAAAAATACCCGAATTGGATAGAGAATACATAATAATTAGCGTTTATCTCCTTGTACAAAGACTAGTTCACAATAATTGGAACTTTACACCCCACAACTATGAAAAATTCAGACAATTTATTGTAGAATTTCACCAACGTTGGGGCAGGAATGAGGAGGCAGACACTGGAATGACCCTTTTCAGGGAGCAGCGTCAACAAAACAAAAAAGCAGTGGAAACAAGAGATCAACTAATAACTCAATGGTTCTTCAAATATTGCCCCGAATTAAACAAATTAGATTCGCAAAGAAATTTCTCTTACCTTGACCGAATCACCATTTATAGAAAAAATAAGGGCATATGTCAGCGCTGTAGAGCTGAGGGAAAAACAGAGGATGAAGCATTGGTGCCTTGGCATGAATTTGAATCCGATCACTTGAAGCCTTGGAGTAAAGAAGGAAAAACCACAATTGAAAATGGTCAAGTTCTTTGCAGGCATCATAATAGAGCAAAGAGCAACAAATATTCCATGGTTTCGTTAGAATAGGTCCCTTAGATTGCATTATTTTTTTTATCCAATCTCAAAAATTGCATTCAAGAGGTCGAATTGTGGAGAATCACTTCTTTTGTTCTTTTAGCATTTCTAAAACATGTTCTCTCTGTCTTCTCACAAACTCGAGATATACTTCTCGCGGAATTGGCCCGCCTCGATAGGGCTCTTTGCCTTTTTGCGCTCTTATTGTTATCAGTAATTTTCGCCAAAATTCTGGATCTTTACCGTTAGGATGAAGTTCATAAAGGTCCTTTAACGTCCAAAGCTCCTTGTCTATCTTCCAAGGCCTTGGTGGTTTTCCTCTCTTTACAGCTCGGAACGCACTTTCTATTATTTTCAACACTTTTTCTTCAAATAACCAAATCCTATGACTTAGTTCTCCAGCTTCCAAAGCTTTGAACCATTCCTCGAATTGTGGGAGTTTGAGATATTTTTCTGATTCTGTTCTTACAGGAACATTCCAAAGATAAATTGCTATTATTCGTCTCTTCTTTATCAAATTATTAATATCAAATGAGTGGCAAAGATGTTTCCTAAGTTTTGTTCTTCCATCGTTGAATGTCTCTATAATGTTGTTTTTATTCTTGACCTCAGAACTAACATACTTAACATTATCCATACTGATTTTGTTCTTTAGGAATTCCTGTATTGCTTTAAGTGTATCCTTATATTGTGTGAAAAGCAGAATTTTTTTTGTTTTATTTTTTTCAATCAAATTATAGAGTTTTTCAAGCTTGTAATCATTCTCAAAACATAAATTTGATACCGCAAAGGGTGCGAGCTTTTCAAGCTCTTTTTTAATCATTTTTGTGTCTTTTTTAAGATCTTCTAAAATTTCCAGTTGTTCTTTGCTTTCACCTTTCATGATTCTTTCTATAACTTTCTCTATGTTTTCCTTGAAGTCCAAATCAAAATTTATGTTTATATCATCCTCATATTCTGGTTCAAGATAACAAATATCCCTATTCTCGATTGAAGCTTGTATACACTCATTCTTTTTAGCCAACCTTCTTAACGTAAGGAAGTAAGCAGTAATACTACTTTCAAAGCGTTTGTAAAGTAGCCATTTGAAGAATCCTCCTAACCTTTTGCCTCTTTCAGGATCGACAATTCTTAGATGAGCTGCCGAGAGACTACTGATAAAATCTACAATATTATTTACAATCGGTTTGTAGTTTTCATGTAAGGTATATTCAGCTTCATTTACATCTGGATCGGGTATCCTTGTTAAATCAGCACCAGAAAATTCCTTCAATTCTCTAACATATTCTTTATCCGTCTTTATTGTTTCTCTTGTTGACTTGATGAAAAGTTCTTTTTCAACTTCCTCTTGTCTTTTTGAAAGTTCCTCTTTCTCTTTTTTTGTTAACTCCTCAAACTCTTTTTTCATAATCAAATTGATGACTTTCTTTAGATCTCTAACCATTCTGTCGAAGAATATATTCTGTCCTGGTCGATGGAATAATTCAATTAGACTCAACAAATCATCTAGGCTTGTGTTGATTGGGGTTGCCGTGAGAAACATTATTTTTGAGTTTCCATTAATATCAATAATTTTCTTCAGGTTTCGTGTTCTGTAAGCATCTGCATTCCTGAAGTTATGAGCTTCATCAACAATAATCAAACCATATTTGTTTTCTTTATCAAGTTTAATTCTGCCACCGGTAGTGTAATTTGTAACTCTTTTTTCAAAGAAAATATTTGGGTTATTCTGAAGTTCTCCCATTGAAACTAGGTCAACTTTTCCCCATAGTTTAAACTCCTTCAAATACCTGGGCCATTGATCGTCACTCTTCACAAGATTTGCAGGTGCAATCACTAGTACCCTTTGACCTTCCCTAAGGAATATCTCAGCAACTTTGCTAGCCACATACGATTTTCCAAGACCTACAGAAGATGTCAAGAACACACTTCTGTAATCGTTTTCCTTGAAGAGTCTTAGACATCTTATTGTATCTACTACTTGGAATTTGAAAAGCCCTGATTTTTTCCAGTCTTCAAAAAGGTAATCAGCTTTTAGGAATTCTATAAGCGCTTTGAAGAAGGCTTCAGGTTCCATATACTTATAGATCTCATCAAGATGTCTCCCAAACTTTGATCTCTCGATTGCTTGAGTAATTGCATCAGCTACTCTAAGTTTTTCGAAATCCTCAGTACCTTGTTCCCATATTTCATCAAACCATTTCTCTAGATAGCTCAAATCCCTACTACTATCAGTCATTACATTCAATTCAGTGTTACCAATTAAACCACTTGGAGTTAAGTTAGAAGAACCAATCACTCCAGCTTTATACCGATCTAATGGCTCCTTGGACTCGACATTTCTAAGAAAGAGATAAGCTTTTGAATGTAATCTTTGAATTTTTTCCCCTTCACCAAAATAAACTCTTACTTTAAGTGCTTTCGACTCTTTTATCAGCGTGTGAAAAAGTGTCACTGCCGGAATGGTTGTTTCGTTTTCATCGATCTTGTCAAACTTCTCTCTAAATGCTTTGATCAACTCTTTTTTGGTTCTTGGACTGGTATCTCCGCCCATGAGTATTTTAATTTCTTTAAGTTGTTCAAGAGAATAAATTATTTCAGATAATCCTTCAATGTAGAAATAACCAACTGCTGTTTTGAATCCTTCAGAACCTTCAGCCAGTTTTTTCAGGACTTCTTTTAATGTTACTTTTTTACCTGAGAAAACTCGTCTATTATCAATTATCGAGCCTTCGTTCATTAGGTCGCCAAAGCTGAAGTCTTTTGACATAAACTTCACTTATATACCGTCCTCTTAAAATAAGCTATTCGATGACCAAATTATTATCGCACGTATATAGGTATTGACATTTTTGTATTTTCTAAAATTCTAACTTGAACTAAAAATATTGAAATAAATTAATTTTATAAAAATAAATGCGCGCGGTTACATTAATTCTATGCTTACAAAAACTTCTTCGGGCACGCGAACCCTCATAATTCTTCGCATCACCCTTTCCTCCGCGTCAACTATGATGAGGCGTTTATGGATTCGCAGTTCCCACCGGTCCCAAGTTGCTGTTCCTTGACCGCACGGCGTTTTGCGTACCGGAACTCGGAGCCTCTTTGTGGGAAGGGGGTGAGGTCCAGTGATTTTTACACCTGTCTTTTCAGCGATGGCTTTCAATTCCTTGCATACATCCTCAAGCTTTTTGTAGTCGGTGCTTGTTAGCTTGATTCTCGCCTTTCTTACCATCGCCAAGATACTCCATTTGATGTTGCCTTATCGACATTTCGAGTTTTAAATATTTTGCGCGGGTGCTCACAACATTTCAATGCGCGCAAGAGACTTAGGTTACCCCATAAGCTTCTGCCCATGCAGACCCACCGTTTATTTTTGGCGGGAATTGATTTTTCCTACAATGATAAACAATAAAACGGACAAATTAGAGAGCGCGCTTCATCGTTTACGCATAATGGCGAATATACTGCAGTAGTTGAAATATATGGATGGTATATAGAGAAGAAAATCACTGCATGACCAGTTATCGAGTCGCTAGTGTCATGTGGCCAAACATAGATAATGTATTGTAGATACAAGTAACTCATCTTTTAGTGGTTGAGCAATCAGATTTACTCCGACGGCACATTAAGCTTCTAAATAAGAATCTCTGGGTTTCATTGTCCACACTAGAACTATCCCGGTTAGTAATTGCCATGTGACAAAGCCGAAGTTGAGCGGAAAGGGAGCTACTGCAAATATCCAGATGGAAAAGATTAACCACATGAATGCAAGCCATATCAGCAGAATCTTATCTGAAGCACTCATTTTTCATCCGTTGTCACCTTGTCTTTGTTGAATAGAAAAAAGCTATGAATGGAGAATATTTACTCTGAATATTAATCAGAAAAAAAGAAAAATAGGAAAATATTGAAAACCTCTTCTGGGTTCCATGTCCGCTAAATGTGCTGTTAGGCTATCGATTTTGCGATTTCGTAGCGCGCGCATCCAACGAACCGAATTGAACCTTAAACAACTCGTACATAACGGGCATTTACTTTTATTTACTTACGACCTTGCCCACCCCTAATAGGAAAAATGGAAAAGCCTGAACATTTCAGGTTTTATTAGAACTAAATTCAACATCAAATGGTAAGTTGCAACTTAAGGATAGTCTAATAACAGCGGATTGTTGAAATCAATATTTTTTCTGAAAAATGCCGCGTTTTAGCTTATTTCTCTCTTTTGAAGGAGCCCGTTCCCCCGCTCTTTTCGATAGTTTTTAATGCAGATTTGGTGGCTTTCTCCAAGGCGCCCTCTGCACTTTTGTAGCCCTCAGCCGAAACCACGATGCGATATTTTGGGGGTGAAACCAGATACAACTTCACATCAGCTCCCTCTGATTCTCCAACTTCTTTAGCGTTCTTTAGGGTCTCTTTGATGATGAGCACTCCCTTCGGCTTCGCGTTCTGAAGCTCCAGAATCCCCTTCACATTCACCAAGGATATCGTTATCTTTTCCTTCGCAATCTGCTCTAGGGTAACTGCAAGTTCTTTGTCGATACCCAGATTCAGCAGAACATCTATTCCATCTTTTGCAGTCTTCTCCAGCCCCTCATGAAGTTCCCCAAAAGCATTTTCTATTAGCACCCCCGCCTTCTCGTAGGCTTCTTCAAAGGAAATATTCAATTTTTCAGCGGCAGTCAGCAGCAGACTCTCCGCTTTCCTATCCTTTTTCCATAAAAGAAGCTTCTCTTTTTTCTCTCGTTTTGTAACCCTTCTGCGTGAAAGATCAACATGCCCCTTTTCAGCGTGGACCCGCAGAACCTTAAGCACAACCTTCTGTCCCTCACGAACATGATCTCGAATATTTCTTACCCACCGAGAAGCAACCTCAGAAACATGCAGGAGACCCTCCTTGTCGTATTCGTCCAGTCTAACGTAGGCTCCATAATCGGTTATTCTCACAACAGTAGTTATTACAAGGTCGCCTACCTCAGGCCATTCAGGTCTCCTCAAGCCCATTTTCTTCTCTCCTCCGCCCGTTTATTCTAGGAGGGCGGTGATTTCTCCCTTGACTTTTGTTTTTCCACCGGAAGGTTCTGCTAGGATCGCTCCGCACACATTGCAGTGGACAGAGGTCGTAGCGTGGCTGAAGACGAACTGCTCGTTTCCACAGTCAGGACACTTTATTCTAAGGAAATTGCTTCTAGGTTTCGGTATAACTTTATCCCATTCACTCATTTTTTCTTATCCCCATTTTAGGCTATAACCAACTTCTTGAGACGAATCCCTTTCTTATGCCGCATATAACCACATTTCTTACATCTGAGCTTCAACGTCTGTTTTTTGGTCGTTTTGGCAAACTTTCTTTGACGGGGGAACTTCTGCCCGCCATAGCCTTTCTTTTCCCGCAGTTCATGGGCTCTCTCGCCCTTAGCTAAGGCTCTCCTCTTCCCCGCCTTATACAAGGAAACAGCATGAACCTGATGCGACTGACACCTAGGACAGTATGTGGTGATTTCTTTTGGCGCATTCATCCCAATCACTGACTAGTTAAGTATAAAACAGCCCCCTTAATTACTATTTATACATTTCTGGAAAGAAACTAGAAATTGCCTTTGATCACAGGAAAACTGTTGACGACGCCCTCGCCATTATAACGTAAATAAGCTTTGCTAGTATAGTCGCGCACAAATAGACTATCTCTTAGATTCCTAAATGTCGTCTGCCAGATATTTCAGGTCGAAATCTCTTAACTTGTAGCCTGACCCTACGCTGACAAGGAACGATTCAAAGTTATCTAGGGAAGTTCCCATGTCCATGGCGAAGGATCGCATGAACTCGGCGTAAGCTGAATAGTTCTTGTGAAAGGATATCAGAACTAGGTCTTTTCCAAGGCCCTCGCCCTCAGCGCCGAAGATAACATTAGGATGTTTGTCTACCCATTCCTTGGATTTTGTTATTTCAGAAGCTACATTTCCTGAAGCTTTTTTGGCGAGGGTAAACGCCATTATTTGGTAGCCAAGTTTCTCGAAATCTGGAATGATTGTGTAGGTTTTTATGTATTCCTTTTCGATTCTAGCTCGAGTTCTGGAGACTGTTGGTTGTGAAACACCTAATATGCCCGCCAATTCTCTGTCGCTTTTCTTGGAATTCTTAAGCATCTCACTTACTAATCTAAGGAGCTTTTGCGGTTTCATGATAATACTATTTATTGCAATCCTTTAAAAGTTTGATGCATCCGAAGAAGTTTCTTTTAAAAGGTAATTAAATAGTAGTGCTTTGATACATTTCGCACCGCTTTCCCATCAAGAGGGATTATTTTGTATCAACTTCTACTGCCACCCCTTGTTTAATGAGGATTCGAGCATTTTCTGGAGGCAGAGTTGCTATGTCCTCTGGCTCAAAGGGACCGTAAGTTTTCATATCAGACCCCATTAAGGCTGGAATCTTCTGAACGAAGCGCAGAACCACGGTTGATTGTTTTGCCTTCCCTTCGATGTTTGCTAAATTCCCCCGAAGAATATCTCTGGAAAAGGCTTGGTAAGCTTCGGTTAGTGACAAAACTTCTCCGCATAACTTTTCTTCCTCTTCAGTTAAGGCGCCTCTGGCAACGGTTTCTCGGGCCAAAGCCTTTTCTCGGAGTTTCCTGTAGCGAATCTGAAAAATTTCACCAAGCATAATTTTGACGTTTTTAAACTCACGATCCAGCAGCTTGGCTTTTGTTGTTTTTTTGTCTAGCATACGATTTTCCTCCCTCATTTTTTTGATATAATCAGCAATTTTGGCATAGAAGTTCTTCGGAAGCCCCTGAATTTCCAAATTATCTTTTTCCTTTTTCCACACTTCATAGAGTTCATCATACAATCTTACTGCACCACCTTCGCCACACCCTTACATAACAGCATCAATGCTGCCGCAGTGGGAAGCTCAACTCTCTCACTTTCAAACGGACCATAAATTCTGTCCTCCACCCTGAATTGAGGCGCCTCTGAAACATTAATCGTTACCTCCCCCTCCTTAAAGGCTACTGCGCTCTTAAGAGGATCAAAATCTTCGATATCTGTGATGGAGAATTCGATCTTTTTCAAGCCAGTTTTTCCATGAAGCGTATTAGTGAGTCTTATCAGACGGTTGATGTCAGGGGTGACCACTGTATCAATTTTCGTTGACTGCTTTTCCACTCCGTGTTGTGCAATCTTTTTCCAAGTTTCTAGCCCTAGACCCTTGAAGCCTCCCCATGGACCATTTTCTTTCCAGCTTTCCAGAAGTGCTTCTCTATTCAGAACCAAGGTTTTAGCAATTCCCTTCCTTAAACCTGCGGTCTCCAGCTCTTCTGTAGAAGCTGTTAGGAGGAGGTCGTAGGTTCCCCGAGCTACCCTTCCCCTCCAACCTTGAGCATTTAAGTCTGGACCAGAAAACATTCTCTCTGGTGAAGCACTTTTTCCCAAACCGTGAAAATCCGCCTCCAAACCTATTCCCATAACATAGTCAACGATCTCTTTGCGAGCAATCGAATCCAACCCTCGGATCTCTTCACTCTCCACGTGAACGTGGTACCCCCTATGCCCTGAAAACGCCACGGTTAACACTTCTGTGGAGAAACCAAAATCCTCTGTCAAGACATCGATAAGCTTTATCGCTTCAGCCTTGGCAGCCTCTAAACAAACTTCGCAAGGCCACGTCTTTTCTTTGAATTTTACTCCGCCACAAGCCGGACATTTCGGGGGGTGCCCACCCCTGCCAGAAGCGCCACAACTATTGCAGACCCATAAGTCGTGAACTGTGGCACATGGAGTTGGGATATGATCTGCGTCGATGTCAAAAATCAGGTCAGCTCCCAGCCATCCTTTTGCCTTCATCTCTTCCTCTGGATTCTCATAGTAGGCGCTTGAATAGTAGACGTCTGAAGGCACGATAGTGTTTAAAGAGGACCTGAGGCCGTCCGCGTCTCTGAAGCCCCTGTGTCTAAGCATCATTTTTTTCTCAAAGAGGAGAAAGCCGAACTCCCGATTTTCGATGGAGGTTGGAGGCAATATCAAGGCGGAATGCTGTTTATAGTAATCGGCAAATCTGTCTTGGATAAAACGCTGCGACAAAGATGACATTCTATTCCGCTCACTATTCCTTGGTCGTTTAGATATATAGATTAAAAACCATATTTAAACGGATTAACGTCACCGTGACCGCATATCAAAAGGTCTTCAGCGTGTTACTTATTGGAATTTTTGGTTTTACTTCTCAAAACTAGACAATATGTGAGGATTGATTTTTGGATGCCTTTATATGAAACATGAATTTTAGTAGTTTTGAGAACGATGAGCAAGAAGAAAAGGAAAAGAAACGTTCGCGAAGAAAATGAAGAAGAGACGGAGACCATGGACGTTTACGACGAAGAACAGCTAGAAGAGATGCTGGAGAACGACGAGATAACTGAGGCTGAATACAGTTTCATGTTGGGAAGAGAAAAAGTTAGAAAGAAGAGGAAGGGTCTAGGGCTGGAAAGGAGAGAACATCAAGACACTCTCGCAGGTGAACTGGCGAAAAGCGAATATGAGGATGACTGAAAAACAGAGGCTTTACGAGTTATTCGCTCCATTGAGTGTTTGAGAATTCGATTGCATGTAGAACGTTTTGTTTGAAGTCGCCGTCTTCACACTCGAAGGTGTACATCACGAAACCATCAAAGGCGAAAAAACGCATTCTGCCTTTCTGATAAATTATCTTCGGCTTCGCTATTTCTACCAATTCTAGGAACTCTTTTCGCCTGAATTTGACTCGATACGAGCTAGTATGCGTTGCCGCTATTACAGCTGCTGTTGCCATCTCTCATCAACCTCACACGTTTTCATGAATCTAGTTGCCTTTTTCTGCTATAGTCTTTTCCATATTTCCCACTTGAACAAATTCTAAAAGGGGCACTTCGCCAGAAACCTCAAATCCGACTTCTATAAATTGATGTTTTTCCATAGTTTTTATGGACGAAACCTCATGTTGGCAATCTGGAGACCCGACTCAAGAGCCGTTCTGAAGGACAAGAAGGTTCGAGACAGCTTGGCGAGATACTTTGCAGTTATGGAAGATGATAAGCCAGCTAAGTTTCTGATCGCCCGAAAACTGCCTGCCGCCTTCGGAAAGAATGATTCGCTCAAAGAGCTTTGGAGGCTCCATGAGCAGCTCACGGAAGAATTTTGTTGCCTTGAAAGGGAGATAGACACCCGGCAGAAACATCTGGACGAATCGGTGACTCCAGAGCAATCATTTTTTGACCTGAAAATCGAGATAGCGAACCGCATCCTTGAGAGCTGCCACTTCTGTACTCGCAGATGCGGCTCCAACAGGCTAAAGGGAGAGACAGGCTACTGCAAATGCGGAACCCAAGCCACAGTCTCAACAATATTTCCGCACACAGGTGAAGAGCCTGAACTGGTTCCCTCCGGAACCATATTCACTTTAGGCTGCACCCTACGATGTCTCCACTGCCAGAACTGGAGTATATCTCAATGGTTCGAATCGGGAGACCTCTACTCGCCTAAGCAGTTGGCGAGGGCGGTGGAGCATCTTCGCAGAGGCGGCTGCAGAAACGTCAATCTTGTAGGTGGAGACCCAACTTCGTGGCTTCCTCAGTGGCTTGAAACCTTCAGACACGTAAATGTGAACGTGCCCGTGGTTTGGAACTCCAACTCGTATTACAGCGAAGAGACCGCAAAACTCCTAGCGGGGTTCGTGGATGTGTATCTTCTTGACTTCAAGTATGGACCCAAAGAGTGCGCAAAAAATATCTCGGACGCTCCGGGCTATTGGGAGGCTTGCACCCGAAACCACTTGTACGCCAAGAAATATGGAGAACTCATCATCCGCGTTTTGGTCTTGCCTGAGCATCTTGAGTGCTGCACAAAACCGGTTCTGAACTGGATTTCCCAAAACCTCGGAGACTGGATTCGTGTGAACGTGATGTTTCAATTTCTCCCAGAATGGAGAAGTCATGAAGTACCTGAACTGCGAAGGAGGCTCACGGGAAGGGAGAGGAAACGAGCCATCGAACTGGCGAAAGAGGCAGGATTAACCAATTTAATAACATAAACATTCTAACCCCAGAGCCACTTTTTGCATCTTAGAAGCCATATCAAAATCTGGAATTAACCTTTCTGGTCAATCTTCGCTAAAGGTAAAAAGCGAAATACGTGGCTATTCCGAATATCAGAGACACTAGCCAAAGAATGGTTATGATGTCCATGAGTCTCTTCCTTCTGCTGCACGCAGCAATGTTAGACGGATGGAGAGCCCACATTTCAATCAGCACTATTCCCAGGACCATTGCAATAGCCCCTGGAACAGCATGAGCTAGCGTCATTTGAACCCTGAACTCGGAAGTCTCAGTTATAAAATAATTGAAGCTTTCTAAGAATGGAGGTACCATTACTGTCAGAAAGGTAAGTACATGTAAGATAACTGCGATTCCCATGATGCTGCCGTGTATTTTGAATTTACGTTTATTCTTGTAAATCAAACCGATGATTATGATTAGGAACATTATTATCTGTAGTATAAGGTTAATGTCTGCTCCAAGATGGGCATTTGTTCCCAAAAATCCCGTCAATTCGGTTCACTTCCAAAATATTCGCATACAACAACTGTAATGCCCTAAAATGTTAAAAGATTTTTGTACCTAGACAGGCACAGCCAGATTCTCTAGAAATGCGAAATCTATTTTTCAAGCATCTACCTTTAAATACCCTCAGAAGAAAGAAAAGAGGAAAAAGGCGAAAACCATGCGATATTGCCCTGAATGCGGCGGCGAACTACAATACGTATCCCTTACAAAACGTTACGTCTGCAAGAGCTGCGGACTCTCTCTCACCCCTCAAGAACTCTTCGAGTTGCAACAGAAGCTAAGACCACGATTCGAAACCGAAGAGGACGTGCGCCAGAAAGAGAGAAAGGATTATCTGAAGTGGTGGCTCGGCAAGAAAAAATAGAATCACCAAACCGTAACGTTTTGAAAGATTGGTTAGGTAACCAGCTTTTTAACTGAAACTCCACTTGCGAACAAAGCAGTTATTACCCTTTTGAGCTTCATTAGTAACCAGATTCCATTTAGATCAGGGGTTCCCATGGATCAATCTGTAGAGATAATCTGCGTCGGAAACGAACTTCTCATAGGCAAAACCCTGAACACAAACGCCCAATGGCTAGCCAAGCGAATAACAACCCTAGGATTAACCACCCGCCGCATCACCGTTATTGGCGACGACATTGACGAAATATCCAATGCCATAAAAGAAGCGATTCAGCGCAACCCCAGTTTCCTCATAACCACAGGAGGATTAGGCCCCACCTTTGACGACAAGACGCTGGAAGGCCTGGCCAAAGCTTTGGAACGTGGGATTGAAATCAACCAAGAAGCCTTGAAGATGGTCAAGGAGAAGTACCTCAGCTATGTTCAGGAGGGCAGGATAGAGATGGCAGAGTTAACCCCGCCTCGAGTGAAGATGGCTAAGCTTCCAGAAGGAGCCATCCCCCTGTTCAATCCTGTTGGAACAGCCCCGGCAGTAGTTATGGAACATGAAGACGTGACTATAATAGCTCTTCCCGGAGTCCCCTCCGAAATGAAGAGCATATTCGATGAGTCTGTGGCTTCTGTCTTGAAGCAAGCTGCCCACGGGGTAACTTTTTTTGAAACAAGCATCGAATCTACAAAGGTCGTAGAGTCAGAGATGGCTCCCCTCATTGATAAGGTGATGCACAACAACCCTTACGTTTACATAAAGTCCCATCCGAAAGGGGCGGAAAGGGTTCCTCACATAGAATTTCATCTCTCCACAACAGCCAAAGACTCTACCACTGCCAGAAAACGTGTCAGCAAGGCACTCCTTCAGCTTTCCGAGCTGATCCAGCAAAAGGGCGGAAAGATCAAACCCGTCAAATCAGAAACTTGAGGTGTTCGCATCGTTCAGCAGAGCTCGGACCATGGTCCATCCTGAAAGGCCCATTAGTCACTATAGATATTCCGAAACGCGTCATAGAGATTGTGAAAGATTTTGAAAAGGCAGACAAAAAATATATTGTCTAATGAAAGATAGGAGTTCACGCACTTGCTATGTACAAAGGTGTTTGAATGTTCATAGTCTTTGTTATTGGGACAGCAGGGTCTGGAAAATCTCTCCTCACAGCTTCCTTCAACGAATGGCTTAAAGTTGGGAAACAGAAGACCGCGACCGTGAATCTGGATCCCGGCGTCTTGACTCTGCCCTATGCGCCTGACATCGACATCCGCGATTACATAGATATTCGCAGCATCATGAGGGAGCATAGGCTTGGACCCAACGGAGCCTTGGTGATGGCGGCTGATTTGATAGCGGAGGAGGCTGAAAGGCTTGGAGGCGAAATCGAAGACCTCCAGTCTGATTTGGTCATTGTGGACACTCCTGGACAAATGGAGCTGTTTGCCTTCAGGGCCAGCGGACCATACATAGCGAATGAGCTGACAAAGGAACCGAAGGCTATGGTATATCTCTTTGACGCTGTTTTCTCATTTAATCCCCTCAACTACGTCTCGAACATGTTCCTTTCAGCTGCAGTTTATAATCGCTTCTTCTTTCCGCAGTTGCACGTGCTTTCAAAGTGTGACCTCCTTCCCCCAGAAGAAGTTAATCGCATTGTGGAGTGGTCTGATGATCCTGAAGCCTTTGAGGTCGTTATTGACGAGAAATTGAGCGGAACGAGACGGGTTCTCAGCAAAGACATGATACAAGCTATTCATCGTCTGGGATTACAGTTTCACCTAATTCCTGTTTCTGGGAAAACGAACGAGGGACTGATTAGCCTCGGCTCCGCGCTGGAGCGTATTCTCGCGGGAGGAGAGAAGTTCACTTTGTAGCGTTTTTAACGTCTTATTATTCCGTCGGATGCTTCAAGTTATAGAGCACGGAATCCCCTCTGATCGAGCAAGTGAAGGCGTTAAAGCCAGAGAGTGAGCGTTGTCGTCTACTTCAGGATGGGTAATAAGAACTACGGCATTCTTATTTCTGTTTAAGTCATATTCATAACCATCTGTTATGCATAATCTTTATATTTAACCGCATTGTGAATCTGTAGCCATGATGAAAGAAAGAATGCTCAAGCTTCTGTTTGAGCTAATGAAGAACGCGAAGAGAAGCGACAGGGAAATCGCCAAAATCATAGGAGTTTCGCAACCAACAATAACCCGGATGAGACAGCGGCTGGAGAAGACAGCTATAGTGGATTACACAGTTATACCTGATTGGACGGAGCTTGGATTCGAGATTATGGCCTTAACCTTCATCAAGGCCAAAGGATTACCGGAATTGAGTGGTAAAGCAAAGAAGTGGGCTATGAAGAACCCCAACGTTGTTTTCGCGGCAGGAGGCGAAGGCATGGGAATGGATTACGCAATAATGTCCTTCCACAAGAATTTTTCCGGTTTCTCCAGTTTCATAGACAATCTAAGAACCGAATGGGCTGAAAATCTGCAAGACCTACAGAGCTTCCTGATGACCACAGGCGAAGAGAGAATGGTGAAATCTTTCTCCCTGAAATATCTGGAAAAAGCCTAGACAACGCAGAAAAACAAGACCCTGTCAACCCTCACATTTTTTCTTTTCCCAGAAATTTTTTTGGTTACTTCGCTAATTATTCTTTATTTTTTAAGGCATATAGAAAGCCTTAATTTAACCGCATATCCCAAAAACTAGGAGGGTCCGTAGCTTAGCAAGGAAGAGCAAACTTGCGCCTAAAGCACCGGGCTTTTAACCCGGGGGTCAGGGGTTCAATTCCCCCCGGACCCGCCAAACTGAAAGTACATTTCTTCCCTTAACGTCTATACAGAAATTTTTTACGTGTCAATTCAAGTGAACTACCTAGGCTCTATAGTTAGCCGTTAGCCTTTAATCGCTATTCTAACATCTTATCCTGAGAGGGCCCGTAGCCTAGTTTGGATAAGGCGCTGAGTCACCTTAAACGGTGATGCGTAAGCCTTCGGAGCCGGAGATCCGGGGTTCAAATCCCCGCGGGCCCGCCACCTCTGTTCTTGAAAGAGATTAAGTGGGTTACAACCAATTTTTTTGATATCATGACGTCTTTAGGCTATTCGAAGTATACGGAAATTATAAATCTGTCCAAGTCAAAATAGATAGCTTGCACGTTCACGATTTGATATATTGATGTGCATGGAAAAGGGATTAGTATGAACACCCACGCAGAGGACCTGAAACTTCGGTTAATGACCATTGAGTTGCTTCGAACAGCCAAGAAGGAGTATACTTATCGGGAGTTATCTGCCAAAACTAACCTACCCGTGACGGTTTTAAGCAGGTATGCTAAAGGTCATGTTTTGCCAAACGCCACGAGGGCTAGAGAACTTTGGGAAATTTTGACTAAGCTGGTTGGTTTGAAGGCTGAGCTTCGTAGGAGAATCAAGTTTAATTCGGCTGGATATTTCAACAACACTTGGATCATAGGTGACCATAATATCCTTCAGCAGGCAGCCCACCACGCCCTTGCAACTTTTGCAGGGGGACGTGTGACAAAAGTTCTGACTGCGGCTGTTGACGGTATACCTCTTGCGGCTTTGGTTGCAAACTCTTTGGGTGTTGATCTGCTGATTGCGAAGAAAAATAAGGAGGTTGGGGTTCCGGCTTTTCTGGAGGAAACCTATGTTTTGCAGGATTCAGGCGTGACCATGACGTTGTACCTTCCGAAGGATGCTTTTAAGCGGAGGGATAGTGTGCTTATTGTGGATGATATGATAAAGACAGGGGAGACTCAGGCTGCTCTTGTTAACCTCGTTAAGAAGGCTAAGGCTGAGGTTTCCGGAGTTTACTCTCTTATCGCTGTTGGGGAAGATTGGCGGAAGAATCTGAAGCTTCCAAAGGGAAGTCCAATTGAGGTTGTAATAAAAATCAACAAGAAAAGTTGATCAGAAAACATAAATGGTTAGTGTGACTCTTATACGAAGAATGTTCGTTGGGGGACTATGGGAAGCGCCCACGCTCGGCGACGACGTGGGGTTTCTCGTTTTCCCCTACCTGCTCTTCCCATAGTTGCTCAATAGTTTTTTGGGTTTTTTCAAGTAATTAAGTTGGATGTTTGCGTTTGAGCGTAGTGTCTTGCATCGCGCACATGCACAGTTAGGGACTGGAATCCTTATTTTCTTAGAAAATATATTATCGGGTCAGAGACACAATCAGTATGAAGGTTGGTGTTGACGTGTGCGGACTATAGAGTGGAAAGATGGCGTGGTTGTTATTATTGATCAAACAAGATTGCCTAACGAAGTTGTCTGGGTGGAACTGAAGAATTCTAATGATGTGGCTTCTGCGATTAAGGAGATGAAGGTGCGGGGAGCTCCCCTCATCGGCGTAACAGCTGCATATGGTCTGGCTCTTGTGGCTTTTCATTCGAAGGCTAAGAAGAGGGAAGATTTGATGAAGGAGTTGGAGGGGGCGGCTGAGGTTCTGCGGAAGACTAGGCCAACTGCTGTGAATCTTTTTTGGGCGATTGATCGTGTTATGAAGAGGGCTCGGGAGACATCTGGAAGCAAGGAGGCATTAGCAGAGGCTGTGGTTGCTGAGGCTTGGAGGATGGCGGATGAGGATGTTGAGGTCAACAAGAAGATGGGAAAGTATGGTGCTCAGTTGATTGAGGATGGTGATGTGGTTCTTACTCACTGTAATGCTGGGAGTTTGGCGACGGTTGATTATGGTACGGCTCTTGGGGTTGTGAGGGCTGCGTTGGAGGAGGGAAAGAAAGTTCGAGTGATTGCTTCTGAGACTAGGCCGAAGCTTCAGGGGGCTAGGCTCACCTGTTATGAGTTGATGCGGGATGGGATTCCAGTAACTTTGATCACGGATACTATGGTGGGTTATGTTATGTCCAAAGGCTTGGTGGACAAGGTTGTGGTTGGGGCAGACCGGATCGTCAGGGATGCAGTCTTGAACAAGATTGGAACCTATAATGTGGCTGTATTAGCCATGGAGCATGGGATTCCCTTCTATGTTGCAGCTCCCACCTCAACAATGGATCACACTCGTACCTCAGAGGAGGCTGTTATTGAAGAGAGAGACCCAATAGAGGTTACGAATATACGCTCCGAGAAAATAGCACCTGAAGGTGTCAAAGTATTGAACCCCGCCTTTGACATAACTCCATTAGAGTACGTGGACGCAGTCATAACAGAAGAAGGCATCCTTTACCCAGAAATACTCCTGAAACCAAAACCCAAACCTAAGCACAAATGAAAAAATATTTGTACGCGCAGAGGACACACTTAACATTGCTAATAGTGACAAATAGTTACTTATAGATTTGAAATGCTAATACAAACAAGTAGTGACCAAGAATGAGGCGGTTACATTTCAGGGCTTTAGATCTAACCGCAAAATACAGAGTGAAACGGGTACAGCTACATAAAGCTGTTTTCAGAAAACCCATGTGGGCAAAACATCCAACAGTAATCCAGTTCGATACACAAAACATCTGCAACGCAAAGTGCATCTACTGTAACCCACACGGAACATTCATAAAAAAACAGGCAAAACTTCCCCTAAAAACGATTAACAATGTGCTGCAATACGTCAAAAACAAGGGTTGGTTTATCAATTATGTTCCAGCTTTTATGAACGGCGATCCCTTACTCGAGCTTCGATTACCTACAATAACTCAAATGATTAAATCGTATCTTCGTGCAAAAGTGATAATTTTCACTAATGGTATAGCCTACAACAACCGACATCTACTTTTGGACAAAAATTTGGATTTGATCAATTTCACGGTAAGCGCTGCAACAGCAAAGACCTACAAGAAAGTATATGGTGTGGACAAATTCAGCGATGCATTAAAAACTATTTTATGGTTCAAAGAACACAGAAAGCTTCATCAAAGAATCAGACTTGTGTACATATTATGTAAAGAAAACTTTCACGAACTTGAAGTTTGGAAAGACTTGTTCAGTTGTTTTGATCAGAATGTCCGTCCACCGTTTGATGCTGGAGAATATAAACCCCAAAGCAGAATTGCTGAAGGAGACAAAAGCTTTGAGACTTATCTTCGTCAAGCTTCACAAGAAAATTATCCAACATCACTCGAATATAATATGGATATGCCTTGTTCATGTTGGGACAGCCTAAACATCAGCTTTGAGGGCAACATCATGCAATGCATGGACTTGCCTTATCAATTCAACTGGGGTAATGTTAATGATGTTGACATTTCTGAGGTTTGGCACAAACGTAATCAGCTTGGCTTAGACCACGAAGCATGTAGACAATGTAAAATGAAAAATCCCAGATGGAAGGAGATTTTCGAGAAGTATGTCTGGAATTGAAATCCTTTGCGTTATCGTGTCTCCTGGTGGATACGAGAAAACATTGCAATCTGTCAAAGACCAAACAGTTCAGCCAAAAAAGATTGTGATAGCAGACAAGCCATATCCACAATTTAGGTTTGTTGGAGAACGTGTAGGTATGGCAATGCGTGACGCTCTCTCCAGAGAAAACCTTGACGACTACACACATATATTACGTGTTGATGGAGACACGATTCTATCGAAAGACCACATCGAACATTCTCTCAGCAAAAATGCTGATCTTGTAGGTGATGGAGGATACTCGCAGCTGTTGAAGGTTTCAGCATTCAAAGACCTATTCAATTGTGTGTATCCAATAGCTTTTGCAGCAGACTCATGCCTATCATGGGCAGTAATCTACTCCAACAAACACACTTTTCATAAAGGAAAAAAGCCAATATTACCGCCACCAAAAAAATACCCTATACAATCATGGCTCGAATATGGTGCCTGTCGTCACAGATTCGGATACTCACTATTCAGGACCTTAGCAGCATTCCGGAATTATAGGAGCACAACCTTTGTAGGATTCAAAATAGTATGGGTAATGTTGGGGTATCTGTTAGCAAAAGCCCAACATCAAAAACAGCATAACTTTGTTAAATTAAAGCAGACCAGAATCTATGCAAGAAAACGTGACTATATATGAACGCACTTCAAGCAGTCCAAAATCGTCAAATGCACCAAAAAACTGCGACCGATAGCATTCAATATTAGCAAATCGCCTTTCTGTTCTCATAATTTTCGTTTTTTGTCCAAGTTTCTCTAATTTATTTCTTGATTAGATATTCTCTTTTTACCTGCTTCGTTCTGGAATATTTTTAGCGAGTTTTTGCGTGCGTGCGCGTGTGTGGTGTTTGCACGTGAGGATAGGTAGAAGAAGGAGAAAAAGAAAGTAAACAAGAACGAGGGAGAATAAGTAAACAGGCGTGGACAAGTAAGGTTGGGTTTGGGGTTAAAATTTAAGTGCTGTTAGTTCCGGAATAGTAACGCGTTATTTTTTTCTGTTTCGGCTTTTTAGTAGGCTTTTGTTGATGCCGTCTATCATGGCTTCTACGCTTGCCATGACTATGTCTTCGTGGACTGATCTTGAGGAGACCACGTTTCCGTCTTTGTCCTCAACTTTGATTATGACTTCTCCCATGGCATCCGAGCCTCCCGTCGCAGCCTCAATACGGTACTCCTTCAACCTGACATTCACTAAGGGAGATGTTAGTTTCTGAACAGCCCTGATAGCAGCGTCCACAGGACCCAACCCCGTCTCCGAAGCCACATACTCCTTCCCATCCAACACCAGCCTCACCGACGCCGTTGGAATAACCCTGATTCCAGTTACAACCGCTAAGTCAGTTAAGTCAACAATCCTCTTCTCCTTAACAACCTTCCCCATCACCGCCCTAGCTATTGCTAACAAATCAGCATCCGTCACAGTCTTACCCTTGTCACCCAACTCCTTGACAACCTTAACAATCTCCCCGAGTTGACTTTTAGTAGGATGGAATCCCGACTCCTCCAACTCTGCCTTGATGCCGCTGGTACCAGCCAGTTTCCCAGCAACCAACTTCCGCTTCCTTCCAACAAACTCGGGTTTAATCGGCTCAAAGGTTGAAGGCACCACCGTAACCCCGCGAGTGTGTATTCCTGATTCATGGGCGAAGGCGTTCTCCCCAACGATAGCTTTGTTTGCCTGTATTGCCATCCCAGTCAATTTTGCTACCAGCCGCGAAGTCTCATAGAGCTGCTGATGGTTTATTCCCGTCTTCTTGTTGTAAATAAGATTGAGAGCAACCGCAACTTCCTCTAAGGCTGCGTTTCCAGCCCTCTCCCCCAGCCCGTTTACTGCCACATGAATCTGAGAAGCCCCAGCCTCAACACCCGCCAACGAATTAGCAACAGCCATCCCAAAGTCGTTGTGACAATGAACGCTTATGGGAACCTTAACCACGCTCCTTACATCTCTAATCAGCTCCTGCATGGTCGTGGGAATCATTATACCCACTGTATCAGGAATGTTTATCCGATCAACCCCAGCTTCCTCCGCAGCCTTACATACCCGCTTCAGAAATCCCCTCTCTGTTCTTGAAGCATCCATAGGAGAATACTCGCATACTAAACCATGATCTTTGATATATTCTACAGAATCGATAGAACTTGACAAAACCTGCTCCGGCGTCATGTTCACCGCATACTTCATCTGAACCTTTGAAGTAGAAATGAACGTGTGAACCGCACCAACATCGCAAGCGATGGCAACATCAATATCCTTCCTCTTAGTACGGGCTAAACCACAAATCTCAGCCGTCAATCCAGCCCCAGCTATCTCCTTAACTGCCCTCTTCTCTCCCTCCGAACTTATCGGAGTTCCCGCCTCTATGACATCAACACCCAACTTATCCAGTTGCCTAGCTATCTCCAGCTTCTCCTCAGTAGTTAACGAGACGCCTGGAGTCTGTTCTCCATCTCTCAAAGTAGTATCAAAGATACTCACGTAATCCTTCTTTGTCTTCACGCTTCTCCCCTCCCTTTGTTTCCCTTCAGAATCTCCTCTGCCATGGCATCCGCCATCTCCAAAGTCTTGGCACTGCCACCAAAGTCTGGAATGGTTATCCCCTTGCGCAGCGTCTCTGTCACGGCGTCTTCTATGGCTTGGGCTGCCATTAAGCATTCTTGGTCATCATACTTTTCGCCAAGCCAATCCAGCATCATTCTGCCTGCTAAGATCATCGAGCACGGGTTGGCAGTGTGCTTTCCAACTCTGGTAGGAGCTGAACCGTGAATTGGCTCAAACAGGGCAAAATCATCCCCAATGTTTGCTCCGGGCGCCATTCCCAAGCCTCCGATGAGTTGGGCTGCTTCGTCGGAGAGTATGTCTCCAAACATGTTCGTGATGAGCAAGACATCGAATTTCTGGGGTTCCTTGATTAGGCGCATGGATGCGGCGTCAACATATTGTTCATTGAAGTTTATGTCTGGGTTTTGTTGTGCTACTTCTCGGCTGACTTGGGCGAAGAGTCCGCAGGTTACCTTCATGACGTTCGCTTTGTGGATGGCTGTAACCAGTTTCTTCTTGTTTCTCCTTCTAGCCACCTGAAAGGCTTTTTTGGCTATCCTCTCTGAACCTTTCCTTGTTATAATTCTTAGGCAGATGGCTGTGTCATCTAACGCGAATTCTATGCCCCTGTAGACGTCCTCGGTATTTTCCCGAACGAAGACCATGTCTATGTCAGGTCTCAAACTGGGAATCGAAGGATACGCCTTGATGGGGCGAATGTTGGCGTACAGGTCAAACATTATCCTCAATTTGACAACAACATCAGCAGCTGTTTCTCCCACAGGTCCTTTCATGCATGCGTGGGAATTTCTAATCACTTCCACAGTTTCCTCTGGAAGAGCTACTCCTCTCTTCTCGAGGCATGCGTCGCCAGCCTCAACTTTGGTTATGTTCAGGCTTACATCGAACTTCTGTTGAACAGCATCCAATACCTTCAATGTTGCCTCTGTCAACTCGGGTCCGATCCCATCCCCTGGGATGAGAGCTATCTTATATTCGGTCATTTCGATCCAATTCTCCTTTTCAAATGTTCAATTAATCCTCCATCATCCAGAATCTCCATAATGAAATCTGGAAGCTGCGCTGCCTTAAACACCAAGCCCTTCGTAGCATCTTCTACTCTACCCGCCCCCAAATTAACTATCAGCAAGTCTCCATTTTCAACTTTGCTTGAGACTCCCGGGCATGCCAGAACGGGCAAGCCTATGGTTATGGAGTTTCTGTAGAATATGCGAGCAAAGGATTCAGCGATTACGCATTTGACTCCAGCATACTTTAATGCCAGAGGCGCCTGTTCCCGGCTGGAACCGCAACCGAAATTTTTTCCACCAACCACGATGGCTCCATCGCCAACTCTTTTGGTGAAGGTGGGGTCTATTCCTTCCATGGCGTGCTTTGCCAGTTCCTTGGGGTCTGTGTGAACCAGGTATGGTCCTGGCAGAATGACGTCGGTATCTACGTTGTCTCCAAAGCTTATTGCTTTTCCACGAATCGTCAACCTTGTCGCACCTCCTTCATTAATGCTCTGGGGTCGGTGATTTTTCCGGTTACAGCTGAAGCCGCAGCTGTCGCCGGAGAAGCCAGGTATACATAGCTTTTTGTGCTTCCCATTCTTCCAACAAAGTTTCTGTTTGAGGAGCTTATACACACTTCTTCCTCTGCCAATAGACCCATATGTCCACCTAAGCAGGGACCACAGTTTGGATTGCCTATTGTGGCGCCAGCTTCCATGAAGGTTTTGATCAATCCTTCATTTAAGGCATTCAGGTATATCTCTTGGGAAGCGGGAATTACTAGCAACCGCACTCCTCTTGCAATTTTTTTGCCTTTCAGAACCTGAGCTGCAGATCGTAGGTCTTCTAGGCGACCATTAGTGCAGGAACCTATGAAGGCTTGGTCAACCTCGACTTTCTCCACCTCAGATACTGGTTTGACGTTGTCGACGGAGTGTGGGACGGAAACTTGTGGCGCCAATGTTGAGATGTCTAGGTCTAGAACTTTTTCATAGACGGCGTCTGTGTCGCTTTTAACTGGATCAACTGTCTTGTCGGTTCTGCTTTTAACGTAGTCTAAGGTTTTTTGGTCGGGTTCGATTATGCCCGCTTTGGCTCCCATCTCCACAGCCATGTTGCAGAGAACCATTCTGCCGTCAATGCTCATGTTCCTTATCGTGGAGCCTCCAAACTCTATTCCTTTGTAGATTGCTCCGTCAGCCCCAATCTTGCCGACTATGTTCAGCGTCAGGTCCTTCGGGGTCACTAGTTTCTGAAATTTTCCTGTCACGTTTACTTTGCTGACTTCAGGCACCCTGAACCATAAGGCGCCTGTTACGAAGACGGCAGCCATCTCTGTTGACCCGATTCCTGTGGCAAAGGCGCCGAAGGCTCCGTAGGTGCATGTGTGGGAATCGGCGCCAACGATTGTTTCTCCTGGTCTGACGTGACCATTCTCGGGCATAACTTGGTGGCATACTCCTCCCAGACCAACATCGTAGAAGTTTTTGATGTTCTGTTCTTTAACGAAGTCTCGGACGATCTTATGTAGGGTGGCTGATCTCACTGAGCTGGCTGGAACAATATGGTCTAGGATAACGACTATGCGCTGGTTGTCCCAGACTTTTTTGGCGCCAATCTCTCGGAATGACTTGATGGCTAACGGCCCTGTTAGATCATGTATCATTGCCACATCGATGCTGGCTTCCACTATCTCTCCTGGAGAAACCTCACTTTTGCCTGAAGCTCGGGCTAAGATCTTCTCGATAATGTTCATTGTTGGTCACTCTCAATCTGTAGTTTCCTAATAAATTTATCCGCTGCGCAGTATAATGGAGTCTCGGGGTCTTTTAAGATGAGAATGCGGATGAAAGAGGCGTTGCTAACAAAACTTGGTAAACCTAAACGAGTAGCATTATCGAAGGAGGAAACGATCCCTCATGTTTGTAACCTCTAGCAACCCACTCTGCAGCATATCTTAAAAAGTTTTAGGCTTCACCTGAGAGCTTAAGTCTTTGGACTAACTGTTGACAAAGATTCTTAATCATTACACATGTTATGTGTGCGCATGATATTATTTTCTTGCAATGTCGAGTTCCATTGGTAGAAAAGCTGTATTCAAAGTTCGTGAACGCACGGACTTGAATCCAACTTGAAGCATTGAATCTGCAACATACCCTTGATCGATCTCAATATCTTGTCCTGTTAAAGCCGTAGATAACAAGTTCAACACGGTGGATTCAGGCTTTGTTCGCTCATGAGTTAACCCAAAAGGCAAAAGAGAAACGAACACGCCATTTGGATTGAGAGCATCATACTTTTTTAACCACTGAGTCATTGTCAGCCGCAAATTGGAACACACCAGACGCCCAGACTAGATCATACCCCTCACCGAAAGAGCCACGGTTCAAGTTTCCACCAAGAACTTCCATTCTATCCTCCATTCCATACTCCTTAATGTAAGCCTTAGTCTTCTGAATGACTGGTGGCAGGTCAAAGATAACCCCCTTCATGCTCGGATGTGCAGCCACAATGGACATCCCGATTAGTCCCGGACCACCACCCAAATCCAGCATCTTCCGAAATGACGGAAACTCTGGTAGCTCCAAAACAGTTTTCGTTGCCATTTGAGCGTAGCCAGCACGCTCAACTTCAGCCATCATAACTACACCCTTAGCCAATGCCTCTTCAGAGAATGGAGGCTTTTCTGGCGGAGGGGGTGGTCCTTCTTTAACCAGCTTGGAGAGGTTCTGGAGGACCTGATCGTCCGCCTTCATAAAGATTAAGAGCCTTCCCAAATATGTTGGACTATCTTCCACAAGAAAAGCCTGCGCTACAGGCGAATTTCTGTATAAGCCATCCTTCTTTTGCAGAAGATCCATAGCCGCCAACCCGTCAAGAAACAACCTCGTATTTCGTGGATGAGTGCCAATGGCTTCTGCCACATCTTTGTGTGACTTAGGCTCGGACAACACATCAAAAACCTTCAATTCAATGCCCGTTAACAACAGTTTCGATCGAATGGGTGCAATAAGCATCTTGGAAAGCCCTTCAAAACCTTGATTCACTTCAGGTAGCTTTTTCATAACTCACCACATCAGCGTGCGCAGTACCCATTATAGGTTTAACTTTTCAAAAGACTTGTGGTTTCATTCCGTCCCAAGAGTGTTCACCTTATAAGAAAAAGAGGGGCAGATGCGGGAGCCATCGCCAGCGGTGACTTGATCCAGACTAGACCAACGATCTTTAGAAAAATTCTCACCCTCCATAAAACGAGTTTAAACTCTCAGTTGACTAAAGATTAAAATCTTAAGACTATATGATAGGCTGTTAAGTGAAAATTAGTAGGTTTTGGCATTGGGGAAATCGGAACTTGAGGCTGAGGAGAGTAAGGCTGAGGAAATAACGACATTCGCCTCTTTGAAGGAGAATGTTGTTACGGTCTCTTCACTAGAAGGAGTGGACGCGCTTTCTTCTAGAGGCTACGGCGTCCTTGAAAACGATAAATTAACTCTAACTTTCTACGAGGCGCTCTTTCTTCTCGGAAAAGAAGCAATAGAGCTTAAGGATGAAGAAACTGGGAAAAAGATAGATTTTCAGGACCTCCTAGACCGTTTTCAGTCAGTTGACAAAGACGCTTGGGTAAGGTATCTCATTTATCGCGACCTGAGAAGCCGCGGATACGTGGCGCGGGAAGGCTTCGGTCTGGGAATCGATTTTCGAGTCTACGAGCGAGGAGATTACGGCAAGGAAACCGCCAAACACCTCATATTCGGCATACAAGAGGGACAACCCGTCACAGTAGAGGAGCTGGCGAGAACCCAGCGGTACGTCCAGAACCTCAAGAAAAACTTGATCCTTGCGGTTATAAACCGTAGAGGGGAAATCGTATACTATTCTCTTTCACAGCTTAATCTAAAGTGAAAACGTTGGTGAGATGAAATGTTCAAGACTGTCAGGGGAATGAGGGACTTCCTGCCCAGCGACGCCGAGAAAATGAGAGATGTCGAGCAGGTTTCTAGGGAACTTTCTAAACTCTACGGCTACGAAGAAATCATCACTCCAGTCGTGGAATCCTACGACCTTCTTGCGGCTAAGACAGGCGAGGAAATTCGGCAACGCATGTACACCTTTGAGGACTTAGGAGGAAGAAAAGTTGCTTTGCGACCAGAATTCACAGCCTCTGTCGCCCGGTTGGTCGCAACCAAAATGAGGAACGAGCCCAAGCCTATGAGGCTCTTTTCGGTAGGAAGCCTCTACCGTTACGACGAGCCTCAATATGGAAGATTCAGAGAGTTTTGGCAAGCCAACTATGAACTCTTCGGTTCCACCCGACCGGAAGCAGACGCAGAAATCCTTATACTCACCAACGACCTCCTCAAGAGACTAGGGCTACAAAATTATCGTTTCAAGATTGGGCATACCGGAATCCTCAGGGGAGTTTTGAATCAGGAAGGGCTGGATGAAGGACAGCAGAACCGTCTCATGCAGTTGCTAGACAAGAAAAGCTGGAAAGAAGCTCTCACAATCGCCCGTGGCACAGATGCTTCACAAAGATGTTTAACAACTTTGGAAAGGCTCTTCGAAACAAAGGGCGAAGACGCCTTTCAGGTTCTCGAAAGCGCGAAGGAAATCGTTCAGGACTACGAGAGCGCTCTTGCTGCTGCAGAGAATCTTTGGGAAATCTTTGAGCTTGTGAGAGACAGTGGAGCGCAACTTGAGGTGTTGGTAGAAGCGGGCTTCGCTAGGGGTCTCGAATACTATACGGGTATGATCTTTGAATCATATATTCCGGAAATCGATGTGGCGCTGGGCGGCGGAGGACGCTACGACAAACTGATCCAACTCTTTGGAGGAGAATCAATTCCTGCAGTTGGAGTTGCCCAAGGGATTGACCGCATTGTTCTGTCCCTCAACAAACAGAAGGTCTCCCCAAAAACCGCAAAGAAGAGAAGCGTTATAGTTATTTCGGTAAAAAACGGGCCTATGGCGAAGGCACTAGAGCTGTCAGATGTGCTAAGGAAAGCAGGGTTGTATGTGGAAGTCGAGGTTATGGGTCGTTCCATCTCAAGGGCTTTGGCAGATGCTGACAGAAGGGGCATCGCTTATGCTGTGATCGTTGGTCCCGAGGAACTTGAGGAGGAGAAAGTGGTTCTGCGGGAAATGAAAAAGAGAGAACAACGGACTGTTAAAATTAGTAATCTCACCGAGGAAATCTTGGCAAGTTCGACTTAGCCTAGTCTTTGTTCCTTTCTGTGATGGCTCTAACTAGCTTAAAATATCCTATGATTGCTACCACCAACCATCCTAGAATTCCAAGAACGACCGTGAAGATAACTACTGCGTTAGAAAAGGGGGTTGCAATGGGGTAGACTTCTGAAAAGAGAAAGTAAGTTTCCATGTAAGCGTTAAAGAACCAGTGGATGATTATGGATGCTTGAGCGCCATAGACTAGATAACTTACGCCCATAACTAAGCCTGCTAACGTAGCAGAGGTAGTCTTCCCAATCTCCCAACCGCCCCCCAAAAGAAAGTGAGCTAAACCAAAAATTATTGAAGTGAAGAGAACCATCCCCCACTCGCCCAGGCTGATTCCGCCCCTAACTCCATATTCATCCACCGTTTTCGCACCAACCATTCTCTTGGCTCTATCCGGAAACAACGGCGCAATAACGAGCAGTTTCAGCTTTTGCCTAAAAGAAAACGTCACTACTTTCTTCTTAGTCCAAAAAAAGTAGGCTAAAAGGAAAGCGCCGATTGGAATAATTCGAAAACCAATCTCCTCAACCACTGCAGCATATGACAACTCAAAGAAATCTAAGAAAGGCTCGCCTGGCAGAGAGGGCGTTCCTGTTGGGATACCGCCAACTTCCTGAAAGCTTTGAAGTGCAATAAGGGTGATTAATGTCATGCTGTTTATTATGGGAATTACGAAGAGGCAGTTGCCGAAAAGTTTCTTAACAGGTCGAACAATTCCTTCTCGGATTACTCTGTGGAAATTTTCTCTGAGTTTCCAAGCCGCAACAAAACTTACCGTGAAGACGCTCCAAATAAACAGGAAGATTACACCATAGTCAAACCCTATGGGAATATTGAATCCTACTATAGTGAAAAACCAGACTGGTAGAGCTGGCAAATGGTGCATGCTGGCGTTCATCCCTTGCGGCGTGAAATAGAACAATGTTGGTCCCAAGAAGATGGCAAAGAGGTAAAAGAAAACCGTGATGAGCACTGTGATTATGAGAAACATTTTGGCTAATAGTTTCAAAGCTTCATGCACCATAGGAAGCTACTCCACTCTCATAACTACACGCCTCTTAAGGTAATTAACCTCTTTTCAACCAGCCAGAAACAAACAGGTCTTGGCAAAAGTTATGCCCTGAGAAAACCTTTCAGGTTTTCTTTTACAGTCCTGAGGAAAGCCCAGTGCCCATAGTGCATTTCAGCTCGGTTTTTCCAGTGCCCATTTCTGACATTCTATCCCACTTGAAATGAGTGTTTGAAGGAAATTTAAGTTTCTTGTTTTAGGTGATAATCTTTCCCTAATTCTCCCGCTGACTTGTTCAACAAATCTTTTGTAGGTATTTTTTGAAGTTACTTTTATGTTGTTACGGCGAATTATTTGCAAAAATTTTAAATATGGAGGCATAGCTTAAACTAACATTATCTCTGAATGAAACTGTTTTTTTGGAGTTCATTTGATGGAAACTAAAATTCGCGCAAAGTCAATTTATTCCCTTGGGATTCGAAAAAGAAGTGACCTCGATATTATGGCTAACATTTTAAGTGTGGCTAACAAAGGCACAAAGAAGACGCGCATAATGTATAGATGCAATCTAAGCCATAAACAATTACAAGTATACCTGCGCCTTCTTCTCGAGATGGAATTCTTGGCGCCCCATTCGAAGAAAGAAGGCGGAAAGCTGAACTATTTTATAACTACATCGAAGGGGTCCAAGTTTCTCGACGCCTATCACACACTTAAAGGCTTAATGACTTAATATCTCTTCTTTTTCGATGCGCTGAATTTTATTAATGAATTCAAGTATTGAGGGTTGAAGTCTAATTCTTCTTGCTTTTTCGTTTAGCTGAATAAAGTCGTATTCCCATAAAAAGTCAACAGCTATTTCTACCTTAAATTTGGACAGTGCAACGTTTTCTCTGATTTCTTTCAGGTCATGCCACTCACCGTTTCTGAGCAACCAAAGAATCTCATCGATGACTGACATACACCATCCTCTGAAGAGATGAAGTTGTTATCACAATGCATAAATATGTTGTGAATCTCCTTTTCATATTATTCCTCGAAAACTTCTATAAGAAGAAACGCACGTTTTATATGTTTCAATTATAGAAGAGAAGTACAGAAAACTAGTATAGAATTTCCTATCTTGTACCTTTATATTATTGGATAACAAAAACCAGTAAAAGGTTCAAGCACCTTTCCCTTAGTTTGTCTGGCTAAGAATCCGCTGAAGTAATCTAGCGGTGGAGGTGCAAGGAGGAATCAAGTAATGGAAACTAATGAAGTAAAGGAGTTCGTTGACGAGTTAAGGGGCCAGTGGAAAGATTTGTGGCGAAATCGGATTGATGACAAGGTGAAAGCAGAAGGGATAGCCAAACAAGACTATTCGGAACTGTTTGTCGAGCGAGGAACAGTGATTATGGCAACAAGAGATTTTAAGCCTCTGGAATTCTTCGATATAGTGCAAGAATACTTGAGCTTGGACGCAGAAAAGGCAGTTCCTCCAAATTCGACAATAGGCGGATGGGGCAAATTCGTCAGAGATAAAATACGAAACCAGAAGAAAACAACCAGAAGATATGCTCCGCCTAAACCAACTCACAAAAAAGGTCAACACCTTAAGAAGGGTGGAAGAGGCTGGCTACACGTTAAAATGAGATAAGCCTTTCTTATAATTGACTTCGCGTTTTCCAATATTAGTTCCCGTCGAATTGTAATTTCTCTATCCTCAAAGATTTGAAATTTTGTTGGTTCTGTGGATGGCGGGCGGGACGGGATTTGAACCCGTGACCCCGAGCTCTCTCCCTTCCCCTGTTAGGAGGCTTGCACCGGCTGTGGTTCCGCCGTTCGTGCCCTAATCCTGGCTAGGCTTCGGTAGAAAGTTAAATGGGCTTTCTATACCCGCCCAGCTTTTTTCCCGCCAAAATACTTCTTGCATGTTGACTGTTATAACCCTAGCGCAGGAAGAAAAGCGGTTAGATAGGCTTGTGATATAAGAAACGGCGCTTTGAAAAAAATCTGACTATACAGGGAGCAAGTAAAACTTATGTCGAAGGTAAGATATGAGGTTGGGTGGCGGGGGTACCCGAGCCAGGTCTAATTAGCGGGTCAGATAGATCCCCTAGGAAAAGGGGGAGGACTTAAGATCCTCTGGCGCAGGCCTCCACGGGTTCGAATCCCGTCCCCCGCACCATTTCCCTGAAGCATATTTGGAGTCTAATAACAGCGTATTGTTGAAACCAGTCTTTTTCATTCCGCGAACCTTCTTGCCAAACTCAGGGTGAACAGATATTTTGGTCCGCCAAAACTAAGGAACATCCGAGGCTGAAACGGAAGCTAAGATTCGATTAACTTCGGCTGCTTCAATGTTGCTGATCAAAATTCTCTTGTGTCTTGAACTAAACCCTGAGACAAGCTCCACCCTTCTATTACAGAGCCTCGAAAGCTCCTTAACCAATTCCCTGTTAACTCTGCCCTTCACTGGAGCCTCACGACACGACACAACAAGCTCATCTCCCTCAAATTCCACCCGGAAACTCTTCGAGTTCGGCTTAACATAAACCTCCAAAACGACACCCGCAGCAGTCTTCAGCAACCTCATGCTCTACCACACCACACAGAGAAGTTGATGCACTTAATTAACACTGACCGAGCTTCAACTATTCCGGTGCAGTTATACGATAAGTTTTTTTACACTAACCTTCTTGCTCTCTGTAGGGCTAAACTTTGGCGCGGCTTAAAGGATTCGAAAAACTCACGAACGTGGACATTGCTCTTTCTTCTTTCTTAGAACAACTTAAGCCAGAAAGGTTGGATTCTGAACGAGCTTCCATTCATTCGGCACTAGCACGAGTCACAGCAGAAGACACCCGAGCCAAATACCATCTGCCACCTTTTGATCGCTCTGCCGTAGACGGCTACGCCCTGAAAGCAAAAGACACATTCGGAGTTTCCGCCTTTAATCCTAAAATCTTCAAGCTGACCAAAAACAAAGTTCGTGAAAACGAGGCGAGAGAAATCTGGACTGGAAACCCAGTTCCTGAAGACACTGACGCCGTAGTTATGCTCGAATACACTAAGAAGTTCGAGGACAAAATCGAGCTGGGAATGGCAGTTACTCCCGGAGAAAACGTCTCTAAAAGAGGAGAGGACGTGACGAAGGGGGACATTGCCATAAAGGCTGGGACTCGATTAAATCCCCATCACTTGGGTTTACTGGCGGCGTTAGGTGAGACCCATGTTGACGTTGTCAGGAAACCGAGGGTCGCCATCTTATCCACCGGAAACGAACTCGCAGAGTTAGGTCACAAACTTGAGCATGGCCAGATAGTGGAGACTAATCGACTAATCTTTTCTAGCATGTGTAGAGAACTGGGCGCGGAGCCCAGAGAATTGGGTATAGCTAAGGATGACCTCAAAGAGATAACCGCCAAAATCAAGGAAGGATTAAACAACGCAGATGTGATCATCACCACAGGAGGAACAAGCGTCGGATATCCAGACTTGGTTCCCACGGCAGTCAACCAAATAGGAAAACCTGGGGTCATCGTGCACGGCGTAGCCATGAGACCAGGCATGCCAACAGCACTGGCAATCCTTAAGGGCAAACCCGTTTTCATATTGTCTGGAAACCCCGTGGCAGCCACCATTGGCTTCGAGGTTTTCGTTCGACCCACACTCCTGAGGCTACTGGGGATCAAAAAGGAGCCCAGACCCGCCATCAGGGCAAAACTAACCAGAAGAGTTGCAGCGGCTTTGGGGCGCCGAGTTTTCTTGAGGGTTCGTGTGTTTGAAAGAGACGGCAGCTTCTTCGCTGAGCCTGTTCGAGTAAAAGGGTCTGGTGTACTCACAACCATGACGAAGGCAAACGGTTATGTGATTATTCCTGAAAACCGTGAGGGGCTGGGGGAGGGGGAATCGGTCATGGTCCATCTTTTCTACAGTATCGGGGGGGAGTAGCATGTTTAGAAAACTTGTTTCTTTTGATGAAGCTAAACAGATTCTCAAACAGAACATTCCAGCTAAACCCGTTGGAGTGGAGCGAGTTTCGCTCCCAAGAGCCCATGATCGAGTGTTAGCCCAAGATGTTGTGGCACCAATAAATATCCCACCCTTTAATCGATCAATCGTGGACGGCTATGCCGTGAAAGCTGCTGACACCTTTGGCGCGAGTGAAGAAAAACCAGTCTCCATCCGATTCTGTGGACAGGTAGCAGTAGGCGAATCTCCAGACGTAGTTGTTGAAAAGGGTTTGGCTGCCGAGATAACAACTGGAGCACCCCTGCCTGATGGCGCTGACGCTGTAGTTATGGTCGAGTACACAAGCAGAAAGGGAGACAAGGTCTTCATACACCGTCCAGTTTCAAGCGCTGAGAACATGATGTCGGCAGGTTCTGACATCCGTAAAGGTGAAAAGCTTCTGAGAAAAAGCCAGATTCTGGCTTCCCGTGAGATAGGGGTTCTGGCTGCCATCGGCTTGACGGAAGTTACTGTTTACAAGCGTCCTAAGGTAGCCATTCTCTCCACTGGATCGGAGGTTGTAGAACCGGGAAAATCCCTTCCCCCCGGAAAAATTTATGACATAAACGCCAATGCCCTAAGCGCAGCGGTTCTAGAAAGCGGAGGAGAACCGATTAACCTAGGAATCATCCCCGACAAAAGAGATCGCCTGAAAAAAGCCCTTGAGAAGGCATTACATTCGGCGGATGCGGTAATAACTTCTGGCGGGGTTTCAGTTGGTCCCAAAGACCTCACGCCCCAAATCGTGAATACTCTAGGAAAGCCGGGTGTAATCATATCTGGAATAGCCGTGAAGCCCGGGAAACCCACAACCATCGCGGTGGTTGACGATAAACCCGTTTTCTCTCTGCCCGGTCATCCCACATCATCCCTCTTTATGTTTATGGTCTTCGTCCGCCCTATACTTCTGAAGCTTGCTGGGCGAACCGAAGAAACAATGCCTAAGCTCAGGGCAGTAACGTCCACGAAAATGTTTCCGGCAAGGGGACGCCGAACCTTTATTATGGTAAACCTAACCTATGACAAAACCGGGACGCTATTTGCCACTCCAGTTCCTACTGGTCTGTCAGGTGCCATAACCACTCTGGCAAAGGCTGACGGCTTTGTTGAGATATCTGAGAAACAGCAGTTCATAGATGCTGGAATAGAAATAGACGTTTACTTGTTTGGGAAGTTGAGAAAAACAAAAGCAAACTGAGTATGGCATCCGACTTTTTCAGTTGAAGTCTTCTCTTTTAGCTATCGTGTAGATGAAGGCTATCAATAGTATGATCATGTATGCTATCAGGGCTGTGTGGAACAGCGGAGCGCCTCCAAAGGTCTGCAACACTAGAGAGGTGCTGAGGGTTATTGCTCCAAATGTTATCCCTATAAAGAAGACGGCGATTACAAGGGGCACAGACCATTTTTTCATCCTGAAGAAACCGTAAGCTGTAATTAAACTCAAGATTCCTAGGACTACGATGTGCGGAGGAGCAGAGAAATTCTCGAGCGCCCAATAGCCTACTTCAACAACTCCAACAATGATGTAGAAGATGGAGAATAGCAACACCATTGGATTTTTGCTATTAAACATTGATTTCGCCGTCATCTTGCATCCCTTGCACTACCGCTATAATACAACAGATAATAAATATTTCTTAAAAATTGCTTACAGCAAGCTCATACTCAACGAATTAAAGTCTTTCAAAAAAGAGGAGATGGATGCTCTAGAGGGGGAAGATAGATTCGTTGTAATAATTCTGTTTTCATAAGTGTTATCCCCTACCAGTCTAATCTGACTCCGATCAAAATGGACACGAAAAAACTGCTTTCGAAGGAGATATCTGCCAAATTCAAGGGTCACATCAGCGAACGAACCGTTAATGAGAAAGTGGACCAATTCTTCAAGCACGGCAACACCTTTCTTCTCTTAGAATTAGTGAGTCTAAGACGAGAAGTCGAAAGCCTGAGAGAAGAGCTTCAATATAAGAGAAAAGGCAAGCGAAGTTCTCTCCGCGCACTAGTTGTTCCATGAGACGTTGCAATCTCCTTTATCCTCCTTTTTCTGTATTTTTTCTCACCAGAAAATGTAACATTAGATAATCTTTTTTACAACCAAAGTTAGTCCAAAAGTCATAAAAACTAAAGTCTAGAGATTATATCCACACTATAGTAGAATTAAGTTTCTGGGGAAAGGGAATTGTCTCTTATTCCAGCTTTTGAGTTAGGCTTGTGGAATGCTTGGATTATTATAGTTCTAGGTTTTATTGTCCCTTGGATTCCCTCTTTTTTCAGTAGCAGAGAAGTAGTGAATAAGAGAATGGGGAAGATTAAGTGGAGTTTAGCATTGATAATTACTCAGGTCATAATCATGCCTTTCACAATAATCTACTCTTTCTTCTTGCCCTTGGAGCTTGGCACAGTCTGGTTTTTTGTAGGTTTGCCTATCAGCATTCTGGGAATGATTATGCCCGTCTTATCTGGGTTCTCTTTATATGATGTTAACGCTCCACTTGATAAACCCATAACTACAGGTGTGTACCGCATTTCAAGAAACCCCGAGTATTTCTCAGTGTTCTTGCAGTATTTAGGCATAGGCATAAGCTGTCTTTCTTGGGTCTTTATACTATGTGCAGTAGTGTGGATAATCTCATTTCATATCCAAGTAGTACACAGCGAAGAGCCTTCTCTAATTGAGAAGTACGGAGATGCATACAAAGAATATATGAATAGGACTCCAAGATGGATAGGAATACCGAAATCTAACGAGAAATTATCTTCTCTTGTACAATCAAAGTTTGCTAATTGGTTAATGAGCACTCGGATATCTCATTTGCTGCCAAGAAATGAAAGATTTAATATTCTCTTTCTTGTATCTACGTTGGGATTAGTACTATGTCTGAGAAGAAAGTACCAGTAGAAGCTCCTCATTTACCTAAATATGATAAAAATGTAATGGATAAATTTCCTGAGGAAGTTGTGAAGCAGGCGTTTTCAAGGGCAAATGCTCGATGCCAATGTGAACGAGAAGGTCATGCACATTCAACATTTACTTGCTTCAAGCAAATCGAATGGAAAAATAGGGGAAATGGAACGGAAAGAAGTGGGTGGGAAGCCCATTACTTTATCAGTCCAGAAAAAGGGGGAAAACCTACAGTAGAAAATTGTGAAATACTCTGCTGGGACTGTTATACAAAAACGCTCCAGACCCAATAACTCTAAATCTCTTTTCTACCTAAAGTAATATGTAACCCATTCCCTTCTAGGACTGACAGAATATGAGTTATAGTGAACTCTTCGTATCACCATCTCCCGTCTTCACGGGCAACCAACAAACCATTGAAGATTCTAAATACGTGATTCTAGGAGTTCCTCTAGACGTAACGAGCACCTACCGCTCCGGAGCAAGATTTGCGCCCCTCGCCATCAGAGAAGCATCCCTCAATATTGAAGGCTACAGCTTCAGAACCAAGGTGGATATTGAGGAGCTGAAAATCCACGATCTAGGGGACCTACACATTACTGGAGACGTTGAATTGACTCTAGGGCGCTTAGCTTTGGTCGCGCAGGACCTCTTTGAAGCCAAGAAAGTTCCAGTGTTCATCGGAGGAGAACACACAATTACTCTGGGAGTTACGCGAAGCCTCGACAAAAACGTCGCCTTAGTAAGCTTCGACGCCCACTTAGACCTACGAAATGAATATCTAGGTCTAACTGTATCCCACACTACCTTCATGCGTAGAATCAAAGAGCAGGTCAATCCTTCCAAGATTTTGGAGATTGGCACCCGCGCAGTATGCAGAGAAGAACTTGACTACGCAAAAAAATCTGGAATCGAATTCATAACTGCCCGTCAGATACGAAAGGAAGGCATCTCGAAAACGGTTAGAAAGATTGAGGGTATCCTTGATGGTTTCGAAAAAATCTACCTAACAATCGATTTGGATGTTCTGGATCCTGCTTTTGCGCCTGCCGTTCAGAACCCTGAACCTGAGGGACTGGACACTCCAACGCTTCTAGACCTTCTAACCGAGGCGTGTGATAAGCGGATAGTTGGCTTCGATTTGGTCGAGGTGGCGCCTCATTATGACAGGGGCGTAACAGCCATTCAGGCAGCAAAGACGATTTTTGAAGCGTTATGCTGTTTGGAGAGAGCACAAAAAAGCTAGTCTGCACATTTCGGAGCTTTTTGGATTCAAGCTTTTTCTTTAATTAGCTTAGCTACGAAAAAGCCGTTACATTCATGAATATGCGGATAGAGTCTTTGGCACTTGGTTAGTCCTCTGAGTCCCGGTAAGCCGATCTTAGGCATTGTATCCACCAGCTTGAATTCTGGATGCAGCTTCAGAAAAGTCTCGATTACCATCTCGTTTTCCTCCACTGTTATGCTGCATGTGGAATAGACCAGAAAACCCCCCTTCTTCGTATATTCTGAGCAGTGTTCTATCATTTCCCCCTGAATCTTCGCCATACCCAAAATCGACCTCTTGGTGAGCCTCCACTTTGCATCTGGAGTCTTCCCAAAGGTTCCTGTGCTCGTGCATGGAGGGTCTAAAATCACCAAATCTGCAGCAAGGTTTAATGGCAGAGGTTTCCGTACGTCAGCAACTACTGGAGAGGCAATTTCGGCGCCCATCCGCTCTGTTTCTCCCTTCCAGACCTTTATCCTTCGCTTTGAATAGTCAACAGAAATGATTTCTCCCCTGTTCTCCATTAATTGAGCCAAGTAGGTTGTTTTGGCTCCCGGGGCTGCACACACATCAAGCACTGTGGTTCCTGCTTTGGGATCTGAGATTTCCGCGGCTAGGCAACTGGCTTTGTCTTGAAGATAAAAGAGACCTTGACGAAAGCTTTGCGTTCTTGTAAGGGGTTCCTTGCTTTGAACCAACCTATACGTGTGCTTGAGTTGAGGAACTTTTTCCAGAACAACCTTCTCGTCTTCAATTTTTTTAAGCAACATTTCTTCCGGTGCCTTCAAGGTATTCAGCCGTAGGTAGGTGGGTGGAATCTCCGTGTTCTTTTCCAAGAACATTAGGGCTTCTTTTCTTCCAAGGAGCCGGAAACAGTATTTGACGAACCATGGGGGATGGTAGGTTAGGAGCCCCACCTTCTCCACCTCATCTACCCCCTTTAAAGCAGAGTCAGGGTTGATGCTTAGTATTTCGCCGAGAACTTCTTCCACATCATTGAGTTCCCGCCATCCAAGAATTGAGCGCCCCATTCTGGCTATCCTAGCAGCCTTCTCCAAGTTTCCATCCGTCATCTTTGTTTCATGCACATACAGGCGAAGGAAAGCCCTTGGACCGAGTTTGAAGTCGTTAAGGGACAGTGGTGCTGGAGCTGAATTTAATAGGAAATCGATGTAGTTTTTTTTCCGAACGGTCTCGGATACTAGTCTGTGGGCTAACCCGATAGCCTTCGGGTCTTTTATTCTCAGCTGTTTCGCTGTTCTATTTAAGGCTAAACGCTCACCTAATCGCTGTAGTTCTATCCAGCTTAATGTTTCTATGGCGAGCGTCCAAGCATCTCTTAACATTTTAACTTGCATTAAAAATCCTGTGGAAAGGTTTAAACCTACCCCCACTTTTTCCTGCAAGCACCATGCTGACAGCTTCGTGCGCATGTAGGATATCGTCAGGTACCGTTTTGTTCTATAGCCTTTACGAACGTCTTTTTCTTTGATGCCCACTGAGTCGTAGATTTTTTGAAGGTTTTAAGGAGTCCTGCGTTCTTAAGGTTGGGAATTGCACCACTCATGTGTTTCGGTACGTTAGAAATAATCATTTTATCGTGTTCTCTGATAAAATTGTAAACCTGTTTCTCAAATTCCGTAAGTTTCCTAGACAAGATAATCTCCTCTTTATATGTAGTTCAATCCTTGAAATAACTTTATGCTGTGCAAAAATTAGCACAAGCTTTCAGACTCTAGAATTCATGTTCATCTTAGGCTTAAAAAGGGGAAAGGATTGCAGAAACAAGAGATTGTTGAAAGAAGGCTGCATCTGCCGTTTTATCAGTCTCTCGTTAGCATTATTTCCATGGTTGAAACGTTTCTTGTTCCGCCTTCTTCTTGCGGTAGTTCTTCGGTTCCAATCGTTATCTTACTTGCCTTCAGATCTTTCATGAATCTGCGCTTGACAACTTCAGCGACATCGACAGCCGTTGTCATAGATCGTCCCCTTGCCTTCACCGTCACGTCTTTGGTTTCAGACGAATTGAAACTTGTGATCACTGCTAATACGTAGCTCATGACCGGTTTCCTTCCAATATATACTATGTTTGGGTCTTTTGACATGCAATACACCTCCTTTGTTTAGAGTTTCTCAATAGCTACATCGAATCTAGGTTTCAGACACTATTCCGATTAGGCTTGCACTAACTCACCAATCGCGAACCTGTTTCCAACCCTAGTTACCTTGAATTTCACGTGTTCTCCTTGCTTGGTGTTCGGTACAAATATGATGAAGCCCTGAATCTTTGCTATGCCGTCGCCTCTTCTGCTTATATCCTCAATTTCGGCTTCGTATTCCTTGTCAACTTCAACTGGTTTGTTCATGTTGCTGTATGAATATGACATTCTATCACCTCGCTTGATTTGTCAGCCAGAGCTGCCTTGAAAAAAGAGTAAAACCGCCTATTACCGTCCTACCTTCTTTAGAAAGCACTTAACTGCTTGGCTCATGTTACACCAGCCCTTCTAATTAACCTTTGTATAGGCGTCTAAAACGTAACGATCAAATGGTTAGTGTAAGATGTAGTTGAAAAAATTCACAGA